>ONSU01000001.1 GCA_900320545.1 uncultured Bacteroidales bacterium | reverse complement strand
CTATTTTTATAGTTATTATCGACTTCATTTGGCTCACCCCGGACTTCAAGTGCCTGGAGTACTATACGGATACCACCGCCTATGGCGGGCATGAGTTGATTTCGGATCATTATCCTATCTCGGCTATCATTAAGCTATAACTCAATTATATTATGAAGAAGATTATAGTTATCCTGTCTGCATTGGCCCTGCTTGGGGCCGCATCCTGCACCAAGCAGGAGAAGGACCCGCCCCACGGTCCGGAGTGGCAGAACACCCTGCCGTCCGGCCCGGACCAGATCAAGGTGCTAACATTCAACATCCGTCAGAAAAACACCAACGCAACTGACAGAGGCTGGAACTACTGGGCCCTTCGTGCAGGAGCCTGCCGCAGCATGGTCATCGACCAGCAGCCTACAGTCCTCGGTTTGCAGGAACTTGCCCAGACCCAGTGGGAGTATATGTCCGGGACCCTCGCCTCCGAAGGCTACGACGGGAAGACGATGACTGGATACAAAAACGGCTTTTTATATAAAAAGGATGTCGTTGAGCTTTTGCAGGACGGTTATTTCTGGGCGAGTGCAACTCCGGAAGTCCAAAGTATGAGCTGGGACGACAACTACGACAGACCGGTACAGTGGGCCATCTTCAGGGTCAAGGCGACGAGTCAGTGCTTCTTCTTCATGACGACCCATCTCGGCCTCACCTCCCAGTCCAGATCCCAGTCGATGAACCTGATCAAGAAAAGGATAGCGATGTACAACACGGAGGGTTTTCCGGTCATCCTCATGGCTGACTTCAACACCATCCACACCGACTCCATCTTCAACGGCATCAGGGAGGATATGGACTGCACAAGGGAAGTCGCCCCCATCACCGATGATGTCAAGACCTACAACGCCTGGAATGCCGCGGGCGGCAATCCTTACGTCTGCGACCATATTTTCATCTCCAAATCTCTGGGATGTCCGGAGTACAGGACCGTAACCAAACCCTATGACGGTCACACCCTTGTCTCCGACCACTATCCCTGCTATTCCATCGTTCAATTTTAATCCTGTCGCCCTATGTTCAGACCGATAAAAGCTTTTACTTTGGTGGCAGGATTGTTCCTGTCTCTGATCGCCGTGGGGCAGACACCGGCGTCCCGGACCCTTTCAGGAACGGTCGTGGATGCAAGCGGCGCGCCGCTTCCCGGAGTGGTTGTTTCCATTTCCGGCACCTCGTCCGCCACGAGTACGGACCTCGACGGCAAGTATTCCATCCATGTGACAGGCGACAAGGTGCTGGAGTTTTCCTGCCTCGGCTTCGTCTCCAAGACTCTGAATTCCGGCAGCCTGACTGTTCTGGATGTTACGCTGGAGGAGGAATCCTTCGCCCTTGACGAGACCGTTGTGGTCGGTTACGGCACGCAGCGAAAGATAGACCTTACCGGAGCCGTGGAGCAGGTCGGGAGCGAAGTGTTCGCCGCCCGGCCGAACGCCAACGTCACCCAGATGCTCGAAGGCGCTATTCCCAACCTCAACATCTCGCTCGAGGACGGCAAGCCTATCCGTACTGCCGACTATAACATCAGGGGAACGACATCCATCGGACAGGGCGGCAGCGCCCTGATCCTCATCGACGGTGTCGAAGGCGACCCTGCCTATCTTAATCCGGATGATATCGCGTCGGTATCGGTCCTCAAGGATGCTGCATCCGCGGCTATTTACGGATCGCGTGCGCCTTACGGCGTCGTGCTCATCACGACCAAGGATGCCTCCAAGGACAAGGTACACATCACGTATTCCAACAACTTCACGATTTCCCAGCCGGTGGTGTGGCCGGAGTATGTCTCGGACGGCTACACTTGGGCGGAGCATTTCTATCTGGGCTTCTCCAATTACAACAACAGTTCTCCCACGGATATGAATATGATGATGCCCTTCACGACGGACTGGCTCTCCGAATACCGGTTGAGGAGAGACACCGGCCGCCTGGGTACGATCATCAGTGACGGCTCGTGGAGGGTGGAAGCCGGCGATTTTGCATACTTCGGTGAAGGGACCGACTGGTTCGGACTTCTGTATAAGAAACATTCCTTCGCGCAGACCCACAATATCTCCCTTTCCGGTACGGCGAAGAATTTCGACTACTATGTGTCGGGCCGTCTGTACAATTTCTACGGCCTCTACAACTCGAAGACTAACACGGATGACTGCAACAGCCAGAATCTGCGCGTCAAGGTTGGCTACCAGGCCTTCAAATGGCTCAAGATCACCAACAATTTCGAGCTCAGCCACCGCAAGTACAACAACCCCATCGTCTCCAGCGGCGGCAACGGCAATATATGGGCTGTAATCAACTCCAGTGCCCCTCCCTGTATGCCGATGTACAACCCGGACGGGACGTTTACCCAGGCTGGAGCCTACACGGTAGGCGGCTTCCTTTACGGCAGCAGCAAGAATGTCTATGAGACGGAGAACATTAGGAACACCGTCGGCGTCAACACATCATTCCTGAATAATACCCTTACCGTCAACGGGGATTTCACCTACAAGCTCATCAACTACAACGGAATGAACCGGGTGTACCCCGACGAATATTCCCCTTCCCCTGGAATCCTCAAGACCAAGGAGGGCCTGGTCTCTTCCCTGACCCAGACCACCAACAATACGAAATATCTGGCTGCCAACGCTTATGCCGATTACACCAATACCTGGGGCAAGCACTACCTGAAGGCCCTCATCGGCTACAACTACGAGCAGCAGATCTACCTGAGGACTGACGTTTCCAACACGGAACTCCTATCGGAGGAGGTGGAGAACATCAACCTCACCTTCGGAGAAGAGAAGAAGAGCATGCGGGGTTATTACAATAAATGGCGCTCAGTCGGCATCTTTACCCGTATCAATTACAGCTATGCCGACAGGTATCTTATCCAGTTCAACGGCCGCTATGACGGATCGTCGAAATTCCCCTCCAACGAGCGCTGGGCTTTCTTCCCTTCTGTCTCCGCCGGCTGGAGGATCACGGAGGAGCCCTGGGTCAAGCCCATCGGCAAAAAGTGGCTTTCCAATGCCAAGATACGATTCTCCTGGGGTACTCTCGGCAACAGCAACATCTCCGCTTATTACTATGATGAGACGTTTACCGTAACCGGCAAGAGCCGGCTGATGGAAGGGACGTTCTACCATAAGACGTCAGCTCCCAATCCCATCCCTTCCAACCTGACCTGGGAGAAGTCGATGACTTACGATGTCGGTCTGGACCTCGGCTTCTTCAATGACCGTCTGACCTTTTCCGGCGACTGGTATCTCCGCAAGACCGAAGATATGTTCACGGAAGGACCTTCGATCCAGGCTGTCTTCGGAGCCGACTCTCCCAAAGGCAATTACGCGGAACTGTCCACCCGCGGATTTGAACTGTCACTCCTTTGGAAGGACGGCTTCAAGCTTGGCGCCAAGCCTTTTAACTACAGCGTAAAATTCACCCTGGCCGACTATGTCTCCCGCCTCGACAAGTTCAACAATGACGCCATGAAGATAGGCGGAGGCAACTCCCCGGACTACTATCCCGGGATGATCATAGGAGAGCGCTGGGGATTCGTGTGCAACGGCTTGTGGCAGTCGGAAGAAGAGATCGCGGTGGCCGAAGCTGGCGCAGTGGCTGCAGGCCAGCAACATTATGACACATTGAACCAGATGTCGAGCGACTACTCGCTTCATCCCGGCGACATGAAGATCGAAGACCTAAACGGCAACGGCTACATCGACCGCGGTGACCAGACCATTTACAACCCCGGCGACCGCAAGATAATCGGCAACGTCGAGCCCCGCTTCATCTACAGCTTTACGATTGCGGCCGACTGGAACAATTTCTTCGTTTCAGTCTTCTTCCAGGGGGTCGGCAAGCGCGACTACACCACCGGAGGCGACAGCGGTATGATTTGGGGTCAGTACAACAGGCAGTATAACCAGATGCCTAAATGGCAGCTCGGTAACTATTGGACCGAGCAAAACCGTGATGCCTACATGCCCCGTTATTCTGCCAGGACGCAGCCGTTCTATCAGGTCCAGAGACGAGCCAACACGCGGTACATCCTCGACACCTCTTTCATCCGGCTCAAGAACATCCAGTTCGGCTACAACCTCCCCGAGAGGTGGATCAAGCGCATCCATCTGTCGAAGGCGAGCATCTTCTTCTCCGGAGAGAACCTCTGGGACTGGTCTCCCATGTATAAGAACATCTGGGGCACCGTTGACGTCCTCGGACTCGGGGAAGACCCGGAAAACCACGATTCGACCGCCGGTTCCGGCGGCTGCTACCCGATCATGAGCTCCTACAGCTTCGGCCTCAGTCTGACCTTCTAATTTACCAGGAACGATGAAAACAAAGATATTTTTCTACACGACAGTTCTCCTTCTCTGCACGGGAGCCGTTTCTTCCTGCGATCTGACTGAATCTCCCAAGGCGGCCGCAGGTGCATCGCTCATATTCGGTTCCGAGACCGGACTGAAAGCCTATTGTTATTCATTCTACAGTATTCTCCCCGGCGGAAGCGACGCCCACCATCTGGATGACGACATCGCTGATTACGTGGCCAAGGCCTCCTTGGGTCTGTATGAACAAGGAGCATTGACCGCCGACTCGCAGGGGGGCTGGGATTGGACCAGTATCCGCAACGTCAACTACTTCCTGGAGCACAACAACTACCCTGAGGTACCGCAGGATGTGCGCGATAACTACAGCGGTATCGCCCGTTTCTTCCGTGCGTGGCTTTATTACAGCAAACTCACGACTTACGGGGAGGTCCCCTGGATCGGCCGTCTCCTCAATCCCGGTGACCCCGAGCTTACCGCTCCGAGGGATACGAGGGATGTCATCATAACCCATATGATTGAAGACTGCGACTTCGCCTACGAACACATCAAACTGGAAACGTCCAAGACCAGCGAAGCCTGTCTTGTCAACAAGTGGTGCGCCCTGCTCCTCAAATCCAGGATCTGCCTTTTCGAGGCCTCCTGGCGGAAATATCACGCCGGGACCGCGTATGTCGCAGGATGTTCGATAACCCCTGAGGCGCTTTTTGCCCAGGCTGCAGAAGCGGCTGAGACCATAATGAAGAGCGGCGCCTTTACCCTCCACACCGGCACGGAATACGAGGGTGGAAGAGGCTCATACCGCGAGTTGTTCTCGAGTGACAAGGTTCCTACCGACGAAGTGATGCTCGGCGTACAGATGGACGCCTCGCTTTCTTCCCCGGGTTATGCGAACTACTACTACAACGTACAGGCGACCTCCAAGAACTCCCTGACAAGGCCGTTCGTCAACACCTACCTTAACCGGGACGGCTCCTTCTACAGCGAGACCGACAATCAGGGCAAGTATAAATTCTTCCCTGACGAGACGGCGAACCGTGATCTGCGCCTCAACCAGACCATCCGCGCGTATGACTACACCTGCAAGAATTCCAAGGGGGAAGTGGTACGGATGGCGCCGGATTTCACATATACCCTCACCGGTTACCAGATCACAAAATTCACCGTCGACGACGTGGCTTGCAATAATTATGGTGCCAACAGCAACGATATTCCGGTTATGCGCTATGCCGAGGTCCTGCTGAATTTCGCCGAGGCGAAAGCGGAGCTCGGGACCCTTACCGACGACGACTGGAAGAACTCTATCGGCCAGCTCAGGCGGCGGGCCGGCATCACCGGGGGCGACCTCGATGCCAAGCCGACGCAGGTGGATCCGTACCTCAAGTCCACGTATTTCCCGGACATCAACAATCCTGTCATCCTCGAAATCCGCCGCGAGCGCACCTGTGAGCTGTGCCTTGAGGGATTCCGCAAGAATGACCTGAAGCGCTGGGCCTGCGGCCGCATCTGGCCCAATACTTTATGGACCGGCGTCTTCATTCCCCAGTTCGAAGTTCCGCTGGACATCAACGACGACGGTATCGATGACGTTCTTTTCACCCAGGTGCAGACCACGTCCTCCGACCCCAAAGTCGTTGTCGTTTCCGATGCCGATCCTATCCGTTTCCTCGCCGTCCCCGGCGGAAAGTTCCTTCAGGACGTCCTCCCGGGCCGCATCTGGAACGACAAGATGTATCTGGAACCGCTTTCCAGCGTTGACATCACGATGAACCAGAATCTTCTGCCCAATAATCCTGGATATTAATAATTAAACCCAATATTTTTATGAAAACTTTTTTCAGAATTTTAATTTACACTCTTTTCGCAGCGGCGATAGTCGCCTGTGATAAGAAGGAGGTCGCTCCAGAATCCGAGCCCGATGTGTTTCCTCCTGAAGAACCGGTCGAAGGAGAGTTTGAATACGTCTTCAAGATCGCTTCTGAGGAGACAAAAACCATTTTCGGAGACAACCACATCGCCTGGGAAGATGGTGATCTTATTGCTTCTTATGCGAAAACTTCCAAGAACAAGTACACGGAGGTTGAGGTTGACGGCAGCAATGTCACAATGACTATCAGGAGCACGGTCGCTCTTTCTGCCGGTGATATGGTCTATGCTTATGCCCCGTTTAATGCGGTAAACAATGAAGCAGATGCCAACGCGGTCACTCTTGAGATTCCCCGTAACCAGGTCTCCGGCAGCGCGGCTGCTATGCCTTTGGTCACTATTCCTTTTGAATTGACCAGTGCTGTTGAAAGTTACACGGACACCGAAGTCGGAACGCTTCAATTCTTGAACCTGGGTTTCATCGTCAAACTCAACATTTACAAAAGCAGCGGTTATTCTGCCGGCGAAAAGATAGAGAACGTTACTTTCCAGGCAGGTGCTGCTTGCGCCGGTTCGTTTACTTATGATCTGACTGCAGTTGATGCCGACAACATGCCTGTAATCAGTGGTTATACTGAAACGGACGTGGTTGTGTCCGGCGATGGGTCCAGCCCCATTACCGTGGGTGCTGACAAAGATCACGGCGGTGTGGTCTATATGGTCGTTGCCCCCGGCACCTATGGCGGAACTTTCGTCATCCGTACCAGTGCAGGAGATTATACCTATGTCTCCGGAACGAACCGGACCTTCTCAAGAGCCAGCCTGAAGCCCCTGAACATCGATAACTCTACGAGCTCCTTGCCGGGCCTTCATCCAGCGACACTGAGAGCTATACTATCAGCACAGACCTCGATATGACCGGATACACCATCACCAGCGCCTCCGGATTCGGCGGCAGCCTGGACGGTAACGGGTATTCTATCAAGAACCTGACATCCAGCGTTCCTCTGTTCGCAACGAATGCAGGTACCATCAGCAATCTTAATATTGACGCAAGTTGCGCATTCACCCCTGCACCTACTTGTATCCAGTTCGGCGCACTGGTCGGATTGGACGACGGCGGCACATATTCTTACGTTACTACGGCAGCTCCCATCACTATTACGGCAACCGCAGACATAGAGTCGAATATCGCCCTCGGCGGCCTTGTGGGGGCTTCCAACAATGGCTCGGGAAGTACTTTTGATCATTGTACCAACAGCGGCGCAATCACCATCGATGCTACGGGATATACTCACTGGGCCGTGGCCATGGGCGGCCTGGTCGGCTGGCTGAAGAAGGCCAGTTTCAATTCTTGCACGAACAAAGGCCCTCTGTCTCTGACGGCCCTTTATCATAAACCTTTCCACCAGTGGGCCTATGTTACCAGCAGTGACACCGGTGATGTTGATGGCAATACCAGCATCGGTGGTTTGGTCGGAAAAGCATGGGACATCAACAAAAATGTTCCTTACGATGGCGGATTTGCTAATTATAATTATACTGCTGAGGCTTACGGCGCTTTCTTCGAGAGTTGTGAGAACTCTTCCGCAGGAACCATCACTTTGACGCATACAAACATAGGAAAGCCGGCAAAGGATGAGACCGACTATGGCCTCATTAGTGCAGGAGGACTCTGCGGGCAGGGAGATGGTAGTATAAACTCGAGCCATAACTTTGCCATTATTTCAGTGACTGCAGTAGGTGTCCCTCCGGCCGGAGACTACTGGACTCGTGAACAGAGCATGGTCCAGGTGGGTGGCCTTGTCGGTAAGAGTTACCGCGGTATGAATATGAATTCCTGTTCCAACAGGGGAAACATCAATGTGGTTTATGACGGGGCTTGGAATAAAACAGAAAAAGCAATGGCGGCTGTGGGAGGTCTCATCGGAAGCAATAGTTACGATAGGGCCACAAACATGATAAAGTTTTCTACTAGCCGCGCCCCGATAACTGTGACCGGTTATGGAACCTTGAATGTCGGCGGCATCTGTGGAGCAAATGGATCCATGCGCGGAGACAGGGTGTATGATACTGCCACGATGAACGTTCAGGCGCGGTATGCATACGTCGGAGGCCTGGTCGGGTTCTTGCAGGGAGGCGTAAGTACGCAGTACATCAAGACGTCTTATTGCGAAGCGAATGTTACGGCCGAATCCGTTCTTGGCGACCGCTACGCCTTCGCTGTCGGTGGACTTATCGGTAGATTTTCCACGAACACCAACACGAGTAATGTAAGTCTGGCTCCTTATAGCAGTGATTCTTACAGATGCCATTACACCGGCAACGTTGTTTCCAAAGGACAGATGAAGGTAGGAATGGTTATCGGCTGGGTTACTGAAAACAACGAAAAGGTGTTCGGCACTTCATCGACCCCGATACAGGTAACAGGCACCATCCATCGCTGGGGATACGATTCCAGTACGGCAATGTCGGATCCTCTAACTATTCACGCCGGGAATGTCGAGGATTATGCCATCGGCGTCATCAAGGAAGGTACGGTGACCATCTATGTCGAAAGCTCCACGCCTGCCCCCACACCGGCTGCGAACCTGACGCTTATGAGCTTCAACATCCGCGAGGGGAGCAACTGGAGCAGCCGCAAGAGCCCCATCGTGTCGATGATTAACGGCGAGAGCCCCGACATCATCGGCCTTCAGGAAGTGAAGGACCTGGATATGTGGGACCATATGACAGAGGATCATCCCTGGAATTATCTCAGGGATCACCTCTCCGCATATACGGGCTACCGCTACAGCGACAAGACCAACGCCATTCTCTATAAGACCAGCACGGTGGAGATGACCGACTTCGGTCACTTCTGGCTTCGGGACAGTTATTCAAGCGAAGGAACCAGCTGGGACGGCTATGAAAGGACTGTCCTTTATGCTACTGTCAGGGAAAAAGCGACAGGCAGGTATTTTTTCTACCTCACTACCCATTTCCCGATGAACGACAGCAATAACGGATGGAGTAAATGTACGTCGCTTTTGGAAAGCCGGATAGCTGCTCTCAATACCAATGATTATCCTGTAATACTGATGGGAGACTTCAACTGTGTGATCGGCAACGCCTGCTGGGATAACATTAAGACCTGGATGAAAAACACGCGGTATTCTGCAGATTCGATTGTCAGCGAGGTTAACCAGAATCTTTATACATACAATGCTTTCGGTGACTCCAGTAAAGACCGCAACAAGGTTGACCACATTTGGGTGAGCAAGACCATCAACGTGGATTCTTATGTCACCCTTACTAATGCCATCCGTAATTACGGCGGATACACCACCAATGGTGAGACGTTCCTGTCTGACCACTATCCCGTCATTGCCCACATTTCCTAATTGGAGGTTATAGCCATGAAAGAATATACACAACCCACTCTCGATATTTTGAGACATTCGTTTGAAGCAAACTTCTGTGCGTCTTTCGACCCCAATGACAACACAGAGATCTGGACGATAGAGGATCCGGAGAATCTTTGATGCCAAGAAAGTTAAACACAAAAGAAAAATGAGAAAGTCAATTATTGCGGGCCTTGCCCTCATTGCCGTCCTTCTTCTCGGCTGCAAGAAAGAGGATACACCCAAACTCACACTCAATCCCCCCATCCTTTCCGGAAATCTGGTTGAGGATGGAATGGAACTCCGCTGGCAACCGGTCATCAATGCCCTGTCCTACAAGGTGGAATACAAGAAAACCACTGACGCAGAGTATCTTGCTGCCGGGAATCCGAGTTACTCCCCATTCGTGGTGACCGGGCTCGATTTCGGTCATACCTATATGTTCCGAGTCAAGTCTGTCAACGGCGACGTTGAAAGCGAGTGGTCGAACGTCGTCTCCGTGGATGTCGTCAAGTATCTTCCTAAGCCCGTGGCGACTTTGGAAGCCGGCATTTCATACATCAATGTGGACTGGGAAGCCGTAGAAGGGGCCACTTCATACAAGATTGAGCATAAGCTTACGATTGGTTCCGAATACACCACGGATTACACCGGTAACGGGCAGGATGACAATTATCATGTCCAGATAATCGGACTCGAGAGTGGCGTGTCTTATGACGTGCGCATTGCCGCGATGGCGGAGGGCTTCTCGGAAACATATTCGGACATTGCCCGCATAGCTACCCTTGCGGCACCTTCCGCTCTGATTTCCACGGCTGCACAGCTGGTGGAATGGCTGTCAAGCGTCAGCGCGACTTATTATGATGTTGCGGCCCTTGCCAATGACATTGATATGGAGGGTGTGACGATTACTTCTGCCAGCGGTTTCGCGGGCACCCTGGAAGGCCAGGGCTTCTCCATCAAGAACCTCCACTCATCGGTCCCTCTGTTCGCTGAAAACAACGGTACTATCAGCAACCTTGTGATTGACGAGAGTTGTGCCTTCACGCCCACCGGCAATGTCTTCGGTGCTGTCGTCGCCAAAGATAACGGCGGTGTCTATAATTCTGTAAAGAACAGGGCCAGTGTTACCTACACGGCCTCCGGCAATATCAGTACATATCTTGCTATCGGCGGTATTATCGGTGAGTCGAAGGGCCTCTCCCTGACAAAGGGTGCAACCCTGACCAAATGCTCCAACAGCGGAGCAATCTCCATCGAGGCGTCCGGATACAGCCATCAGGCCGTCGGCCTGGGTGGCCTTGTGGGCTATGCTGAGGCTGCGACATTTGAGTCCTGTGTCAACCGCGGGCCGGTCTCTCTTAAGGCGAACTTCGGTAATCCTAGAGGAGAGCTTGCCGGCAGAACTTATAAAAATAGTGGAGGCGGCATCAACGTCGGCGGTATCCTTGGCGGAGGACAGGATTACAGTGCAGATAATTACTGTGTTTTCACCGAATGCCAGAATGAGTCAGCCGGTATTATAACACTCAATCATACAAAGATTGACGGTCTGGCCGCAGAATCCGGATCAGGCATCGTAGCCGTCGGAGGTGTTGTCGGCCGTGCACGCGGTGATGCAAAGAAATGCAAGAACTGGGCTCCAGTCAACGTCAGTGCGACAAGTGATTCAGAAGGCGCAGATCTCCAGAATTATGTTGTCGAGGTCGGAGGTATCGCCGGTGTCGGAGTCTGGGGATTAGGTTTCGAATCCTGCTCTATGGAGTCTGACGTCAATGTGGTCTATGATGGCAGGTATGGCAGCAATCGTATTCAGGGTGCTGTCGGAGGTATTTGCGGACGCGAGAATCAGGACAATGATTCCGTGAGCGAGGACGGGGCCACCCATGCCGGCAGTTTTGCCTATTTCTGCAAGATGAAGGGAAAGATCAATGTCAGCGGAAGGGGAACTGCGTGTGTCGGAGGTATCTTCGGTATTTGCGGAGCGCAGATCGGCAATCAGGTAACCAACACGGCCAGTATTTCCTTTACCGGATACAAAGGGTCCGTGGGCGGCCTTGTCGGTTATTGCGACGGCCCTGTGGCCAATTACACAATCAAGAGTTCCTCCTGCGCGGCTGCCATTGTCGGGGAGAACTACAACGGCGATGATGAGTCGTGGTTCGGCATCGGCGGCCTGATGGGACGCTGGGGCGGAGCCAAGACCAATGGCTATCCTATATTCGCATCCTGGGATAATACTCCTTGCTCATTCAGCGGCTCTATTTCTTCAGCATCCCTGTCGCATTGCGTGGGTATCGTTATCGGCGATGTCAGGGGGCAGAATATGGACCTGGTATTCGGAGATCCGAAACTTAAGATTCAGGCTACAGGAACCTTCGCTAAGAAAGGACTTGATGAGATACCCATCAATTCCGGGAATGTCGAAACCTATGCCTGGGGCCGTGATCAGGGTGCGAACATCATCATGTATGTCGAAAGCCCGACCGCTCCGTAATCTCATTTGACAATTAATGTGTCATTAATGAATATTAAGGTAAGTGCCTTTTTGATTGCCGCGGCCTTGGCATGTGCGTGCGGTAAGGAAAAGCCCCGGGAAGAAGACGGCTTCAAGTACGAAGCCGTCTTCATCGGGGATTCCATTACCGCCAATTGGGTGAAGGCGGACCGGGGCCATCCGGAGTTTTTCAACAGCCATAATTATTTGTGCCTTGGTTATTCCGGCAAGACTACGGCCACACTTAAAACCTATTTTAAGCTGTCTGTGATCGACAAGCATCCGAGGCAGGCGGTCATTTCCGGCGGTACCAACGATATCGCCGGGAACGACGGTCGGCAGGTGCCCGTTGAAGAAATCCGCGACAACATAGCGTGGATGGCCGCAGAAGCTGCCAGCAAGGGAATCCGTGTGGTGCTGTGCTCCGTAACGCCAAGCAAGGGCTTCAGCTGGTCTTCTTCCGTATCCCATCCGGAGACGACCATTATCCAGCTCAATGCGCTTATCAAGGCACTTGCCGAAGAGAAAGGATATGCCTATGCCGACTATCATTCTGCATTGGCGGATTCTGGCGGCGGTATGCCATACAACCTTTCTTCAGACGGAACGCATCCCAACAAAGATGCATATACCATTATGGAAGGCGTTATACAGCCTATCCTGGAGAATTATTGAGACGAAGAGAATATTTGATGTTGAAGCGTTTACTAATAACGTTAGCTATTATTGCGGTAGGGATCTCTCCGATCGCTGCGCTCGGTCGAGATGATAAAGTCATTCCGAGCGCGGCGAAGGAATCTCTACTGATGGACCAGGCCTGGGTGCCGTATCCAGCATACGCCGACAGGCAGGGCTGGGAGGCCTTTCTGGGCGAGTACCAGCCCGTCCTGACGGCAAGGGGAGAGGAGGTGCTGGGGTATCAGTGGCTGGAACTTACCGACGCTGACTACCTCGCGTACGACCTCACCGGTGACCGGGATGTGATGGAGGATAAGCTGCTGGGGAACGCCGATGCCCTGGGCCGTCTTCTGATCGCGGAACTCTCGGAAGGGGAGGGACGCTTCCTGCCCGATATCGCCCGGGGCGTGGAATGGTTCTGTTTTCAGCCATCGTGGGAGGTGTCGGCCCATCTGGCTAAATATCAGAAATCCGGGAGTCCGCTCCCGGACCCGGATGACCAGATTTTCGGTTTGTATCAGGGGAATATGTCCCAGCTGCTGTCGTGGGCGTATTATTATTTCCACGACCTTCTCGATCCGGCGCTGTCCGAAAGGCTTCGCGACGCGCTGCAGAAGAAGGCGCTGGACCCTTATCTTCAGCGTGATGATTTCTGGTGGTGGGGTTTCGACACCAGTCTCGGAAAGAAACTCAACAACTGGAATCCCTGGTGCAATCAGAACGCACTCCTGTGCTTTATGCTACTGGAGAACGATCCGGATACGCTGGTGAAGGCGGTGGACAAATCCATCCGCTCCGTAAATCTGTGGCTGGATTCCCTGCCGCAGGACGGCGCCTGCGACGAAGGCACTACCTATTGGTACAAGTCCGTCGGCCACCTGCTGGACTATCTGGAGAACCTCGAAAGGATTACCGGAGGCAAAATATCCATTTGGAACGATCCTTTCATCCGGCGGCTCGGCGAATTTATCGTCAATGCCGATATCGGCGACTGCTGGCAGGTGAATTTTGCCGACGGCAAGCCTTCCCGGCGGCCGATTGCCTACTGGATCTACCGCTACGGTCGGGCATCCGGCAACCGGATGATGATGGATTTTGCCGTGAATGCCTGCCACCGCTATGGCTGCAATCCGGAAGATGTCAACTGGATGCTGTTCTATCAGGGCCTTGAGGGCATCAGGGCCGTCAGGGAAATGAAGGCGCTTCCTTCGCCGGAAGTTAGCCACGCCCCGTTTGTCTCCTATCCCGATGCGGAAGTATGCTTCGTCCGTTCCGGCCCGGCTTTCCTTGCGGCAAAGGGTGGGAATAACTATGAACGGCACAATCACAACGACGTCGGAACCTGCATCTATTTCTATGATAACCAGCCTGTCCTGGTGGATGCCGGTGTCGGAACCTACACCCGGGATACCTTCGGGGAGAAGCGTTACAACAACTGGTTCGTACAGAGCGGCTGGCACAATTTGCCGGTCATTAACGGCTGCGAGCAGGTTTTCGGCGGCGAGTATAAGGCTTCCGGCAGCCGCGCGAGCAAGCTCCTGCGGCGCTACACCACCGACATCGCCGGGGCTTATCCCGATTCCGCCGGGGTGCAGTCCTGGAAGATCACTTACCGCCTTCGGAAAGACGGCTCGTTGGTTATCCGGCAGAAATTCTCCCTGAGAGAGGCGTCCGTCCCCAACGAACTTCATTTCCTCGTGCATTCCAAGCCTGTCCTTTCCGGTGACGGCAGGATTGTTCTGCAGGGGGGAGTGACGCTTTGCTACGATGCGAAGGTATTCGACGTCTCCGTTGAGGAGAAGTCCCTGGAGGGCCTCGGGTTCTCCTTCCGATGGGGAGAGGCCCTGTACAGGATATGCCTCAAGGCAAAGGGGACGCCCCTGAAAGGCAAATATTTGGTGAAGTTGATCCCGCCTGCGGATGAGCCGCTGTCAGCCCTCTCCGCCCGGGTGTCCGCTGTGGCAAAAGAGCAATTCTCCCGGCTATCGGCCCGGTTGGATTCGGCCACGACCCCCCGCACCATTCTCCCCGACGGGAGTATGAAAGACTGCGCCGTGGGCTCCTGGACCAGCGGCTTCTTTGCGGGTTCCCTGTGGGAATTATATCAATTGACGGGCGACAAGGACGTGGAGGCTCAGGCCCGGAAAGAGACGGCCAAACTTGCCACGGTCCTTGACTTCCCGCTGAGTCACGACATCGGCTTCCAGGTCAATTGCAGTTATGGAAATGCTTACCGCATTACCGGGGAAGAACAGTATCTCTCACTGATCGAAAAGGCTGCCGAAGCCCTTGCCGGCCGGTTCGATCCCCGGGTCGGCGCGACGCTCAGCTGGTCTGCCGGCGAGCGGGGTGAATATCCGGTCATTATCGACAATATGATGAATCTGGAGTTGCTGGAGTACGCCGCCAAACAGTTCGGGAGCGATTCCCTGCAGTCGATTGCCGTAAGCCATGCGGAGACGACCCTCCGTAACCATTTCCGCCCGGATTATACCACCTGGCATATGCTGGATTATGATCCGGCGACGGGCTCCGTGCTCCGTAAAGTCACCGTCCAGGGCTATTCCGACGACAGTGCATGGGCGCGCGGCCAGGCCTGGGCCCTCTATGGCTACACGATGATGTTCCGGGAAACCGGGCGGGAGGAATTCCTCGTACAGGCGGAAAAGATTGCGGCGATGCTGCTGTCCCGTCTGCCGCACGACGGCATTCCTTACTGGGATTTCGACGACCCCGACATCCCGAACACGTATAAGGACGCTTCTGCGGCCGCAATTATGTGTTCCGCTTTCATTGAGCTGAGCACGCTTACCTCCGATAAACCGCTTGGCAGACGCTGCCGGGAAATGGCGGAGAGGCAGCTTCGCACCCTTGCTTCTCCCGACTATCTCGCCACCCCCGGCACCAATGGCGGCTTCCTTCTCAGGCACAGCGTCGGCAACCTCCCCGGCGGCGCCGAGATCGACGCCCCGCTTCCGTATGCCGATTACTATTTCCTCGAGGCGCTTTGCAGGAATAAATGCACATATCGTCAGTGATGAGATTTCCAACTACTTTATTGTGCCGCTTTTAAAGAGAGAGGGCTTCCGTATTGAAGGCCCTCTCTGTTGTTAACTCGAATTTGCCCGATTTACAAATAATAATGTTACTTTTGTCGATATGAAAAAAGCGCTTGCTTTTTGTCTGATATTGCTGGTCGGTGCCTCGGTGGCATCGGCCCGGATTACTGTGTCCAGAAATTTAGAAGTGACGGAGGAGATGCTGTCGGCGAAGGCGGTGTACCTCCGGGCGGAGGATGTGGATACGTTCTGCGATATCCGCCTGAATGGGCATTATGTGGGGGCGACGACGAACTTTTTCCGGCGCTGGGAGTGGGATGTGAAGCCGTATCTGCGGGTGGGGGAGAATGTGCTGGAGGGCACTTTCCACGATGCGGAAGCGGTGTCCGAGAAACTGAACGCCCGGCTGGAATACCCGATACCGATGGGAGGCATGGGCTTTGTTCCGCACCTCAATCTGATCCGCAAGCCCGGGTATCACGGAGGCTGGGACTGGGGTCCGAAGTGCATGAATGTCGGGTTCACCGGCCCGGTGACGCTGATTCCGGTGAATGTGGCGCGCCTGGATTATCTGGAATGCGTGCAGAACCATTCCCGCAAGGGCCGTTGTATGGTGACGCTCAAGGCGGAAATGTATTCGCCGGAAGGCGGGGATGCCGAGGTGACCTTTGCTTTCGACGGGAAGACCGTCCGGCGGCGGGTAAATCTCCAGGCGGGAACGAATGTCATTTCGCAGGTCTTCGAAATCCGGAAGCCCCGGCTCTGGTGGCCGGCCGGAATGGGGGAGCAGCCGCTCTACAAGGCGAGTGTCTCCGTTGACGGGCAGTCGCTCACGAAGAAAATTGGCCTCCGGACCGTCGAGATAGGGGAAAATCTGGCCTTCAAGGTGAACGGGAAGCCGATATTCGCCCGGGGCGCCAACTGGATTCCCTGCGAGACGGATCCGTCGCGGGAGACGTACGGCCGCTATCTGGACCTCCTGACCTCGGCCCGGGACGCCAATATGAATATGCTGCGCCTCTGGGGCGGCGGCAAGTTTGAGAAGGACGCCTTCTATGAGATCTGCGATTCGCTGGGTCTTCTGATCTGGCACGATATGATGTTCGCCTGCGCGATGTATCCTTCCACGCCGGAATTCCTTGGGGAAGTCAGCGCGGAACTGATCCATCAGATAAAACGCCTGCAAAGTCACCCGTCCATCGCGATGTGGTGCGGAGACAATGAGGGGATGGACAATATGAACAAGCGGATCTGGAAGCGGAATCCGGAGTTGTACCTGTCTGACTATAAACGACTTATAGACCTTCGTGGGGATTTGGTGGCCACCCTGGACCCGGAGCGGATGTATTGGCCCACCTCGCCTTGCGGCGGCCCCGGGGACTATGATACCAACGGCTGGAATGATGATTCTAAGGGTGATATGCACCTCTGGGATGTCTCCAAGAACGCCCGCCCGCTGTCGGAATATCACAAGTACCGTCCCCGCTTCGTCTCGGAGTTCGGCCATTCCTCCTTCACCGCCCTCCTTCCCGACATGGAGGAGCAGAAAGCCCACATCCGCGAGACCGGCGGCTACGAGAATATCCTGAAGCGGATTGACAATCTGTTCAATCCAAACTCCACGGCCGATCTGGTCTATCTCTCCCAACTTGAGCAGGCCCTCGGCCTCGAGGCCGCCATCTCCTGGTGGCGCTCTCTCCCCGAGTGCAACGGTATCCTCGTCTGGCAACTCAACGACATCTGGCCCGGCGCCTCCTGGTCCACTCTCGAATACGACGGGTCCTGGAAGCCCGCCCATTACCACCTCAAGCGCATATTTGCGGTTGATGCCCCGCTGCAGCCTTCCGTCTTACCGAATCTCAAAGATGTTCCAGATGCCAACGTGACTGCAAGAACCTTCGAACGCAATGGCAAGTGGATAGTGTCTTTAACTACTGACAAGCCTGCCTATTATGTGTGGCTCTCCGCACCGGGGGTGAAATGCTTCCCGGATAACAGCTTCAATCTAATGCCCGGAGAGGTTAAAGAAATTGTTATTCCGATCGAAGCCAAGGAATCTCTCTCCGTTACTCATCTCGCGAAACACACCTCCCCTCGACACGAAACGCTGCTTCGCGACTGGGAATTCCATCGCGGGGAAGAAGGGGAATGGGAAAAGGTGCGCATTCCGCACGACTGGGCGATTACCGGGCCTTTCGCGGAGAATGGTGAACTTTGGAGCGGCTCACAGGGATATGCGAACATCCCCGGCCGGACCGGAGCGCTCCCCTGGACCGGGATCGGCTGGTACCGCCGTTCGTTCGCCGTGCCGGAGAACAAGGCTGTTTCCCTGACCTTCGACGGTGCGATGAGTAACGCCACCGTTTATGTCAATGGCAAGGAAGTGGGTTCCTGGCCCAACGGCTATGTTCCCGTCAATCTTGACATTACGGATGCTGTTGTCCCGGGGACGACCAATACGCTCGCTGTCCGCTTGGAAAACCTGCCGGGCAGCGCCCGCTGGTATCCCGGTGCCGGGCTCTACCGCAACGTCCACCTGATCACCGCCGACCCTGTCCACATCCCGGCCTGGGGTGTATGTATCACTACGCCGGAAGTATCTGCCGATAAGGCCACCGTGCACGTGGAGACGACGGTTGAGGGAGCGGAAGGGAAGGAGATCGAGGTGCGGACGGTGATCCTTGACCGGGACGAGCGGTGCGTTGGAGAGATTCCACGGACAAGCCGTGGAATGACAGGACAAGGTTTCCAGGATGACGTAATCATCCCTTCTCCGCTCCTCTGGAGCCCGGAGGAGCCGAATCTCTACAAGGCCGTCACCGCCGTGTATTCCGATGGGAAACTGGTGGACGAAAAGGTGACCGTCTTTGGCATCCGCAAGGCCGAATTCATCGACGGGAAGGGCTTCTTCCTCAACGGGAAGCCGATGAAATTCAAGGGTGTCTGCATGCACCACGACCTGGGCCCGCTGGGGGCGGCGGTCAGCGTTCCGGGCCTCAGGCACCAGATTGAAATCCTCAAGGATATGGGCTGCAATGCCATCCGCACCTCCCATAACTGCCCCGCTCCGGAGCTGGTAAAACTCTGTGACGAGATGGGCATGATGATGATGGTGGAAGCCTTCGACGAATGGAATTCCGCCAAGACCCCGAACGGCTATCACCGCTATTTCAACGACTGGGCGGAGAAGGACCTGGTCAACATCATCCGGCGTTTCCGCAACAACCCGAGCGTCATCCTCTGGAGCACCGGCAACGAGGTCTGCCGCGTCAAGGATGATCCGACTGAAGGCCTCGCCGAGGCGAAATTCCTCACGGAAATCTGCCAACGGGAAGATCCGACGCGTCCGGTGACCGTGGGGATGCACATGTGGCACCGCTTCCTGCATAAGGAATGGGTGGACGCCTTCGACGTCATCGGCATCAATTACCATCCCTGGAAGTTCCTGGAACTGAGGGAAACGGTCGGCGACCGGCTGATTCTCGGGGCGGAAAGCGGCTCTACGCTCAGCTCCCGCGGCGTGTACCACCTTCCGGCCGTCAAGACGCGCGATATGGTCCTGAGTCCCGACCGGCAATGCTCTTCCTACGATTTGGAATCTACCCGGTGGTCCAATACGCCCGACTGCGACCTGGCGATGTACGAAGACTGGCCCTGGGCGATCGGCCAGTTCGTCTGGACCGGCTTCGACTATCTGGGTGAGCCCACGCCCTACGAAGATGACGGCTGGCCCAACCATAGTTCTATGTTCGGCATTGTGGATCTGGCATCCATCCCCAAGGATCGGTATTACCTGTTCAGAAGCGTCTGGAACACGACGGATCACACCCTCCATATCCTCCCGCATTGGAATTGGTCTGAGGGGCAAGAGATTCCGGTTTTCGTCTATACCGATTCGCCTTCGGCGGAATTGTTCCTCAACGGCAGGAGCCTCGGCGTACAGAACAAGCAGGTCCCGAGACACAAGACGCTGGGTGATAGAGAGGAGAATGTGGAGGCCCGGTTCCGGATGGGCTGGTCCGTTCCCTTCGAGCCTGGCGAACTGATGGCCGTGTCACTTGACGATGCCGGCCGCCCCGTTGACACCACGTACGTCCGCACGGCGGGTGCTCCTGCGGGCATCAGACTGGAATACAACGGCCGCCGCCTGACCGCCGACGGCGACGATTTGGCCTACGTGACGGTCAGCATTGTGGATAAAGACGGAAACCTGTGCCCATTGGCCGACACAGAGGTTACATTCGATGCCACCGGCTCCGGCACCTTCCTGGCCTGCGCCAACGGCGATCCTACCTGCCTCGATCCCTTCCAGGGCCCTTCGATGCACGCCTTCAACGGCAAACTCACCGCCATCGTCCGGTCCTCCTCCACCGCGGCCGGCAAAATTTACCTCCGCGCCTCCTCCCCGGGCCTCCAGGACGCCACCCTTATCATCCGAACCCGTTTTTAAATATTTCGCATTTTGCGTTTCGCATTTTGCGAAATGAAAAAAAGTAATTATCTTTGGGGAAAGAAACTGAATTTGCTATGAATCCGTTTTATATGATACCCCATACACCCTCTCCTTATTTTTGCGATCGCGAGCGGGAGACGGAGGATTTGGTCTGCTATCTGACAAATGGAGCGAATGTTACGCTGATTTCCCCTCGTCGCTATGGAAAGACGGGGTTGATTTATCACGTTTTTGATACCGTGAAGGAGCGCGGCTTGGATTACGAGACCTATTATGTAGATATTTTCGCTACGCGGAGTCCGGATGATTTCATTGCGATGCTGACAGAGGCGATATCCCGGGAATTGAAGGCGCAGACACAGGTAAAAAGATTCTTCGAGACGCTTGGACGCATCCGGCCTGTCATTAGTCAGGATCCTTTAAGCGGCGCACCCAAGGTTTCTTTTACCTTTCAGTCTGATATGGAACGCAGGTATTCCCTGAAGGCTTTATTTGATTTTCTGGAGCACCGACCCCGCAAGGTCATTGTCGCCATCGATGAATTTCAGCAGATCCGGGAGTACGCAGGAATGTCAATGGAAGCTTTACTTCGCACTTACATTCAGCCGCTGACCAATGTGCGTTTTATTTTCAGCGGCAGCCGGAAACGGATGATGGCGGAGATGTTCACGGCTGAGAACAGCCCGTTCTACGAGAGCGCCTCCCTGTATTCAATTGACAAGATTGACCGTGCGAAGTACGCTGAGTTCATTGACCGGCTATTCCGAAAGCAGGGCAAAAATATTTCGGAGGAGGCGGTGGATTATATCTTGGAATGGACCCGTTGCCATACTTTTTATACCCAGTTCCTGTGTAACCGTGTTTTCCAGGCGGTTGAGAAGACGGCGGCGCTTATGGATGTGTTGGTTGAAGCGGATAAGATTCTAAACGAAAACAATGACGTTTTCCTGGAGCGGCGTAATTTCCTTACGCCGAAGCAATGGGATTATTTGATTGCCGTTGCGAAAGAAGGGACTGTGTATTCGCCGACCGGCTCGGAATTCCTCCAGCGGTATCATCTGGGTGCGCCTTCTACAGCGGCTCGTCTTCTTTCTTCCCTTACGGAGAAGGAATTGCTTTTGGAAAACAGAAGCGCTTCCGGCCTTTCGTGCTGTGTCTATAATGTGTTTTTCTCCCGATGGTTGGAGCGAATGTAATGCTGGAAATTCTCCTCATAGCGGTTGCGCTGGCGATGGACTGCTTTACGGTATCCATCGTGTGTGGGTTATTGCTGGGGAAGTGGGAGACGCGGCCGGTTGTAACGACGGCCCTGCTGTTCGGATTCTTCCAGGCATTGATGCCGCTTCTCGGATGGTTCCTGACGAGTCGGTTCAGTACATACATCGAAGCGTATGACCATTGGATCGCCTTCGGCATCCTGCTTTTCCTCGGCGGGAAGATGATTCTGGATGCCTTCAAGAAGGAGGAGAAGAAATCCTTTGATCCCCGGAGCCTCAAGACGCAGACCGTATTTGCCGTCGCGACCAGCATCGACGCCCTCGCCATCGGTATCACCTTTGCGTGTACCGGGTATGACACCCTCGGATCCCTGGCCTGGCCTTTGGGGGCCATCGGTGCCGTCTCTTTCCTCGGCAGCCTGCTGGGTTTTGCCCTCGCATTCCGTTTCGGGGCCCGGGTCACCCGCCGCTTCAAGCCGGAACTGCTCGGCGGCCTGATCCTGATCGCCATTGGCGTCAAGATTTTGATTGAACATTTAACAGCTTAAATATGAAAAGAATTCTTTCTCTGGCCCTCCTGCTGGCCCTGACCCTGAACGCCACGGCGGCGAAAAAGAGCGATGCACCTGTCGGTAAGCGTGCCGAAGCCCTGCCCTCCTGGGATGGCTCTATGTGGATTTCCGCTGCAGACGCCCCCGTCATCACGACGAAAGTGAATGCCAAGGACGCGTGTCTCTCAGCCGACGGTGCCAGCTGGTTTGTCGCTACGGTAACGAACGAACGCGAGGTGGTCTCCGCCAAATGGATGACCGCCGGTCTGGGCGTATACGAGTTGTTCTTGAACGGTAAACTCGTGGGAGAGGAAATCCTCAAGCCTGGATTCACCCACTATGCCAAGACAAAGCGTTCATTCACCTACGACGTGACGGACGCTTTTGCCAAGAAGGCCGGGGCGAAGAATGTCCTCTCCGCACAGGTCACGCCCGGCTGGTGGGCCGACAAGATCATCACGCCCAACCAGATCGGAATGGTCGGAAAGAAATGCGCCTTCCGCGGCGTGCTGGAGGTGACGTACAAAGATGGCTCCAAGGCCTGTTTCGGCACCGATACGGCCCATTGGAAGGCCGGCATCGCCGGTCCCGTCACCCACGCGGCCATCTTTGACGGCGAATATTATGACGCCCGCATCAAACCCGGCTATGCCACCCCTGAAAAGCTGGGCACCCCGGAGGTGAATACGGAATTCAACGGGGATATCCTCCCTTCGGCTGGAGCCGAGATTTATCTCCGCCCGGATCTGACGCTGAGGCCTGTCAAATCCTATATCTGGAAAGGGATCGACGGAGCAGGGGAGGAAGCCTACGGTAAGGTGCATATCCTGCGGGAATTCAAGGCCGGTTCTACTCTCGGAGAGGGGGAGACGCTGGTGGTGGATTTCGGCCAGAACTGTGCCGGTGTGCCCGCTTTCACCTTCTCGGCCAAAGAGGGGACGGTTCTCACGTGCCTTCCTGCTGAAATTCTCAATGACGGGAACGGTGCCAAGAGCCGCGGAATGGACGGCCCGGAAGGCAGTTGCCACCGGACCAATCTCCGCGCCCACGCCAATTCCTTCGTGATGCAGTACACCTTCGGCAAGGAGGGTGTCGTGACCTATCATCCCCGCTGCACCTTCTTCGGATACCGGTACATTTCCGTCACTGCGACTGCTCCCGTAAAGATTCTTTCGGTCGAATCCATCCCGGTGACCTCCATCGCCGCCTCCCTCGAAACCGGCACGCTCAAAACCGGGAACGACCTTATCAACAAGCTTATTTCCAACACGCTTTGGGGCCAGCGTTCCAACTATCTCTCCGTGCCGACCGACTGCCCGCAGCGCAACGAGCGCCTCGGCTGGACGGCCGATACCCAGGTGTTCACCGAGACCGGCACCTTCTTCGCCGATACAAAGACCTTCTTCCACAAATGGATGCGGGATATGCGCGACAGCCAATCCCCGACCGGCTCCTTCCCCGGTGTGGCCCCTGTAGCCCAGTACGGCGGCAGCCAGATGCGCCTCGGCTGGGCGGATGCCGGCATCATCGTCCCCTGGACCATCTGGAAGCAGTTCGCAGATACGCAGATCGTCGAGGAGAACTGGGATGCGATGGCGCGATACCTTGCTCACGTCAGCGAGACCAAGTTCGCCTATTCCGCCATCCGGAATGAATGCGGCAACGGCCAGTATGCCGACTGGCTCAGTTACGAACCGCTGGAAAGTGCGGGCCACAGTGCGCAATACAAGGATGCGAAAGGGAAATGGCAGCCGCTCCCGGAAACCATCGTTTACTGGGACTATCTGGGAGCCTGCTACTGGCTGATGGATGCGGAGATGATGCGGGAAATGGCTGAGGCGACGGGCCGCGACGGCTGGAAGTATGCCTGTATGGCCGAGGAGGCGAAGGCTTATCTCCGTGGATCCTTCTTCGACAAGAACGGACTTTTCAGCACCGACCTTCTCAATACGATGCAGACTCCGGCGCTGTTTGCGCTGCGCTGCGACCTTGTTTCCGGCGCTGCCCGGGATGCGATGATCGCCCGCCTGCGGCAGAATTTCGCCGATCACGGCGGCTGCCTCCAGACCGGCTTCCTTGGTACCTCCATCCTAATGCAGACCCTCACTGAGAACGGAATGGCGGATATCGCCTGGGATCTCCTGTTCCAGCGGAAAAACCCGAGCTGGCTCTATTCCGTCGACAACGGCGCTACTACCATCTGGGAGCGCTGGAACAGCTACACCATCGAAAAAGGTATGGGCCCGAAGGGAATGAACAGCTTCAACCACTATGCCTACGGCTGCGTCTGCCAGTGGATCTGGGAAACCGCCGCCGGCATCTGTGCCGACCCTGCCTCCCCGGGCTTCAAGCACATCATTATGAAGCCCATCCCCGACAAGCGCCTCGGCTCGATGGACGCTTCCTTCCGCTCCGCCGCCGGCCTCATCAAGAGCGAATGGCACTACGACGGCTCCACCTGGGTCTGGACCTTCACCATCCCCTCCGGCGCCACCGCCACCGTCACCCTCCCCGGCGAAACCGAGTCCAAGGAGTATAGTGCCGGCACGTATACGGTGCGGAAGTAGAAGTTTTACGCTGCTAGCAGATCCGCCGGCGTGCAGTGCAGGGCGTGGGCGATGCGGAGGATCGTTCGGTATTCGGCTTTGGAAAGATCCTGCGTACGTTGCTCGTAGGCGCGGATCATCCGTAGCGAGACGCCGGATTGGCGGGCGAGAGTTTCCTGCGTGAGGCCTGCGGAGCGTCGCAGCCGTTTCAGTGCAGGGGCATTTTCCCGCTGGAATGCCTCGATCCGGTGCAGGGCCACTTCCTCCCAGGCGGAAAGATCCGCTTCGTGCATTGTGGGGTATAAAGAAAGAATCGTATCGATGTCAAGGCCGTTGCGGAGCAGAAAGCGGAACGGCTCGCCAGTCTCCCATTGCAGATAGGCCAGCGCCCAGAATGCCCAGTATTCAGGGGATGAAACCGACTGCGGAATGTTTGATGTTTCCGGCACGTCCATCATTTCCTTCGACAGGATCAGGTAAAGCATCTCCGGCCCGGAGAGACCTGCAAGATAACGCGGATGGCCGACTTCGATTCCCGCGCAGACCTCGCTGCGGAGAAATATTTCCGTGAATTTTCCGGCAGGAATCCCGAGCCGTACCGCTCCGTCCAGCATTGAGCCCAGGTTGTCCATCACATCCTCCAGATAGGTGTCAGAATAAGCGTTCATCGTCGTTCCTCCATTTTTCGCGAAGAATATCCAACATAAATATGGCATCTGAGGCCTTCATTTCAGCGCTTAAATCCCGGAATGCATCCCGGGCAGCCGCATCCCGGGCAATCCGGCGGGGATACCAAATCGTTCCCGGAACGAATTCGGCACCGGAAAATACCATTCTGCCAAACGCTTCCCGGCTTCGGATCATAACCTGCTCTCCCAGCCGTCCCAGCCGCATCACGGAAGAAAGTTGAGACAGGGAGATGGTATTGTTCAGGAAGGCCCTTGCAAACGAGAAATACGAGTCATCCGCCCGGTATCCAATGATGACATCCCGTGCCTTGTAATCAGGAAGGAAGGTCTCCAGAATGTATTGTCGTGCTTCTCGTGGAAGTGGGTTTGCCAAAGGGAATATGCGGTTATAGAGCAGAATCGCGAGCCAGTTCAGGATATGGATGGACGGATCCGTGAGCCGCAGGATATCCAAACCGTCCGCGGCCAACTCATATCGGTTGACATACCCGCCTGCAGGCGTCTTGCATGCCCACTCTGCCGCCATATCCCGCTCCCGGGTACAATAGAATCCGATCCCATAATCATTATGTGGATTCCCCGACCCGTACACCGGCGTCCCGACAACCCTTTCCGACCCGTGATATATAACTAAATCGCCCATAAACTAACGTTATAACGTTACTTTTGCAAAGATAAGTCATTTTCCCCGGTTCTGCAAATGGATTTATTGTCGCAGTTGCATCCTATCGCACAGGGTACGCTGGTAGGGTACATCCGGATGGACCTTCCCTCAGGAAAGCGGCCGGCTGGCGACACTTGATGGCGTTATGGTTGCCGTCAATGTCGCAGAGGCTCCTTCGTAAAGAGAAAGCGACTATTGGCTTAAAGTAATGGTGATCTCTCTGTCGTCGTATACTGCCCGGATCAGCTGGCCTCTCCGGCGGAGGCGGGTGTTGACGCCTGGGCTCCCTTCTATGCTCATTCCCACACGGTCTGCCTGGGTAGGGTCTTCGATGCAAAGGGTGGAGGCCCAGTAACTGCTCGAAAGACCATCATTTTGTAAATCCAGAAAAGTGAAGATTCCGGCAAATGGGAAGAATAATCTTACTTCGCCTGTGTTTAATGAGAAGCCATTAACTCCATTATGTTTAGTCAATACCCAGTAGTACTCGTAGTCACTTATCAACTCATTCCATTCATCCTTTGTCGGCATTCGCCATTTCCCTCCCAATAATACGTGGGCGGCATCATCGGACAAGTCCAGTACGGTCTTATTATCAACATTCCCCAAAGAACGGTCAGTATTGTATTTGTTGAGAGATTCTTTGGCACCATTGCACCACATATAGGACGGCCAATCATATCCGGCTTCTTTTCCGTCTTTCCAGACAAGCGGATCCAGGTAGGTGTAATAGGGCTCCGTTTCGCCCCAGGCATAATAGTCTCCTGCCTCCCAGGGCTCCGTGGCACCAAGATTAAGATTTGCCCATTTTACAGACAAACCCAAATCAACTGCAGTTAAAGTTGAGTATAGAGGGAAATACGGCGAAGATTTCGTAAGGGTCCCATCTGATATCTTCAGCCGGGCATTGGCGGTAGATTTCCCGGAAGTTATATTGTCCGACAGGAATGTCCCGTCAACGGTGAGCAGTAGGGTTTTCCCGGTGAAGGATACCGCGGAGATGGGCAGGTTATGGAAGTCCTCCGAACTCTTGGTCTGGGTTTCGACGTAGTCGAGCGATAGAATGGATGGCCCTTTTCCCGCGATGGCGGCAGCGGCTTCGAGGGGGTAGACCTCGAAATGGAACAGATTGTCTTTAATGACCGATATTTCTACCGAACCATCCGAGAGATCGGGAACTGCGATGACGGACTGGACCATTTCGATCAGTTTGGTGAAAGAAGATTCAAGGTCGGAGAGCCTGGATTCGATGTCGGTTAGCCGGC
Organism: uncultured Bacteroidales bacterium; assembly: GCA_900320545.1. Lineage (GTDB taxonomy): Bacteria > Bacteroidota > Bacteroidia > Bacteroidales > UBA932 > Cryptobacteroides. The sequence continues at coordinate 153,617 of ONSU01000001.1, read as the reverse complement.
CGTTGATGCCATCAATCTGAGCTTGCAGGGCATCCGATGCTGTTTTGATGTCAGCCGCGATCTTCGTATTGATGACGCCGTTGTTCTGTTCGATTGCCGTTCCGATGGCGGTCTGATATGCGGAGGTCAGGTCCGTTTTTGCCGTCTCTAGGTTGCTGCGCAGGGTGGCGATCTCTCCGGCAAGCGATTCGTCGCCTTCGGTATAGCCGGCTTCGAGGATCTGCAGTTTGGCATCCATCTGTGCGATTGTGTAGTAGCCTGCCAACTGTTCGCTGACCCATCCCTTGACTGAATTTTCAGCGGTGGTAATCTTCTGGGACAGAGTCGTGTCCAGATCGGATATCATCTGTGTCAGCTCATCCAGCCGCGTCTTGATTACGGCTATTTCCGACAACACGTCGCTGTGCATTTCAAGGGTAACGAAGGTGGCCTCAGCCCAGTCCCTGACGCTGCCATCCTGCTGCTCGCAATAGGTTTTAAGGTTCTTGATCCGCTGGTCAAGGACGGCATCTTCCCGTTCCAGCGCCTCCAGTGCCTGTCGGACCTCTCCGTCCAGGCCGTCCAGATCCTCCCGCAGCCCGGAGATGAGGGCATCCAACTCCCTGTCAACCTCCGTCAGGTCACCGATAGACTTTTGGATATTGGTAATCTGCTGGTCAATGGACGCAATCTTTGTATTTGTCAGGTCATCGATCTGCTTCTGGAGATTCTCGATGTCCGATACCTTCGCGCAGGAAACTGCGAGAGGCAGGAGGATATAGAATAAGGTTCTTTTCATTTGAGCTAAATATTTTTCTTTCCGGACAGCCAAAGGACGTATTCAACACTATCTACCGGACAAGCATTCGATTCGGCAAATTCGTGGGCAAACCGAAGGTAGTGATGATAATTTCTGTAGTATCTATATCGCTGTCCATTCAAGGTGTCTTTTACATTGGTGAACTCATGCCCTTCAAGGAGACGAATTCCTTTTCCAACCATATCATCCAGAATCAGACAAGGATGTCCGTTGATGGTAATGCCAAGGAAGTAGAATATCTTTGAATAGGTAGATATCCCCAATCCAGAGATATTGTCCATTGTCCTGAAATATCCCCGAAACTCTTCGTTTGTTAGATTTTTTCGCCGGCGCAAATTGTTGGACATATTGACTAAGTCCTCCCAATTATTGAATGCCTTGGTGCAGCGTCCTCTTTGATTTCCAGGATATCCCCAGAACAGCACAGACAATAAAAACAGTTCAATATCGCCTCTCCGTGCTTTGAAAATATCGTTTCGTGTCAGACATACCTCCTTCTGGCCCTGGAAGAATAAATTGCAAAGTCGTTCTGTATTATCAGATTGAATTTTTCTCATCGTTTGTGCTTTGACTACGACCGGTCCTTGATCGGTTAGTGGATTCAGGAAACCGGAAATGGTTTTTAAATCGGTGTAGTTCATAATGTTAAATTTTATAAGTTAGACATAATCTACAAAGCTCGGACTGCGCGGACAGCATTATCTCCTCCTTTACTTCCGTACCAACTTGTGTCCCCATTACTAAAATTGATCAGCGCTATGGTGGCACCGTTTTGGGTTTCAGTAGATGACAAATACCATAAATGGGTACCAGTTTCTGCTCCAAGTTGTGTTCCGCCAATAGATGATAGTGTCGTATTTAGTTTGGATTTATTGTTGTAAATTTCCGATAATTCATCTATAGCGGGAAGATACCAGGCAGCCCCTTTCCCCCGACACCATTGTGCGGCAGGAGAATCGAGTATTTTGTCAGTATTGGCGGCACCATCACTATGACTCGAGGCATTAAAATTAGTTCGATCACCCCATACCTTGTAAGTCTCATCAGTTGAAACAGATTTAACTATTGAATTCGCGGAAAAAATAACACTCATTAACTCGGATGTGCCCACATACTGTCCAATTAGTGAATCCAGAGTGCCCGTAATTTTTAACTCCTCCATCGGGCATCCATTAACAAAGAGTGTAGTGAGCATGGAGTAAGACACATCGAGTGAAGTAAGGGAAGTACCAGATACATCTAGCATTTTCAGCCCCGTGTTCGCTGCAAGGTCGATGGTTTGAATCCCGCTGCAACTGGAGAGGTTAAGGTCCTTGAGGGTGGTGTTCGCTGCAAGGTCGATGACGTGAATCCCGCTGCAGCCGGAGAGATTGAGGTCTTTCAGGGCGGTGTTTGCTTCAAGGTCGATATCCGTAAGGCCGGTGTTGGAGGCGTTGAGGACCTCAAGGGCGGTGTTGTTTCCGAGGGCGAGTGCGGTGATGCCGGCGTTGCCGCCGACGTCGAGGTCCTTGAGGGCCCTGTTCTGGCGGACATTGAGGTTGAGGAGCTGGTTATTGGAGGCATCCACCGTCTCAAGGAGGGTGTTGCGGCTGATGCGCAGCGCGGAGAGGTTGTTGTCGGAGCAATCGAAGGTCACGAGGGCGGTGTTGTTATCGACATTCAGCGAAGTGAGGCTGTTGCCGGAGCAGTCGAAGTTGACCAGGGCGACATTCGTGTCGACGTTCAGGGCTGTGAGACCACAGGCGTTCACGTCCAGAGAGGTGAGGGAGGTGAGTGTGGAGACGTCCAGGGCCGTGACGCCGGGGTTGCCGCTGACAACGAGTTCCGTGAGCTGGGTGTTGTCGGTTACGTCCACGGCAGTAAGAGTGGAGCTCCCCGTAATCTTCAGCGAGGTGTACGGGGTGTTGGCAATGCCGACGGACAGGGAGGCGGACTGTGCGAAGCCGTCAATGGCGATGGTGCTGCCGGAGACGGCATTCGTGTTGACGTCAATCACGTAGAGCGCCTTGAGGGCAATGTCGTCGTTGAGGTTGAGGCGCGTGAGCACATTCCCGTAGGCGACTACCGTCTCGAGTTTGCGAAGGTTCGGAAGGTCGGCGACAGACACGTTGTTCCCGCTGAAATTCAGATACTTCAGGTTGGGGCAGTCCTGAAGGCCGGTGAGGTTGGTAATGCCGCGGCCGGAGCAGTTGACGTTCTGCACGTTCTCGGCTTCTACGATGCTGATTTCGCCGTCCTCATCATCATCGAAGAGGGCGAGGAGATAGTTCTTGAGGTTGGCATCGGGAATATTGATACCGCCGTCGTTGAAGGCAATGACCGTGGCGTTATCCTTCCGGATCGTAAGGGCGTCCCGCTGGGCGGCATTCTTTACCCAGAGTTTGGCCATGGCGGCGTTGCCGTTGCAGGTGACTGCTGTGAGAGCGGCATTGCGGCTGACATCGAGGCTGACCAAATTGTTATTGGCGCAGTTAAGGGTTTCCAGCAGCACATTCTTGGTCACATCCAGGGACGTCAGGGCATTGCTGCTGCAATCGAGAACCTGCAATTGGGTATTGGATCCTACGCCGAGGCTTGTCAGTTGATTGCTTGCGCAGTAGAAGGTCTCGAGGGCAGGGTTGCTATAGACATTGATTGATGTGAGGTGGTTGTTGCTGCAGTCGAATTGTTTGAGCGCCGTGAGTTTTGTCACATCCAACATGCTGATGTCATTCTTGCGGCAATACAAAGTCTCGAGGCGGGTATTGTTCTTGAGATTCAGCTCTGCAAGATTATTGTTGGAGCACTGGAGGTCCTTGAGGGCCTTGTTGTTCTTGAGGTTGAGCGCACCGATGCTGTTGCCCGAGCAGATGAGGGTCTCGAGATCTTCCGCTTCGCTCACGTTCAGTGCCCCGAGCCTGTTGTTGGAGCAGTCCAGTGTCACGATGCCGGCCAGGCCGGAGAGATTGAGCGTCTGCAGGCGGTTTCCGTTTACTAGGATTTCGGTGAGGTTAGGGCTGTGGGAAAGGTCCAGGGACTGCAGCCGGTTGAAACTGACATCGATGGTCCGGAGCCCGCTGAAATATTCAATGCCCACGAGCGAGGAAATGTTGAGCATCGATGCGTTGATGGCGGTCACTGCGGCTGCTTCATCCTCGCTGATTTCACCGTCTTCATTTTCGTCAAAATTCTCGAGGCAGTACTCCTTGAAATTATTGTCACCGAAGCTGATAACATCCGTCGTCCAGGGGACTACCGGGATGTAGTCGGTGGTAATGTCATTGTTGCCGTCCGAGATGCTCAGGCGTACGTCGGCCGAGCAGCGGCTGCGGAAGAAGTCATCCTTGAGCGCCCTTCCGCTGACGACGACCGTAAGGAAGCCGTTTTCCGCCGTGACGCTTTCGATGGAAAGGTTCACGGTCTCAGGGGCCTTCGTGATAGTGTAGACCGCCTTCATCGCGAGGGCCGTCCTCCACACGCTCACCAATTCTGCTGCTGTGGCGGCCGGTTTCAATTCAAAGTCGAAGGTCGCCGTTCCCGGGGTAATCGTCCCGTTGTCAGTGTAGGTCACGATGGCCTTCCCGTCGGAGTAGGCGGGCACGTAGGTGATGGACTGGATCCGGGCGAGAATGTCCGAAATCTGGTCCTGGATATCTTCTATATCCTGCTGGATGCTGTAGATCGTACTTTTGATATTGCGGATGTCCCTCTCGCAGGTGGCGACCCGTTCGGTGAGGGCGGAGATGGTATTGTTGATGGTTTCCACCTCGCTGTCGATGCGGCCGTTGATGGTATTGACCTCAGTGGCAATCTTCCCGCGGAGCTGCCCGTCGAGAGTATTGATGGCCGTTGAAATGGCCTGTTGATAGGCAGCGGTAATTTCGCTACGTGCCGTGTTGAGGTCGGTACGGAGCTGGACGATGGCAGCCGCGTTGTCGCTGATGGCCCGGGCGTTGTTGGAAATCGCCGTGGCATTGGCGGCAATCAGTTCGGCATTGGCGGCAATGTCCTCCGCGTTGCTGGCGATATTGCTCGCATTGGTCGCGATTTTCTGCTCGTCGGTAGTGGCGCGGTTCTGAAGCGCCGTGATAGCGGTGGCGTTGCTGCTGATGGAAGATGCGTTTTCCTGGATGAGTCGCTTGTTTTCGGCGATCAACTGTTCGCAGGCATCGATATCGTTGGCATTGGTGGAAATGTTAGTAGCGTTGGTCGCAATGTTGCGGGCGTTTGTGGCGATGGCCGTTGCATTGTCAGAAATGTTGCGCGTATTAACGGCCACTTTGCCGGCCAGTTCGGCGAGGTCTCCGCTCAGACTGTTGATCTGCGTCTGAAGACCGTCGATAAGGGCTTTGTTGTCGTTGATTTTCTGCGTCAGACTGCCCTCGAGTCCGTTGATAAGCCCTTCGAGGTAAGTCTTCTGGGTGGAGAGCTGACCTTCCAGCGAAGTCTTCAAGGCCGTCAGTTTGGCGTCCGTCTGCGAAATGGTGTAGTATCCGGTGAGCTGGTTGTTGACCCAGGTCTTTATAGAAGACTCGCTGGTGGAAATGGCATTCTGGATGGCTGTCGTATAGGCGGCGGTGATTTCCTCCCGGGCGGTGGAGAGGGCCGTATTGCAATCGGTGACGGCCTGGCCGATCTTCCCCTGCAGGGATTCGTCCAGCGTGGAAATGGCGGCGTCCAGATCCTCCTGACTGATGCCGGATGTCGAGCCGGAAAGTTGGGCGATCTGCTGGTTGATGGTTGTAATCTGGCCCTGAATTCCCGTGACAATATCAGCGGTTGTATTGAACTGTTCCAACGTGACAAATGTCGCGGAAGCCCAGGTCTTCACGCTGTTGTCCCCGTTGTCAATATAGGTCTTAAGGTCGTTCTCGACATAGTTTTTCAGCGTCGTAATCTGCTGCTGGAGATCGGTATCCTTATTCTGGAGTGCGGTGATCGCGGCGTTGATGCCGGTAATTTGTCCTCCTACCGTGGTCTTGTACGCATTCAGTTCGGCCAGCATATTGGCCTCCGCGGTGGTAATCTGCGCAGAAAGTTCACTCTCCAGGGTGGATATCGAGGTGTTTAGCTCGTTATACCTGCCTTGAAGCGTGGTCAAAGTATTGCTCAGTTCGGTAATCTGGCGCTGTAGATCCTGATCTTTTTCGCCCAGTTCCCGGTCTTTTACCTGAAGTTCCGAGAGTGTCGTCTGAAGACCGGAGATCTGGGAAAGGAGATCACTCTTGTCGGATTCAAGCTGGGCAAGGATATTTGCCTTCTCGGAGGAAACGGCTCCGTACAACTCGGTCTTGAGATCCGAGATGGCGGTGGTAAGATTCCTGTCGGCTTCCTCAAGGGCATCCTTCTGCTGCTGGAGGGTTGTGATATACCCCCGGAGTTCGGTGTCCATGGACTGTAGATTGCCGATGGATACCGTAATGCCGGCCACTTGGGCATTGATTGTGGCAATCTGGTCTGACTTAAGTTCATCAATCTGTTTCTGGAGATTCTCCACTTCTTCCTTCTTGGCGCAACCGATCAGCAGGCTTGCGCACAGGACCATAAGGAAATACTTTCTCATTGCAACTATATTAGAATACTATATTTGCGCAAAGAAAGAAATTGATTATTATCCAGTCAAGTTCACAGAAGTTCAAATTGGGATTTCTTCCATATCCACCCTCTTCACCGCCCGGGTGAAATTGGCGGTGGAGTTGATGTGCTCGTCGGCGCCGGGGTCGGTGAGGATGGTGCCGTCCCAGATGCGTTCGCGCTGGCGGAATTCGTCGGAGTAGCTGATTACGGTGGAGGACCAGTAGCATTTGTTTTCGTTGTATAGCGGTGTGAAGCCACCGGCGATCAGCGCTTTGGTGACGGGGTAGAATGCCTTGTGAAGGAGGTTTAGTTCCGAGATGTCGGGCATATGCCAACTGCCGTCGCCGTAGGCCTCGCACCAGCAGACAGCGGTATTCCAAGGCTTGCCACTGATTTCGTCGACGGAGACCACCAGGGCCTCGCTGCGCTCCCTGTCGACCGAGAAGACGATGCCCCGGGCCCCGCCCGTGTCGACCGGCGTGCCGCAGAGCGGATCGTTGTCGTACCGCACGCATACGATGGTCCCGGCCGGAACATATTGTATGGAGCGTTTGTACTCGATTTCCGTCACGTAATCTATCATCTGATACTTCTTGAGGTCGATATAGACGACGTCGAGAAGATTGTTGCCGGCCGCGTCCTCCATCGGGGAGCAGTCGAGCCGGGTCAGCGCGTGGTTGGCCGAGACGTCGAGTTCGGTGATGAGGTTGCCCGAGCAGTCCAGGGACGTGAGAAAGGGCATAAATTCGATACCTTGGAGGGATTTGATGCCGAGAGGACCGAGCGTGAGGCTCTTGATGGCGGCCGCTTCTTCTTTCTGGAGCTCTCCGTCGCCGTTGGTGTCGAAATGCCCGATGAGCCAGGTCCGGAAGGCCTCGTCCTCAATGTAAACGATATCGCTGTCACCCCCGGTCGTGAAGGAGAATTCCTTTGAGCGGATTTCCCGTCCTCCGGCGCTGAAAAAAGCCGTGCAGGTGTACTTCTGATTGAGTTGCAGACTCTTCGCAGAGGCCTTGAATGCGTGATCCTCCAGCGTCCCGGTGAGCCGGACGGGATCCCCGGTCGGGGGAGTGAGGATGAATCCGCACGCATCCACCCGGGTGGAAGACAATTCTGCAATGAGGGTGTAGGACCGGCCTGCCCCTTCTGCCTTTACCGAGCGGAATTCCGGCATTCCGAAACCCTCCGGGGTGGGAATGTCATTCCCGCAGGCGGACAGCAGCCCCGCGAAGGCCAGAATCAATATGAGTCGCCGGAAAGACATCGCGAAGCAAAAATAGTCAATTCCTCCATTAATTACAAGAAGCACCCCGTTTGAACTTTTGTGAACTTGACAAAAATTCAAAACGAAAATATTTTTGTAAAACATTGTATCTTTGTACCTAATGAAAACCCAATTCATCCCGGAACTGGCAGAACTCCTCCGGCTGGTCGAGGAAAAATTCGCCCGGAGGCTCTCGACGACGACCGATTACGAGCTTCTTTCGATGGTCATCGAGCGGGAGATCGGCTCGGTCGTATCTTCTTCGACGCTAAAGCGCCTCTGGGGCTATGTCAACTATTCCTCTTTCCCGCGCATCACGACGCTTGACACTCTGAGCCGATATGTGGGATATCCTGATTTCAAGGCCCTCTGCGAATGGCTAAAGGAAAACGGTGCCACGGTTTCCTCGTTTTTCACCACGAGCGTCCTGCTGGCCTCGTCGCTGGAGGCGGGTGCGGCCGTCCGGATCGGCTGGGCGCCCAACCGGGTTGTGACCCTGAAGTATCTGGGCGACAGTAAATTCGAGGTGATCTCCTCCCAGAATACCAAGCTCCGGACTGGGGATATTTTTGAGTCTTCTGAATTCATTCTCGGCGTACCGCTCTTCCTGGGTGCCGTTACCCGCGCCGACGGGGAAGTGACTCCTCCCTACGTGGCAGGGAAGGCTGAAGGGCTCAATTTGCTGGAATGGGCTTAAAACAGCCAACCCAATCCGACGTCCACGGAGGCTTTTTTCGCCAGGGGGAAGCGCCCTCCGGCCAAAATGGTCAGGCTTCCGCAACGGAAATTTCCGAGGGTCAGCATCAGGCCCGCTTCGGGGCAGATCCCGCCGCCGGAAGCGTCTTGGACGCGGTACCAGGCTCCGTCTGCATGCTCCCAATAGACAGTTTCTGCGGCATATCCGATGCCGGCCCAGATGCCGACGTTTCGGTGAAAGCGGTACAGTATTCCGCCGGTGACGGCGAATGCGCTGTAACCGGTGTTGCCGGATGCGTAAAAGAAGCCGCCGTCCGGGAGCGTGCCATCCCGGAAACAGGTGCCCCCGACGCTTTTATAGTGGAAGGTGCTGATGCCTTTGAGGTAAGCGCCGAAGCCGGATTTCCTGTCGAGGGCCATCAGCATCAGTCCTGCAGACCCATCGTCGGCGGTCAGGTCTTTCCGGATGGGAATGCCTGCAACGGCCGCAAAGCCCCACTGCCACCGGCGAATTCTCTCGGAGGACTCCGTTACAGGGATGGGAGGCAAGGATTCCGGCGTGGAAGTTATCAATGGAAGGGGGATGAGGTCGTCCTCCGGAAGGATGGGATTTGCGCTATGGCCGTCCGGCGTGGAAGGCTGGTAGGTCTGCCGGATTCGTTCAAAACGGGCGCGCTGCTCCTCGGACATCGCTCCGGAGCCGCTTTGGAGGGTTTTGCGGAGGTTGGCAAGCTCGGCGAGCAGGTCTCTGACCGTGTCGGCGGGGATGGCTTCACCCTGCAGGGCCCGAGCCTTGAGTTCGAGGCAGCGTTGGCAGATGGCTTCATACTGATCGAGCGCCTTGTCCCAGCCGTCGGGGGCTGCCGCGGTGCGCTGCCCTGCGAGAATCAGAAGCAGGGTGGTAAGAAATGCAGTTATGAATCCTTTCAAACGGCTCATTCTTCTTGCAAAATAAGGAAAAAAATACGATATTGCCAACTTGTATGATGGAGAATACCTCGGATTTCTTTGCATCGATTCCGGCGGATGCGGCGGATGTTACGGATAGGATGGAGCGAATTGGCGGCCATCCAGACGGGTATTGCGAATTGTACAAGTACGACAAGGGCGGCCGGTTCCGGACACTCAAATGCCTCCAGCCCTCCTTCCGAGGGAAGCCCCTCTATGAGAATCTTCTCCGCAAGGAGTTCGAAATAGGATATTCTCTCTCCCATACGCATATCTGCGAATATTACGAGTGGCAGAATCATCCCGTGCTCGGTTCGTGTATTGAAATGGAGTGGATCGACGGCCGGACGCTCGACCAGATGCTCGCGGAAGGCCGGCATCCGCGGGAGGTGTACGACAAGATCGTGGCGGAGATATGTGATGCCCTCGGCTATATGCACTCCAAACAGGTCTTGCACAAGGATTTGAAGCCGTCTAATATCCTGATTACTTATAACGGCAACAATGTGAAGATCATTGATTTCGGCCTGTCGGATTCGGACTCGTCGTCGGTGCTGAAAATTTCGGCCGGGACGGCGGCTTTTGCGGCGCCGGAGGTCGTGAGGGGCGGGAAAGCGAGTGTCCGCAGCGACTTGTATTCCCTCGGACGGATTCTTTCGATTTTCCCGGTTCGGAAGTATGCCCCCGTCATCCGAAAGCTATGCGCTGTGAATCCGGACAGACGACCCGGCTCGGTGCACGAGACGACACGTCTTCTGAAACGCTCCACCGGAGTCCTTCCGGGAATCCTGTTCATTCTTCTGGTGGCTGCAATCACGATTTGGATGTTGGTTAATCCCTCCCGTCCGCAGGATGGTCCGGTTACGTCCCCGGATATGCCCTCTGTCGACTCGGTGGATGTGACGCAGGACGAAGCCGGATCGGATTCCCTAATGGCAGATTCTTCTCCGGCCCTTCCATCCCCGTCCGCGCATCTCCGATCATCGTCTTCTGTATCGGCCTCCTCCCCATCTTCCGCTTCCCCGGAAGAGACGACCGTCGACCCTTCCCTGATCGACGAGGTCTTCCGCCAGGCTACCGGGATGTTCGAAGAGTAGGCGCTTGTGGTGAAATTCACCACGGCGATATCCCGTTTTTTTAGTTCCTTTGCGATAATTAACCCGCATCTGAAATGAAAAAATGGATATACCTCTTTCTGATGCTGCTTGCAGCGGCCTGTACCAGGGATCCCCAACATAATGGAGATGATGACAATCCCGGCGGCGGGGGCACCCCTGGCGGCCAGGGCAGTACGCTTTCTATAAAGGATCTCTCCGGGTATTGGGTGGCCGTTGACAACGACGGCCTGGTGCAGACGATGATTCAGTTTATGAGCGCCAGGGAAGCGGGGAGTGATTATATTGCCATCAGCGATATGACCGGCGGGGAGCCCTGCCATTTCTGGGAGGGGAATATCTACGGGGCGAATGCAGGGGAGGGGCTCCCGCTGATGGAGGCTTCCTTTACGCTCTCTCAAGGGCAGATCCGGATTCCGACGGATTCCTACGGTCAGCCGTCCGAGGGCTTTTGGAAAAAGCGGCCGGAGGGCTTTACCCAGGCGGAGAAATATGCCTGGGCGGAGATTTCCGTGAAGGATAACGTTTTGACCCTATCAGGGAAATCCTATCGGAAAGCCGGGGATTTCAAGTCCGCTCCCTATGCGGCCATTTCCACGACCCTGCAGGACAATAAAATGACCGTCGGAAGCGATGCGCAGGTCGTCTCGATTCCCTTTGTTATCGAGCCGGATCTTCCGTGGCTCGAGGTTTCCGCACAGCGCGGTGGCGGCGATTTCATACAGAGTGTATCCTGCGAGAAGAATGAGGTAAAGGTGGATGTGGCCGCGGTTTCGGTGGCCGGTTCGGGGTCGGTCGTTATTTCCTGCACGGGTGCTGATCCGCTGTCGGTGACCATTGAGCGCATCATTGAGCGGCGCATTGTGCCGGAGACAAACTCTCTTACCTATTCATACGAATTTGTAGACGGGCATCTTCCCTTCACGGTTACCAATGCCTACGATGCTGTTTATACCCCAAGCGTCCGTTTCGAGGGCAATCCGGACTGGATCGGCGGTGGCATTTACCAACGGGAGGTGCAGTTCTATGTCAATGAGAATAATTCCGGCGCCACCCGGACAGCCCGGATGATTCTCAGCTACAATCCGCGCATCAACAATCCCGACCTCTATCCGCCCGTTCCGGAGGCCGTTGTCACCGTGACCCAGACCTACGCTGCCCCGACGTTGACGCTGGAGCGGCAGCTGGTGGAGGCAACTTGCGAGGGGCTTTCGGTTTCCATTCCCCTGACCCTTCAGAATCCCCGGCAGTACGGGTACTTGTCGGCGAGTTGCGAGGCGGATTGGATCAGTGACCTCAACGTCGGCGAAAATGGGGTCACCTTCCAGGTCGGGATGAGTACGGAATCTTCTGCGCGTGAGGCTTCTGTCAATGTCATCTATGGCAGCTATTATGGCGATTTTACGGATGTTACCGCCGTCATTACCGTCCGGCAGGAGGAAACCCACCCGATGATTACCGTCAATCCGGAAGGGTTTACGACCGATTTCCGGGGCAAAGTGAATGACGGGGAACTTTACTTCCATTACGATATCGTCTATAATACTTCCGACGAATTGACGCTCTCTGTGGACGAGAACTGGCTGTCCCCGGCGCCGTACTTCTATTCCGGGAGCCGCGTATTCTTCTCTGTGGCGGAGAATTCGACGACCCAGACCCGCGTCGGCCACATCCGGCTAACCTGCGGCAAAGGCTACAAAGATTTCACCGTCACGCAGACGGGGGCGGAATCGGATGTCCTTGTGTATGACTATGAGAAGACCTGCAACTACGCCAGCCAGTACCTGACGGTCAGTTACAACCTGGCGGGATATTTCCCCGACCAGGGAATGCGAGGCGAGAGCGAAGTCGACTGGATGCAGCCCTACGGAATAGACGGACCGCTCAAGTTCACCTTCCACGTGGACGAGAACAATACCGGCGCGGAGCGCAGGGGCGCAATGCTCCTGTGCAACGGCGACCAGAAAACTCACATCTATGTGACGCAGACCTACGAGCCTCCGGTCATCACACTCCTGGAAGGGGATCAATACAATGAGGGGTATGCAGCTTCGACTTGTATGGTGCCCTACTCGGTGGCTTGGCAACGGGACGGGCAGGCGACCACCTGCACGGCTTCCGAGTCGTGGGTGCATCCCACCGTGCTGACCCACTATATTTCTGTGCAGCTCGATGAGAACAAGACCAATATCGTCCGAAAGGCAACCTTGACTATCAATTATATGTCTGTCAGCAAGACGTTTACCATCACCCAGGGGATCCGCGACTGGTTCGACCTCGGGGTAAGTGTGCAATGGGCAGCCTGTAGCGTGGGCGCGACGAGCGGCGAGCAGATGGGCAATTATTACAACTATTCGCAGGCCATGTCCTCGGTGACGTCCGGCCGCGTCCCGACGACGGAGGAATGGTACACGATGCAGAAGGCGATGACCTGGACCTACGAGGAACGTGCTGGGGTCAAAGGCTTTGTCGGCAAGCCGAAAAAAGAAGGCCTGGAAGGGATTGAATACTTCGTCCCGGCCGCCGGGCGCAAACAGTCGAACAATCTCTACTATTTCGGCGACTACGGCTATTATTGGTGCAGCGATACCAGCTACAACTCCAACTGGGCGGCTTTCTTCTACCCGTATGACGGCCCCAACCAGACTATCGAGGGCTACGGCTACGCCTCCACCAACAGCTTCGTCGCCAGCTACCAGGGACAGCGAATTTCGCTGTCTTTTCCGTGCTCCCTCAGGGGCTCGAACCCTGGACCCCAACATTAAGAGTGTCGTGCTCTACCAACTGAGCTAAGGAAGCGGCCTTGTTCCGTTGTGACCCGTTCGGGGCTCGAACCCGAGACCCCAACATTAAAAGTGTTGTGCTCTACCAACTGAGCTAACGAGTCCTCCAATGTCCCAACCGGATCTCCAAATCGGGGATGCAAAGGTATATCTAATTTTTGAACTCTGCAAATTTTTTTTGATTTTTTCACAAAAAGATTCCGGGACATGCCCGGAATGACTTGCCGCAAGGGCTCACCTGCGGCAGGAAGTGCCAGAAAACAGCCCGAAACCTGCGTTTCCTCGTTCCGGATAGTGAAGATGTGTCAGAAATGGCGGCAAAACCTGCGCTTCCTCGGTCCGGAGGACTAATTCCGGGGGGTGGAGTATTCTTTGATATGCTGCTCTTCGGAGAGTTTGCAAATGAGAAGATTGCCGTTCCGGAGGGACACGATGCTGTCCTTGAGGCCCTGCAGGACGACCGTGCGGGTGCCGTCCGTGTGGACGATGCAGCCGCTGCAGTCGAAGAGGCGGACGTCACTGCCGCCCGGCCCGACGGCGACGACCGCATTTCCGTCGGCATCGGCGGGGATATGCTCCTTGAGAGCGCCCCAGCTGCCAAGATCGCTCCACCGCGGGTTGCAGGCGACGGTATGGATGTGCGGAGATTTTTCCATCACGGCATAGTCGATCGAGATTTTCTCGCACTCGGCGAAGTGCGTCCGGACTTCGGCGGCCTCCCGGTCCGTATAGAAGGACGGGGCGAGGGCGTCCATAACGCCCGCGATCTGCGGGGCGTGGGCGCGGAGTTCGGAGGTGATGGTGCGGACGTTCCAGACGAAAATGCCGGCATTCCAGAGATAGGCGCCGTCGGCGAGATACTTCTCTGCGGTGGCGCGGTCGGGCTTCTCCTTGAATTCCAGCACCTTGACTACCTTCCCGGGCGTCGGCTCCGCGGTGTGGATGTAACCGTAGCCGGTCTCGGGCCGGGTGGGGGTGATGCCGACCGTGACGATGGCGTCGGAGTTTTCCGTGGCCGCGAGCGCCTTGGAGATGGCGTCTGTAAATACCTCATGGTCGAGCACCAGGGCGTCGGACGGGGTGACGACGATGTTGGCATCGGGGTATTTTGCCCGAATCTTCCAGGAGGCGTATGCGATACAGGGTGCGGTATTGCGCGGCTCCGGCTCGGCAAGAATCTGCTCGTCGGGCACTTCCGGAAGATGCTCCTTCACCGTAGCGACATATCGCTCCGAGGTGACGACCCAGAAATGCTCCGGCTTGCAGACCGGCAGGAACCGTTCCATCGTCAGGCGGATGAGCGACTTCCCCGTGCCGAGCACATCGATAAACTGCTTCGGCATTTCCGGCGTACTGAGCGGCCACAGGCGGCTTCCGATGCCCCCGGCCATAATCACTATGTGCGTATTTTCCATAACTGCTTGTAAAAGTACGCAATCTTTCCCGCAAATCCAAACCGCCCGTCGCTACATCGCGGCGATGATCTCCAGGCACCGCAGCAGGAGGGAGGCGGCGGCGTCGGTGGCGGTGAGAAGAAAGTTCGGGCAGAGGCCGGCGGCGGAAAGTGCGAGCGACGCGATGCCGAGAGAGATGCAAATGGTGGTGAGGGGGAGGGCCAGGATGTTGGTGATGAGGAAGTAGCGGGGGAATGTCCGGAAGTAGAGCCAGGCGACGGGTGCGGCGGTGACCTGGCAGGCGATGCTGAGGGCGGCCATTTCCCAGAGTTTCCGGACGGGGTTGAAGCGGGTGCCGCCGGAGGGATACCAGCGTTGCATCGGCGGGAATAGCAGGAAGATGCCTAGCATCGCGCTGTAGGACAGCTGGAAGCCGACGGAGGTGATGACGCCCGGGGTGATGACTAGCTGAACGGTAAGGGCGACGGAGAAGATCCGGAGCGATTGCCGGCGTCGTCCGAGAAGGGCGGTCAGTTCGCTGAGGGTAATAAAAAGGAATGCGCGTACGATGGAGGGTGAAGCTCCGGTCATCAGGGTAAATAGCAGGGCTGCCGGGACGGTGATGAGGAATCGGATGACCCGTGCCGCCGGCGAATGTCCCAGTACGAGGAGCGCCCGAGAGAAAATCGTATAGATGATGCCGATATGCAGTCCGGAGAGTGCCAGCAGATGCGAGGCGCCGCTCCGGCGGAACATTGCGACCGTTTCCCGCGGTAGCCCCGACCGGTCGCCGGTGAGGAATGCCTTCAGAAGGGGTGCGGTGCTTTCGTGCGGGAAGGGGATGGCGTCGATGGCGGCCCTGAGCCCGGTGGCGGCCTCTTCGATCCGGGTGATGCTTCCGCCCGAAGCCGGCGGCATGATGGCCGTGAAGTAGCAGAGGATGCCGAGCAGGAACATCAGGGGATAGCAGAGGAAGGCCCCTGCGGGGAGATTCCCGGTCGGGGCCGGGAATGACGGGAGGGTCAATAACAGCAGTAGTACTGCCATCAGGAGGCAGCACCCCAGTGCCCATAGATGTAGATGCGGGGCCCCAAGGCCCGTGATCGCCGCCCCGGTTCCCGCTCCGGCGGCCAGCGACAGAGAGAGCGCCACAATCCGGCTCTCGGTGTTCATTACGGTGCAAAGATACAAAAAAAACGATTCCGGGGACAGCCCTGGAATGACGACCTTCAAGTCGGTTTGTATCGAATTACATTTTTTGTTATATTTGTAAGTTGTAATAATGAAAAATACAAATTAACCGAATAATATGATCATTCTTGTTATCAATTGCGGCAGTTCGTCCATCAAGTATCAACTTCTGGATATGAAGAGCGATGATGTGTACGATGTGATTGCCAAAGGTATCGCCGAGAAGATCGGCCTCCCCGAAGGAATTTTACAGTATGCCCCCGCCGGGCGCGAAAAGATCGTGAGGGACCTTCCCATTCCCGATCACAAAGTCGGCATGCAGCTCATTCTGGAGGCCCTGACCGGCGAGAACGGCGTGCTCAAGTCCCTCGAGGACATCGACGCCGTCGGCCACCGGATCGTCCAGGGCGGCGATTTCTTCTCGTCGAGCGCCATCGTCAACGACGACGTCCTCTCCAAGATCGAATTCTGCTGCGACTTCGCCCCGCTGCACAATCCTGCCCATCTGCTGGGCATCCACGCCATCCAGGACGTGCTCCCGAAGGTCCCGCAGGTCGTTACCTTCGACACGGCCTTCCACCAGACGATGCCGCCGTACGCCTATATGTACGCCCTTCCGTACGAATATTATGAGAAATTCCGCGTCCGTCGCTACGGAGCCCACGGCACGAGCCACCAGTATGTGGCGGAGCAGGGTGCCCTTCTGGCCGGACTCGACATCAACAATTCCAAGATCATCACCTGCCACATCGGCGCCGGCAGTTCGGTGTGCGCCATCCAGAACGGCAAGTGCATCGACACTTCGATGGGCTTCACCCCGCTCGAGGGTATGATCATGGGTACCCGCGTCGGCAACATCGACGCCAACGCTGTCCTCTACCTGATGAAGAAACTCGGCTGCTCCGCCGACGAGATGTCCACCATCCTCAACCGCAAGAGCGGCTTCATGGGCCTCACCGGCAAGACTTCCGACGCCCGGGAACTGATGGACCTGGCGAACGAGGGCGATCCCAAGGCCAAACTGGTCCTGCACAAGCTCAACTACGATGTCATCAAACTGATCGGCCAGTACGCCGCCGCGATGAACGGTGTCGACCTGATCTGCTTTGCCGGCGGTATCGGCGAGCACAACGGCCGCTTCCGCAGAAGGGTCCTGGAGAACTTCTCCTACCTCGGCCTCAAGGTCGACTACGAAGCCAACAATGCCGCCTGGGAGGCCAACACGATTATCTCGGCCCCCGATTCGGCCGTCAAGGCCGCCCTCATCTGCACCAATGAGGAACTCGTCATCGCACGCGACACGATGCATCTCGTATCCGGAAAGTAAAACCTCTTTACAATATGATCAAAAATTTCAATGACCTGTATGCCAGACTCAAGGCGGATAAGATCTGCAAGAGGATGGTAGCCGCGTGGGCCGTGGACGCCCACACGATCGAGGCCTGCTCCAAGGCCGTGGACCTGGGATTCGTCAAAGTGACCCTCGTGGGTGACGAAGCCCTCATCCGGAAAGTTTGCTCCGAGTGCAAGATCGATCCCGCCAAGTTCGACATCCGGAACAATCCCGTGGAACTCAAGGCGGTCGCCCAGGCCGTGCAGCTCGTGCACGACGGGGAGGGTGACGTCCTGATGAAGGGCCTCTGCTCGACTGACAAATTCCTCCGGGCCATCCTCAACAAAGAGACCGGCCTCCTTCCTCCGAAGGGCGTTCTGAGCCACGTGGCCGTGATCGAGAATCCCAACTATCCGAAACTCATCTTCATGAGCGACATGGCGGTGATTCCGCTTCCGGACTTCCGCCAGAAGGTCAAGATTTCCGGCTATCTCGTCGAGGTCGCCCGCAGTTTCGGCATCGAGAAGCCGAAGATCGCGTTTATCGCCGCCTCCGAGCAGATGCTCGATTCGATGCCCGCGTGCATCGAGGGCGCGATGCTCGCCAAGATGGCCGACCGCGGTCAGATCCGCGGCTGCGTCGGTGACGGCCCGCTGGCCCTCGACGTCGCCATCGATCCCGAGAGCGTGCAGATCAAGAAACTCGTGAGCCCCGTCGCCGGTGACGCCGACTGCCTCCTGTTCCCGAACATCGAGTCCGCCAACGTCTTCTGGAAGACCAACTCCAAACTCTGCACGGAGGTCCGTCAGGCCGGCATGCTGGTCGGTACCACGGCTCCCTGCGTCCTGGCAAGCCGCGGCGACACCGTCGATACGAAACTCAATTCGATCGCCGAAGCCGTGATGTTCGCAAAATAATCAGCGCGGAAGCAGGAACAGATCTTTTCCTGCGGGCAGCGCGCTGCCGACCAAGTCCCTCGCCCGGGCGAAGACACCTGCTGTCTCCCTGGCGAGGGACGATCCTTTCCAGGTGCTGGTGTTGGTAATGAGGATCCAGCACTGCCCGTCGGGGTAGCATTTGATGATGGCGTTGGTGCCGGCGAAAGAGCCGGTGCGGCGCCATTCGCCGTCCGGCGTGACGGAGAGCCAGCCGAGCGGGGAGGTCTCGTCGTCGATGTACTGCGTCATCCGGCCCACGCTGATGCGGGAGAGGATGTCGGGAACGCCGAAGAGACCGTCGACGGAGGCGACGAAACGGGCGAGTTCCACGGCGGACCCCACCCAGGCGCCCGAGCCCGCGAGGCTGCGGATGTCGCTGGCCCCGTAGCACCGCAGGACCTGCGTGCCGTCGCCGTGATAGTCGGAGGAGAGTTTCGAGCCCTTCGGGGGATAGTACCGTACTTCTCCGGGATGGCGGTCGGCTAAATAATTGCCGGCGATGTGGAAGTCGAAGCAGCCGCAGGGCTCCAGGACGTCGGTGCGGATGAATTCCTCATAGGTCCGTCCCGTGATTTTTTCGATGATCATCGACAGGAGGAGATATCCGAAATTGGAGTATTCCGAGGCGGTTCCGGGCTCATAGTCAAGGGGTTCCGAGATGAGGCGGCGGGTCAGCGTCGTGTCGCGGGGCGGCTCCTTGAGCCCGTATTTCTCCATTATTTTGAGGGTGGAGAACATCGGGTCGCCCCGTTTGGAAGAAAAGCCCGCCTGGTGGCGGAGCAGGTGCTCGATGTTGATCAGGTAGTAATTGTCGTCGGTAATGGCGTCGTCGAATTCGTTCAGCACCCCGAACGGTCCGAAGACCGGCGTCATCAGCGAGAGCTGCCCCCGCTCCTGAAGCAGCATGATCCCCGTGGCGGTGATGAGTTTCGACACCGACGCCAGCCGGAAAATGTGACCGGGCTGCATTCGCTCCCGCTTCCCTTCGTCCGCCCATCCGAAACCCTTTGCATAGACGAGCCGGTCGCGGTCCATCACGGCCAGGGACGCTCCCTTGATGTTCCAGGCCTGCATGAACGAGTCGACCAGAGCGTCCACCGGGGCCATCTCGGGCTCCGCGGACATGCTGTTGGTAATGACCGCGTTAAGACTGCCGGTAAGGGTCAGGACAGACAGGATGAGGGCCTTGATCATAGGGTGCTTCCGAGGATGGCGGGATCGTCTCCGTCCTTGAGGAGGGAGAATTTATGGAACAGCCGGAGGATCAGCCAGAGGGCGAGCGCGGCGGCCAGGGCGTCCGAGATCGGGAAACTGAGCCAGACGCCGTCCTGTCCGAACCACAGCGGCAGCAGATACAGGCAGGGAACGAGGAACAGCAGCTGGCGCGAGAGCGACATCAGGATCGATTTCCGGACCATGCCGAGGCACTGGAAGAGGTTGGAGGCGACCATCTGGAAGCCGACGATGATGAAGATGCAGTTCATCAGGCGCAGACCGTGCTCGGCGAGGTCGATCATCGGCGGATCGTTGGTGAAGATCCGCACAGCCAGCCGGGGCGTGAACAATGCCACGATGCATCCCACCGCGCAGACCAGCGTGGCCCATAGCGCGGTCTTCGCATAGACCTGCTTGACGCGGGAGTAGAGCCGCGCGCCGAAATTGTATCCGGCGATCGGCTGCATCCCCTGGTTGAGGCCGAGGCAGATCATCACGAAGAGGAATGTGAGCCGGTTGTTGATGCCGTAAGCGCCGATGGCGAGGTCGCCGCCGTATTTGAGCAGCTGGTTGTTGACGAAGATGGCCACGACGCAGCTGGCAAGGTGCATCAGGAAGGGCGCCATCCCGATTTTGAGCGAATCCCGGGCGATGCCCCAGTCGATGCGGAGGAGACTCCGGAGCTCGAGTCGGAGGAAGTTGCCGCCCCCGCAGAAATAGATGAGCGTGTAGATCAGCGCAAGGGTCTGGCAGAGGACGGTCGCGATGGCCGCGCCCTGGATGCCGAGGTGGAAGGTGTAGATGAACAGCGGGTCGAGGAGGGCGTTGGAGATAACCGTGAAGAGGGTCAGTCCCATCGCGGTGCGGGGATTGCCGGAGGCGCGGATGATGCTGTTGAGCCCGAAATAGAGATGGGTGACGATGTTGCCGATGGAGATGACAATCATATATTGTCGCGCGTAGGACAGCGTATTGTCCGTGGCGCCGAAGGCCCGGAGGATCGGGTCCATCCAGATCAGCGTCAGGGCCGTGAAGAGCACGCCCACGAGGACGTTGAGCGACACGGCGTTCGAGAGGACGCGGCGCGCGGTGTCATAGCGCTTCTGCCCCAGCAGGATCGAGATCATCGTCGAAGCCCCGACGCCGACCAGCGTGCCCAGCGCCGTGGAGATGTTCATCAGGGGGAGGGAGATGGCCAGTCCCGAGAGCGCGAGCGATCCCGTCCCCGGCATCCTTCCGATAAACATGCTGTCCACCATATTGTACAGGGAGGAAGCGGTCATCGCAATGATGCCGGGAATGGCGTATTTCCTCAGAAGTACGCCGATCCGCCGGGTGCCGAGCTCGAGCGGTATGCTGCCCCCGGCCATTTATTCGGGTTTCGCGACCAGTTCCAGCTCGAAGATCAGCGGGCTGTAAGAGGGAATGGAATAACCATATCCGGACGCGCCGTAGCCGAGTTCCGACCAGAATGCGGTGACGGCTTTCTCCGTCGGACGCATCATGTAGATGGCGGCTTTGAATCCCTGGATCAGGTCGCCCTCGCTGGTGCCGGTGCTGTTGCTGTAGGTAATTTTCGTATAATCCTCGTTCCGGTTGACTTTGAGGGGCTCGTAGGTCCTGGAAGGGGAGTAGACGCCGGCGTCCTTCGCTACCTTCTCGATGGTGGTGTCAAAGACGAACCCGCCCGGAAGCCGCCCGGTATAGTCGAGATAAAGCGTCGTGTCCTTGGGCATTTCGTAGTCGGCGAACTTCTCGTCGGCGAGGCCCTTCGATACGAAATAGAAGCCGAATTTGTCCAGTTCCTCGTCGCCTGCGATGTGCGTGGAGTCGGCTCCGGCGAGGTTCGCCTTCGCGTAGGCGTCCAGCTGTTGTCCCTGCCACTCCTTGATGTCAGGGCAGCTGCTGCGGAGCGTGACTTCATAGATGATGTGGGATCCTTCGGCGGATTTCTCCAGATACTTGTCGGTCGTGCTGTATCGGTCGTATGTGAGGAGCCAGAAAGGGACTGCGATTTTGCGGCGCTCGCCGGGTCTCATCCCTTCCATTCCTTCCTGGAGGCCGGCGTAAACCCCGCTGTACGAGTCCGTGAAATACCACACCTGCGGGCCGTAGAACTCGTTCCTGTCATAGGATCCGGTGCGCTTGGCGATACTTTCCACCGTGGTGTATTCGACGTTGCCGTCAATGTCCGTCGTGGTGTAGTCCACGAAGACATAGGGCTTGTCCGCGCCGGAGATGGCCTCGCCCTCTCCGCCGTCTTTTTCCAGAATGTAGGCGCCGTTCGCGGTCGCCTCGGCATCGGGGTAACGCAAGCTGATCAAGGCGTCGAAATACGTCTTGGCAGCGGCTTTGGTGTCTTTTTTCGGTTGTTTGGCGCAGCCCGCGGCGACGATGCCTAAGAGGGCCAGCAGCAGTATGGCGTTTCTTTTCATAATCATCTAATCGTTAGAGATGCTTTCCACCCAGATGTGATAGATTTGGGCCGATTTCGAAGGCACCGTCCCGATGGCCTTTTTCCCGAATCCGTATTTCCCGGAGAACAGGATCCAGCATTCTTCCCCTTCCCTGACCCCGACGAGGCCGTTCTGAAGGCCTTTGATAAGGTTGCCGTCCTCCAGGGAGACGGTCTCAATGGCGAAGACCGATTCGTCCGAGAGCGTCCAGCCCGCCCCGTCCGCGACCTCTTTCCGGTTGGTGGCGAAGAGGTTGGAACTGGAGACGGAGGAGCCGCTGAAGACATAGCCCGCGTAATAGAACGAAACGGTGCCCTTGGGGGAGAGGGTGGTTTCCCCGGTCCCTTCCTGGACGACGAGGCGGACGGAGCCGCCGTTGTATTCGACGTGCGCGTCCTCCTTGCCCCGGGTCTGCGCTTCGATGAAGCTGTCGATCTTCTTCTCCTGCGCGTCGTAGGTCTGCTGCAGGGACTGGCCCGTACAGGAGGTCAGGAAAATGCAGAGCAGTATGCGGGAGAAAGGTTTCATTGGAGGTATTCCTTGAAGATGCCGATGAGATAATCCCCGGCGGCATCCATCGTGGGGATGTCTTCGGGAACGAGGATCTTGCCGCCTGCGGCCTGTTCGTGTCCGCCGCCGTGGAAGGCCCTGACGGCGAGTTCGCGGGCCGAGAGCGGTTTCTTGGAGCGGAGCGATACGCGCAGGATGCCGTCTTCCTCTTTGAAGAAACCGCTGATGCGGACTTTCCCGATGGACAGGGGCATGTTGACAAAGCCCTCCGTCTCGCCTTCAAGGATGCCGAAGCGCTTCCGGTCTTCCTCGCGGAAGATCGTAATGGCGGCCCCTTCCGGCGTGACGATGAGGCGCTCCGAAAGGAGATGTCCCAGCAGGCGGAGTCGGTTCTCCCGGCCTTTCTGGTAGAGGTTTTCCAGGATGCGGTCGCGGTCGACGCCGGCGCGGAGCAGCCCGGAAGCCATCTCGAGGGTGGAGGGGAAGACGGAATTGGCGAAATTGTTGGTATCGGTGGTCATTCCGGTCAGCAGGGCGTCCTTGCACGCGGCCGGAAGGGATTCGCTGCCGCTCGCCGCGGTGAGAATCCAGTAGAGGAGTTCGCAGGTGGAGGAAATCTCCGTCTCGGAGAAGACGAGGTCGAAGGAGACGGTGTCGGGACCGACGTGGTGGTCGATGAGGACGCGGGGCCCCCTGAAAGCAAGGAAACGGTCCTTGAGCGCCTCGGTACGGGACAGGTCGTTGAAATCCAGCGCGATGAGAAGACCGGCTCCCCTCAGTGCCGAGGCGGCGGCTTTGACGCCCCATCCGATGCGGCCGGAGAGGCGCTCGGGCACGATGAACCGCAGATAGTCGGGAACCTCGTCCGGAAAGACCGCGAAGGCCTCTATGCCGAGACCCTCCGTCAGGTACGAGAGCATCGCCGTCGTGCTGCCCACCGCATCCCCGTCGGGATGCACGTGGGACGTGATGACGACCTTCCCGGCCCTGCCGAGCATCTGTCGCAGACCTCTTGTCTTCTCTGTCTCTACCGTATACATAATCAATCTGCAAATTTAATAATTTTTTCTGTCATCCCAAACGAAGCCCCCGCCGTTCCCATCGGCCCACCCTATTATCCGATTTTTATAATTGTATTTTCCAAATCCTTTTTTTATCTTTGTAGGACTTTTGGAAATTGAAAAGACAGATATATGAAAAAAACAATCAAAATCATCGCCGAGATCCTTCTCGCCGCCGTGGCCGTCCTCCTGGTCATCCTTATTTACAGGAGCGTGATGGAGCCTGTCAACTTCAACAAGGAGAAAGACGCCCGCGAGGCCGTCGCCGTCCAGCGTCTGAAGGACATCCGTACCCTTGAGGTCGCCTTCAAGAGCGTCAACAACCATTACACCGCCAGCATCGACTCCCTCAAGGAATTCTACCTCAACGGCAAGATGAAGGTCGTGATGCAGCTCGGTTCGCAGGACGATTCCATCGCCGTGGCCAACACCGCCAGGATCAAGAAGCAGAACAAGCGCATCACTCCCGAGCAGCTCTACGCGATGTATCTCGCCGGCGAGAACGTAGTCCTTTCCCTTGCCACCGACCTGGCCGTGAAGGACACCCTCTTCAATCACCGTGAGGATTTCCACCTCGATTCCCTGGCCTTCATCCCGTTCAGCGGCGACTCCGTCCTGATGGAATCGGTCGTCAAGAAGGTCTCCGGCGTCGATGTCCCGCTGTTCGAGGCCAAGATGCCCTACAAGTCCCTCCTCAAGGGAATGGACCATCAGCTGATTGTCAACCTCAATGCCGACCGTGAGAAGCAGAACCGCTATGAGGGCCTCCAGGTAGGCAGCGTTTCCGCTCCGAACAATAATGCCGGAAACTGGGAGTAAGATTTCCGTACAGGTTTCCCTGAGCGGCTTTTCTTTCAAAATCACGGGGGAGGAGAATGTCTCTTCCCCCTGGTTGGGTGCTGAGAAGCTGTTCACGGAATCCGCTTTCCGGAAGGCCTACGACGAGGTGGAGATTTCGCTCCTGACGCCGAAGGTCGCCCTGGTCCCCGAGATTTTCTTCCATCCTTCCGACGCCCGCGGGGCGCTTGCGGAAGTGACGGCGGTCGCCGACAGCGACAAGGTCGGCTCCATTCCCGTCCCTGAATACGGGGCGGTGCTGGTTTATTCCAATTCCATCGACGAGTCGCTCTCCCGGCTCATTTCCCAGACCGTGTTCCTCAAGGACGGCAGCAGCGTGGACGTGCTGCCGGAGATGTATTATATCCTCCGGGATCTCGCCGGCCTTCGGGAGCACAACCGGATTGTCGCCTCCTACCGGGACGGATACCTGTTCCTGGCCGTCGCGCAGGACGCTTCGCTCAAGCTCTGCAACGTCTTCGAGGCCGTGGATTTCACGACGGCGGAGTATTTTATCTTCCTCTCCCTCAAGAATTTCCAGCTCAATCCCGAGGTCTCGACCATCTGCTTCCGCACGCCGCTTTCCGAAGAGGAACGGCTCTCGCTCTACCGCTATTTCAAAGGAGTGGAGGAGTTATGAGGATCATCGGCGGCCGACTGAAAGGGAAGATCATCCAGCCCCCCGTGCACTATGCGGCCCGGCCCACGACCGACTTCGCCAAGGAAGGGCTGTTCAACGTGCTGGACAACGAATACGAATTCGCCGACCTCAAGGTCCTGGACCTTTTCGGCGGGACGGGTTCCATCGCCTTTGAATTCGCCTCCCGCGGCGCGGCGCGGGTCTACAGCGTCGAGATGGCCCGCGAGAACGCCTCTTTCATCAAGACCGAGGCGAGGCGGCTGGGACTGGACAATGTGACGATGGTCCGCGCCAACGTGTTCGACTTCCTTCCGCTCTGCACCGAAAAGTTCGATATCGTCTTCGCGGATCCGCCCTATGCCCTGGAGGGGCTCGACACCCTGCCCGACAAGGTCTTCGCCGCGGATATCCTGCATCCGGAATGCTACTTCATCCTCGAGCATCCGGCGGAATACGATTTCTCCGCCCATCCGCATTTCGTCAAGACAAAGGTTTACGGCAAGGTGCATTTTACGTTTTTTCGGTAAATAAGACTACACGGCGATATGTTCAGTTTCATCATCAGTCTGGTGCTGCTCGTGGCGGGGTATTTCCTCTACGGGCGGTTCGTCGAGCGGGTGTTCGCCCCCGATTCTTCCCGGAAGACGCCGGCCCTGGAGAAGGCCGACGGCGTCGACTTCATCCGGCTGCCCTCCTGGAAGGTCTTCATGATCCAGTTCCTCAATATTGCGGGCACGGGGCCCATCTTCGGCGCCATCATGGGCGCCAAGTTCGGGCCGGCGTCCTATCTCTGGATCGTTTTCGGCTGCATTTTCGCGGGTGCGGTGCACGACTATTTCACCGGGATGCTCTCCGTCCGCAACGGGGGAGCGGGCCTGCCGGAACTCGTGGGCAAATACCTCGGCAAGGGCACCCGGGCGGTGCTGCTGGTCTTTACGGTCTTCCTGCTGGTGATGGTCGGCTCCGTGTTTGTCTACAGTCCGGCTTCCATCCTCGGCGATATGACTTCGGGATGGTTCTCCGGCAACCGCGAGGCGGCCATCCTCCTGTGGCTCGGCATCGTTTTCGCCTACTTCCTCTTCGCGACACTGCTGCCGGTCGACAAGATTATCGGCAAGATATACCCGCTGTTCGCATTCGCGCTCATCTTCATGGCTTTCGCGCTGATGATCGGGCTCTTTGTCAAATGGCCCGCCATCCCGGAGGTCTGGGACGGCCTCGGCAACCGGACGGGCAATGCCGCCACGCCGATTTTCCCGTGCCTGTTCATTACCATCGCCTGCGGAGCGATCAGCGGTTTCCACGCCACGCAGAGCCCGCTGATGGCCCGCTGTATGGAGAATGAAAAGAACGGACGCCCGATCTTCTACGGCGCCATGATCACCGAAGGCATCGTGGCCCTCATTTGGGCGGCGGTATCCTCCTATTTCTTCTTCGGTGGCGGTCAGGCGGAACTCGGTGCGGACGGCATCGGCGACGCTCCGCGCATCGTCAATATCGTCTCCAAGGGCTGGCTCGGCATCGCCGGCGGCATCCTCGCCGTCCTCGGCGTCGTGGCGGCTCCCATCACGAGCGGCGACACGGCGCTCCGCAGCGCCCGGCTCATCATCGCCGACGCCTTCAAAATGGAGCAGAAGACCGTCTGGAAGCGTTTCGTCATCTGCATCCCGCTGTTTCTGGTGACCGGCCTTCTCGTGTGGTTCAGCATCCGCGACAAGGACGGCTTCGACCTGATCTGGCGCTACTTCGGCTGGTCCAACCAGACCATCGCGACCTTCATGCTCTGGGCCATCACGGTCTACCTCGTCCGTGCCCGCGGCAAACTGTGGTACCTCATCACCTTCATCCCGGCCTGCTTCATGACGGCGGTCGTCACCACCTACATCTGCATCGCCAGAATCGGCTTCAACATCCCCGCCTCCCTGAGCCCCTGGCTCGGTCTCGGGGTGTTCTGCCTCAGCGCCGTGCTGTTCTATCTGTGGAAATTTGTAAAAAAATCTAAATAATAGCGTATGTACGACAAAGAAAGAGGGCTGTATGTAGCCCACTGCGACAACGGGCCGATCTCGATAGTCGGCAAGATGGCGAACCGCCACGGACTCGTAGCCGGCGCGACCGGAACGGGCAAGACCGTCACGCTCCAGGTGCTGGCCGAGTCTTTCTGCCAGGTGGGCGTGCCCTGCTTCATGGCCGATATGAAGGGAGACCTCTCCGGTATCAGCCAGCCGGGACGCCTCTCGGGATTCATCGAGAAGAGGATGCCGGAATTCGGCATCGAGAATCCGGAATTCCAGAGCTGCCCCGTGCGTTTCTTCGACGTTTTCGGCGAGCAGGGACATCCGATGCGGGCGACCGTGTCGCAGATGGGCCCCGACCTGCTGGCCCGCCTGATGGAACTCAATGACATCCAGGCCGGCGTGCTGCATATCGTCTTCCGCATTGCGGACGACCGCGGACTCCTCCTGCTGGACATGAAGGACCTCCGTGCGATGCTCAATTATGTCGCCGAACACGCCGCGGAATTCACGACCAGTTACGGCAACGTCTCCTCCGCCAGCGTCGGCGCCATCCAGCGCGCTCTCCTGGCCCTCGAGAGCCAGGGTGCCGACAAATTCTTCGGCGAGCCCTCCTTCGATATCTACGACCTCCTGCAGTGCGAGGGAGGCAAGGGCATCATGAACGTGCTCGCGGCCGACAAGCTGATGCTTCAGCCCAAACTCTACTCGACCTTCCTGCTGTGGCTGATGTCGGAACTCTATTCCACGCTGCCCGAGGTCGGCGATATGGATCTGCCCAAGCTCATCTTCTTCTTCGACGAGGCCCACATGCTGTTTGACGGCACCTCCAAGGCGATGGTCGACAAGATCGAGCAGGTGATCCGCCTCATCCGTTCCAAGGGAGTCGGCATCTATTTCGTCACCCAGAGCCCGACCGACATCCCCGAGAGCATTCTTGGCCAGCTGGGCAACCGCGTCCAGCACGCGCTCCGCGCCTACACGCCGAAGGATCAGAAAGCCGTCCGGACCGCCGCGGAGACCTTCCGCCCGAACCCGGCCTTCTCGACCGCCGACACCATTATGAACCTGGAGACCGGCGAGGCCCTCGTGTCGTTCCTCGACGAGAAGGGCGCTCCCTCCATCGTCGAGCGCGCCAAGATCCTCTTCCCGCTGAGCCAGATCGGCGCCATCAGCGAGTCGCAGCGCAGCGAGATCATCAAGCGTTCCCGCCTTTACGGCCGTTACGACAATCCGGTCGACCGCGAGAGCGCCTTCGAGGTGCTCCTTGCCGAGAGCGAGAAAGCCGCGAAGGAGGCCGAGGAAGCCCAGGCCGCCGAACAGGCCGCCAAGGAGGAGGCTGCGGCCCAGAAAGAGCAGGCCAAGGCCGACAAGGAAGCCGCCAAGAAGAAGAAAAACGGCCTTGGCAGCAAAATTCTCAAGGGCATCATCACGGCTGTGACGGGCGCTGTCGCCGTCGCCGCCGGCAATGCCGTTACCGGCAAGAAGACCAAGGGCAAGGACATCGCCAAGCGTGCGACCCGGAACGCCACAGCTTCCGCCACACGGACCATTACGCGGGACATTCTGGGGAATCTGATCAAATAGATTCACGGGAATGCCTTAGAAATGTCCGGACCGTATCGCGCGGCCCGGACTTTTTTGTCGCCGTCGTCCGTGGTTTCGGGCATTTTCGTGGACGGGTGCGGATTTTTTGCGGAAAAGATGAAAGAAATAGACTTTTTTGCAGTATATTTAGATGGAAGAAAAATTGAAGCATTATGATACCGTTCCTTCAGCAAGTCGCACAGCATTATTACCGGACCGGAGAGGCCTGGGGGAGCACGTTCGTGTTCCCGAACCGGCGGTCGCTGGCGTTTTTCCGGAAATATTTCTCCGAGGCGATGGCCGCGGATCCCGCGGCGAAGGCGCACTGGGCGCCGGAGGCCGTCACCATCAATGATTTTTTCTATCGTTGCGGCGGCTTCTCGGAGACCGACAAGGTCACGCTCATCCTGGAGCTGTACGATGTGTACAAGGAACTTTCTCCGCTCGGGGAGACTCTCGACGATTTCATCTTCTGGGGCGATGTCCTGCTCGGCGACTTCGATGACGTGGACAAGTATCTCGTCGATGCGGCGGGGCTTTTCGCCAATGTGGCCGATTTCCGGAGCCTGCAGGATACTTTTTCCTATCTGACGCCCGGGCAGGAGGCTGCCATCCGCCGTTTCGCGGAGCACTTCAGGGGCCGGATGCCGGAGGGGGATGGCAAGCGCGACGTAAAGGCGCGGTTCCTCCAGATCTGGAATCTGCTCGGTCCGCTCTACGCGAAGTTCCGGGATCGTCTCCGCGCCAAGGGTCTTTCCTATGAAGGAATGGTCTACCGCGACCTGGCGGAAAAGGTGAAGACGGAGCCCGTCGCGGATGTCCTGAAGGAATGCTTCCCCCGCAGCGAACGGTTCATTTTCATCGGCCTCAACGCCTTGAATGCGTGCGAAAAGCAGGTCCTCGCCCGGATGCGGGACGCCGGCATGGCCCGGTTCGTCTGGGATTTCCGGAGCGACTGGATCCGTGACCCGAAGAACAAGTCTTCGCTCTTCCTGAAGGATTTCACCACGACGTTCAGGAACGATTTCGAGACCGATCCCGAGGGCCTTTCCACGCCCGAGGTCGAGGTCGTGAGCGTCCCTTCCGGCATCGGACAGGCCAAACTGCTGCCCTCTTTCCTGGAAGGATGCACCGGAGACTGGATCCGGACGGCGGTCGTCCTTCCGGACGAGTCCCTCCTGACGCCGGTCCTCTCCAGCATCCCGCCCGAGGTCGACAAGGTCAACGTGACGATGGGCTGCCCGATGCGGTCGAGCGCGCTATTCTCGCTGATGGGGCAGATCGCCGCGATGCAGATCCACCTCCGTCATCGCACGGACGGTTGGTATTTCTACCACGCACAGGTCCGTCGGATCTTTTCCGGCACCCTTTTCCGGAGTCTGCTGACGAAGGAGGAAGCCGCGGTGGCGGACAAAGTGGTGTCCGATGCGAAGTATTACATTCCGGCGGCGGATCTCGCCGGCGAAGGGCTGCTCTCCTCGGTGTTCCGGCCGGTCGTGACGGAGCCCTCCAAACCCTCCGCTTCCCAGAATGCGGCCCTTGCGGCATACCTTCTGGATACCGTCCGGGAGATCGCATCCCGGCTTACCGTGAAGGGCGGCAATATGCTGGAACTGGATTTCGCCAAGCGGTATTATACGGCGCTCCGCCAGCTTTCCGGCATTTCGCTGGAAATTCTTCCCCTCACCTGGCTCACCCTTGCCGACCGGATGCTGTCGACCCTTACCGTTCCCTTCAACGGAGAGCCGCTGAAGGGCCTGCAGGTGATGGGACCGCTGGAAACCCGCGCCCTCGACTTCGACACTGTCATCATCCTTTCCGCCAATGAGGGCGTCTTCCCGCGCCGCAGCGTCCGGGAGTCCTTCATTCCGCCGGAGCTCCGCAAGGGCTTCGACCTCCCCACCTACGAGTATCAGGACGCCGTCTGGGCCTACTACTTCTACCGGCTCATCCAGCGCGCCTCCAAGGTAATCCTCGTCTGCGACAGCCGCACGGAAGGCATCAGGTCGGGGGAGGAGAGCCGCTACATCAAGCAGCTGCAGTACGATTACCACGCCCCGATCCGCGTCCGGACGGCCGTCGCGCCGGTCAAGCCGGTCACGGCGCTCCCCGACATCGAGAAGACTCCCGAGATCCTCTCTGCCCTGAAGAGCCGGCAGCTTTCGGCTTCGTCCCTGCAGACCTATCTCGCCTGTCCGGCCAGGTTCTATTACCAGACCGTCCTCCGTCTTTCCGAGACGGAAGACGTGGCCGAGAGTCTGGACGGCGGCATGTTCGGAAGAGTCTTCCACAGCGTGATGCAGCAGCTCTACGCGGATCCTTCCCGCACCGTGACGGCCGCGTACATCGAGGCCGCCCGCAAGGATACCGCCCGCCTGAAAGATTTGATCGACAAGGAGGTATGCAAGGAACTCCGCTCGATCGAGGTGGCCGGGAGAGACCTCGTGACCGCCGACATCCTGCTCCAGTATGTCCGGAAAACCCTTTCCCGCGATCTGGAATATCTCCGGGAGCACGGGGCGGATTCTTTCCGGATCCTCGGCCTGGAAGAAAAGGTCCGCACGACGATCCTCGGCTACGACTTCGTCGGTTTCGTCGACCGGCTCGACCGCATCCCCGGCGGCAAGATCCGCGTGCTGGACTATAAGACCGGCCGGGTGAGCGACGCCGAAATGGACATCAATGACGACAATGTCGAGGATGTCGTCAGCCGTCTTTTCGGCGACAATGACGCCAGGCGGCCCAAGATCGCCCTCCAGCTCTACCTCTACGACCGGATGACGGCCGAGAAACTCGGCGTCCCCGCCCGTGACCTTCTCAACTCCGTCTATTCGACCTCCCGGCTGATGGCGGACCCCGTCCGGGATTTCAGCGTCAGCCCCTCGTTCCTGGAGCGGATGGTGCCGCCTCTGGAAGCGCTTCTGACCGAAATCGGCGACCCGGACGTTCCTTTCCGCCGCCGTGTCGGTTCCAAATCCTGTGAGTATTGTCCTTTTGTAACGATTTGCGGCCTATGATTACCCTGATGGAAGCATCTGCAGGTTCGGGCAAAACCTATAACCTCGCAAAGACCTATATCCGTCTCCTCCTCGAGAGCGACGATCCCGCCAAATACCGGCACATCCTGGCGGTCACCTTCACCAACAAGGCGACCGACGAGATGAAGCGCCGTATCCTCAAGGAGCTGCACACCCTGTCGCAGCACCCGGAGGAGTCTCCCTATTTCGGCGATTTCGTCCCGGCCCTGGTCCCTTCTGCCGCCCTGCTGCAGAAGCGGTCCGGCGAATGCCTGAGCCGGATTCTCCACGACTACGGCGCCTTTGCCGTGAGCACCATCGACCGTTTCTTCCAGCAGACGCTCCGGGCTTTCTCCCGCGAGATCGGGCAGATGGCCGCCTATCAGGTGGAACTCGACAAGAATTCCCTGGTCGACGAGGCGGTGGACCGGGTGCTGGACAACCTTTCCGCAGCCGACAGCGGCCTCCTGAAATGGCTCACCGACAGCGCGATGGAGTCGCTGGACCGGGAGGGGCGCTTCAGTCTGGAAGGCGCCGTCGGACAGATCGCCCGGAGTCTCCGTTCGGACAGGCTCCAGGAAATGCAGGATGCGACCGGAAAGCGGATCGACGAAATGTTTTCCCGGGAGAATCTGCTCCGGATCAAGGATGCCTGCAAGGATGTGGCCGACGCCTTCGAGAAGGATGTCAGGGACGGGGCGCAGCGTGTGCTGGACGCCCTGGATGCCGCCGGACTCGGCGTGGATGACCTTAAGGGCCGCTCGCTGAAGGCCGTGGCCGGCTATGTGGACCTGAAGCGGGGTGCGGAGGTGTACAAGCCGACGGAGGCCTTCCTCCGGGACGCGCCCGACAGCGAAAAGTGGTTCACAAAGGCAAATCAGCATCTGGTTCCGGCGGTGGAGCCCGCGCTCGGACCGGCCTTTTCGGCTTTCTGCGCGCTTTTTGACAGACCCTTCAAGACCTATCGGACCGCCCGCATCATCCTCGGACAGATTTCCGGCCTCGGCATCGCCCGCGAGCTGGAGGAGCAGTTCGCGGCCCTTCTCAAGGAGAAAAACGTGCTTTCGCTGGAGGACTCCAATTCCATCCTCAAGGAAATCATCGGCGGGTCCGACGCCCCGTTCATCTATGAGAAACTCGGCGTCCGCTTCGAGGACTTCCTTCTGGATGAATTCCAGGACACCTCCCTCGTGCAGTGGGACAACTTCCGCCCCCTGCTCTTCAACAGCGAGGCCGGCGGTTTCGAAAACCTGGTCGTCGGCGACGTCAAGCAGTCCATCTACCGGTGGCGCGGCTCGGACTGGCGGCTTCTGGCCGAACAGCTGCCGCAGGAATTCCCCCGATTCCGTCGCGACCCGCTGAAGGGAAACTACCGCACCCTGCGGGAAATCGTGGAGTTCAACAACGGCTTCTTTACCTTTGCCGCCGAGACGCTCGGTCTCAATGACCTGTATGCCGGGGTGAAGCAGAATGTCTGCGTGAAGGACCCCGCCCCCGGAAGCGTCGAAGTGTCGATTGTCGATGATGCGGACGCCGAGATGGACGAGATCCTCGCGACGGTGAAGGATCTGAGCGGGAAAGGCGTCCTTTACAGCGATATCGCCATTCTGGTCCGGAATAACCGCGAGGGAGGCGCCATCGCGGAGCGGCTCATCGCCGAGGGCATCCCCGTGGTGTCCGACGATTCGCTCTCGGTGAAGTCTTCGCGCCTGGTACGCCTCACCGTTTCGGGCCTTTCGCTGGTGGACGTGCCGCCGACGACGGACGAGAAGGGACGCCCCGTCGTCCGGGTGGAAGGATTCGAGGCCTGGTCGGCCGGGCTGGAAATCCCGTCCGCGTACGACACCCTTCCTTCGCTCGCCGAGCAGATCCTCCGGAGCGCCATCGCGGCGACGGGGGGCTCTACGGAAGGAGAAGTGCCTCATATCCAGTCTTTTATGGACTATCTCCAGGATTGGACCGCCCGTAACGGGAACGATCTCCCCGGTTTCCTCAAGGCCTGGTCGGAGAGCAATGCAATGATCAGTTCCCCGGCTTCCGGCAACTCGGTCCGCATCATGACCATCCACAAGTCCAAAGGCCTCGAATTCCCGTTCGTCATCCTGCCGTTCGTGGAAAAAATCCTGTATTTCCGGCACGATTCGCAGGACAGTCTCGGCTATTGGTGCATTCCGGACGCGGAGGGGACGCCGCTCGAGAATAAGGTGGACACGCTGGTCAATGTGAAATTCTCGGATTCCCTGACGGATTCCCTTTTCGCGAACGACCTCGCCCGGGAAAAACATCTCCAGCTGGTGGACAACCTCAATATCCTCTATGTCGCGATGACGCGTCCCAAATACGGGCTCAAGGTGATCGCTTCGGCGGGAAGAGGAGAGAATATGGCCGGTTTGCTGCGGAAGTACATCGGCACGCTGGGCGATGACGACCACTATCAGACCGGGGAATTGTACGACTTCTCCGCCATTCCCCGCGACAAGGGCGGCGAGACCGTGGATCTCGCATATCCCTCCTGGCCGCTCGGAGACGTGACTTCGGGCGACAGCCGCCTCAAGGTCAGCACCGACGCGGCCGACTTCTTCGCCGGGGACGGGTCCGTGGGCGCGCAGGCGTCGCAGCGTATCCGGGGCATCGTCTATCACGGCATCCTCTCGGCGGTCCGGGTTCCTTCCGACCTGGACGCGGCGGTGCAGGGTGCGGCCTCGCGCGGAGAAATCGGCGCCGAAGAGGTGGAGGAAGTGACGCGGTTCCTCCGCGGGAAGATCGCTTCCGTGCAGGAGAGGGGATGGTTCCCGGACGATCCGTCCGCGGTGCTCAACGAAGTGGAGATTCTCGGCGCGGACGGCCTTCTCCACCGGCCCGACCGCGTGGTCGTCTCCGGCGGCGACGCGATGGTCATCGACTACAAGTTCGGCGAGGAAAAATCCGCCTACCGCCATCAGGTCGCCCTCTACAAGCGGCTTCTCGGCTCGCTCGGCTACAAGTCCGTCCGGGGCTGGCTCTGGTACGTCCGTCCGGAAGGGGATGTCATCGAAGAAATATCCTGATTATTTTTTTCGGCGAATCAAAGAATTATTACTATTTTTGCAGACTGACGGAAAAATGAATTCAGAATAAGATGGAAGCGAACGAACATACCATTAAACTCTATTACAATACCGAGGTCGAGAAACTCAAGATGCCCGAATACGGCCGCAACGTGCTCAAGATGGTCGAAGATATGAAGGCCGAGCCCGACCGCGAGAAACGCAGCCGCCAGGCCGCGGGCATTGTCCGCGTGATGGAGCTCCTCAATCCCCAGGTCCACCAGCAGGAGAATTTTGCGCAGAAACTCTGGGACCACCTCTACCTCATCGCGGGTCTCGACCTGGACATCGACGCCCCGTATCCCGCTCCCGAGCCGGAGGTCATCGCCTCCCGGCCCGAGATCATTCCGCTCAAGAAACGGCCCCTCAAGGCCCGCCACTACGGACGTAACATCGAGTCCATCATCGACCTCATCGCCACCGAGCCGGAAGGCGAAGTGAAGACGGCGATGATCCGTTCCCTGGCGATCTACATGCGCCAGCAGTACCTCATCTGGAACAAGGACAGCGTCTCCGACGAGACCATCTTCCAGGATATCGAGCGTCTCTCCGAAGGCCGCGTCAAGGTTCCGGAGGGAATGGAACTCAGCAAGATCCAGATGGACGCCCGTCTGGCCCGTCCGATGATGAATCTCAATATGAACGGCCGCCGCAACCGCGGACGCAGCCGGGGAAAGAAGAAATAACGGATGGAAAAGAAGAAACGCAAAGTGAGACTTTTCTCCTTCTGGACAGATATGGAGCAGGAGAAAAAAGACCGGACTCTGCTGATATCCGGTCTTGTTTGCACTTGTATTATGGCGCTCGTAATCATCGCCTCGCTTTCGTATGTCTTCGTGTGGAAGGCGGACGGAAGCCTGCTGAGCGGCGCCGGTGCGAACGGCGGCGCTCCGGAAAGTGTCCGGAATGCCGGCGGTGTCCTCGGATTCCGCCTGGCCGACGCCCTGGTCGGGAAGAGCTTCGGATTCGCCTCCTTCGTCCTGACCGGCTATCTGCTCGCGCTGTCCCTGATCCTGGTGCTCCGTCGGAGTCTCAAGCCCTCGCTGCGCCGTTTCGTCGCGTTCTTCTCCGGGACCTATCTCCTGTCGCTTCTTCTCGCGTATGTCAGCACGCTTGCGCAGACCGATGCGATGTTCCTCGGCAACGGCCTCGGCGGCGGGGTCGGATTCGCCTCGCGCGAATGGCTCTGCCGGATGATCGGCATCATCCCGACCGGCATCCTCCTGGCCGTCCTGGTCTGCGTGTGGCTCCTCCTTGTCAGCCGCCGGTTCTCCAACTGGCTGCTCGCCCTCGGGCGTGAGGAGGACAATCCCGAAGTCGATATGGACGGTGTGGAAGAAGCCGCCCAGGAAGTGGACGAGGCGGATGATTCCGGGCAGGACTTTGACGACATCGTCGTCGAGGTCGAGGAGCCGGAAGAGCCCGAGGTCATCGTCCCGCCCGTCGTTCCCGAGCCCGTGCAGCCTCCGGAGCCTGCGGTTGCCGCACTTGCCGCGGACACGCCCATCCAGGTCGTCGTCGACGGCACGCTCGACGCGGAGGTGAAGAAAGACCTTCCTCCCATCAACAACCGCGACGAACTGCCCCAGTTCAAAGCGCCTTCCCTTACGCTTCTGAACGATTACGCCGGCACCCATCACGAGGTGACGCGGGAGGAAATCGAGCGCAACAACAACAAGATCCGCCAGACCCTGGCCAGCTACAACATCATGGTGGATGACGTGCAGGCCATCGTCGGCGCGACGGTCACCCTGTACAAGGTCTACCCCTCCGCCGGCGTCAAGATCGCCTCGATCCGCAGCCGCCAGGAGGACATCGCCATCTCGATGAACGCCCGCGGCGTCCGCGTGGTGACCCTGTCGGATTCGGTCGGCATCGAGGTCGCGAACGACACCCCTTCGGTGGTTCCGCTCAAGAAGATGCTCAACGACCCCGCCTACCGCGAGAGCAAGGCGGAGCTCCCCGTGGCCATCGGCTACACCATCACTCAGAAGGTCAAGGTGTTCGACCTCGCCGACGCGCCGCATCTGCTGATCGCAGGCGCGACCAAGCAGGGCAAGTCCGTGGGCCTCAACGTGATTGTCTCGTCACTGCTCTATTCGAAACATCCTTCGGAGCTGAAGTTCGTTTTCATCGATCCCAAGATGGTCGAATTCTCCTCCTACGCCAAGATGATCCATCATTACCTGGCGGTCCTTCCGACCTCTTCCGACGCGGCGGACGAAATGTCCCGCGCCATCATCAAGAACGCGAAGGACGCTGCCGCCGTGCTGCAGAGTCTCTGCATCGAGATGGATGACCGCTACCTGCTGCTGAGCAAGGCCTACGTCAACAATATCAAGCTCTACAACGAGAAATACAAGTCGCGTCACCTGCTTCCGACCGACGGGCATCGGTTCCTGCCGTATCTGGTCGTGGTGGTGGACGAATACGCCGACCTCACGATGTCGGCCGGCGCCGGCCCCGAGGCCAAGGCGCAGTCGCGCGGCATCACGCAGTCGATCATCCGGCTTGCCCAGAAGGGACGCGCCGCCGGTATCCACGTCATCCTTGCCACCCAGCGTCCGACCGTGGACGTGGTGACGGGTCTCATCAAGGCCAACTTCCCCTGGCGGATCGCATTCCGCGTCACTTCGCGCATCGACTCCCAGACCATCCTCGACACGCCCGGCGCCGAGAAACTCATCGGCCGGGGCGATATGCTGCTCTACACCGGCATCGATATGGAGCGTATCCAGTGCGCCCTCATCGGCAACGACGAGATCGTCTCCGTGACCGACGCCATCTGGTCGCAGCAGGGATACAAGAAGAGTTACAACACGCCTTACTATCTGCCCGAGCCGCCTGCCGAGAACGGAGAAGGCCCCGGAGAGGTCGACATGAAGAACATCGACGACCACTTCGAGGAAGCCGCCCGGCTCATCGTGCAGAATCAGCGTGGCTCCACCTCCGACCTCCAGCGCCGGCTCGGTATGGGCTACGCCCGCGCGGGCAAGGTGATGGACCAGCTGGAGGCCGCCGGCATCGTCGGCCCGCAGAACGGCTCCAAGCCGCGGGAAGTCCTGGTGAAGGATTTCCGCGAACTGGACGAAATCCTCTCGCATTTCCTCGGGCAGTGACGCCCTTGGAATGATCCTTGCAAGAAGGGGAGTCCGGCAAATACTTTCGGCACTATGAAACGAATCGGCTTACTCCTGGGGATTCTGCTTGTCTCCGTCCTTTCCGCCGCCGCCCAGAGCATTCCGCTGCTGGACAAGGCGGCCGGCCACCGCGTGACCTTCGACTATTCCTACGGCTACACCTCCGGCGGCAAGACCTACGACAATGTCGCTTCCGGCAAGATGACCGTGCAGGGGAGCGCCTATCTCCTCAAGGGCGACGGCCTGGAGGTGTATTCCGACGGCGACGTCCGCTGGACGCTGGATCGCAGCGGCAAGGAGGCCGTCATCGAAAGTGTGGACTCGGAGGATGTGATGACCAATCCCGCCGCCATCGTCGCGGGTTACAAGTCTTTTGACAAATCTCTGAAAGTGAACGGTTCCGGGGCAGATTATCTGGATATTTCCCTTACATTGGAGAACGGGCAGGTGTCCCGATTCCGCCTTACCGGCATCCGGTACGCCCCGGAGGGCGCTCTCTCCGATTTCCGGTTCTCCCGCTCCTCACTCGGCTCCGACTGGGTCGTCACCGACCTGAGGTAATCCTATAAATCCAGCGAATCCCAGAGCTGCTCCATCTCCCTGCGGTCCTTCTTGGTAGGACGGCCGGCACCGCGGTCGCGCCTGACGAAGAAGGTCTCGACGGGGGCGTGGAGTTTGGCGAGTTCCTCCTCCGGCGTGAGATCTTCGGCATATTCCGGGACGAGAGATGCTCCGACGCGGTTGTGGAGGAGTTTCAGCACTTTATAAGAATAGAATACATTGCCTTTGTGCACCTGGATGACCTCGCCCGGCTTGACTTCCCGGGAGGGCTTGACATTGACTCCGCCCACCTTGACCTTGCCGCCCTTGCAGGCGTCGGTCGCGTCGGTCCGTGTCTTGAAGACGCGGATGGACCAGAGGAATTTGTCGATGCGTTCGGTCATGGAAAACGGCTACCTGACGCAGCGGACAGAGGCGCAGAAAGTGTTCTTGTCGGCCGAGGCCTTGAAGATTTCGGGCCTGTTGACGTTGATGTAGCGGTATTGTGCCATCGAGGCGTCCTCGGGATCGCTGTCCGCCGTCCAGAACGCGGCGAAATTCTTGAAGCCGGTAAACTGGTTGTAGTCGCCCCTGACGGCATATCCCGAAGGGATGACGCTCATCATTTTGGCGTTGGTGATCCTGACCTCGGGCCAGTATTCCCACATCGCCTTGTCGAAGAAACGGGCGTTGCACATCAGGTCGCCGGCGACATCTCCGAGGGAATCCCATTCGGCCGCCGTGGGCAGGCGCCATCCGTCCGGGCAGGCGGTCTGCGCTTCCTCCCAGGTGTAGAACCGGCCGACGGGGTAACTCATCACCTCGCAGTCGTACAGCGGGATGCCGGCGCCCGTCCACGCCAGGTTGTTGCGCCACCAGTCGAGGCCTTCCAGGGGAACAGTGTAGTACGTGTTCTCCTTGGTGTCGCGGCTGTCGGTCACCATGGTTCCGCCGGGGATGCCGGCCAGGAGGGCGGTGCCGGTAAGGGATCCGTTGATGGCGGGATCGACGATGTGGAATGTCAGTTCCTGCGACTGGCCGTAGTAACCCTTGGAGAACGCGGAGGTGACGAGCGTGTAAACGCCGGGCTCGGTCAGCGTGCCGCCGAGCTTGTCGATCATCCTGTCGAACGGGATGAGGTCGGTGCCGGCGTCGAGCGTGTCGGATTTCGTCATCGTCGGGGATACCCTCCAGGAATAGCCGATGTCTCCGCCGTCGGGGTGGGTGACGCCCCGGATCCGGATTCCGGTGACGCTCTCATCGTGCGGGAACGGCATCTCGCGGAGGTAAGGATAGACGACCGTATAGATATTGCCTTTCAGACTCGGGAGTACCTCATCTTTATTTTTCTTCTTGCAGCCCGGCATCAGCATCGCGGCGAGGAGGGCGGCGGAAAGGAACCGTATAATGTGCGTTTTTCTCATACAAGCGAAGGTATAATCGTACAAATATCGGTATTTTCCTTGAAAATTGCTAATTTTGTGCGTTAATCCTCAATCGTCGTGAAAAGATTGCTTCTCATCCTGCTCTCCGTTCTGCCTCTGGCCTGCGCGCATCCGGGCGGATATACTGTCATCCAGGGATATGCCCAGGGAGGGACGTATGCCGTCAAGTTCAATCTGTCGGGCGTCCGGGTGGAGCCGGAGCGGATCCACAGTGCCGTCGACAGCATTCTCCAGCGGGTCGATACGACGCTGTCGGGATACAACAAGGGTTCGATGCTCTCGCGTTTCAACCGGGGAGAAACGGTGTGGCCGAACGACCTTTTCCTGGACGTCTACGCCTTCTCCCGCGCGTATTTCGACGCCTCGGAGGGTGCCCTGGACGTGGCTGCGGGGCCGGTTTTCGACATCTGGGGATTCGGATTCACGACGGATTCGCTGCCGCCGCAGTCCAAAGTGGACAGCGCCCTTTCCGTGTCCGGAATGAAGCGGCTCGTCCCGTCGCTTCGGGACGTCCTGCGGGAAGACGGCTCGCTCCGCCCGGCGGATGTCGTCCGGGAAGGTGACGCTCTGCCCCGGCTCAATTACAATGCCGTCGCGCAGGGGTACACGTGCGATCTCGTGGCGTCCTATCTCCATTCCCTCGGCGTGAAGGATATGCTGGTGGATATCGGCGAGATCTACTGCGAAGGGGTCAATCCCGCCGGGAAGCCCTGGAGCATCGGGGTCGACCGGCCGGTGGACGGCAACAATTCCCCGGGGCGGGATATCGAAGGCGTCTGGCAGTCCTCCGGCGACGCGCAGGGGGTCGTGACTTCCGGCAATTACCGCAAATTCTACATCAAGGACGGCCGGAAATTCGGCCATACCCTCGATCCGCGCACCGGATACCCCGCCGCCGACAGCCTCCTGAGCGCGACCATCGTCACGGCGAAAGCCGCCGACGCCGATGCCGTAGCCACCTGGGCGATGGTGCTCGGCTTCGAGAAAGCCCGGGCGCTGCTGCTTTCCCGGGACGACCTCGAGGGTTATCTGATTTATGCTTCCCGGGACAATACGATGAAACACTGGGCCTCGCCCGGATTTAACCTCAGATAAATGGACAAGAATCTCTATCCGCTGCAATTCACCCCGGTCGCGACCGAACGGCCCTGGGGAAAGGAGAACTGGCTGCTGGCCGACCTCGGCTATATCGACTCCGAAGTGCTGGGCGGCTGGCTCGACGGAAACACCCTCAGCGAACTGATGCAGACCTACCTCGAGAAGATGGTGGGGGATGATACCTTCGAATATTACGGACTCCAGTTTCCGGTATCGGTGAAAGTAATCGATTTCGACGGGCAGACGCCCGTGTTTGTCCACGCGGACGACACGGTGGGCGAGCAGCGCTACGACAGTCTGGGCCGGACGGCCCTGTGGAAGGTGGTATCGGCGGAGCCGGGCGCCAAGGCGCTTCTGGGCTTCAGAAACAAGATCTCCGCGGCCGAACTCTATGCCGCGGGGCAGGCCGGACAGCTCCCGGCGCTCCTGAACGAGATTCCCGTCCGTGCAGGAGACGCGCTCCTTCTGGAGCCCGGCGTCCCCTACGCTTTCAGCGGCAAGGCGAAAGTGATCGAGATCGCGGAGGCCTCGTCGCTGGTGTTCGACCTTACGGACCCGGAGGATCTGGTGGAGGCGTTCGATTTCGTGGGACTGGAGGGGTATAAGATCCCCGATCAGGTCGGGGATGACGGCAGGGGTGTCGGGGATGACGGCAGAGGGGGAGATACGCCGCATTTCCGAGTGAGGAAGGCGCTCGGACCGGAGGAAGGGGAGGCGTCGTATGTCATCCACATCGCCCCGGACGGCTCGTCGCTCACGCTTTACCCCGCCGAGGGCGACAGGGGCGCATTCCCGCAGAGCGGAATTTTCGTGCTCCCGGGCGCATCGGCAAGCGGCACGCCTACCGAAGTGTAGACAGCGGGCGAAAAGCCGGAAAAACGCCCGGAGTCTCACCAAAATAGTGCAGACAGCGGGCGAAATGCTGCGAAAATGACCGGAGTCTACTCCTTGGGAGCGTCCTCGGGCGAGGTTTCAGGCGCCTCAGGTCCCTCCGGCGTTTCGGTCTTCTGCGGATCTTCCGGCATTTCCGGTTCGTCGCCGTGGGAGCCTTTGTACTTGAAGCGGCGGATCTTGCCGGTGGCCGTCTTCTCGAACGGATCCTTCACGGCGTCGACCTCGTTGATCTTGGAATTCTTGCCGACCTTGGAATTGATGAAGTCCATTACGGCCTTCTTCCGGGCCGCGAGGTTCTCGAAGAACTTGTCTTCGTATTCCTGATCCCAGTCGAGGAACTTGTCGTCGAATTTCACCAGGGCGACGAGCTTGCCGTCCCGTTCCATCACGAGGGATTCGTGCACGCCTTCCATGTCGCTCAGCACCATCTCGATCTCCTCCGGATAGATATTCTCGCCGGAAGGGCCCACGATGGTGTTGTTGAGGCGGCCCTTGATGAAATAGTATCCGTCCTCGTCGACCGTGGCGACGTCGCCGGTACGGAACCAGCCCTCGTCGTCGATGACCTGCAGCGTCCGCTCGGGGTCCTTGTAGTAGCCGAGCATCACGTTGTCGCCGCGGCAGACGATCTCGCCTTCGCCGGTCTCGGGGTCGACGTTCTCGAGTTTGACCTCCATCTGGTAGGAGGCGATGCCGATCGAGCCGACCTTGGTCCGTCCGACCATCGCGTTGGATACCAGCGGGGCGCACTCGGTGAGGCCGTAGCCGATGGCGTAGGGGAATTTGCACTTGAGGAGGAATTCTTCCACGACGGGATCGAGTTTGCCTCCGCCCACGCCGAAGAAGTGCAGTTTGCCGCCGAATGTCTTGTAGAGCCGTCCTCCGACGAGCGAATAGAACAGGTGCGGCATCTTGGCCTGCATCCAGGTGAGCACCTTGGAACGTTTGACCGTCGGAAGGATGCTGGATTTGTAGACTTTCTCGATGATCAGCGGAACGGAGCACATCACCGTCGGGCGGATCTTCTTCATCACGGAGATGAGGATGCTCGGAGTCGGCGGCTTCTGGATGTAGTAAACGCAGGCGCCGACGAAAATCGGATACAGGCAGCCGATGCCCATCTCGTAGGCGTGCGCCATCGGAAGGATGCTCAGGAAGCGGTCCTTCTTGTCGCAGGGCTCCGCCTTGAGCGATTCGATGATGTTGTGGCAGAGGTTGCGGTGACTGAGCATCACGCCCTTGGCCTTGCCGGTGGTGCCGGAGGTGTAGATGATGGTCGCCAGGTCGTCCGGTGCGGGATCTTTTACGACGCCGTCGCACTGGAAGGCGTTCTGGTCTTTCTTGATGAATTCGAAGGTCTCGATATCGATGACGAGCGTCAGTTTCTCCCGCATCTCGTCGCTCAGCTTGGACATGCACCGCTGCGAGATGAAGATGACCTTGCTCTCGGAGTGGGTGAGGATGTTGGTCACCTCGTTCTCGCTGCTGTCGGGGAGAATCGGGATGGCGACCCGGCCGAATGCCGTGGCGGCGAAGAAAGCGACCGTCCAGTTGGGCATGTTCTGCGAGAGGATGGCCATCTTGTCGCCGGCGCTGATCCCGAAGCGGAGAAGCCGCTGCGAGAGCCGGTCGCATTTGAGTTTGAATTCACCGTAGGTGTATGCCTGTCCTCCGTCGCTGTACTGGGACATTTTCCGCCCCTCGTACTTCTTGGTGGCATAGCGGTAGAGCCAGTTCAGGTTGGTGCAGTTGACCTCCCTGGATGCCTGCCGCATCTTGTAAGGTCTCTTTTTGCTCATGATTAATGAGTTACGTATTGGTCTTTGTGTTTGCCCCGAAGGCCGAGCGTCTCGTAGTAGGCCTGGAGGCGCTCCAGGTCGGCCCGGGCGTCATCGGTCAGCTCGAACTTTTCGCCGCAGCTGATCCGCTTGGTGCCCCAGTCGAAATAGCCGGCGTAGACGGCGGCTCCGGTTTCCTTCGCGAGAAGGTGGAATCCGCTCTTCCAGCGTTTGACTGCCTTCCGCGTCCCTTCCGGGGCGATGGCGACGTGGAAGTTGTCCTCCTCCTTCATGATGGAGATCATGCTCCGGACCATGGTGGAGGCGTTCGTGCGGTCGACGGGAATGCAGCCCGCTGCCCGCAGGATCGGCCCGAGGGGCCAGAAGAAGAACTCCTTCTTGATCATCGTATGCGCCACTTTCCCGTAGCCGGAATAGTAAAAATATGATACGACGAAGTCCCATACGCTCGTGTGGGGCACGCCAAGGACGATGGCCTTGGGTTCCGGCATCGAATCGCCGACGGCGGTCCAGCCCATCAGTTTGAGCATCCGGCGGCAGAATTTCGCCCAGCCGGGGGAGTAGGTGGTCTTGTAGTGGTTCATATGTTGACGTCTTCCAGTTCTTCTTCGCTGCGGAGATTTTCCCGGATGAAGCGCTGCCGCTCCGCGGTGTTGTCTCCCATATAGAATTCCATGATCTCGTGGATCGATTCCTCGTCGGAGAGTTTCACCAGGTCGAGCCGCATCTTCTCGCCGATGAATTCGACGAATTCGTTGGAGGAAATCTCGCCGAGACCTTTGAACCGGGTGATTTCCACGCCGGTCTTGAGGCGGGCGATCGCCGATTCCTTCTCCTCGGGGGAGTAGCAGTAGCAGGTCTCTTTCTTGTTGCGGACCCGGAAAAGGGGAGTCTGCAGGATGTGGATGTGCCCGCGGCGGATGAGGTCGGGGTAATACTTCATGAAGAAGGTCAGCACGAGCATCCGGATGTGCATTCCGTCGTCATCGGCATCGGTGGCGACGATGATGTTGTTGTAGCGGAGGTTCTCCAGGTCGTCCTCCACGCCGAGGGCGCTCACCAGGAGGTTGAGTTCCTCGTTCTCGGCGACCTTCTTGCGGCTCTCCTTGTAGCAGTTGATGGGCTTGCCCCGGAGGGAGAACACGGCCTGGTTGTTGGCGTTGCGCACTTTGGTGATGGTTCCGCTTGCGGAGTCGCCCTCCGTGATGAAGATGCTGGATTTCTCGGCCTCCTCCTCCTTGTTCTTGGGAAGTTTATCGTTGAAATGGTAGCGGCAGTCGCGGAGCTTGCGGTTGTAGACGCTGGCCTTCTTGCTGCGCTCCCGGGTCTTTTTCTGGATGCCGGAAATCTCCTCCCGCTCCTGCTGCGAGGCCTTGATCTTCTCCTCGATCGTCGGAACGATCTCGGGATGCATG
This sequence comes from uncultured Bacteroidales bacterium, assembly GCA_900320545.1. GTDB lineage: Bacteria > Bacteroidota > Bacteroidia > Bacteroidales > UBA932 > Cryptobacteroides. The sequence goes on along the minus strand of ONSU01000001.1, from coordinate 108,845 downwards.
TGCAGGTAGTCGTTGAGGGCCTTTCCGATGAAATCGTTGATGTAGGTGCGGATGGTGGGGCCGCGGTCGATGACGGCCGTTCCGTCCGGACCCCGTCTGATGCTGCCGTCGGCGTTCTTGACTGGCTTTTCCCACATGTAGGTCGAGCCGAGCTTGGTCTTGGTCTGGCCCTCGAAGTTGGGCTCCTGGATCTGGATGGCGACGGCGCCGACGATGCCCTGGCGGCAGTCTTCCGGCTTGTAGTCTTTCTTGTAGAATTCCTTGAGCGTCTTGGCGACGGCCTCACGGTAGGCGGCGAGGTGGGTGCCGCCGTCACGGGTGTTCTGCCCGTTGACGAACGAGGTGATGTTCTCGCCGTAGCTGTTGCCGTGGGTGAGGACGACCTCGATGTCTTCCCCTTCCAGGTGGATCAGCGGGTAGAGCGGCGTCTCGGCGATATTTTCGGTGACGAGGTCCAGGAGGCCGTTCTCGCTCTTGTAGGAGGTGCCGTTCAGCACGAGCGTGAGCCCCCGCTTGAGGTAGGAGTAGTTCTTGACCATCGTCTCCACGAATTCCATGTTGAAGGCGAAGTTGCCGAACATCTCGCTGTCGGGGGTGAAGCGGACGAGGGTGCCGTTGCGCTCGGAACTCTCCCGTTTGCCGCTGTCCTGGAGTTCGCCCCGGCGGAAGAGCGCGTAGGAACTCACGCCGTCGCGGGTGGATTCGACATAGAAACTCGACGACAGGGCGTTGACGGCCTTGGTGCCGACGCCGTTCAGACCGACGCTCTTCTTGAAGACGGAGTCGTCGAATTTGCCGCCGGTGTTGAGTTTGGAGGTGGCGTCGACGACGCTGTTGAGGGGAATGCCGCGGCCGAAGTCGCGCACGGTCACTTCCTGTCCCTCGATGGTGATGCGGATCTGCTTGCCGTATCCCGCCGAGAATTCGTCGATGGAGTTGTCGACGATCTCCTTCAGGAGGACGTAGATGCCGTCTCCCTGATTGTCGCCGTTGCCGAGACGGCCGATGTACATGCCCGGCCGGAGCCGGATGTGTTCGGTGTCGTCCAGGTGCTTGATCTTGTCGTCTCCGTACTGCTCGTCGATGTTTATGGTTTTCTCTTCGGCCATAGATATAGATTCGTTTTATCTTGCAAAGATAATAAGAATTCTTGATTTGGCGAAATGGGTTCCCGGGTCGCGGTCAGGGAATGACGGACGAAGGGGGAGGGAAACGACGGTGTGGGAGAAAAACGGCGAAAAATGCCTCCGGGGCTTTTATTTTCGGGAAAATTTGCGTAAATTTGCACGAATTTATGCTTTTCCCTGCTGGGCGTAAAGATAAAGTATTGTCAGTCAGGGAGATGATAGTAGTTAAGGTTAGAAAATGATCGACAAGTCGAAGGAATACCGCAGTGCGCGGCTGATATTGCTGCAGGATACGGGGATGATGGCCCTCGCATCGCTTGCGGCAATTCTTCTTGTCCGGTGGCTCTCCGAACCGATTCTCGGGTTTACGGTCATCGTCCTGGAGTGGGTCGGCATCGCGCTCGTGGCTTCCTTGCTCGGCAACCTTATCACCGGCAGCCACCGCAGCGTACGACGTTACGCCACGGTCCGTTCCACCGCCAAGATCGTCGGCGCCATCTTCTTCAAGGAAGTCGTTCTGAGCCTGGTGCTGACCCTCGGGCTGATTCGTTTCGGCTCCGCCGCCCTCTGCGTCGTCTCCATCATCGCCGACCTCCTGATGAGCTTCATCATCATCTTCTACCTCCGCTATTCCGCCAGTCTCTACGCCTCCGAAAAGACCGATGTCAAGGAGGTCGCATCCCGCGGCAACGCCCTCGTGATGGGGACCGGCGCCTCTTCCGTGCTCCTGGCCAAGGACCTGGACGAAGAAGGAAAATACGAAGTCGTCGGCTTTATCTCTCCCGAGCGGGAGATGTCCGGCCGCGTCATCGAGGATAAAGTCGTTTACTACTGCGCCGATCCCGACGACCTCAACACCCTCCAGTGGAAGGTGGGCGGCATCGACTGCATCTTCTTCCCCAAGGACTGGGATCATACCGGCAAGGCGCAGGGAGAAGGGGATTCCTCTGCCACGCCCCAGGCCGACGGAATGACCCGCACCGGGCATTTCTTCAAGCGAACTTTCGACATCCTGGTCTCCGGCGTGCTCCTGATCCTGTTCTCGCCGGTCATCGCTATCTGCGCCATCGCCGTCAAACTGCAGGACGGGGGAAAGGTCATCTTCTCCCAGGAGCGGATCGGCCGCGACGGCAAGCCGTTCAATATCTACAAGTTCCGCTCGATGCGTCCCGATGCCGAGGCCGCGGGCGCGCAGCTTTACAGCGGTGACGGCGACCCCCGGCTCACCCGGGTCGGCCGCTTCCTCCGCAATCACCACCTGGACGAACTTCCCCAGCTCTGGAATGTGTTCAAGGGCGACATGTCCTTCATCGGATACCGCCCCGAGCGCCAGGTCTATATCGATCAGATCATGCAGCATAATCCGCGCTACCGCTACCTGTATCAGCTCAGGCCGGGCGTCACGAGTTATGCTACCTTATATAATGGATATACCGACACGATGGAAAAGATGCTGACCCGTCTGGACCTCGACCTCTACTGGCTCCGCAACCACTCCCTGTGGTTCGACGCCAAGGTCCTCGGCCTCACGTTCCTCAGCATCGTCACCGGCAAAAAGTTTTAGGCTCGGATGGAAAACTGGTATGTGGCAAAGACGCGCTTCTTCCGCGGTGAGATCAAGATGAGGGATACCCTCGCCGGTCTCGGCGTGGAGGCCTTCGTGCCGGAGCGTATCGGCCGCAAGACCCGTGGCCACGGCGTCACCCGGACTCCGGCGGTCCCGAACCTCGTGTTCCTCAAGGCGACCAAGGAGGAGGCCTGTGCCCTGGTGACCGAGCGCTTCCTTCCGCTGAATTACGTCGTGGACTGTGCGACGCGCCAGATGATGGTCGTTCCCGAGAAGCAGATGGAGGATTTCCGCCGGGTGTTCGACTGCCCGACCCTCGAGGGAGGCCTCGTGGACCGGCCCCTCGACCTGGGCGACCGGGTCCGCGTGACCCGCGGCCCGCTCAAGGGCGTCGAGGGCAACGTCGTGGAGTTCCAGGGCCGTCTGTATGTCGTCGTAGCCCTGATGGGCTGCATTTTCGCCAGGGCCCGCGTCCCCCGCGCCTGGCTGGAGAAGATAGTTAATAATTAAAGCCATAGGAAATGGAAAAAATTTACAAGAGTCCGCTTGTGCTTCGGGAGGTCGGCGTCGAGACCGAGACGTCCTTCCTCCTCGGGTCCATCGTGGACAACGTCGGCACCGTCGAATCGACGGGCCAGGAGGTGAAGGAATACGACTTCGCCGAGGAACAAACGTTTAATCACACATGGGAGTAAGAGGTATGAAAGCAAGAGTAATTTTGATTGCAGCGGCCCTTACGGCCCTCACGCTTCTCAGTGAAGGATGCAAGAAACACTCCTTCTGGAGTCCGACACCCGGCACGCCGATCACGTTCCGGATGAAATCCAACATGGAGAATCCTGTTGAGACCAAGACGGTCTATAACGACAACGGTGGCGAATACTTTGTCATAGATGGCCGGAAATACGAAGGTATCGACTGGGAAGTCGGCGACAAGCTTTCCATCGGATATGTCTCCGCGGAAACCGGCACCCCGATTGCCGAATATGCCGAATACCAAATCAGCGAGGTGACGGGTACCTCTGCTATCTCCGGCAGCCAGGTGATCAGCACCGGCAAAGCCGTTCCCAGTGGGGAAGGGCTTCATTGGCGCGGCGGCAACTATCACGAGTTCTATACGACGACCCTTCCTCCGGGATTCGATATCAAGGATACGGATTCCTTCAAGTTCGAAATGAAGTACGACAGCCGCATCGACGGGTATTATCCGGATTCCTACCTGCCGTATTACTATCCGTACTCGTTCAGTGCGTCGGATTCCGCCTTCATGACCAAGAATGCTGACGGCAGTTACTGCGAGAATATGAAGTATGCGTACATCTATTCTATCAATAATGGAAGGATGATTCCGAAATATGGTGACATCGAACTCACCCTCACGCCCCATTTCACCGCTTTTGAGATCACGGCGACTGCAAGGCAGGGAGATGTCGTTCCGGTCAACAGTTTCACGCTCTCCTGCGGCAATGCCTATATTGCCGGAGAAATTCCGTATATCACCTATATCCGGTCGTATGAGGAAGACTCGGAAGAGAAATATGAATGGAGATGGAAAAACCTTTCCGACGACTCTTCCAAGGATGTTTCGTCAAAGGTGACCATAGACTTCTCGGGTGAGAACATCGTTCTTCACAATAATGGCTCGGACGACTTCAATCAGTTGAAATTCACTTTCTTCGTGAAGGATGAATGGATGAACCGGCTCAGACTTACGTTCAATATCAAAAAGGACGGGGTGAATGTCAACCGTTCCCTCCGCCTGACATACGGCCACGATACGGCAAGAGATTCGGACTGGATCGGGTTCTCATCCTCCTACAAGCATCGTATCTACGGACTTCAGATACCGCTGGAGGCCGATGCGGTCTGGTTCGAGGGCGCCGATGCCGGCGAGTTTGAATTTGTGGACTGGGACTTTTAGAGGAGGAAACGGCATATGAAAAAGATATACTATTTGACAATCGCCCTTTTGCTGGGCATCTGCTCCTGCTCTAAGTTTGGAGAGACCGACATTCCCGAAAACGAGCCGCGGATCTATCCGGACGGTTTCGCTTTCCGTGCTTCCATCGCCTCGCTGACCAGGGCCTCCTTCACCGGAGACCGCTCCGGACAGCTGGTCTGGGACGGTGACGAGGACGTGGCTATCATCGCCGTCCCCGTCCTGGATACCAAGGGATACAGTTTCGACCATCTGCACGAGTACGACATCAATAATGCCGTTACCGGAATCGCGTCCGTCGAGGTTGACTCTTCGGATCCGACGATGGCTATCCTGCATACGGCCAAGACGCTGGCGGCCTGGACCAAAGATATGGAGCGCGTCCAGTTCTTCGCCATCTACCCCGCCAACGACGAGATTCCCGATATGGATAATTCTGAATCCACAGGCGAAGTGTCGGAAGGTACGGACATCGAAACCAAATTCCTGTATTTCCTGAAGGACATTCCTGTCGAGCAGGACGGTGTCCATTATCAGAAAGCGATGCTCCTGGGCGGCGGTACCCCTGCCTATTATATAAATGAAGGTATGCTGTCGCTCGAGCCGTCCGGCTCCTCTGTCGATCCGGTATTTACGGGCTTCATCCCCGGCAACGCCATCCTCAGCTTCAAGATCGGAAATTCGCTGGCCTCCGACCTGGATATCGCCCGGGTCCGGATTTCTTCGGTCCAGCTGGATGACCTGGCGGCCCATTATGTCGATCCTGAAGATCTGGCTCTGTCCGGGACTCACGCATTCTTCTATGACGATAAGTATGAGTATGTCAGATGCCGTCCCTACAATCCGGACGGGAACTGCTCGTATCTGAACAACTATGTTGATGTCACTTTCTCCGAGCCCGTCCATCTTCTGGCTGGAGAAGAGGGGAGTCAGATCTACAATGTCTCTGTCTCCGGCGCCGGTGAATTCAAGCCGCGGGATGTTCCCGGCTATCTTCGCTTCGAAGCGTTTGATGCCGAAGGCAATGTCCTGGCTGTCTGCGAGAAGTCTTATCCTACATCTTTGGATGGCAAAGGCGATGCTGGCACCGGCCTCGAGAGGGGATACCGTTATAACTTCACCGTCACTTTCGGCGAAGACAGCCCTTATCACTTCTTCGTCAGCGCCCAGCCGGATGCGGCAGGTTCCTGGGGGGATGAGCTGGAGGGGATGGTACGGAGTTACAAGGTTGTCGACGGTGTCGCCTCCTATGTCGAATGGGGGTACAACGGCGGCATATTCTCGGACGCTGCGTGTACGCAGCCCATCCCGCAGGAGGAATGGGAGCCCTGGCTGCAGTCATGGGAAAAAGTTTCTCCCGAGAGCGGCGAATCTCCGACAGACGCCTATCTGGCAACCGTAAAGGTGAAGCCCAATCCGAATCCCTGGGTGATGAATACGTACGACTGCAGAGCGGAAGTCAGAAATACCCTGGCCGGCGCTTCGCAGAAGGGTACGTCTAGCAGTTATTACAACCTTTCCAACGCTACCGGCGCTTCCGCTATAGAGAACACGGCGAACTGCTATGTCATCGACGCACCGGGCTATTACTCCTTCCCTTGCGTACTTGGCAACGGTATCAAGAACGGCGCTCCGAATTCCGGCGCCTGGAACGCGGCGGATAATACGGATGTTCAGAGTGGCCGCGGATTGTCGGTGCTGTTCGACTATAAGGGCGGCGATGTCGTAAGCCCTTACGTCCATAATTCATCTTCGCTGGCGGGAACTCCCGCTTCGGCCGTTCTTCTCTGGGAAGACGTTCAGGGTCTCATCGAGACATCCGATAATACCCTCACGCTCGAAAACATCGACGGCGTCTACTGGATCAAGTTCCATATCGCTCCCTCCGCGATCGATCAGGGCAATGCGGTCCTGGCTGTCCGTGATGCGAACGGCGTCATCATGTGGAGCTGGCATATCTGGGTGACGGACCACAAGTTCGACGGATCCGACGATACGACCGTGGAAGGCGTCAAATTCTCGAAGGTCAATCTTGGATGGGTCGAGACGGAACGCCTCGACAATATGACCCGTGCGGGGAACACGGCCTATGTCCGTATCGTGCAGGAAGAGAGCGGCAAGACCGCCATCGTCAAGATCGTCCAGATGGGAGATGAGGATGACTGGTGTGCGGGTATGCCTTCCAATGGTTACAACCCTCTCTATCAGTTCGGCCGCAAAGATCCGATGATCCCCGGCATCCCTTCGGGTACCGCTTCTGCCGGAACGAATGTCCCTGTCTATGGTGCGATGCCTTCTCTGACGGTCGGTATCTACTCCGAGGCCGAGACGTCATCCTCCACGCTGCCTCATCATTATGCGATCCAGAATCCGACCAAACTGATCTTTGGAACAGTCGATGATGATAAGGAGCGCTATAGCTGGTCGTATAATATCATTTTCAACAGTTGGAATATGCTTGCCGGTTTCCATAAAGGATTGGAAGACATCGACGAGCCGCAGCGGAAATCTATCTACGATCCCTGCCCCGTTGGCTATCAGGTCCCTCAGCCGTACGATTACCGTCGATTCTATCTTGACAACGAGGTGACGGAATACGATGCGGAAAACGACAAATACAGATTGCTGGGATATGCCTATGATCCGAACAATGGTATTATTCATTCCTACTCGACCAAAGGAATCTATTATTCTCTGCAGGGATATAGCAGTGACAGGATTTTCTTCCCGCTCTGTAGCTCCCGAACCTTCTTCGGCAACGGAGCGTTGCTGACGGCCTTTGACAAAGGACCGGCCATCTGGTCAGCAATCGGAATCGGAAACAATCAGGAGGACGAAAACAGTGGTGCTGAATGGCTGACTATCTTCCTTGCTGGCACGGAAGAAGATGAGCATTCCGATTATGATTATACCAGTCCTTCCATTCCGTTCTCTATTATCGACCCGTTTATGCCGCAAGGCTCCGCCGGCTTCGTCCGTCCGGTTGAGGACAGGAGTACGACGTCGTCGTCGTTGCCGCCTGTGGGAGCCGATACCGGCTGGTCCGGCGCAGGCTCATATCATCAGGGTGGACAAATTACGGAGGAATAAGCTATGAAGATGATGAGAAAATTCTATATGCTGGCAGCGATGGCTGCCGTAGTGGCCGTTTCCTGCAAACGTGCTGACCTGACGGATGATATCCAGGTGATGCCGCAGGGAAAACCTCTTACCGTTGAGGCGTGTCTTGACAAGAATCTGACCCGCACGACACTGGACTCCGACGGGCTTACCCTGCTTTGGGAGGCCGGCGACCAGCTGGCCGTGTATTCCTCCTTTATCGGCAGTGAGGCGTCCTTTGAGACGACTCCTCGTTATAGCGAGCTTTATACGGCATTCATGAATTCCGACATGTCTGATGATTTCGATGATGTGAGCGGCCTTCTGTACTGGATCGAATCCGGGTCGCTCTATCCGGAATATCAGAAAAACGGAATCTTGACTGTAACCGATGCTTCGGCGGGCTCTGCCCAAGGTACTTTCACCTCGGAGAATACCGCCGATGCATGGTTTGGGAAAAGTGATTCGGCTGAAGATGAAAATTATTGGTTCACGGCTTATTATCCCGCCCCTTCACAGGAGTTTCTGAATGCACATCCCATCAAGTCTTTCCCTTGTGGCTCGGAAGACCTGGGTGGCGTTTCACTCAATTTGCCCTGGGTGATGGTCAATGTCCCTTCCGTCCAGGATGGCAAGAGCTGGAGCCGTTACCAGATTGTCGTGTGCTCCGGTTTTGATTTCCTTGGCTTTGAGGATGATAATGATCCCGATAATCACAATTATGATGATGGCGGCATCGTGTCCCGGCAGGGCTTCCTTAATGGATCGGAGAAAATTCGTTTCGCCTCGTTCCAGCCGCTGACTTCGCTGCTTCACTTCAACCTTAAGGTAGGTGCTCTGGCCCCGGAGGATACCTATTATATTTCTAAAATTGTCATTTCGCAAGAGGCAATCTTTGATGGAAACAGGTACACCGACCTGTACGCCCTTTCGGGAGATGTTCCGTACTTTATCTTCTGCAATGCTCCGGACAGAGACGACGATACGACGCTCTGGAACCGTTATTGCAAACCGGTATATGTAGGGAATCATCTCTATCAGACGCCCGTGGGCGAAGCCTGGGAGGAAGGATCCGCCGGGCTGTGCAATACAATTACGCTGCAATTTGACGAGGAGCAGAAGGTGACCAAGGACGGTACCGGAGAAGATTATTATGCCGTCGCCATCCCGACGAACGCCCGTCCCGACTCCAATTACGATAATCCCAAGCTGGTTTTCAGCGCTTACGATGCGTCGGACAACCTGATCCTTCGTGCAAGGCTGAAGACTCCGAACCGGAAGAATTTCGAAACGGGAGCGGAAGAGAGTTACGGAATCGGTCTTGAATACGGACACAAGTACGATTTCACCGTGACCTTGAACACGCTTATGGATGGAGAAGCCGGAAATGCCGGAGAATATAACCTGATTAATTGGTAAGGGAGGATGAGATTATGAAAATGATGAGATACTTTTCTGCTTTGATGCTGACGGTCGCCCTTGCGGCCTGTAACCGAGAAGCCCTCCCGGACAAAGACACCACGCCTCTTTCCGCCGGAAAGGGGATGACGTTCAAGGCTTCGCTCGCACCTGTCGAAAGCCGTTCCTCCTTCGGCGCCAACGCTGATGAATCCGGTGTTCTCTATTGGGAAGAATCCGACCGGGTCCTGATTTGTGCCGCCCTGCAGACGGATGGATCCCTAACGGAATGGTGGGAGCATTTCTCGGAAAAAATCGATGAACACTGCACGATGCTTTCCAATGGACAGACCGACGGAAGCTATATCGGAAAGGATGTTACCAAATACATCCACACGACCATCGCCGTTCCTGAAATTAATGCCACCGACCGTACCCAGGCACTTCTCCACACGGACATTACGCCCAGCTCTTTGCTTCCGGAAAGAGATATCTACAGTGATGCTCTATATGAGATGCTCGCCATTTACCCCGTGCCGGAGAACCGTACGATGAAATTAATCGCCCAGTATGGTCCTAGCGGCAATGCTGCCGTGGGTTTCCCGGTGGAGGTCCCCCATATTCAGAACGGGAAGGATTTCGGCAGGTATCATGTATGTATGGACACCGGTTTTGATGAGGAAGATCCCAATGGGATTCTCGGCCTTTATCATGCATCCGACATCATCAACGGCAATGTTGTCAACTTCCACAGGTTTAAGCCGGTGACGTCCCTGCTCCGTTTCAACATCCGTACCGACAACCCTGATCCCGTGGAAATCGCCAAACTTGTCATTGATATGAAAGGCGTGAAGGGAGAGGGTGACCAGTTCGAGACGAAACTTACAGGTTCCTCCTGGGTCTCCACCTGGGGAGACGATCCCTGGATTATTCCGGACAGATGGGAGGAGGAGACATACAATGACGTAGAAATCGTCTTTGATACTCCCATACTGGTTTCCAGCACGCCGACGACTGAGAAATACTGCGCTGTCGTGCTCCCGTCGTTCAAGAATAAGAGTGCGCCGCATTATGCCAATACATATGGCGCCGACGCGGTCGAATTCCGCGCTTACAGCGCTGACGGCACGCTGCTCTTCCGTACGACCAAGCCCGCGCCTGCGGGCAATGCTGGAGATGAGCCTGGCTTCCGCACCGGCGGACGCTATGACTTTACGCTGGAACTCCAGACGGAAACTCCTCCGGAGGGCGCGCTTTCCGGGCAGTTCTCTCTTGCCGAGGGAATGAAGGCCTATATTGCGACCGGTAATCTGTGGGCGTATGTGTCGAACGGCGTACGCGACAACTCCATCGCAAATAACGGCTGGAAGCTCGCTGCACATCAGTATGACATCGTAGGATCCGCAGCCGACTGGACGAACTTCAACTCCTATTCAGGCTGGATCGACCTCTTCGGTTTCTCCACGACATCCAATGACCATGGGATTTCCATCTCGGAGCAGGATTCGGATTATTCCGGCGATCCTGCCGGATGGACGGACTGCATGGCGGCTTCGGGCTGGAGGACCATCACTGCCGACGAGGGTGTATATCTGTTTACGGAGCGCACCAATGCGATGAACCTCTTTGCTTATGCCACGGTGTATGTCGGTTCCGAAAACAATCCGGTCAAGGGCCTTGTATTCCTTCCGGACAATTGGGCTACGCCTGCGGGTTGCAGCTTCACTCCTGTCGGTCAGATTGGGTTCAATTTCGACGTAAACACTTATAATGCAGAAGGTGCCACGACCGGTTCTTCCGGAAATTGGGAGGATATGGAGGCGCAGGGCGCCGTGTTCTGGCCTGTGGCCGGGAAGCGCGTTGGAAACAACGTCGATTACGGTGTCGGATCTTACTGGTCCGGGAGCCCGGATGATAACTGGGGACCGGAATATGCCGACATTCTGCTTTTCGACACCACCAGATTCGATCCCGTGCATGATTATCGCTACATTGGCGGTTGCGTGCGGCTTGTACGTGACGTCTCGGAGTAAAGGCGGGTAATCCGTCGCCTAAAAATGCCGTCCTGATATCCTCAGGGCGGCATTTTTATTTGTAAGCGCACGAAAATGCATAAAATCAACGGGTTACCTGTAAAAAACTTTGTATTTTAAAATTTTTTATTTACCTTTGTGCGTTCGGTAGTGTGTAGATAATCAAAGGGTTACATTATGAGTACGTTTTACAAGCATCCGGAGGTGCTTCGGGAGGTCTGCGTTCAGTCAGAGGACGCATTCCTGCTGGGGTCTATCGTGGACAACGTCGGCACCGTCGAGTCGACGGGCCAGGAGGTGAAGGAGTACGACTTCGCCGATGAAACGCAGTTTAATCACACTTGGGAGTAAGGACTATGAAAGTGAGAAGAATTCTGATTGCAACGGCCCTTGCGGCCCTCGCCATCCTCGCTGCAGGATGCAAGAAACATTCGTTCTTCCGGCTCGTCCCCGGTGAGCAGGTTCGTTTCCGGGCGAAAAGCCAGCCCGCGACAGGCGATACCGGGACCAAGACCGTTTACAGCGGTAAGGAGTTCGTTATCGACGGCACCACGTACGAGAGAATCGACTGGGAGGACGGGGATATGATTACCATCGGTTATGTCTCTTTTGGCGGCAACGACGGCTTTTGCGCCGAGTATGACCATTATCGCCTGAGCGACATTACCTCCGACGGCAAATCCAGCTTCGCCAATACCATCAAGCCCACGGGAGGTCCCAGGAACGGCAATGGCCTCCGCTGGCGGAACAATACCTATCACCGTTTCTTCGCCACGTGCCCTGACGTCGACGGGGACGATGAGGATTTTATCTTTGGCATTGTCGACAACGAGTTCACGGTCAAGGTTCCGTACCGGTATCCGGAGACCCAGGTCCCTGTCGGCACCGAAGAGAAGACCATCACTTTCGGTGAGGATGAAGTCACGGCTACCGTGTACAAACCGGATATGAGTTATGCATATCTGTTCTGCAATCCCTTTGACTTCTATTCCTATAGAGATCTTCTGGACGATAAGTATTCACCTGCGAACGGTATGTACCTCGAGAGCGGGTCGACTATCAATCTCCCGTTCGAACCCCATTTCACGGCTTTCGAGATTACGGCTGCGGCGAAGGTGGGCGACTCCTTCACGCTCAACAGCGTCACGCTCTCCAGCGCCGACGAGGACAGGCCGCTGACCGGCACCTATATCTTCCAGCGTATCGAGGACGATGAGAATCCGGAAGGCGAGCGCTGGACGGACGTTCCCAAGGAGGGAGAGATTTCTTATCAGGCCAGGATCAACTTCTCAGACCTGACCCTTACCGACGACAGTCCCGTCGTGTTTACGTATCTTCTGAACTCGTGGTATTCCTTCACGATGCTTACCCTGACCTTCAACATTACCAAGAACGACGTGACATTCAACCGTTCCCTGAAGTTGAAGTATGCCAATGACAACTGGATCTGGTTCTCTCCTTCGATGAAGCACCGGATCAAGAATCTCCGGATACCGGTGAGTATCGAGGTCGGCACTCTCTGGTACGCTTCCGACGGCGCCGGGAACTATCTGGACGGCGGAGATCCTTTCGACGGCGAGATTTAATACTGGGAGGAAATGATTATGAAAAATTATATCAGCATTTTGGCCATAGCCGCTGTCTGCGTGGTTTCCTGCAAGAAAGGGAATTTCTCCGGCGAGGATGTCATCCACAGCGAGAAGATCTCCGGCCTGGAGTTCTGTGCGAACCTTCCTTCGCTTACCCGCACCGTCCTGGGTACGGACGGCCTGTCCCTGAAGTGGACGGCGACCGATCAGATTGCCGTCTGGTCGGTCCCGATGGGCACGATGGAAGAGTTCGAAGCGACGGCGATGCACCTTGTTGCAGATTACGGTTTCACGGATGAAGCACAAATCGGGATTATCACAGGCGTTGAAACCATGCAGAACGGTATTGCCAAAGGCGCCACCGTTTGTGAAACTCTCTCCGTCACGGAGGGCGCCGGATCCACGTCCGCCACATTCCATTCGGAGAAACCCGCCAGGGAATGGTTCGGCAACTTAACATCCATCGAGGATGATATGTACTGGTTCTCGGCACTGTATCCCGCCTCCGCCCTGGTAACCACGGGTGGGACGGCTCCCACTTTTACTACCTGGGAGATGGTATTGCCGAAAACTGAATACGGCCTGACCCAGGACTATGTCGTCCGGCATCCTTTTTTCAAGGTGACGGTACCTTCCGTTCAGGACGGCAAGAGCTACTGGGATTATCAGATCGTGTACAATACGGGTCTGTATGACTATCAGGACCGTCTGGCCAGGAACATCGTCTCGGCCAAAGAGGTTCTGTATAATGAATATCCCGTGACATTCGACAACTGGGTGGTGGCGACGAGCCTGCTCGAGTTTACGCTGAAGGCCGCGGATGCGGAAACGTATGCCATCAAGACCCTGGATATTACGTATGAGAGCCCGAACTACTATTCCGGGAATCCGGGCTACTACGACGACTTCTTTGCGCTCTCGGGGACCGTTCCCGTTCAATTCCTCAATGATGAAGAGCACGAGGCGCTGCTCCACAGCCGCTTCTGTGTTCCGTACAATTGGTATATTCACCAGAACGACACCGTAAACGGCTGGAGCGAGATGGCCGGGGCCTCGCCGAAGGTGACCCTCAGTTTCGCGGATCCGGTCAGTCTGAGCGGCGGAAACGCGGCCGACGGCCTGTTCTATGCCGTCGTGATTCCCACAATGGATATGCAGAACCGGACCAGTGAAGGTAAAAAACCGAGAATTCGCTTCACGGCATACGATGCCGACGGGAATGAGATCCTCGGAAAGGTGCTCCAGATGGGTAACACCTATAATTATAAAAATGAGCGCGAGGTTTATCCCGGAATTTTCAAGGGAACCAAGTATTCCTTCGATCTCGAACTTAATCCTGTCACCAGCCCCGAGGCCGGGAATGCGGGAGAGTATGAAGAAATCGTCCTTAACTAACGGAGGGAAGTGCATATGAAACGCAAGATCTATTTCAGCATTGTTCTTTTGGCGGCACTTTCCTGCAGCCGTGAAACCCTGATTGACGACAGCGCCGTCCAGGTTCCCGAAGGGGAGCGGCTATCATTCGCCGCCGATCTGGGGAGTATGGTCAAGTCTCACTTCGCCGAGGACGGCACAACCCTGGAATGGGATACGGACGACAGGGTCTATGTCACTTCCGCCTATTCCGAGGACGGGTTGGGCACTCCTCTTGCCGGAGCGGACAAGTGGGGGAGCGCGCTCACCGAGGTGATGCCGGTCGTGATTGACGCCCAGGATCCCACCAAGGCGACCTTCCTTTCCGGGAAGGCACGCTCTGCGTGGGTAAATGCGGGGGAAGGAAAGTATTCCTTCTATGCCGTGTATCCGGCCTCTGCGGCCAACATGGAGACCAGCCCCGTCATTGAAGACGACGTGCTCTGGGCACCGGTCCGGGTCCCTTATTCGCAGGACGGCAAACACTTCGGCAAATATCAGATCTGTGCCGATTTTACCGGGACTCCCTATGGAAAGGCTGCGATTCTCGACAATACCACCAGAATACAGTTCAACGACTTCCAGCCGAAGACGGCCCTGCTGAGTTTCAACGCAACCTCGGCCGCGGGAGATATCCCGATCAAAGAGATCGAGATTTTCGCCTCCTGGGTCGATTACGGCTCTCATTCTAGATATCCGCAGATTACCGGAGACGCCTTCATTTCGGAGGCCGGAGTCATCAGGCCGGGCAGCGGGGGCAGTACCCTTACCGTCCGCCTCGACACGCCGGTCACCATCGGCGCGACCGCCGGCGAGCGGATCCTTGCGGCCATTCTCCCGACCGAGAGCGATGCGGTCGTTCTGGATTTCACGTGCTATGATGCCGAGCATAATCCCCGTCTTACCGGAAAGATTACCTCTCCGGACGGATTCCTGGGCGGCAAGAAATACACCTTCACGGTCGCTATGACCGAGGCCGAGACCTCTGTCCTCGCCGTCGACTGCGTGCGGAATTTCCCGCCGGAGGGCGGTACTTATACGGGACGTGTTGTCAGTTATACTTATATTGAAGGCGTTAAGACGGCTGTGGATTGGGATTTAGCCGCATTTGAGGATGCGAACTGTACAGTTCCTGTCGATGATATCTCGGCCTTTGAAAACTGGGCTCATTTTACATCTGCGTTTACTCCTTCAGATACGGAGGTCGGCGTCACGATGTTTGAGTACGCTGTCAATGCCAATACGAATGTCGAACTGATTTCCCGGCCTGATGATGTGACAGCAGAAATTCGTGCCGTCCTGCAGGGTGCGACATATCGGGGGGATAAGGCTAATAACAGTCCTTGGAACCTGGCTGCGTCGGACGGCTCCCTTACCCCTTCGAAGTTCAATTCGGCCAACTGTTATATCATCAACCAGCCCGGCTACTATCTCCTGCCTTGCGTGGCCGGCAATGGTATCAAGGGCGGTAATCCCAATACCACAGCATATCAGCCGCTTTCTACTTACGAGGACGACAGGGATCCGCTCTTTGTCGATTATCTGGGCGCTCAGATCGTAGATCCCCGGATCGGACATACAAGTGCCGGGAGCGGAACTCCTTATGCGGCTTATTTGCTATGGGAAGATGCCGATGGCCTGATCAGTACATCGGCAGATTTTGCGCCCGTGTTTTCTTCCGACCTTCCCGATGCGACAAAAGGATATCTGGAGACAATCCGTCCTTATGCATTGCCGGTAATTTATGATTCTGCTACCGGCATGTGGGGTATCGTTTTTGAGGTAGAGCCTGGGAATATCGATCAGGGCAATGCCGTCATCGCCGTTGTGGATGAGCAGGCAAGGATTATGTGGAGCTGGCATATCTGGGCGACGGATTATAATCCTTATCAGAGCGTCATCCCGGTGAGGTCATACTGGTCCAACGGTGATTACGGCTATATGAAGCGCAACCTGGGCTGGGTTTCTGTCGGTAAGAGCAACGAGATCAAGTACAGGGACAATACCATGTATGTCAAGGTCTGGCAGGTTAGAACGAATCCTGAGACCGGCTTGAAAGAAGCTATTCCCGAGAGTGAGGGTGGACGCAGTATTATTGTCCCGCTCATTCAGGAAGGAACACACCTGTTTGATGCCGATATCCAGTATGGCTACGGCCCTTATTATCAGGCCGGACGAAAGGATCCGCTTACGCCCGGCAAGAGGGGCTCCGACGGTTATATGCAAGATGTGCAGACTTATGGTGCCGTCAAGACATTGACCGGATTGGATTTCGTCTCTGAGTGCAGGGCGGCGACCCTTGCAGATGGAATTCAGTATCCATATACATATTTCCATCAGTATGTCAGCGGTTCCTATTCAAACGGCAGCGGATGGTTTACGGATAATATTTCAGATACCAAGGGCTTCCTTTGGAATAATACAGAAATTCCTGAGCTTTTAGGCGGCGGTATGATCTCCAAGGTTATCACCCGAAAAGATCCTACGGTCAAGACTGTCTATGATCCGAATCCGGCTGGTTTTACGATGCCTCCGATGGATGCCGGCGGTACATTCTTCGCCTTCTTCACCGGCGGAAAATATGAGAATTATCTTGTTGAAATGGGAGGCGAGGACGGAGCGGCATTACGGGAGAAGTATGTCAGCTTACTCGTATCTGCTTCTGAGTATGGATGCTTATACTATGCCTCATTGGCTGATAAAGAAAGAGATGCCGCCGGTTCAGGTCCTGTGAATATGGGATTCCTGCCGCAAGTTGGACGGCGTTATAATCAATTGGGCGGTCATTTCCAGACAAGTGCATTCGTAGACGTCGAGAATAGTGGCAGTACTACTTCGTATATAAACGAAATGGCGAATACTCCGAATTGCGGCGGCTACTACTCCAATTTTGTCATGGCGGGGTTTGCGCCTGTCATGCTTTGCGCCTATCCATACATGTATTATGGATTCCTGACTGTTTCGAGCTCTGCCCTGCCTGTCCGCTCGGTAGTGGAAGAGTAGGACACCGTCCCGACATACTGCATCGTCATTCCCGGCCTCCGTGCCGGGAATCTTTTTATCCGGATTGTTACAAAACAATTGCTCTTTTGTTACAAAAAAATTACAAAATCCTTTGATGTTTCCGGATTTTTTCCCAATTTTGCATCTTGGTTTTCGGGACTTTTTTCCGAAGACAGGAGGTAAGTAATTTATGTGTACTAAATTATATAGTATGAAAACATCGAAATGGTTTGGGGCCGCGTTGCTGGCTCTGGGTCTTTCGGTCCTTGGTGCCTGCAAGCACGAGTCGCTCGACCCCTCGGGGGAGGACGCTCAGTTCGGCGAGGTCAAGATCAGCCTCGTGCAGGACGCCCGCGTCACGCTGGTGACCAAGGCCGACCCGGAAGAGGACGCGCTCCCGCCTGTGGACAGCTTCTGGATCGAGATCTACAATGCAGGCAAGATCCGGCTCTACAGGCAAAAGTATGAGACCGCCAAGGACGAGGTCATCAAGCTCAATGCGGGTGAATATCGTCTTGTGGCGAGCCGCGGAGATTCGCTCGGCGCCGGCTTCGGCAAGCCGTACTACCTGGCGGACACTCCGTTTACCGTGCACGGATTCGTGGACAACGGCCGGGAGCCGGACCGCATCAGTGCAACCGCCAAGCTGGCCAATGTCAAGCTGGCGGTCTCTTTCGGAGAAAATCTCCAGCGGTATTATTCCGATTATTATGCGGTCGTGCGCAACGCCGCCTACACGGGCAAATCCGTGAAGTTCCGCAAGACGGAGACCCGCAGCGGCTACATCCCGGGCGGAGAACTCTATCTGGAGGTCTATGCCCAGCTCGCCGGTACGGGGGCGCAGGACGGAGGCGTACGCGATTCGCTCGTGTATTTCAAATCCGCCGCCTCTCCGTATGAGCCCAACGACTTCGTCACTTTCAACGTCGACTGCAAGGACCGCGAGGGCAACCTCGACGTGAATATCCTCATCGACAAGGAAGTGGAGGTCGTCGAGCAGCATGTGGAAGTACCGTCATCCGCTCTCCCCAAGGACGCCCCTTACTTTATGTTCCACGGCGTCAAGGGTGAGACCTTCGAATACGGCTTCCCGGTCGGCGTGGGCGCTGCGGTCGCCGATGCGACGATGAGTTTCACCGCCTACAGCGGCGTCGCGGAAGCCACGCTCCGCATCAACAACAGCTACCTCACCGGTACGGTCGGTCTTCCCGCCGAAGTCGACCTCATCAACCTCGAGCCCGCCGAGAAAGCCGCCCTCAACGCGGCCGGCATCACCTGGTACACCGTGCCGGGCGGCGAATACGGCTATCTCAATGTCTCCGGCGTCCTTCCGGCCCTGAGCATCAACAGCACGTATGTGGCCGCCACGCCGAAGGTCGCGGACTTCACCTTCACGGTCAAGGATGCCTTCGACAAGGAATCCTCCGCGGTCCTCAACCTCAACGGAGAGCCCATCACGGCCACCGTCGGCATCAAGGACTACGACATCTGGGGCTGGAAACTGGTAAATCCTTACGCCGATTTCACCGGCATCAACAATGTCAACACGGCCGCCGATATCCGTCTCCAGTACAGTCTGGACGGTACCACCTGGCAGAGCGTGACCAAGAAGAGCGTATCCGGCAAGCGGGTCGTGTTCAACACCCCGACAGGTCTTACCCCGGGCGCGAATTATCATACCCGCGTCATCATCGGCGCTTCCGGCGACAACTATTCCGCCGAAACGATGATCAAGACCGAGGATCCCGAGCAGGTGCCCAACGCCAATTTCGAGGAGTACAGCGAAGAAGCCCATACGGTCAGCTGGCTCGGGGAATACGGTGCCGCCCTCGGAACGACCAACACCGTGCAGTGGTGGCAGCTTTACAGCGCGACCGGCACCAAGAGCTGGGCGGTCAACAGCCCCGTCTCGATGCCTCTGACGGCTACCTGGGCCTCCGGAAACGCCGGCTACCTGGATTACAAGTGCTTCCCGACGGTCTCCGTCATCAGCAGCGGCGCCTACAGCGGCAAGAGCATTATGGTGGCGACCATCGGCGAAGACGCCTGGGGATCCGACTGGACGACCAACAGCAACTATCATCCGGGCGAAGTGTTTATCGGAACGGCCAACAATCAGCCGTACGGCGACTGGGACAAGCTCTCTGACAGCGGCGCTTTCCTGAACCGTCCTTCGAAACTGAAATTCATGTATAAGTTTGACGCGCCCAAGAACGGCCGCGCCCCGTACTACGTCGAGGTCCAGATCCTTGACGTCGACGGCAATGTCATCGGCCAGGGTACGAAGAACGACGTCAAGGACGACGTCAACAGCTGGACGGCCGCGACGGTCGATATCACCTACAGCATCACCAACCGCAAGGCCGGCGGCATCAGACTCCGCTTCATGTCCTGCCAGAACGCGGCCGACAAGCCGAAGGTCGGCGACAGCGGTTCCATTCTTTACTTCTATCGGGTGGATGTCAGCACCCTCAGCGGATCGCACCGCATCCACGCGGCCAATATCCTCTATCTTGACAACGTTGAAATGTTATATCAGTAAGCTATGAAAAAGACAGTTTACGCAATCATGATAATCGCGGCCGCGGTACTGTGCGGCTGCAAGAAGGTGACCGGCGAGGGCGGTATCGGAACCCTCCGTTTAGAGGCCACCGCCGGTGGTGACTACATCACCAAATCGACCAATTCCGACATCCGGGAGTTCGTCGTCACGATCACCCGTCCCGCAGACGGCTGGACGAGGGAATATCCCCGTTATGCGGATATGCCGCAGAACATCGAGCTCAGCAGCGGAAGTTACACCGTGACGGCCTCCTCGCTCTTTAAGGCCGACGCCGCCTGGGATCAGCCGGTCTACAGCGGTACCGCCGAGTTCACGATCAACGCGGGCGAGATGACCCCGGTCGCGCTGGTCTGCACCCTCGCGAACATGAAGGTGACCATCGCCCCGACCGAGAATTTCCTCAAGGAGGTGATGAACTTCAATGTCGTCGTGACCAATGCGGGTGACTGGACGGACGCCCAGGACGAGGTCAACGCCCTGACCTGGGACAACGAGAAGATCGAGCGCGGCGACGCCGGCTACTTCTCCGTCGCTCCGCTGCTTGTGAAGATTTACGGATACCGTGCCATTGACGGCACGGAGGCCTCGGCCGTCAAGACCATCTCTACGGTTGCGGCCCGCGATCACCACATCATCACCATCGACGCCCGCGTGACGGGTGAGGCCGCGTTCGAGCTGACCATCGACGACAGCGTCAATGAGAAGATCGAAGACGTCTATGTCGACGGATTCGAAGAGGTGCCCGTGGACGGCGGCGAGCAGGGCGGTGACGATCCCGGCAGCGGAGACGACCCGGTCATTCCCGATCCGCCGGTCGTAGATCCGACCCTTCCGACCGTGACCTGGGAAGCCAATCCGGATTTCGCCCCGGTGACGATGCAGTCTTCCGGTATGAATGTCGAGCTCGAAATCGAGGTTCCCAACAAGATCGCGACCTTCGGCGTCGACGTCGAGAGCGATGTCCTCAGCGAGACCCTCGCCCAGCTTTCCTCGACTCCGGACTACACCTACTCCGCCGGTCATCCGTTCTGGATGGATATGATCTACGACGATACGCTCTGCGAGAATCTCGGCGCCATGGGCCTCGGCATTCCGCTCAAGAACGATCTCCTCGGCCAGACACACGTCACGTTCTCGCTTTCGGGTCTGATCCCGCTCGCGCTGATGTACCAGCCCACGCCCGGTTCCTACCATTACTTCAACCTCAAACTCACCGACGAGAAGGGCAACGCCCTTGAGAAGATGATCACCTTCGTGGCGCCTACCGAATAAGTCAGAGCCTTATGAGAAAGTTAATCAGCATACTTATTCCGACGGTCGTGATCCTCGCGCTCTTCTCCTGCAGGAAGGGCGGGTACGAGGGTACGGGCTACCTGACGGTGAGCGTGGGGATGGAAGATCCCGAACTCGTCGTCAAGAGTCCCGAGACGCCTTCGGAAGATATGGTGTTCTCGCTCTCGATAGTGGGCGAGGACGGCATCCACTCCTACACGGTGGAGGATGCCCGGACGCTCGCGACCGAGCCGCTTGCGGTGGCCGCGGGACGCTATACGGTGACCGCCACGACGGGGATCGACACGGCGGCCAACTGGGGATCCGCCTATTACAGCGGTTCCACGACGATTCTCGTAAAGCCCGAGCAGACCGCCACGGCCCGGATCGTCACGACCCTGGCCAATACGATGGTGACCGTCGAGTTCGAGGATCCGATTCCTGACGTGTTCAACAACTACCGCGTGACGGTGGACAACGGTGCCGGTCAGGCGCTGGTGTTCTCCAAGGCGGACAACACGGTCGGCAATACGGCGTATTTCGCCGTTACCGGCACCCTCAATTACGAACTCAGCATGGTCAATGCCGACGGTGCGACCTATCATGACGGTCCGCACGCGATCACCGGCGTGAAGGCCAATCAGCATTATCACTTCAAGTTCTCCCTGAGCGACGATACGCCTACCACCGGCGGCTTCGTCCTGACGATCATCGTCGATGAGGATACCGTCTACAGCGAGTACGAGATGAAACTGGACTTCGGCGCCGACGGCAAGCCGGTCACGACGACTTCCTTCCCGCTCACCAACGACATCACCCTCATCGAGGGCAATGACGAAACCCGCACCGTCTCCTTCGAGGCTTCGCGCGGCATCGGTTCGCTGGTGATCTCGCACAACGACGCCGGCCTCACCGCCCTGGGCCTTCCCAGGTGGACCGATCTGGTGACGAGCCAGGATCTCTCCGCCATCCGGGCCACCGGCATCGTCTGCAACAGCGTCGATTTCGGTACGACGGACGTCCAGGTCATCGACCTTACGTCCTTCATTTCCCACCTTCCGGTCGGATCCTATAAGTTCCAGACGACGCTTGTCGACACCCGGAACGCCTACAATATGGTGAACTACAATATCACCATCATCCCGCCGGTCGAGTCCCGCGCCGTCAGCGCCACGCCTTGGGCCCGCTTCGCGATCCTCGAGGGTGTCTGGTACACCGTCGACCGTCCTGCAAGCCTGAAGGTCCAGTATCGCAAGACCACGTCTTCGACCTGGCTCGACGCCGACAGCTACGTTACCTATAATGAGGCAACCAAGACCATCAAGGCCGAAATCTGGTCGCTGGACGCCGGATCGAGTTATGTCTTCCGCACCGTCACCGACAACGACATCGCCAAGGATCAGACCGGCGAAGTGACCCTTCCCGTGCTTTCCTTCACGACGATCGGCACGCCGACGGTCCCGAACCTCAACTTCGATTCGTGGTACAAGGACGGCGACGCCTGGATGCCGAACTCCTCTTCGAGCAATCACGTCTGGGATTCCGCCAACAAGGGTACCGCCAGCTTCGGTGTCGTTCCGACCGTTCCCGAGGAGAGCGACGTCGTTGCCGGAAAGGCGGCTCGTCTGACGGGTTCCACCGCAATGGGACAGTTCGCCGCCGGTAACATCTACATCGGCAAGTTCGCCAAGGTCTCCGGTGTCGGCGCCGAGATCGACTGGGGTTACGGCTTCAATGGCAAGCCGCTCGCCCTGAAGGGGTACTACAAGTACAACCCGCAGCCGATCAATAAGACGCAGGCGCCCTACAACGACCTGAACGGACAGACGGATATCTGCTCGATCGAGATCTATCTCGTCAACTGGACGGCCCAGTTCCATATCAATACGTCCAAGAAGCAGTTCCTCTCGAAGGACGACCCGAGCATCATCGGTTATGGCGCAATGTACTCCAATGTCAATGACAGCGCGTACAAGTCGTTTACCATTCCGATCCAGTACCGCCGCACCAACGAAACTCCTACCTACATCGTGATCGCCTGCTCGGCCTCGCGGTATGCGGACTACTTCACCGGCGGTATCGGCTCCATGCTCAAGATCGATGAATTCGAACTCGTGTACGACCCGGCTCAGCTCAACGCTTCCGAGCGCGAACTGGTAGGATATCGCAACTAAATGAAAAGAAAAGCTGTCATTTCCCTCCTGATTCTTCTCGGGCTCTCCGCCGCACCGGCGGGGGCCCAGAAGAAGGAGAGACCTTATGTACCGTTTGACAGGGGCATCGACGCCCCTTCAACCGTATTTATCCCGAAGGGTTCCTCCGGCCTCGGCCTTACCTTCAGCCTGCTGAACTACAGGGTCGGCGACACCGGGATGGACGACATCGGCTATTCGCTGGTGCCGTCGCTCGTGACGGGCGTCAAGGGATCGATCTACCGGTTCAAGGTCGCTCCGTCCTATGAGTATTTCCTGTGGAACAACACTTCCATCGGCACCCATCTGGGCTATTCCAGGGCGTCGTTCGGACTCGGAAATCTCAATATCAATATCGGCGATGACCTGTCCTTCGGCGTGGATGACTTCTACTACGTCTCCAACACTTTCTCGGCCGCCCTGTTCTTCCGCAACTATATGCCCCTGGCGCAGAGCAAACGCTTCGCCATCCTGCTGGAAGGCCGCATCAGCGGTTCCTACGGACAGACCAAGGGCTATAAGATCGAAGACGGACTCAGGCACGGCGTGTACACCGACGTCTACAAACTGGGCATCAACTTCGTCCCGGGCCTGTGCATCTTCGCGACCAACGCGATGGCGCTGACGGCCCAGATGAGCGTGCTCGGCCTGACGTACCGCAACGTCAAGCAGAAGGAGAATCAGGTCAACAACAGCGGCTATCACGGCGCCAACACGTCCTTCGGGCTGGATGTCTTCTCGGTCGAGGTGGGTATGAACGTGTACTTCCTCGACAAGCGTCACCGTCCCGAAAAGAAACCCAAAGTCCAAGTCCAATGAAACGGTATATTTTCATCGCCGCATGCCTGCTGGCTGCGGGCTGCATCAAGAATGACCTGGATTACCCGCTGGTCTACGGCGGTTTCACCACGTTTGAGGTGGAAGGGGCCAAGAGTGTGAGCATCGACAAGACGAACTATGTCGTCACGCTGGATCTGGAGGAAGGGACGGACAGGAATCACATCAAAGTCAAGGGATACACCTTGTCGGAAATGTCGGTCCTTTCCCGGGACATCCCCGAATATCTCGACCTTGCCGAGCCGTTCGAAGTGACGCTTTCGACCTATCAGGACTATGCCTGGAAGATTGTCGCCACGCAGACGATCAAGCGTTTCGTCACCTGCGACAAGCAGGTGGGTGACGCCAACATCAACGAGGCGAACCATTCCATCATGCTTTCCGTGACCCAGGACCAGTCCCTGAAGGCGATCAACTTCACGGATATGAAACTCGGTCCCGAGGGGTCCGAGGTCATTTCCACGACGGGCTATGAGTCCGATTTCGAAGGAACGTCGGTCGTCACCCGGGAGATGCATTTTCCCATCGTGCTCGACTGCGTCCTGGAGCGGACCTTCGACGTGGAATTCAACGAAAAGATCACGACCTGGACGCTCCGCGCCGTGCAGATTGCGGTGGAGATGGAGGTGCAGCGCGTGGTCCCGTGGTGCCATAAGGCGGACGTGAGAGCCGTATTCAGCGGCAACGGAACCCCGACGCTCGAATACAAGCGCCGCTCCGAGTCGTCCTGGCATGTCGTCAAGGACGCGAAGGTGGCCGGCGTGGGCATCTCCGCAACGATCAAGAATCTCGCCGGCGACACCGACTATCTGGTCCGCGTGAAGGAAGGCGAGAAGACAAGCAAGGAGGTCGCGTTCCACACGGACTCCGAGCAGCAGGTCTACAATATGAATTTCGACGTGTGGCACGAGGAAGGCAAGATCTGGTTCCCGTTCCCGGAAACGGGTGAGGATCCGAACAGCCCGTCCGCGACATACGTCTGGGATACGGCCAACAAGGCGACGGGCAACTTCCTGGGCTCCAGCAACACCATTCCGGACAAGAATTTTGTCTGTGACGCCGGTAAAGGTGCGGGCAAGAACAGCGTCAGGATGGAAAGCGTCAATGCCCTCGTAAAATTTGCCGGCGGCAATATCTATGTCGGTCAGTTCGCGAAACTGTCGGGTCTCGGCGTCGAACTCCATCACGGCGTTCCGTTTACGGCCAAGCCGACATCCCTGCACGGCTGGTATTGCTACATTCCGCAGATCATCGACTATGCCGACGCTGACCATCAGGAATGGCTCGGCAAGGAAGATATCGGTCAGTTGCAGTGCTTCCTCTCCGACTGGGACGATCAGTTCGTCGTCTATTCCGTCAAGACCAACGAACATCCGCAGCGCTTCATCGAGTCGTACAGCGAGGAGATTATGGACGAGGAGAAGATCATCGCCTACTTCAACCTGACGCTTCCTTCGACGAACGGCCAGTGGGTGGAGTTCGATTTCCCGCTCGAATACCGCAATTACCGTCAGCCCACGTATGTGACCATCATCAGCGCGTCCAGTTACTACGCCAATTACTACACCGGCGGCCTCGGCAGCACGCTGTGGCTGGATGAACTGGAGTTCCGGTACGATTAGATTCCGGAACAAGTCCGGAATGACGAAAGCCCTGGAAGTTTTTCCGGGGCTTTTTCGTTTAGATGGAAAGTCCGTAGCGGATCTCTTGCGTGAAGGTTTCGCCGGGGGAGAGGGCGAATTCGACGAAAGGCTCGATGCAGGCGACGCGGTGGTTGGCCCAGAAGTTGGCCCGGTGGAAGGGGGTGGGGGAGGAAACCTCAACGGTCTGCCCGGTGCCTTCGTGGCGGATGGTGAAGGCATAGGGTGAAGGGTCGTCGAAGGCGGAATGGATGCCGCCGCAGAAGACGGTATTCCCTTTTCGCAGGGGCTTCAGGAATCCGATTTCCGTCGCCGGAAGGGCGTTGACGCTCGTGTAATCTTCCCGCCAGGAACCGGTTACGGGGTAGGGGAAGCGGACCTCGCGTCCGGGACGGATGCTGTAGGAGCCGAGGGTGAAGAAGTTGTGGTTGTAGACATCGCTCCGGAGAGGCGTGAAGGCCGTCAGACTGTGCAGAATGTCCATTTCCCCAAGCCGCCCCAGGCGGATGGTCTTGGTATAGTCGTAATATCCGTCCAGAATATGGCGCATCGTGACGGAGGTGCCGTCGTGGCGCAGCTCCCGCCGTCCTGGATCGGCGATGCGGTAGAGCCGGAAATGGTCGTAGGGCTGCTCGTCGGGCCGCTCCAGCAGACCGACGCCGATCTTGAGGAAGGTGCCGCCCGGCGCGGCCGCGTCAAAGCCGGCGACGCCCCATTCTTCGGCCGGACCCTGGACGTTGTCGTGCCGCAGCGGGTCGCACGCCTCCAGCCAGGGGGCGCAGAACTCCTTGCCGAAGAGACGGACGGAGGCGAAGACCCCCGCGTGATCGAAGCGCGTACCGCGGTAGTAGCCGTTCTGTAAGTCGGGGAGATAGAGTTTGACCCGCCAGGAAGGGAGGCCGAGGCAAAGGGAAGGATATTTTTCCATAATTACCATTTTATTTCTATGAATACCGGCAGGTGGTCGGATGCGCGTGAGAGGTCGAGCGTGCCGCCCTGCTCGCCGCCGAAGCCGATCGGAACGGTGCGTGCGACCCCGGAGCGGAGCACCTCGACTTCCCGGGCGGAGGTCAGCGAGAAGATGTAGTCGATGCATTTTACCGGATTCCGGGAGGGGAAGGTGAAATCCGTCGGGGAGAGCAGCGTCCAGTGTTCCTTCAGCGCGGCAATGGTGGCGCTCTCCGGCAGGGCGTTCATATCCCCGCAGAGGAATACCGGTTTGCGTGAGGCGGCGAAATGCTCTTCGAACCACCGGCAGAGGATCCGCACCTGCTCCAGCTGGGCTTCGGCGCTCCTGTGATCCAGGTGCACGGAAGCGAAGATGCACTGCTTCGTCTCGACGACCGCGACGCTCCGGGGCTCGGCTCCTTCGCCCTTGGGAAGGCTCAGAGTCCATCTCTTCTGGACGGGGGCGCGTGAGACGACGCCGTTGCCGTAGGCACCGTCCGCATAGGGGAAGGCGGAGGCGAAGTGGAAGTCCCACCCGCCGAGTTTCCGGGAAAGGGTTTCGATTTGGTAGGTGTCGTGCCGCCGGTTGCAACTGTCAAGCTCGTTGAGGGAGACGAGATCCGCTTTCAGACAAGTCAATGCGCTGGCGACGAGGGGGGAACTGTCGGTTTCGTATTTTCCGAAAACACCTACGTTATAGGTAACCAGATTCAATTTTGAATGGCAGTAATAGCCCTGTGTACTGCAAGAAAAGGCGGTCAGGACCGCGACGAGAAAAAGACCCCGCTTCATTCTTTTTATAAAAAATTTTCAAAACTTTTTGTAAAGATAACCAAAAAAACCTTATATTTGTAGTTGATCCATCGGAAAAATGGGCTGGATAATTTATAACTAATTAAATATAAAACGTTTATGAAAAAATTACTGTATTTCGTTGCGATCCCGGCACTGGCTGTCGCCGCTTTTGCCTGCAAACCCGAAGAGGTTAAGGAGGATCCGATCCAGTACTCCCTGACGGCGGACAAAGCCTTCGTAAACGGCTCCGCTACCATTACTGTTACGGGCAGCAAGCCTGCCGCCGAAAACGTTGCGATCAGCATCGGCGTCAGCGCGGCCTCCGACGTCGCTCCCGAGTATGTGTCTTATCAACCTGCAATTATCATCCCCGCCGGTCAGACTTCCGCTTCGATGACCATTACCATCCCCGAGAAGAATCTTAAACCCGGTCGTACCGGTACCGTGACCGTCGTCGCTTCTTACAACTCCCTCCTGGTCGATCAGGTCCTCATCACCGCGACCCGGCCCAGTCTCAACGGCAACTGGTTTGTCTGCATCGGTGACAAGGAGCAGGTCCCCATGGTCGAGGACGAGGACGGCTGGTATATCGCGGAGGGTGTGCATTTCGAGACGAACGACACCTTCAAGTTCGCCAAGGACGCTTCTCTCACGGTGGCTCTCGGTCTTGACGCTGCCGGCGTTCCCGAGCTGGGAGAATATTTCGAACTCGTCGAATGGAATGGCTGCTATGGCATCAAGGTCGCCGAAGTCGGTGACTATCTTGTCGCTGTGAATCCCGACGAGATGGCGGCTATCATCATTCCCGAGTAGGGGAATCATTCTGATTTCTGCGGCGCCGGAAGTTATTCCGGTGCCGTTTTTTGTCCGCGTGCAAAATGAAGTTAACCGTAGGTCACGGCAGCAACAGGCCGCTTTATAAGCAGATCACCCAGGAGATTGAAAAGGCGGTCCGCAGCGGCGAACTCGCCCCCGGAGCCCGCCTTCCCTCTATGAACGAACTGGCCGCTTCGCTGAGCATCTCCCGCGAGACGGTCAAGAAGGCGTACGGCATCCTCAGCGACCGCGGTGTCATCCGTCCCCGACACGGGATGGGCTTCTTCGTCAATGCGCCCGACGCCTCCTCCGCACCGCTCTCGATCCTGCTGCTCTTCGATAAACTGAGTATCTACAAGCAGGTGATCTTCAACAGTTTCGCCGCGGAGATCGGCGACCGGGCCGAGATGACGATCCTCAATCACAACCAGAGTCTCGACCTGCTGAACTATTACCTCGACAATAACCTCGACGACTTCGACTACTACGTCATCACCCCGCATTTCCCGCAGGACGAGGCTTCGCAGGCGCAGGCGCTGCGGCTGGTTTCCCGGATTCCGAACCGGAAGCTCATCATGCTCGACCGGCTGATCCCCGGGTTCAGCGGCAATTTCGGCGCGGTGTACCAGGACTTCGACAATGATGTGTACTACGGCCTCGCGGAAGGGTTGGACAAACTGCGCTCTTCCTCGGCCCTGAAGGTGGTTACCCTGCCGGAAAGTCTGTACGGAACCCATATCCGCCGGGGTGTGGAGCGATTTTGCAAGGATTTTTCCGTCCGGGTGCAGTTTTTCGACGCCGTGCCGGAGACTTTGCAGAAAGGGGATACGTTCCTCCTGCTGAATTCGCAGGTGGACGCGTCTCTGGTGGAACTCTCGCACCGGATTTCGGACCTGGGGCTCAAGGTGGGGAACGACGTCCGCATCATCTCCTACAACGAGTTCGAACTCAACGAGGTGATGCTCGGCGGGCTCACGACCATCTCGACGGACTTCCCAGAAATGGGAAAGATTGCAGCCAGGATGATCCTTGACCGCAATCTTTCCAAAGTGCACTGTCCTTTCCGGATGACCCGGAGAAGCACGTTCTAACTACTCTGCCGGAGCGATGGCGCCCATCGGGCAAGCGTCTGCGCAAGTGCCGCAGTCGATGCAGAGTTCGGGGTCGATGCTGTAGACATCTCCCTCTTTGATAGCGCCCTGAGGGCATTCGCCGGCGCAGGTCCCGCAAGCGATGCAGGTGTTTTCGTCAATCTTGTAAGCCATAGTCTTTATTTATTAATAGTTGTTGTCCGCCTGTAGCAGCGAACAAAGATAACCATTTTCTTTGAATTCTCCAATCCCTATCGCATTCCGTGCCAAAATGAACGCATCCCAAGAAATGGGGATGCGTTTTCCTTCCCCCGGGAGCTATGTTTCCCCCCTTTTCGTCACTGGTCGTCCGTCAGTCCGGAGGACCTGTAACGTACGGGGGAGCAAATAGGGAAAAAATAGTTATATTTGTAACCTATGCGAAGAATTGGGATCATAGCGATGGCATTGCTGGCGGGGGCGTGCTTCCACAGGGGGGGGAGGAGCGGCGGGGAGCCGGAGCCCGCGGCGGATACGCTGCAGATTGCGCCGGATACGACGCTCATTATCGAAGAGGCGCCCGAGGACGAGATTCTCGACGAGCACGGCAACATTTCCGCGGAGCCCGTGGTGGCGGAGGTGCCGGCCCCGAAGGGGAACGAGCCGGTCCGCGTCGGGGACGGGGTGGAGTTCGACAAGGTACTGCACGATTTCGGCGATTTCGCCGAGAGCGACGGCCCCAAAACCTGCACGTTCCGCGTGAAGAATGTCGGCAAGGAACCGCTCGCCATTTACGAAGTCATCACCTCCTGCGGCTGCACGGACGCCACCTGGACCCGTGAGCCGCTGCTTCCGGGCAAGACCGGCAAGATTACCGTCACCTATAAGAACGAGGACGGTCCGTACCCCTTCGACAAGACCCTTACCGTGTATCTTTCCGCCCTCAAGAAAGCGGTCACCCTCCGCATCCGCGGCAATGTTCACGAACGGAAACAGACCCTGGAGGAGAATTTCGGCGCGGTGCGCGCCGGGGTGCTCGGCTTCAAGTCCGTCGAACTCAACGCCGGCAATATGGAACAGGGCCATGAGACGGGCGATCAGGTCTATATCGCCAATCTCGGCCGCCAGAGTGTCAGCGTCTCCTTCAAGGATGTCTCGGACGGTCTCGAGCTCAGCGTGTCGCCCAATCCGATCCCCGCACGTTCCACGGCGACCCTGACCTTCTCGGTTAAATCCTCCCGCGAACGGTGGGGCAAAAATATCTATTCCGCCACGCCGGTCGTCGGCGGCACGGCTTATCCTTCCGCGGCGCTCAGCATCCGGGCGGTCACCAAGGAGGATTTCTCCACCTGGACCGACGCCGAAAAGGAACAGGCCTCCCTGCCGATGTTCGACGACAGCACCCTGTCCTACGGTACGGTCGAAGCCGGGGAGAAAGTCACGAAAACATTTACCTTCATCAATAAAGGCAAGGGCGTCTTTGTCTGCCACAAAGCCGATACCGAGACCCCGGGCGTCACGTTCGCACCGATAAAGGACGTTGCTCCCGGCGGGAAGGGGACCGTAACCGTCACCTTCGACACGACCGGTCTTCCCCCCGGAGACCACGATGTCTATATGACGCTTATCACCAATTCTCCGACCCGGCCGCTGATATCGCTGTTTATGATCGGCTCGGTCACGTCTCAGCCATGAAAGGTTCAAGGCCTATGTGAACGGGCGGTGGGTCTTTAACGGCTATTCGACAACCTTGGAAGAATCCCTGCTGGAAGAACCGTACGAAGGGCCGGATTTCTAAAAAAGAAAAAGAGGCCCGGGGGCCTCTTTCTGAGCCACTCATCAGACTCGAACTGACGACCTGCGCGTTACGAATGCGCTGCTCTACCGACTGAGCTAAAGTGGCAAACCGATTACCGTGAATCGGGACTGCAAAGATAATTCAATTTTTTTACTCTGCAAAAAAATATTTGGCGGAAGCCGTCATTGCGGACTTGCCCCGGAATCTTTCAACTGGGGTGTACTGTGGTATCAAAAAAAATATGTATCTTTGCGTATTCAATAAATTGAAGCGTCTATGAAAGTCAACACGCGTTCTGCCTTTTACAAGTGGGAAGTCGTCCTGCTGCTGTGGTTTGCTTACTTTTTGAATCAGGGAGACCGTGCCGTCTTCGGAGCGGTGCTGCCCCATATCCAGGCGTTCCTCGGGGCGACCGACTCGACGATGGGTCTCATCTCCACCTGCTTCAACATTTTCTTCGCCCTGACGGTCCCGTTCGCGGGCTATTTCGCCGACCGGATGAGCCGGAAGAAGATCATCGTCTTCAGCATCGCGCTGTTCAGCGTCGCGACGATGTTTACGGGCGTGGCCAATACGGTGATCCTGTTCATCCTCTTCCGCAGCGTATCCACGGGTATGGGCGAGGCGATGTTCGGCCCGACCTACCCGGCCATCATCGCGGAGTATCACGACAATAAGACCCGTGCGACGGCGATGTCCCTCCACCAGACGGCCTACTATGTGGGCGTGGTGGCGAGTACTTTCCTCGCGGGCCTGATCGCGGACAAGTTCGGGTGGCAGTATTCCTTCCTGATCTTCGGCGGTGTGGGTGTGCTGTTCACCTTCGTGCTCATCTGGCGGCTCAAAGACAAGCCCCGGAGCGAGGAGGAACTTGCGGCACGTGCGGCATCCCGTCCCGAAGGCGGCCATTTCGCCGGTTTCCTGAAGAGTTTCTGGGAGAGTCTGACCGCCATTTTCCGCGTCCCGACCGCCGTATTCCTGATCATCGGCTTCAGCGCCCTGATCTTCGTCCTCACGGGTTACCTGACCTGGATGCCGAAGATCCTCCTGCCGTATTTCGAAGATTTGACGACCTCGACCGGATTCAGCGCGGCCAAGGCGGGTTTCCACGCGATGTTCTGGACCCATGGGGCCGCCTTCGTCGGCGTCCTCCTGGCCGGCTGGCTTTCGGACCGCCTTGCGGCCGGCAGGAGCGGCGGCAAGAGCCGTCTCCTTCTGCAGGCCTTCGGGCTCCTGCTCGCAACGCCCTGCATCGTGCTGATGGGCCGCGGCTCTTCGCTCGCGGTAATCTGCGCGGCGCTCGCCGGATTCGGTTTCTTCCGGGCCTTCTTCGATGCCAATACCTACTCGATCCTATACGATGTCATTCCCCGGAAATACCATTCTTCCGCTTCTTCCATCCTGCAGATGTGCGGCTTCGGCATCGGCTCTCTGGCACCGCTGGTGCTGGGCTGGATCACGGATGGCGGGAAGGTCGACGCGGCGGCGTCGCAGGCCGTCCAGATGGAAGCGATCCGCTCCTCGGCCGCGGGGCTCGGCAACGGAATCGCCTACCTTGCCATCGTCTGGCTGGTGGCCGGTCTGCTGCTGATCCTGGCCAGTCTCGTGTTCTTCAACCGTGACAAGGCCAAACTGCAGAAGATGGAGCAGTCTCAGGCGTGATAACGCAATAACTCCTCGATAGGAGAGGGAATATAAGCACGGATCCTGATTCCGCTCTTTTCCAGGAGCGGGGTCAGGATTTCTTTTAGCGCGTTCCCGAAGCCGCCGATGATGCCGACGGGGTAGCGGTCGGTGTCGTACTGTTTGAGGCAGCGGTCGATGAAGGCCTGGAGGCTGCCGTCCACGAGCGCCTTGATGTAGGGATGGCTGTAGTGGGAGAGGATGAACGGACAGAAGCTGCCGAGCCAGCCGGAAGGAGATCCGACGGGATGGTAGACGTTGGTGACGACGGTGGGGTAGTCGAGGCCGGGGAATTGCGTGTCGAACTCGGACGCGATTTCCGCCGGGACCAGCCCCTTGATGTAATCCGAGATGAATAATTTGCCGATGACCGAGGCGCTGCCGTCGTCGCCGAGGATGAAGCCCCCGGACTTAACGTGCTTGACGATGCGCTCGCCGTCGTACTGACACGAATTCGATCCGGTGCCGAGAATGACGGCGATGCCGCCCTCGTGCCCGCAGGCGGCCCTTGCAGCAGCAACGAGATCGGTCTGCACTTCGGCCTGAGGGGTCTTGAAGGCCTCTTTCAGGGCCTCCTCGAGCCACTCCCGGATGTCGTCCGTGATGACTCCGGCCGTGTAGAAGTGGACGGCCTCGTAGGGCCCCTCCGGCAACTTCCCGGCCGCCTCCCGGATGACGGAGAGCACGGCCTCTTTGGACATCGCGGAGACATTGGTGCCTCCCGTCAGCACCCGGAGAGCCCGGCCCTGCGCCGAGGGGGCTGCCCCGGCTCCGATGACACGCCAGTCTCCTTTTGTGGCGCCGCTTTCGCAAAGTAGTTTCATAGTACGCTGCTAATTCTCCGCAAAAATAGCAAACATCTTGGTTTTTTGGAAGGGAATCGCTATTTTTGTCAAGATATTACAACATTGACATTTATGAAAAATATCAACTACCTTTTCCTCGCGGCGCTGCTGGTGCTTTCCGCCGGGTGCAAGAAAGGGGAGGAGCCCATCGCCGAGGATTATTTCAAGATCACTACGCTGCTTCCGGATAGTATTACGACCACGGAAGCCTCTCTTCACGCCAAATACGAATCCGGGAGCAAATACCAGGATGCGGAGCGTGGCATATATGTTTCGGGCATCATCGACGGGATTGAGACCGTGACGAAAATTGTATGTGG
This sequence comes from uncultured Bacteroidales bacterium, assembly GCA_900320545.1. Classification (GTDB taxonomy): domain Bacteria; phylum Bacteroidota; class Bacteroidia; order Bacteroidales; family UBA932; genus Cryptobacteroides. The sequence continues at coordinate 74,898 of ONSU01000001.1, read as the reverse complement.
GATATCCCCTGAATTTGCAGCCGTTCTGTTGAAACTGTCTCCCAATTCGGAGTACAGTTACTATGCATACGCAATGATTGATGGCAAGGAGGAGAAAGGGGAGACCATCACCTTCTACACTTATACGGATGAGGGCCTCTCGATGAATGCCGTCGACCTCGGCATCGGTGTGCTATGGGCGGAATCCAATATCGGCGCCGCCCTGCCCCAGTCGTTTGGCGAAAGGTTCGCGTGGGGAGAGACCGTGACAAAGGAGGACTTTACGGCCAGTAACTATACCTATACCGAAAAGCCGGAGGTTCTTCCCCGCGAAGCCGATGTGGCATCGGTGCGGCTGGGCGGCCTTTGGAGGATGCCGGTTGAGGAAGATGCCCAGAAATTGGTCAATGAGTGCAATTGGGAGCAGACGGTAATCGGCGGAGTCACGGGGTACAAGGTGTCAGGCAAGAAGGAGGGCTATACGGACAATTGGATTTTCCTGCCGCTGACCTCGTCATCGTCTACGGGGACGGTCTGGTGTGCATCTTATAACGACGGCTGGGGCGCTCGCTGTATACATTATAGCGTCCCGGACGGAGAATATGAAGGTCATATATATTTGTCCAATTCCCATCCCTCTCTGGGCTTCCGGGTCCGGGCCGTCTGCGACAGGGATGACGCGCTCCGTGAATAAAAACGCCGAAAACTTGGCCGGGAAATACCGAAACCTGCCGGACATAGAAAAACGAAGCTTATGAGAAGAAAAGTTCTGTTTATAGTGGCTTTGGTCCTCCTGGGCTGCGCCTTCGGGTCGTCCGGGGCCTGGGCCCGGGGCAAGGCTGACAATGCCCCCGGGGTCGCGCTGGAGAGAGTGACGCCTGAGAGCCGCGGGATGGATGCGGTGACGCTCTCGAAGATCGACGGCGTCATCGAAGGAGGCATCGCCGAAGGCCTGTTCCCGGGTGCGGTGGTGTCCGTCGTCAAGGACGGAGGGATTGTTTTCCTCAAGGCCTATGGCAACCGTCAGGTGGTTCCGGACACCCTTCCGATGACGGAAGAAACTCTTTTCGACCTGGCTTCAGTGAGCAAATGCGTCGGGATGACCCTCTCGTTTATGCTGCTTCTGGAGCAGGGGCGCGTTCATCTGGACGACCGTGTGGACAGCTATTTCCCTAATTTCCGCAACTGGGAGGACCCTGTTTCGGGCGAAACGGTCCCCATTACTGTCCAGCAACTTTTGACTCATTCTTCCGGCCTCCCGCCGCAGGTCTTTGCCGAAGATTATGTGAATCGCTATGGCGCCAATACCCCGGATACGTTGATGAGGGTGATTTCTATGGAGATCCCGCGGCTGTTCCGTCCCGGCTCCGCGTATCGGTACAGCTGTCTGAATTTCATCACGTTGCAGCATATCCTGGAACAGGTGACGGGACAGCGGCTCTGCGACTATGCGCAGCGCAATGTGTTCGATGTCCTTGGACTTACGCATACCTGTTATTTTCCCCTGGCCGGGGAGCCGCAGTCCAATCCCCGGGCGGAATCCCTTCGGGAAAATGTCGCGGCAACCGAAGTCCAGCCTGACGGGAAGCCGCTTGTCGCGGCTGTACACGATCCCACGGCCCGGTTCGTGCAGGCGGGCAATTCCGGCAATGCCGGCGTGTTTTCCAATGCGGAGGACCTCTCGGTCATCGCGGCCGCCCTATTGAACGGAGGGGCGTGGAAGGGACGTCGCATCCTGAAGGAGGAGACCGTGGGAAAGATGTTCTCAATTCCCGTCGGCAATGCTCCTGTAGTGGGACGGGCCCTCGGGTGGGACACCTATCTGACCCGCAGCGGCTTTGCGGGAAGCCGTTTTGACAGGAGACGCCTCGTCGGACATTCTGGATACACGGGGACTATGATGCTATTGGATCCCGCCACCAGGACGGCCGTTATCGTACTCACCAATCGCGTCCACCCTGAGGATAAGGGCAACATCCGGGACATCCGGACCGCAGTATCCGATCTTGTCGCGGCCTCGCTGGGGTTGAAGGATTCCCGGGAGGAGATTCTCGCCGATCCGGCGAAGGCCGGGGGGCTGATGTATGTGTACGACTACAATGCAGAGGCGGCAATGACGCCCGCGCCGAAGGGGTATAAGCCGTTTTATATCAGTCATTACGGCCGGCACGGCACCCGCTATTTACTGGCTAAGCAGTACAAACTGATCGAGAAGGTGCTCACCAGGGCGGAGAAGGAAGGCCTCCTGACCGAGCGCGGCGAGCGCCTGTTCCGGGAATACAAGCCCTTCCACGAGCGGGCCGTTTACTGCTCGGGGGATCTTTCCGGCAAGGGTATCTCGCAGGAGCGGATCATCGCGGACAGGATGTTTCGCCGCTTTCCGGAAGTCTTCAAGGGCGATACGAAGGCGGTTGCTCTCTCCACCCCCGTTCCCCGCGTCATTATGAGTATGACCTCCTTTATCGACGGCCTGCAAGAGCGGGACAAGACCTTCACGGCCGATGCGAATGGTTCCGAGGCTTTCTCGCCGATTCTCCGGCCCAATTTCAGTCCGCTCGCCGACGGACGGCCCGATCCGGTCGCGAAAGTGGAGGCGCCGTATCTCCCGTATTTCCGGGAGACGGTGGACATGCGGGGCATCCTGGGACGGATCTTCAAGGATCCCGACGCGGCGGTCGCCCGCCTGAAGATGGACGACGTCGTCTTTATCCGCAATCTTTTCGACCTGGATAACGGCCGGGACTGCCTGGAAGGGGAGCCGGACCTCTGCGAGGGAATCTTCACCCTGGAGGACAAGATCGCCCTCGCGCGGGCGAGCGCTTATCGGATTTGCCTTTTCCTGGGCCGGTACAAAGATTCCGGGAGTTATTATCCCGACTTCTCCGCTTATACGTTGAAAGATATCATCGACAAGGCCGATGCGGATATTGCCTCTGGCGAATGTCAGATGAGGCTCCGCTTCAGCCACGACTCCGCCGTGATTCCCACCGTCGTATTCCTTAACGTCAACGGTCTCGGCCGCGAGGCCGCCGGTCCGGAAGAGGCGTTCGAGATCTTCCCGCTCTGGGAGATGCCGATGGGGGGCAGTCTCCAGCTGATCTTCTACCGGAGCCGGAAGTCCCCTGAAATCCTCGTCAAAGTTCTCTGGAACGAACGGGAAGCCGTGCTTCCCTTCGCCGCGGCGGAAGGCTCTTACTACCGCTGGAGCGACTTCAAGGCCTATTATGCTCCGCTGATGGAGGCCTCTTTCGAAAAAATCCGCAAGATGGGGCATGACGGCCCTTCCAATACAGATCCTACGATTCAATACTGACAGAAATGATGCGAGCGACAGAATCCGAATCCCATTACAAGCACCTCGATGCCATGTCGACGGAGGAACTCCTCCGTGGCATCAACGCGGAGGACCGGACGGTCCCCCTGGCCATCGAAGGAACGATTCCCGCGATTGCGCAGCTGGTCGAGGCCATCGTGGCCCGCGACGGACGCGTCTTTTATCTCGGAGCCGGCACCAGCGGGCGTATCGGTATTACCGATGCCTCCGAGATCCTTCCCACCTATGGCGTCGAGGGCAAGTTCATCGGCATCATCGCCGGGGGAGACGCCGCCATCCGGAATCCGATCGAAGGGGCGGAGGACGATCCGAAGCAGGGCTGGAAGGATATTCTCCCGTATCATCCTACGGCGAAAGATACCGTTATCGGCATCACGGCTTCCGGAGGCGCCCCGTATGTGCTGGGAGCCATCCGTGAAGCCCGTAAGGCCGGCCTCCTCACCGCCTGCATCACCTGCAACGAGGGCTCTCCCGTCGAAGAGGCCTGCGACATCCCGCTGGTGACGGTCGTCGGTCCGGAGTTCGTCACGGGATCGACCCGGATGAAGGCCGGCACGGCTGCGAAATTGATACTCAATATGATATCCACCTCCGTGATGATCCGCCTCGGCCATGTCAAAGGCAACAAAATGGTCGACATGCAGCTGACCAACAGCAAGCTGGTCGACCGCGGCACCCGGATGATCATGGCGGAAACCGGCATCGGCGATTACGGGACCGCGAAGTCTCTGCTGCTGCGACACGGGTCCGTCCGCGAGGCCGTCGCTGCGACAAAAACGGGCTTTAAAGGATAACGGAAGCGTTTTTTTTGTATATTTGTAATCCACGAAAAACTAAAACTTTTAACTACTTGATATGAAACAGGTTCAACGTGTAATTGCTATGCTGGCCCTGCTCCTGGTGACAGGGGTGCTGTTTGCGCAGTCTCCCCAGAACTGGGCCGGCCAGGTGGTGGACCCGGAAGGAAATCCGATTCCGGGCGTGGCCGTTTTCGTCGTCGGCAATACGACCAATGCGGCCATTACCAACGAGCAGGGAACCTTCTCCATCTCTGCCAGACCGCAGGATGATCTGCAGATTTCCTGTCTCGGCTATGAAACTCTGACGATGAAGGCCAATTCGCCCGGCCTCAGGCGGATCGTTCTCCGCGACGAGTCGCAGGTGCTGCAGTCCTCCGTCGTCACGGCCCTCGGTATCAAGCGCGACGAAAAGGCCCTCGGCTACAGCGCCCAGAAAGTGGAGGCCGACAAATTCGCCAATTCCGGTACCACCGGCAACTGGCTCAACGGTATCTCCGGCCAGGTGGCGGGTCTGAATATCGACCGCACCAACAGCGGCCAGGGCGGCTCGATGCGCGTCACGATCCGCGGCGAGGCGACGACCGACCTTGAGAACAACACCGCCCTGTTCGTGATCGACGGCGTGCCGATGTACAACACCGCCACGATGTCCGAACAGGCCGAAGGCAGTTCCTATGTCGTCGACTACGGCAACGGTACGGCCGACATCGATCCCGACAACATCGAGAGCGTAACGGTCCTGAAGGGCGCCGCCGCAACGGCCCTCTACGGTTCGCAGGCCTCCAACGGCGCCATCATCATCACCACCAAGTCCGCCGAACGGCAGGAGGGCAACTTCCGGGTGGCCTTCAAGTCCAGTTTCGCGGCGGACCGGGTGCTCAGCGAGCCCGACCTGCAGTACGAGTACGGACAGGGTGACGACGCCCGGCCGTATTACTACTATCTTCGCTCCGACGGCGTCGACGCGCGTGGCAACGATCCCGCACCGGACCTGTCTGGCACCGCGACCCTTTCCTCCTGGGGCCCGAAGATGGACGGAACGCCGTATTACCAGTATTATAACGAGGCCAAGGGCATCGGCGGCCATTTCAACGACTACGGCGACTTCGTCCGCGACAAGACCCCGTTCAAGAATTACGGCAACTGGTTTAACCGTTTCTTCAAGACGGGTCTGACCTTCTCCAATTCCCTGACCCTGTCGGGCAAGTGGAACAAGGACAACTCCATCCGCCTCAGTTTCTCCGACAACCGTTCCTCCGGCATCGTCCCCAATTCTCCGAGCGTGTACAACTACCTCTCGCTCCGTACCAAGAACAAACTCACCAAGTGGCTCACGGTCGAGAGTTCGGTCAACTACAAGCACGACAGGAAGGACAACATCCCGACCTCTTCCGGCTACGGATCCACGGCCATCATGTACGGCCTGTGGTGCTATGCGCCGAATATCGACATGGACTGGGCGAAAGACTACTGGCTCGACAAGGATGCCTTCAAGCAGGACGCTTCGCTGTCCGGCGGCAAGAACAACCCCTATTTCCTTGCCTACGAGTGCGTCAACACCCAGAAGCGTGACCGTCTCTACGGCAACATCAAGTTCGACGCCGAGATCGTCAAGGGGCTCACCTTCACGGCCCGCGCCGGTATGGATATGACTTCCGACTTCCGTACCCAGACCCAGGCGACCTCCACGCAGGCGCGTCCGCAGGGCTGGTACCGCGAACAGGACATCGACACCAAGCAGTACAGCGCCGACTTCCTCCTCCGTTACAACCGGAAGTTCCGCGGCGACATCGAACTCACCGCCAACATCGGCGGCAGCATCTTCGACCGTTCCTATTCCAACCATACGCAGGAGGCCGGTACGCTCAACGTGCCCGGCGTCTATTCGATCATCAACTCCAAGTCCGAGATCAAGACCGCCAACAACGCCTACGAGCGGATGACCAATTCCCTCTACGGCCTGGTCTCCTTCTCCTGGAAGAACGCCCTCTTCCTCGACGTGACCGGCCGTAACGACTGGTCCAGCACCCTGCCGAAAGGCCGCCGTTCCTACTTCTATCCGTCCGTGAGCGGCAGCGTCGTCCTCAACGACCTGTTCGACTTCGGCCGCACGAACGGCATCCTCAACCTCCTCAAGCTCCGCGCGTCCTGGGCGCAGGTCGGCCACGACACGGCTCCGTACCGCACGGTCGACTACCTCCAGGCGACCGGATTCCCCGGCACGCTCCAGATCCCGACGGTCAAGTCCAACCCCAACCTCCGTCCCGAGCGCGTCAGCTCCTGGGAGGTCGGTCTCGAACTGAAGATGTTCAAGAACCGCCTCTCCCTCGACGCCGCCTTCTACGACAGCAAGACCATTGACCTGATCTCGCAGATGCCGATTTCCATCTCCAACGGCGTCAACGCCATCTTCGTCAACGCCGGCTCGATCCGCAACCGCGGCTTCGAGATCAGCGTGAGCGGCACCCTCGTCAAGACGCGCGACATCCAGTGGAAGGTCGGCGCCAACTGGACGATGAACAAGAACACCGTCATCTCCCTGGGCGAGGGCATCGACTCCTGGATCATCGCTTCCTACAGCACCCACGCCTATATGACGGCCTACGAGGGCGGCAGCATCACCTGCATGTACGGCAAGGGCTACAAGCGGGCTCCGGAAGGCGCGACGGCCATTGACGCCGACGGCAAGATGATCGACGTCTCCGGCCTGATGGTCCTCGACCGCCAGAATATGCCGCAGACCGATACGGAGCTGCAGCTCCTCGGCGACTGCGCCCCCATCGGGAAGGGCGGATTCAACACCACCTTCAAGTGGAAGGGCCTGAGCTTCTACATCGGCTTCGACGGCCAGATCGGCGGCCACGTGTTCTCCTACACCAATTGGGTGCTCAACTACCGGGGCAAGGGCAAGGCCACGCTCGCGGGACGTGAGGACGGCATCGTCCCCGTCGGCGTCAAGGAGACGGACGACGGCAACTACGTCATCAACACCGAGCGGGTTTCTCCCGAGAACATCGCCACCTACTACGGCTGCCTCTACGAGCAGACCAACGCCGAGGCGCACTTCGTCCCGACGCAGTTCCTCAAGCTTCGCGAGGTGCGCATCGAGTACAAGTTCCCCAAGAAACTCCTTGCCAAGACCAAGGTCATCAGCGATCTCTCGCTGGCGGCCTACGGCAACAACCTCTATTGCTGGTCGAAGTTCCCGGGCTTTGATCCCGAGGGCGTGACGATGCGCGGCAGCGCCGTCATCCCGGGCTTCGACATCCTTCAGATGCCTTCTTCGGCGCAGTTCGGTGCAACCCTTAACATCGTCTTCTGAGTATGAAAGCAAAGTATATCATTCTGGCAGCCGCGGCCCTCGCCGCCCTGTCCTGCAATAAGTTCGAGAAACTTTCCAAGAATCCCTACGCGATGGAGAGCAATCAGGGCAAATCGGAGTCTTTCGTGCAGCCGATGCTCTACAAGACCGGGTATAACCTTGCGAGCGTTTTCCGTTCCACCACTTCGCAGCTGATGCAGTATGCGATCACGACCACCTCGGACGTCACGTCCCGCATCGTGGCCAACTACAATATCCCGGAAGGCACCTCCGACGATGTCTGGTCGGGACTCTACATCCAGTTCGGCAACGCCCGGAAGATGTACGAGACGGCCGTCCGCGAGGACAGCAAGTCGATGCAGGCCGTCGCCCTGGTGATGCAGTCGATGCTGATCTCCCTGATCACCGACACCTACGGCGAAGTTCCTTTCGAGGATGCCGGCCGGATTATCCTGGTCGGGGCCGAATCCGACAAGTATACGACCGGCTACGATAGCCAGAAGGACATTTATCGCGGCATCGTCGTGATGCTGGAGGAAGCCAACGCCCTCTTCGCGGAATCGGAGGACGTGCAGTTCTCGCCCATCTGCGACCGGACGTTTGCCGGCGACCTCGACAAGTGGCGCCGCTTCGGCAACGCCCTTTACGCCAAGGTCCTGAACCGCATAGCGATGAAGGTTATCGAAGAGGATGAAGGCATCCTGGAACTGGATGACAAGTGGGGCGCCATCAGTGTTACGGCCAAACTGTCGGAACTCTATGGCTGCTTCGTTTCCGGAGCGGGCACCTATCCGACGATGCGTGACCGCGGCGACGGTGCGCTCGCCTTCTTCGACTACGACGACGAATACGCCCACACGCCTTTCTATTCCATCACGAGCGGCATCTGGAATTCCGTCGCGGCCTGCGACGTGCTGATGCGCCGGATGCTCGACACGACCGAGAAGATAGACAGTGACGGCATCACGTATTATTCCTATCTGAGCCCTGAAAAGGGCGGCCATCCGGTGGATCCCCGCTGGGACTGCTATTACCGCAAGACCGGCGCCGCCCCGACGCAGATGCTCAGCGAGGCCCAGAAACGCTTCTTCGACTCCGATGAGCACAAGTCTGCCGCCGGTAACTCCCTCGTCGGCCGTATGACCAACGGCGAGGTTTCTTCCGGTATCACCGGCAAGGTCTTCGACGTCAAGAATCCCAGCCATTACGCCCTGATGAACTTCTCCGAACTTTGCTTTATCTTCGCGGAGGCGGGTGCACGGGGGTACATCGCCGATGCAAGCAGCTACGGCGCTTATCAGGGACTCCTTAAAAGGGGAGTGACCGAGAATATCCTCGAATGGCGGAGCGATCTCGACGACGAGACTCCCGAGGTGGTCGACTATGTCAATTACGTCCTGAACGGAGAGCAGTTCAGCGGCAGCACGTTCAATTCCGGCAACGCCCTCGAAGCCATCCTCACCGAGAAATGGATTTCGACCTTCTTCGTCGGCATCGAGTCCTGGTGCGACTACCGCCGCACCGGCTATCCGCTCCTGAAGACCAACGGCCCCGCCGCGGAGAACAAGTGCATTCTCCCGACGCGCCTCCGCTATCCCGCCGACGAGCGGTACCGCAACGTGGTCACCTATCAGGAAGCGCTTGACCGCTGGCTGGGCGGGACCAACAACATCCAGACGGATGTCTGGTGGGCTTCCACGGCCGAATCTCAGGCCAACCGGCTCAAAGGCAGACAATAAATTCGCACGCGTATGAAAAAGATATACATTATTTCGGCAATCCTGGGGCTGGCCCTCGTTTCCTGCAACGAGAAGGCTCTCACCGATGAGGAAATCCTCAACAGCCGCCCCGCTACCGACCTGGAGGTGTCCTACTCCTCCGAGGGAAGCGAAATCGAAAGTGTCGCTTTCACTTCCAAGGCCGCGGTCCGGACCATCGATGTCTCTCTCAATAACGAGCACCTCAAGTGGAACGTCGAATCGGACCGCAACTGGTGCGTCGTCCGCAGCGAGGAGCATCAGGGCTCCGGCAGCTTTACCCTTGAAATCGCCGCCAACGAAGACTTCGAGGCCCGTGATGCGGCGACCCTGACCTTCGTGGCAGGCGCCTTCCGCGGCTTCAAGATCCGCGTGACGCAGAACGGCAGCGCCTTTATCATCAGCCAGCCGTACTTTGTCGCCGGCAAGGAAGGCGGCAGTTTTGCCGTCGATATCACTACGCCGGAGAGCGTAGAGTGGATGATCGAAGAGAATGACTGGCTTTTTACCTCGACCGGTTCCATTGAAGTGGCTGACGGTTACGCCACTACGCACATGACGCTCTCAGTTGCGGAAAATGAAGGGAATACCCGTTACGGGACCCTCCAGTTGAGTTCCGCGGACGGGGAAACGGACCAGATTGCCGTGGCGCAGTTCGGAACGGACCTTTCATATGAGGATCACGCCATCTTCTTCCCGGGAGAAGGAAGTGCGGTCCTGACTTTCCTGGCGCCCGAATTCGCCATCGGCCAGTTCAACGTACCGGATTATGCGACGGCCGAGATGACGCCCAATGGCGACGGCACCGTCACGGTCACCGTAACGCTGACCGAAAATTTCAGCGACTGCTCCGAGATGCGTCTGAGCGATATTTCAATGACGCTTACGAATGCATCTTACTCGAAGGTCGACCTTCCCCCGGTCCTCCAGGGCTATGTCGCGGCACACGGCCTTGTCACCGCGGCCGGCGTGCAGCGTTTCGCCCAGGCCGTAGCGCTCGGTGAATCTACGGCCGACTGGGAGACGGACGGCGTCGTGATGCTCAAAGGCGATATCGATATGTCGGACGTGACGCTCTGGGAAGGCGTCGGCACGGAAGATCATCCTTTCTCCGGCAAGTTCAACGGCGACGGCCATGCCATCCAGAACCTCAAGAAAGCCAAGGGCGGATTCTTCCATAACTGCAAGGACGCTTCGGTGAGCAATCTCGTCATCGGCACGGGATCCACGATCTATCTTTCGGGGTCGTTTGAGGAGCAGGCGGCCTATGGCGGCATTGCAGACAAGGCCGAGAATTCGACCTTTACGGGCTGTACCTATTCCGGCAGCCTCGAGTTTGCGCAGACCTCGACGGGTGATGCCTATATCGGCGGTATCCTCGGCGAAGGCGACGCGGCGACCCGGGTCCTCAACTGCCGGACCGACGGAACGATTACGCTCTCGTCCGCATCGACGTCGCTGACGGTCTATGCCGGCGGCATCGCGGGCGAGGCCGGAACGGTCTCGCGCAATGAATTCAGCGGCGAGATCAAGTGCCTTACCGGCGCGGTCTGCCGCACTGCCGGCATCATTCCTTCCCTGGGTGAAAACAACAAGGTCTCCGACAATTCCTTCCTCGGAACCCTGACTCTGAACGGATCCTCGGTGAATATGAAAGTCGGCGGACTCTATGCCGAAATCGAGGGACCCCGATCCTTTGACGAGGTTTCCGACAAATCCGTCGTTTCGGGTACGATCGATATCGTCAAGTTCGGCACCGCTTCGACCGCCCGCCACTTTGTCGGCGGAATGGTCGGATACATCGGATCCGACGCTTCCCTGAACATCGCCGGCTACACGTCGCTGACCAATATCAAACTCAATTACTCCGAGGCCCGTACCGCGATGTATCTCTGCATCGGCGGTTTCCTGGGCGGATGCGATCTCGACAATCCCGCGTCCAGCATTGCAATGGACGGCGTCACCAATCAGGGAACGGTTTCCATCAACTATAGTACCTCGAGCGCAATCAGTGTCCGCCGTACCTGCGTGGGCGGTATGGCCGGTCTCCTCAACGGTCCGGCGACCTTCAAGAACTGCGTGAACCAGGCGGAACTTGGAGCGAAGACCGGCGGCGACTATAGCGGCAAGTCCAATGCTTATTCTGTCATCATGGGCGGTATCGCCGGACTGGGCTTCGGCGGAAATATGGAGTTCGAAAAGTGCAGCAATCTCTTCCCGCTCACGAACAACTTCTACTCCAATCACTGGCTGGAAAGTTACTCCAGCGAGCTCCGCACCGCACTTGCGACCGGCGGCATGATCGGCGCCTTCAACTATAACAAGACGTTCCAGGAAATGCATCTGAAGATCAGCAACTGTACCGCGAGGGGCAATTTGACCGCTTATCGCGGATTCATCGGCGGAATGGTCGGTTTTGCCTATGATGCGGAAATCTCCAACTGCTCCTGGGAAGGGAACTCTGTCTGGAAGTCCGACGCGAAGGACAACCAGGCGTCTTACAAAGGCGGCATCGCCGGCGTACTTGGAAAGGGATCGATCAGCGGTTGTACGGTCAGGGGCGACATCTACGCCAGCATGGCCGGTTCGGCCACATCGGCGGACGGCGGCGGCATCCTGGCCCGCGCGTATGGCTCAGAAGACGTGACCGTCAGCGGATGCTCGTATTTCGGAAATATGGAGAGCCGCAGCACGACTTCCACGCCGGTGGTCAGCCAGCTGGGCGGCATCGTCGGCTGCGCGACGGCGCAGACTACGGTATCCGCCTGCAAATTCGGCGGCTCCATCAAATCGGTTCCTATCTCCGAGAACAATCTGTCCGAGATGGTTGTCGGCGCCGGAACGCCCGCCTCGGTCACGGAAATAACTTACTGGAATGGAAATTAGAAAACTGCTATGGGCGGCAGCCGTCATCGCGGCGGTTGCCGTTTCCTGTAAAAAAGATCCTTCGGGCGGGGAGGACAAACCCAAGCCCGATCCCGAGGTCATCACAGGGAATATTCAGGGCACGGTCGTGTCCACGTCGGGGACGCCCATCGAGGGTGTCGTCGTATCGGACGGCCTTCACTGCACCAAGACCAACTCAAAAGGGGAGTGGGGCCTGGAGGCGGATCTCTCGCGGACCGATTATGTGTATGTCTCGACCCCGTCGGACTACAGCGCTCCGCTCGTGGAGGGTACGCCGGTCTTCTGGAAGTTCCTCAAGGACCTGACCAAGACGGGCGACAAATACCTGAATGTCAAGTTCACCCTGGAGAAGATAAACCGGCCGGACCGGTTCTCGATCATCATCTATGCGGATCCGCAGCCGCGATCCAGAACAGCCGGCTGGGACAATATGGGCTATCATTCGCTGGACAACTGCAATGATATGTACAAGGATATGAAGGAGTATGTCGGGAGCAAGCTCACCGGCCGTCCGGTCTACGGCATCGGCCTGGGAGATATCGTTCATCGCAACCTTTCACTCCTTCCGTCGCACAAAAGCGGGCTGGCTTCGACCGGAATCCGCAATTACAACGTCATCGGCAACCACGACCACGATACCGACACCAAGTACCCTGCCGGGACTGACGAGCGTGAGGCCGCCCGGCCGTTTGAAGCGATCCTGGGACCGGTCAACTATAGTTTCAATGTCGGAGACTTCCACATTCTGGTGCTCGACAACATGATCTGTCCGCAGAATACCGACGGTACATTCAACGACTCCTGCAACGACGGCCTCCGGGACGATATATGGGAGTGGATGCAGGAGGATATGAAATATGTCCCCACCGACAGGAAGGTCATGGTCTGCGCCCACAGCCCGATGTTCCGCAGCATCGGCGGTAATGAGCGTTCGGGCTCCCGGCATTTCAGAGACTACAAACAGTTGCTTTCGCACTATTCGAAGGTGATTCACTGGGCGGGTCACGTACACGCCTCGATGAACTATGTCAACAAGGCCGATCCCGTCATCGAGTCCCATAGCGTGACGCGTGTGACGGGCGATCTCTGGACCAACGAGTATCTGGGCAGCAATGGAACGCCGCGCGGCTACATCGTCTTTGACTATGACGGCGGCAACTTCAAATGGCATTTTAAGCCCATTTATTACCAGACCGGCACTTTCTCCGGCTCCACCGGCGGACCCGCAACCCCTCCTCCTTACACCTGGCGTGACTGGGATTATGAGAATGGCAGGGCCGTCATGCGCCGCACCGGCCAGCCGCTGGACGACAGTTACCAGATGCAGGTCTTCGCTCCCGGTACCTATCCCGGCAGCGACGGCACGAAATATCTGTACGCCAATATATTCCTCTGGGACGAACTTTGGGAGCTCCCCAGGTTCACGATGAACGGCAAGCCGCTTCCGATGACCCGCGTCACCGATAAGAGTTACTGTTATTCGTTGGCCAACAGGGAGATCAAGGAGTATTACAAAGCCAACAACACGAATCTTGCCGCAGGCGACTACGGTTTTGTAACGAACAATACCGAATCCATATTCCGCGTGTATGTCCAGGACGAAACCGGCAGCGGAACGGTGAAAGTCACCGACCGCTTCGGCAACACCTATTCATCTGAAATTTCATGGTAATGAAAAGATTTATTCTGATATCGGGTCTGCTGCTTTCCTGCGCGCTTGCGTGGGCGGGCGGCATCGGCACGGCGAAGGACCTGGAGGCGTTTATCGCCGCATGCAATGAGGGAAAGGATTTGACGGCCTGGTGCAATGCCGACACGGTCGTCGTCCTCACCGCCGACATCGACCTCTCCAAGGTGAAGAAACTTTCGCAGGTGCAGTCTTTCTCCGGGAAATTCGACGGCCAGGGGCACTGCCTGAAGGGCTGGAAGGCCCAGGCCGGTCTTTTCGCCCGGCTTGAGGAAGGCGCTGTCGTCCGCAATCTCCGGATCGACGCCACCTGCTCGGCCAAACTCACCTCCAAGGCGGAGGAATACTGCTTCGGCTTCATCGCCGACCGCAGCGACGGCCAGGTCGAAGACTGCGTCAATGAGGGAAGCATTTCCCATAAATGTTCCTTCACCTCCAACAATCTCCTGATCGGCGGCCTTGTGGGTATGAACCGCTATGTGCTCCTGCGCTGCGTCAACAGGGGGAAGATCTCCTCCGAAGTGACGGCGGAGCAGAACGAGAAGGTCAACATTGCCGTGGGCGGCCTCACCGGAGGCGGCCTTGGCAAACTGGTGCTCGGCTCGACTGTCGCACGCTGCGTCAATGAAGGCGCCGTGACCCTTACGACCGACGCGCAGAGCGCCTTTGTCGGCGGCATCGCCGGCATCGGCAGCAGCATGACCGTCAAATACTGCGTCAACCGCGGCCCGGTGAAGGGCGACAGCTTCGCTCCCGAGAGCGGGGCTTCCATCACCGTCCTCCGTACCGGCGGCATCATCGGCCAGGCCAAGAGCGACATCTACCGCTGTGACAACTTCGCCACCGTGACGGCGGCGGGTGCCGGCGGCGCCAATGTCGGCGGCATCACGGGTATGCCTCACGCCGGCCTTGTCATCGCCGACTGCATCAACAACGGCACCGTGACCGCGATGGGCGAAATGCCCTCCCACGCGGGCGGCATCGCCGGCAACATCGGCCGTCCGGTCCATGTCTATGGCTGCGTCAACAACGCCAAAGTGAGTTTCGAAGGCGTCAGTTCGCGGAACCGCAGCACCGCGGGCGGCATTGTCGGCCAGATCTATACGCCCAAGAGCCAGACCGCTTCCGCCTATGTGCGGGGCTGCGTCAATCACGGCGTCGTCAACGCCTCCGCCGGCGGCAACAAGTACGACGCTTCCAACAACAACTGCATCCACGCCGGCGGCATCGTCGGCTATGCCGAGACCCGGGAAGATATGCTGTGCTATGTCAGCGGCTGCTCTTCCGACGGAAAGATCAGCTGCCCGACGGGCCGCAAGGGCAATATCTGCGCCTTCGCCAACAGGAATGTCCGTACGGGCGGCAGCGCCCCCGACGACTGGGCCGTGCCCGCTTCCGCTGCGGCCGACGGCAGCAATGTCTCGGGATTTGTCCGCAATTCCGCCGGGGAACCCCTGGGGGGGATCCGCGTGACCGACGGCCGTCAGTATGTCGAGACGGCTTCCGACGGCAGCTATCGGATGAAGAGCGATTTCGGCGAGGCCCGCTTCGTCTATCTCAGCATTCCCGCCGGGGCGGAGATTCCCACCCGGGAAGGGATGCCGCAGTGCTACAAGCGGATTCCGCGCTACTGTGACGCCGTGACGGCGGACTTCGTCCTCGACGTGAAGCCGGCGGCGAAGGATTATACCGTGCTGATGATCGCAGACCCGCAGGTGCGCCCTTATGGCGTGGACGGATCGATGGAGGCCTGGCACGATGTCGTTGCGCCCGACGCGGAGGCATTCCGCGCTTCCTGCGGCGAACCGGTTTACTGCATCAACCTCGGCGACCTCGTGTACAACTTTATGTATGCCTGGGACGATTACCTCGACGGCGCGGCCAAGATCAAGTGCCCGACCTTCAACGTGATCGGCAACCACGACTACGATCAGGCCAACCTGTTCGAGACCGAGCAGGGAAATGTCTGCTTCGAGACGTATGTGGGTCCGGAGCATTACTCCTTCGATCTGGGAGACATTCACTTCATCGTGATGAACACTATCCTCTACGACCGGCCGAACACCAAGAAGAGCTATCATTACGGTATCGACGACCGCACGCTCGCCTGGCTGGAGGCCGACCTGAGCTATGTCCCGAAGGACAGGATCATCATGACCTGCTCTCATCATAACCCGTTCAAGACCCCCAATTCGTCCCCGAACGGCTCGCACAACGCCTACAGTCTGCATTACCGGGACTATCTGGCCCTGCTGAGGCAGTACAAGGAAGTCTATGCCTGGAACGGCCACAATCACGAGAATTTCTATTACAACTACGAGGGCAAGCAGACCCGCCACGGCGCTTCCAACATCCAGGCGATCAGCGTCGCCCGCTGCACCGGCGCCCTCCGGCTCAACAAGTATCTCTCCACCCGGGGAGAACCGATGGGCTATATGGTAATGAATGTCCGGGGAGAGGACATCTCCTGGTACTACAAGGCCGTTGGAAAGGACGGTTCGAGCCAGATGTCGGTCTATGCGCCTTACCGCTCTGCGGACGGCACGGTGATGGCCAACGTCTGGAACTGGTCCGAGGGCTGGGGCGTCCCCGCCTGGTATGAGAACGGCGTCAAGGTGGCGGATATGGAAGAATTCAAGGGCATCGACCCCGATTACCAGCGCACCTTCGACACGGTCGAGAACAAGACGACCCGCAAGTACTGCAAGCCGCAGGAGACCGTCCTCTGGAAGGTACGGCCTTCTTCCGGCGCCACCTCCGGCGAGGTCCGCGTCACCGACCTTTTCGGCAAGGAGTACATCCAGCCGATCCAATGGTAATTCCAATAAAGTTAATATCGTTTAATATAGTATTACAGTATGAAAACAACAACGCAGAATCATCGCACGGCCTACGTAGCACCGGCCGTCCGGGTCAAGCCGGCTGCCTTCGAGAAGCAGTTCCTGGCCACTGCCACGATTCCCGAGTATGAAGAAACGGAGGAGGACTGGTAGTATGAAAAAAGTATTGACTCTTCTGAGCGTCGCGGCCCTTCTGGCCGTCAGCTGCAACCGGGAGGAACTGACTCCTTCCGAGGGTACGCCTTCCCTGAAGGGGAAGACGGTTCTCACCATTTCGACCGGAGAGACCAAGACCACGATTGGCGAAGTCTCCGAAGGCAAACGTCCCGTCTATTGGGCCAATGGCGACAAGGTCGCCGTCAACGGCGTCGTCTCCGAGCCTCTGGCCGATTTGGAAGCGAACAGCGCCAGCGCGTCGTTTACCTTCGCTTCTGTCATCGACCCTCCGTTCAATGCCGTGTATCCCGAGACCATCTGGAAGGATGATTTCTCTGTAACGCTGCCGCAGCAGGCCACGAGCGGAATCCTTCCGCTCGTCGGCTATGGCGATGCGGAATCCCTGACCGTCAAGCCCCTCACGGCCGCCGTCAAGCTTTCCGTCAAGAAGTACAGCGGGGAGAATCCCGACATGGACAAGATCGTCGCAGTCTCGATTTCCTCAGAGGATACCCAGCTGAGCGGTGATTTCGCCGTTGACTTCGAAACGGGCGAACTGACCCCTTACCTCAATCCCGTCGAAGAAGACCGGACGGTATCCATCCGTCCGAACCTGACCCTGACGGAGACGGCCCAGGATCTCTTTATCCCCGTTCCCGCCGGTACCTACAACTTCAAGGTCCGCCTGACGGACATCCAGGGCCACTTTATGGAGATCTCCACGACTTCCGCCAAGACCTTCGCCGCCGGCGATATCAAGGCCTTCCCGGAGATCGAATTCCTCCCGACCGGGACCGCGATCGACGTCGTCATCACCAGCGCCGCGGACCTGATCCAGTTCGCACAGGACTGGAATGCCGAGGTGTTTGAAGGAAAGGAACCGATTGTTCACGTCGTTAATGATATTGTTTTCGACTCCTCGACTTCGGAGGCCTTTACTGCCACCAATGGTGTCGGAAATGTCATTTCGGATGATAATACCAATTATTTCAACGGAGTGTTCGAGGGCAACGAGCATAAAATCAGCGGCTATACGGGGTCTGCTCCTTTGTTCGCTTACACCGGTTCCGGCGGTATCGTTCAGAATCTTCATTTTACGGATGACTGTACCGTTACCGTCAATCCCGCAAGCGGTACCACCATGCATGGCATTGTCATAGGCCGTCATAAGGGTGTCCTTCGCAATGTTGTCGTCGAGGGTGACCTTGACATTAACAATATTGAGGAGGTGACGACGGCCACTCAGTTTTACGGAGGCCTAGTGGGCCGCAACTATGGTGGAACCATTGAAGCATGCAGCATGACTGGAGATGTGATTTGTTCCCAGTCTGCTACAATTACTGCCAATAATGCAGACATCGGCGGTTTGACAGGTTATCTTGGTGATAACGGTAACATTAAAGACAGCTATTTTACCGGCAATATTACCATTTCCGACGGTGATGAATACGGCGGGATAATCGCTCTCAAAAAAACTTTCTATGTCGGTGGTATCTCGGGTTACTCGGCTGACGGTACGATTAAGGGCTGTGTGTCTTCTGACCCTAATGAACCTGGTAAGAACAAGATGGATGTCCGCGGACAATTTATCCCCGCTATCGGAGGTATAACGGGCCTGGCTGCTGCCGATGTCTCGATCAGCGACTGCGACAATGCGTTGGAAATTATCTTTAAATCCGATGGCGCCCGTGCGGAAACTACTCAAAGCCGTGTCGGTGGCATTGCCGGGCGTTCTATGGGCAGTCTTGAGAATTGCAACAACTATGGTCCGGTCTCCACTGTCTGTCAGAGTACGACCCTTTGGTTGGGCGGAATCGCCGGAGATGCCGCAGGCCTGATTAAGGATTGCGAAAACAAAGCGACGGGCACCATTACCAGGACCAACCAGTTGAATGGAGGACAGTCTAACCGTTATATTGCACTTGGCGGCATCGTGGGTGGCGCAGCTGCTGCGCTGAATATCGAGAAATGCAATAACTTGGCTTCGGTACTCAGCAATACTCCGACTACGAGTACATCTGCTACCATTGATTTGGGCGGTATCATCGGATACGGTCAAAAGTTCTCCGTTTCTGTTAAAGACTGCAGCAATTCAGGAGAATTTGTGAAGTCTTCAGATACAGTCAATAGAACTGCTTATGCCAGAGTTTCAGTAGGAGGAATCGCCGGTTGCCTGAACGGGGCTGACAGCAAAGTGACCGGCTGTACGAATACGGCTCTTGTACATGCCGAGAATACTCTCGGAGGCGAAACAAGCGGAGGCATTAATGATCGTCGTACTTATGTAGGCGGCATTGTCGGCTTGATGGCCAATCATGCCACTAATGGTAGTACCGGACTTGCGGGTCTCGAGATTTCTTCCTGCTCTAACACCGGAAGGGTTTGGTCTCAGAATTACAACAACCGCACAACCCTTGACGGAGCTCCTTTCGGTGGCGGTATCGTCGCGGTGATTATCGGAACGGCTGATTCACCCGCATCCGTGAAAGGCTGTACAGTTAACCCCACTCTTGCCACAACCAACTACCGTGGTTATATCGGAGGTCTTGCCGGTTATGCCGGGGATGCTGTCCTTGAAGACAACGAAGTCGGTGGTGTGATCGGCGGAAACAAGAGCGCTTTAGGGAACGGCGGCATTGTCAGCTGGGCTGTCGGTACCTCGTTGAAGAATTGCTCCTTCAAGGGGACGTTGCAAACTGTCAAGAATATCGGCGGTCTTGTCTATCTGCTTGACAGCGGCAGTTCCATTGATGCCTGTAAGGTTGATGGGGCGACTATTACGAAGGGCACCGACAGTGCTGCGACGGAAGCCGCTGTGTTGGTCAGCAACGCTGCCGAGGGCACCGTCATCAAGGATTGCGGTGTCAAGGGTACTCTTAATGGCGCGGCCATTACCTTGGAGTCCAATATGATCACCACGGACGGCGGTGCTACCGTCTCCGGAACGTATCTTCTCGACTAAAGTCGGAAAGGTTTAATCGAACTAGGGGTAAGGCACAAAATGACGCTGTTTTGTGCTTTGCCTCGGGTTTTCAAGGGGGGGCAAGGCACAAAAATACCTTAAAACGTGCCTTGCCTCTCCTGATTTCAAGGAATATGAGATTCTTCCACTTTGCATCTTTTATGGCGGCGGTGTCTCTGACATTTGCCGCAGCGGCGCAGGAACCCTGGGAAGAGCCGGGGCTCAGGGACATCCGGCCGGAGGGCTGGCTGCGGGACAAACTGGAGACACAACGGGAGGGGCTTACCGGCCATCCCGAGGCACTTTCCTATCCGTACAATACCTGCCTGTGGGCGGGGGAGATTCCCCGGATGGGAGAGCACGGGCGCGACTGGTGGCGCTATGAGCAGACGGCCTATTACACTGACGGCCTGCTCCGGCTCGGGTATCTGCTCGATGATAAATCGCTGATTGACAAGGGCGAGTCGGGCATCCGGTATACGCTGGCGCATCCGTGGGAGAGCGGGCGGCTCGGTTCCCGCAAGGTGGAATATACCTGGCCGTTCACCGTTTTCTTCCGGGCGGTGAAGGCGGCGTATGACATCGCCCCGGATCCGGCCACCCTGGAGGCGCTGCACCGGCATTATCTTTCCATTCCGCTGAAGCAACTGATCCGGCGGCGCGACATCCTCTCCATCGAGGGAATGCTCTGGACGGCCCGCCGGACCGGAGACGCGGCCCTTATTGCGCGGGCCGATTCGGCCTTCCGGATGCGGAAAACGCTCCTCGGCGACATCAAGACCAGCCGCGACGACTGGGTGACGCCCGAATTCCTTCAGGGGAAGGACCCCTACAAGATGCACGGGGTAACGATGAGCGAGATTCTCAAACTCCCGATTCTGCTCTATGCGGCGACGGGCGACTCCTGGTATCGCCAGCTTGCCGTGTATTCCCTCGACCGGCTCTTCGCCGAAGACGGACTTCCGGACGGCCTCTTCACGAGCGCGGAATGGCTTCAGGGCCGGGATATCCGGCACAGCCACGAGACCTGCAATACCGTGGATATGAGCTGGACGCTGGGCTACTATCTCGAAATCCTGCAAGAGGTCCGCTTCGCCGACCGGATGGAGAAAATCGTCTTCAATGCCGGGCTGGGAAGCGTGACCGGGGATTTCAAGGCGCTCCAGTATTATTCTTCCGTTAACCAGTTCCTGGCGACGGGCACCTCCAACCACAACAAAGACAATTACTGCTCGACCTGGATGGCCTACCGGCCCACCCATCAGACCGAATGCTGCGCCGGCAACATCCACCGGCTCCTGCCCAACTATGCGGCACGGATGTGGCTTCGCGGGGAAGGGGAGGCCGTGGCCGCGCTCTATGGCCCGTCCCGGTTCCGCTACAGCGATGATCTGACCTTCGTCGAAGAGACGGCGTATCCGTATGGCGAGGAAATCGTGCTGCGGGTTGAGGCCGCGAAAGGAAAGCACCCCCTGAAATTGCGGCTTCGCATTCCCGAGTGGTGCTCCGGGGCATCCCTTACCGTCAACGGGAAGGACGCCCGGATCGCCCTTCCCGCAGGGACGTTCGTTTCCCTGAACCGGAAATGGCGTGACGGCGACAAAGTCGTCCTCCGCCTCCCGATGAATGTCGTGCGGCAGACGGCTTATGGCGGCGGCGTCTGGTTCGAGCGCGGACCGCTGGTGTACAGCTATGCCATTCCGGCCCGGTATCAGAAAGATACGACCCGCTACGCGAATATGAACGGGAAATACCCCGCCGACGATGAGGCCTTCCCCTGCTGGGACATCCGGCCTTCCGGTCCGTGGAATTTCGCCGTTCCCGCCGATGCGCAGGCCGTTGTCACGCATGACGCCCATTCCGGACTTGGAGGCACTGACCAGGCAGTCCGCCTCTGCATCCCTGTCCGCCCCATTTCCTGGGACTACGACAAAGGCCCCAAGGGAGAACTTCTGACTCCTGACCTCCCCGTCCGCCCTTCGCCCACCGGCCCCGAACAGTACCTGGACCTCGTTCCCTACGGCACCACCACCCTTCGCCTGACCGTCTTCCCGGTGCTGGGGGAGTAAACGCCATTCCCGATTAAATTTGCAAGACTAAACCATAAAACCGTATGAAACATCTGCTACCTGTCGTCATTGCACTGACACTTTTTGCATCCCTTTCCGCCTCGGCGCAAGAGGGGATCAAATACACCGAAGCCGCCGACCTTACCCTTGTCGGCAACCTTTTCCCGGATACGCCCAATCCCTATCACCGGCTGGATACGGCCAAATACAAAGGGTTCGAGAAGAAAGACCTCACCGTCATCGTCCAGTCTTCCGGCCTCAGCGTGGCCTTCAAGACCGATTCCAAGAGCATCACCATCCTGACGGAGTACGGCTACCGCCGTTTCGGCAATTTCTCCCCGGGCGTGGCGCTGCGGGGCTATGACCTTTACATCAAACAGGACGGCAAGTGGCTCTGGGCCTCTTCCGGCACGCCGGACGACAAGCATCCTGATACGCCGCTGAATCTGATCCAGAATATGGACGGGTCGATGCATGAATGTCTCCTTTACCTTCCGCTCTACAGCGAGGAACGCTCCGTCAAGATCGGCGTGGAGGAGGGAAGTACGATTGCGGCTATTCCGATTCCGTTCCGTCACCGGGTCGGCATCTTCGGATCGAGCTTCACCCACGGCGGCGGCACCACCCGCAGCGGCCTTACCTATCCTGCCATCTTCACGCGCGACACCGGCATCCAGCTCCTTTCGCTCGGCGTCAGCGGCCGCTCCAAACTCCAGCCGGCCTTCGCCCGCGCCCTGGCCGACGCGGATGTGGAGGCGTATATTTTCGACGCCTTCTCCAATCCCTCCCTCGATCAGATCCGGAAGTATCTCTTCCCGTTTATCGAGACCATCCAGGCGAAGCATCCGGACATTCCGCTGATCTTCCTCCGCTCCATCTATCGCGAGAACCGCAATTTCAAGATGGACAAGCGCAAATCCGAAGAGGATCGTATGGCTCTTGTCGAAGAGATGATGAAAGAGGCCTGCAAGAAGTACAAGAACGTCTACTTCGTCACTTCTACCAACGCGACCTCTCCGGAGCACGACACCACGGTCGACGGCACCCACCCGGGCGACTACGGCTACTTCCTCTGGGCCCGTTCCATCGAAAAACCCGTCCTGAAGATTCTCCGCAAGTACGGCATCAAGTAGGTTGCTTTCGAACCACGTCCTTCGTGGTTTGCCTTTCCTGTCCTTCGTGGACTTGTTCTTTATGTCATTCCCGGACTTGTTCCGGGAATCTTTTTATTTCCCTGCATATTGTTTTTCAATTGATTATATATTAAATTTGTAAGTTATCCACAAATACCACTGGAATTAGTAAATGATTACGAATATGTTGAAAATCAGCAACCGACCCTATTGCCCTCCGGAGGCGGAGCCCGTGCCCGTCCTCCTCGACGGGAGTCTGTGTGACAGCTTCCGCTTGCCCGAAGTGGAAGAAGAAGAACTTGGATGGGATGATTAACCTTTAAAACACAGACGATTATGAAAAAGATGAATTATATTTTCAATTTGATGGCGGGTGCGGTCCTTCTGCTTTCCGCGTATGCGTGCTCCCGGGAAGAAATCGACGCCCCGGCGCCCGAAAAACCGGCTGCCAAGACGGAATTCCGCCTCGGCATCGCCGACACCAAGACCAGTCTCGGGGCCTCCGAGGATAGCAAGCGCAAGGTGTATTGGTCGAATGGCGACCAGGTGGCCATCAACGGCATCGCTTCTGATGAACTTACCGAAGTCGGAGAGGAGGTTTCCTCGGCTGTGTTTACCTTCGATGAGGCCCCCGTTGCGCCTTTCAACGTCATTTATCCGGCCGGTATCTACAAGGATGCCTCCACGGTGACCCTCCCGGCTTATCAAACCTGGAAGCAGGGCACTTTCGACGACGGAATGTTCCCGATGGCGGGCTACTCCGCGACGGGTCTCGACGCGACGATGGATTACCTCTGTGCGACCATCAAGGTCTCCATCCTGAAGGATAACGGCGAAACGCCGGATGCAGACAATATCCGGGTGGTTACTTTTGAAGGTTTGGCGGACGAGAGAATCTCGGGTGATTTCACCATCGACTACGAAGCCGGTACCCTGACTCCGGTTGCCAGTCCTTCCGCAGAAAATCAGAAGGTTTCCGTGGCGCTCAATCAGGCTCTCTCGGCGACCGACGCGCTGGATGTCTTCATCGTCGTTCCGGCCGGGAACTACGCATCCGGCTTCCAGATCACCGTACAGGACAGCCAAGGTCATATAATGACCAAGACCGGCTATACGCAGGGCGGGAAAGAACTCGTCGCCGGCAAACTCTATTCCCTCCCCGAATTCCGCTTCATACCTACCGGAGAAGCTACCGGTATCGAAATCTGTACCGCTGAGGATCTGATCACCTTCGCCACGGCGTATAACAACAGGGAATACGACGCCCTCGGCAGCGGCCTCATCGCTACCGTAATGGATGATCTCACCTTCGATGCCACCTCTTCCGCAGCGTTCAACGCCATCGGCGGCATCGGCATGAAGGAATCTGCGGGTGATACCGAAGATTATTACTTCAACGGCGTTTTAGAGGGTGGTAACCATACCATCAGCTACCTTGAGGCAACCGTTCCTCTCTTTACCGCCACTGGAGAAAACGGCAAAGTGCGGAATCTTACTGTTGATAACACCTGCTCCTTCACATTCACACATCCCAATACTGGCGAAGCAATGTTCGCCACGATTGCAGGGTATCATAAAGGTGTACTCGACAACGTAAAAGTAGCAGCAGATGTCGAACTTACTGAAGTTGCCAACGTCACTGAAATGACAACCCTGGGCGGTTTGGCTGGCCGTTCAACAGTAGGTAAACTCCAGAATGGTTGTGAATTCTCCGGCCTAATTTCTACACCTGCCGGTTTCACGTCTACCGGCAAGCTTATTATCGGCGGTCTCGTAGGACGCACCACAAATACAACAAGCATTGACGGTTGTTATTTCAAGGGCGCCATTAACAATGCGGCACAGGTTGCCTCTACTGATAAAAATGATCCTTATTTGATTATCGGCGGCGTGGTAGGCCATCTGAATGGCGGAGCTACGGTTACCTCTACCAACACCACCGCAGACCATGCTGATGAAGCGAGCGCATATAGCGGATTCGGTGGTAAGATAGTCAACAAAACAACAGTTGCATACCATTCGGCTGTTGGCGGAATAGTCGGCGAGCTGAATAATGGAACGGTGTCTTCATGCACAAATGACGCAGCTATCGCCTGCTCAATATATAAGGTTGGAAGTGATGGAAGCCGCCTTATGAAGTCAGGAGGTATTGCCGGCAAGGTCAATGAGAATGGAGAGATCTTCGGGTGTACCAACAAAGGAACCGTTCAGCACCGTTCCAATCCCAGAATTCAGCAACTTGGGGGAATTGCCGGATATAACGCCGGTACCATCAAGTCCTGCACCAATAATGCAGCTGTCAACCAAATGACTTGCGGCCAGGACATAAAGGCTGGTCGTGACGTAAGATTGGGTGGTATCATTGGGGAAAATGTCGCCGACAATAAAGTTTCAGACATCCATAACACGGCCGATCTTCAAATCTCGTCCATGGAAGACGGTACTAACTCTGTGGAACGGCTGGGCGGCGTTATCGGTTACAATACCGGTATTATAGTTGGCGGGGAGACCAAAGATATTACAAATGCCGGTCAGGTTTATCATTCCCCCACCTTTGAGAATCAGTTTAAGGGCTATTACATTGGCGGCATTGTAGGCCATACAACAGCATCGATCAAAAACGCCAAAAATACCGGCCGTCCTTATTTCCGTTGGAATGCGGCGACTCCTACTCTGGGTGGAGTTCATTTGGGCGGAATTGTTGGCAAAGCCGAAGGTGAATCGAGTATTATAGAGAATTGCGAAAATGTTGTGGATGCCGGTGTTACAAACTCTGCGCAGGTTTATCTATATCTTCCGGCCAATATTTCATGCAGCGGAAACTATGTGGGCGGTATCGTAGGCCTTACGGAAGCTACCAATCCGGTAAAGAATTGCACCAACGGCGGTGAGGTCCGTACCGCAGCCGGCGTCAGCACGGTACCTGTCACGGATATCAAGATGGGCGGTATTATCGGCAAGATGACAGGTTCAGGAACGGTTGATAACGCCGATAACACTGGTCGCGTGAGGATTAATTTCACGGTCGTGGAAGAATCGGGGGAAAGCCACAGCAGCAACTATCTTGGCGGTATCATCGGCTACATCATCAGTGAATCTGCCGTTACCGTTACCGGCTGTGATAATAGAGGACAGGTTGACATCAGCAACGGAGCCGGCCTTGTACAAGATCATATCGTGTCCGGCGTCGTGGGTAGAATGGATGCCCCTGGTTCCATAACGAATTGTACCAACAATGGTGGTGCAATACAAATGACCATTACTGCAAACAACGTTGGTCCCAGGAATCTTTACGCGGCTGGCGTTTTGGGTTATTCTGTCAAAGATGTCACGCTTTCAGGGTGCTCCAACAGTGGCGCTATTTCCGGTGGGAACTCGACTGCAGTTGCCGGTACGGCTTACTATACGGGCGGTATTGTCGCATATCTCAAGGGCGCTTCTAAAATACTGAGCTGTTCAAACACCGGCTCGACTGTAAGTACGCATGCGGGCAACAATGATACCATTGGCAGCACTGCGCTCACAGGTGGTATCGCAGGATATGTGGAAGGCACGAGTGAGAGTTCGATTGAAATAGGTGGAACCCCCGGTTGCACGGTCAATACTTCAGCAGCACTTAACGCTACCCGTGGCTGGATTGCAGGCGTGGCCGCTTATGCCAAGTATGCGCAGATAAGCAATTGCACCGTTGGAAACAACATTGATGCCGCAGCTCGTGGCGCTGGAGGCATTGTGGGTAAAGCAGAAAACTGCACCATCAGTGCAAGTAGTTTCAACGGCGATAAAATTAAGTCAAACCAGATTCAGGCTGGCACTGGCCAAGGTGGTATTGTGGGAAATATGGCCGATAGCACGGTTGATGGATGTTCCTGTTATGCTACCAAGTTCTTCAACAGCAACTCAAAACCCTTCGGCGGCATTGTTGGCGTATCTGGTTCCGGCAATACGATTATGAATTGCCACTACAAGTCTTCAGTAGAAGGACCGACTTCGGGAACTGCTGCAACTGCGACAATCGCCGGCTCCGGCACCTTCACCGACGGTGACGGCAACGCTGCTGACCTGTAGATAGATTCTAGGGACGACTCTGGAATGACGGAAGGGACAAGCCATGGAATGACGGGGAAGAGCAGAGATAGGATGTGTCAAAAAAGCCGGAGAAACGTGCGGAGCATAAGAAAAATTAAAAGACGATGATCGATCACAGGAGTTTTTGCATGATGCTGCTGCCGCTGGTGCTACTGGCGGCGGGGTGCAGCGAGAAGGAAACGTTGGAGCCGGGAGATCCGGCCGGTAAGACTGTTCTGACGGTCGGGCTGCCGGATAGCAAGACCTATCTCGGAGCTTCGGAGGAGGGCAAAAGGAAGGTGTATTGGGCCAACGGCGACCGGATTGCGGCCAACGGGGTCGCGTCGGACGCCCTGGAGGGGATTCCCGCGGATGCGCTGTCGGCGGAATTCACATTCCCCGGCATTCTCAACCTGCCGTACAATATCCTCTATCCGGCTTCGGCTTATTCGGATGCGACGCATGTGACGCTACCAGCGGTGCAGACCTATGTGGCCGGCTCGTATGATCCGGCGGCTGCGCTTCTGGCGGGAACGGTCGCGACGGCGGGGGAGTCCCTGGAGGTGGCGCACCTTTCGGCCCTTGTACGCATCGCCGTCAAGTCGGCGGGAGCGCCCCCCGTCACGCTCGCTTCCGTTACCTTCCAAGGGAAGGGCGGAGAGCAGGTAAGTGGCTCCTTTACAATTGATTACAGCACTCCGGCAATCAACGGTGCATCCTCGGACGAGGCCGACAAGTCTCTTACGATGACGGTGAATCAGCCCCTTTCTTCGACAGAGCCCCTGGAGCTGTTCTTCGCAGTGCCGGCAGGGCTCTACAGCAACGGATTCCGGTTCATCCTGACCGATTCCGAGGGCCACCCGATGCAGAAGTCCAAGAGCACAGCAACGACCCTGACGGCCGGCAAACTCTCCAAACTGCCGGAATTCGTCTTCGAGCCGATGACTTCCAGCGAATTCTCCCTCCCGGATGTGGAGGAAGAAGTCCTTGTCCCGGATGCGTACAATGTTACCGGCCGGGTCGTGGACAACGAGGGGAAGGGCCTTGAGAAGGTCGTCGTCACCGACGGCGAACAGTGCGTCCGGACGCTCTTCGACGGGTCATTCTATCTGAATACGGATCCCGCGACGACCAAATTCATCTATATCAGCACGCCTTCCGGCTATCTTCCCCCGGTGGAGGGCGGTCTGCCGAAGTTCTACAAGGTCCTGTCAGACATCACCCCGTCGGGCGGCCTGTACAACTGCGGCGACTTCACACTGACTCCGGTGGCGAATCCGGACCGTTATACGCTGCTGATCTCAGCCGACCCGCAGCCGCGGGCCAAGAGCTGGTGGCAGATGGACGAGATCGCCTTTTATTCCCTGGATATCTGCGATGATTACTATCTGGACCTGAAGGAAACGGCCGAGGGCATTGCCGGCCGGCAGGTATATGGCGTCTGCCTTGGCGACATCGTTCACGAGAATATGTCGCTCTTCAGTAACTACAAGACCGCCCTCTCCGGATTCAGTTTCCCTACCTACAATATCATCGGCAATCACGATCATGATCCTGACGCCGCGGATAATGAGGCCGGGGACGACATTTTCGAGTCGCATTTCGGACCGTGCAGTTATTCTTTCAATATCGGAAAGATTCATTACATCGTTCTCGACGACCTGATTATGGAGCATAATCCGGAGGATGGGAATCAACTCACCAAATCCGGACACGGGCTGACCGACCGGATCTGGGCCTGGCTGCAGGCGGACCTGTCGTATATTCCCAAGACCACCAAGCTGATGGTCTTTGCCCATGCGCCTATGTTCAAGACGGAGAATGGCAACGAGCGGACCAATACTTCCAACCACGGTCGTGATTACGGAGCGCTCTTTGCCTTATATCCGGAAGTCCATGCCTGGGCGGGGGACAGCCACTGCACGTTCAACTATATTTATCCTTCCAGTCACCGGAACAAAAAGGTTCAGGTCCATACACTGGCCCGATCGACGGGAGAACTCTGGACCAATGAGTATCTAGCCAACGGTACCCCGCGCGGATTCACGATCGTTGAGGTGGACGGAAATAGCATCTCATGGCGCTTCCATCCCAACAAGTACCAGAAGTCGGCGTGGGTGGGCGCCTCCCATACCACTTCCGCTCCTTCTTATACCTGGAGAGACTGGAACTACGATGCTTCCGGTGTCGCCGTGATGAAGGATGGCAGCGGCACGCTGAGCGAGAGTTATCAGATGCACGTCTATCCGAAGGGATCGTATGAAGACGGGTATGTCTATGCGAATGTGTTCCTCTGGGATACTCAGTGGGAGAATCCGGTCTTTACTCCGAATGGTGGCGGTACCCCTCTGGAAATGATCTGCGTCCACAGTTCCGCGAATCCCCGGGATTATTCGGTCCTGGATTCGGTGAAGGTCCACGACCTGGCGATGACGGAGATCCGTGCGCATTACAAGGCAAAGAACAGTATCCTCAGGGGCTATAGCGGCTATTCGGAAAGCATCGTCGGCCAGATAACGACCCTCTTCCGCGTCGCGCCTCCCGCCGGCTGCAGCGGCGGTACCGTCTCGGTGACCGACCGCTTCGGCAATACCTACACCCGCAACGTATCCTGGTAGTATATGCGTAAATTATTCCTTACAATCGCGCTGGCACTGACGGCGGTGGCCGTATGGGGGCAGCAGAAGCCCGAGGACAAGGACTGGGCGAAGTTTTACCGCTATGAGGCCCAGAACAGGCCGATGAAAAACAGGCCCGTCGCCGTCCTGATGGGGGATTCGATTACGGACGGATGGGCTAAGCAGGACGGAGCATGGCTCTGGCACCGGCTGCTGGTCGGGCGCGGCATCAGCGGGCAGACGACCGCGGAGATGCTGGTCCGTTTCCGGGCGGATGTCATCGAGCTCGGTCCGGAGTATGTGGTCATCCTCGCCGGTATCAATGACATCGCCCGCAACAACGGCTTCATCCGACTCAAGAATGTGAATAAGAACATCATCTCGATGGTTGAACTTGCGCAGGCGCACGGCATCAAACCCATCCTTTGCACCCTGCTGCCCGCGCACGAGATCGGCTGGCGGAAGTGGCTGGGGGACCCGCGCCCGCAGATCGATTCGCTCAATACGATGATCAGGACTTACGCCGCCGAGAACGGCATCCCGCTGGTGGATTACCACACGGCGATGAAGGATGACGAGGGCGCGATGAAAGAGGAATACCGCAAAGACGCCGTCCATCCCAATCTGGCAGGATACAAAGTGATGGAGGAAGTCCTTCTCGGCGTGCTGGATAAGGCGCGGGATGCGGTCCCCGCAGGCGAATACTACATCCTGACGCCCCCGGCTCCGAAGACCCCGAAGGTCAACGGCGCCAAGGTGTACGGCGCACGGCCGAAAGCGCCCTTCCTGTATCGAATCCCGGCGACGGGAGAGCGCCCGATGCGATTCTCCG
This sequence comes from uncultured Bacteroidales bacterium, assembly GCA_900320545.1. Lineage (GTDB taxonomy): Bacteria > Bacteroidota > Bacteroidia > Bacteroidales > UBA932 > Cryptobacteroides. The sequence goes on along the minus strand of ONSU01000001.1, from coordinate 44,434 downwards.
CGGACGGCCTTCCCAAGGGGCTTACGCTCAATCCAGAAACGGGCATCATCACCGGTTCGGTCAGGAAGGCGGGTACCTGGAAGGTGACGCTCCGGGCCGAGAACGCCCTCGGCAGGAGTGAGCGGGAGCTCCGCATCGTCATCGGCGACAAGATCTGCCTGACGCCCCCGCTGGGATGGAACTCCTGGAATGTCTGGGGCAACAGCGTCTCGCAGGAGAAGGTGCTCGCCTCGGCCCGTGCGATGGTCTCGAGCGGGCTTGCGGACTGCGGCTGGACTTACATCAATATCGACGACGGCTGGCAGGGCATCCGGGGCGGAAAGTACAACGCCATCCTCCCCAACGGCAAGTTCTACGATATGAACGCCCTTTCCGAACAGATCCACGCGATGGGTCTCAAGTTCGGCATCTATTCCGGTCCGTGGGTCGGCACCTATGCCGGGCACATCGGCTCCTCGGCCGATTATGCGGACGGCACTTACGACCTCATCAAGAAGGGCCTGGTGGACGAGTATTACAAGCTTGACCGCTCCCGTGCCGACCGCTCCAGCGTGCGGTATTTCGGCCCGTATTCCTTTGCGGCGGCCGATGCGAAGCAGTGGGCGGAATGGGGCGTCGATTATCTCAAGTACGACTGGTATCCCAATGATGTCCCTCATACCCGCGAAATGGCGGAGGCCCTTCACGCCACCGGCCGCGATATCGTCCTGAGTCTTTCCAATACGGCACCTTACGCGCAGGCTTCCTCCTGGGAGGAACTGAGCCAGGCGTGGCGTACGACCGACGATATCCGGGACAACTGGGTGAGTATGAGCACCATCGGGTTTTACAAGCAGGCGGCCTGGGCGCGTTACTGCGGTCCGGGGCACTGGCCGGATGCGGATATGCTGGTAGTCGGGAAGGTCGGCTGGGGCCCGAATGTCCGCCCGACCCGACTCACCGCCGACGAGCAGTATACCCACATTTCACTGTGGGCCCTTCTGAGTTCGCCGCTGCTGATCGGCTGCGAAATGGCGGATATGGACGCCTTTACGGTCGGCCTCCTCTCCAATACGGAGGTGCTGGATGTCAATCAGGATCCGCTGGGAATCCAGGGTATGCCCGTGGAGATGGACGATAAGCACGCCGTTTACCTCAAGCCGCTCGAGGACGGCTCCGTCGCCCTCGGACTCTTCAATCTCACGACCTCTCCGCTCAGGCTCGGCTTCAAACCGCGTGCGCTCGGCATCGAAGGAAACCTTATCCTCCGCGACCTCTGGCGACAGAAAGATCTCGCCGCCATCGGGACGACGGACCGCTGGGAGGCCACGGTCCCGGGTCACGGCGTCCTCCTTCTGACACTGCGTTCGGAGTAAACCCGCCTAGGGCTTCGAGAAGAGCATTTTGCGGCCGGTGGTGAAGGAAGCGCTGTGGCCGGAGGTGTTCCGGTAGTCGACGATGCGCTCGAATACGGCCAGATAGTTATCGTTACTGTAGATCAGGACGTTGGCTCCGCCGGCCGTGGAACTGGCGTCGAGGCGTTCGGTGACCTTGCAGCGGATGAGTTCGTGTTTGCACGTTTTGTCGGCATAGAATACGACTTCTGCGGTGTCCTCGTAGCACCAGTAGTTCCCCGGGGAAAGGAGCCGGGTATATGCGCCGAGATCGACGGGCGCATTCAGTTCGTACGTGGTTTCCGGGAGACCTTCTTCCGGCTCGGGGGTGCCGGACGCAATCCGTTCGCGTGCCTCTTCAACTTTCCAGGAGGAGAAAGCAAGGGTGCCATATCGCCCGTAGCGGGATTCGAAGGCCGGGATCCCCATTTCCCTTTGCAGGTAACTCCAGGCTCCGTCGGCGGCAAGCCAGTCCTTTTCCAGGAGGGGCGTGGCCGCGATTTCGCGATAGGGAATATTCTCCGGCAGCCGCCCGTCGACCAGCAGGCGGGGCAGCACTTTCTCCAGGCGTTTCTGCTGGCTGCGGATGCCGAAATCCTTCGCCCTCACCCCCGGGATAAACGTCAGCAGTGCGAGGCATCCTCCCAGGATGAAACTCATCATCCGGAAGGAACGTGTTTTGGGGGAGAGGAGCATCAGCGTGAAAGCGGTCAGAAGGACGGCTGCGGCGACGAGGAAACAGCGGTCCTCGGTGAAGCCGTATTCGCCTACACGGCGGAGCACACCGGCCCAGAGCAGGGCGAGCGGGGGGAGCGCTATGTAGGGGAAATACTTGTAGAACCAGTCGAAATGCCTCACTTCCAGAAGTTCCTGCAGCAGGCGGCAGCCCAGGGCCACGGCGATAAAGGAACCGACCAGATAGGCCACGCCGCCGTCGGGGAGCTTCCATTGGAACAGGATGCGGAAGATGTACAGATACAGGATCACGGTATAGATCAGCAGGGCCGGTGTAAGCAGGTAGTCGACCGGGACGGTGAGGAACCGCCTGCCTTTGAGATCCATCAGGTCCTCCGAGATGAAGAGGCAGCAGAGGAGGGGGGCGAGGACAAGCGAGATCAGTACCGAAGGGTAACTGTAGACCCGCTCGGGAATGTCCCCTTTGACGAACAGGAAATCGACCGTGCCGATGATGCCGGCGACGAGTCCGGCGAGAATGCCCGCGACGATCAGGGCCGCGGCCCCCTTGATGACCGTATGGAGAATGGCCCGGGCGTAGGTCTCATTGCTTTGCCGCCGGCAGCCGGAGAACAGCAGGATCAGCGAAAGGATGTAGATGACCACCGTCTCGGTGCCGCCCGGATCCTCCACAAAGAGCCAGACCGGAATCCAGAGGAATCCCGACAGGATATACGGAATCGGAACGCCGCGCTTCCCGCTCTCCCGGGTGAACCGGTGCAGGCAGAAAGTCAGGATCATCAGCGGCGGGAAGAACACGAAGGGAACCTCCCCGATCTCCCGTCCGGCGATCGTGACGTCCAGGTCGGACAGGATGAAAAGGATATAACTGGTCAATCCGAGCAGCGCTTCGACGGGATAATCCCGGAAACTGCGCGCGAGCCCCGAACCGAGGGCTTTCAGCCGTTCGATGAATTTATGCATAATGCCATCCGAAAGGCAAGATTTGTACCATATAAGCGAATTGTTATTGCACAATAGCAATTTTTTTGTAACTTTGAGAGCATTAAAACTTTTCAGCCTATGAAAACTTTTGTCAGAATCGTTTTGGCGATGATCGCGGTCCTTTCCATTTCGGTGTCCGCGATGGCCCAGGACGGCCCTACGACCGTCCCCAAGTATGAGATCTCCATCGGTGGCGGTGCGGGTATTACCGGTATGGGCATTATGGACAAGTCCGCCTGGCGGAATGGCCTTCCCTGGTTCAGCGAATACTTCAATGCCCCTAAGTGGGTTCCCGGTCCGGGCGGTCATTTCGGCCTGTTTGCCGACATTAATTTTACGGACAACTACGGCCTCATCGTCGGCCTCGAGGCGGCCAACTATTTTACCCTGTTCCGCGGCAACGACGTGCTCAGTGTTACGAACTATCCCTACGATCAGGAGGTCGTGATCAACGCTCCGGCCCGTCCGTTCTATAAGAAGGTAGGCGGCCCGACCCGGAATAAGTACGAGACCTGGGTCTACAGCCAGATCGAAGAATTTAGCGAAGATCACGCGATGGTCTCGCTTCAGATTCCCGTGATGTTCAAGTATATGACGCCCATCAAGCCGTTGAGCCCGCACAAGTATTATATCGCGGCCGGCGCCAAGTTCGGTATTCACGTTACGCCGGATTATTGGGTCCAGTACGGGAGCCCCGGCGTCTATGTGGCTCACAACACGCAATATGATCATGTTGACCCGGTAAAGAATGGGTTTGGAAAGCCCTCAAAAGAGTATGGCGTCCGTAGAAATCATGAACAAAGCGATGCGGAATCCTGGAATACGGGCTGGACGCCCAACAGGAATATCTGTCCCGTCGATGTTCTCCTCTCTTTGGACACCGGCTTCAGATGGCGGCTCACCGACAAGATCGGTCTCTATACCGGCCTCTATTGCGACTTCGGTATGATCCGCCCGGTCAAGTATGACAAGGAAACGGCCGTCAAGCTGCTGAATTTCCAGGAAGGAGGCATTGAAGAGGCCGACGGTCATGCTCTCCCGTATGCAATGTGGTCTTACGTACAGAACGAACCCCTCGTCACGGCGGCGGCTCCGGACTATATCGGCGTAGAAGAGAGGGACAACCCCACGCAGTCGGTCAGCCAGTGGTACGAATATTCCGACAAGCCCTATGTCAAGTTCCTGAACAATATGCAGGCCGGCGTCAAGCTCCGTCTGTCCTTCGCCGTCGGAAAGGCGGAGAAGAAGGTGAAACAGCCGAAAGAGCCCAGACAGCCGAAACCGAAGCCGGAGAAAGTACCTCCGAAGATCCAGAAGACCATGATGGAACTCTCCGACGCCCTCTTCGCGTTCGACAAGTTCGATCTCAACGAGGACGCCCGCAGGATGCTGGACGAAGTGGCGGCATGGCTCAATGACAATCCCGAACTCCATGTCGAGATCGGCGGCCACACCGACGACAGAGGTTCCGACGCCTACAACCAGAAGCTCTCCGAGAACCGGGCCAAGGCCGTGTACGACTACTTCATTTCCCACGGTGTCTCGAAGGCGCGTCTCAGCTACAAGGGTTACGGCGAGAGCCGCCCGATCGCGACCAACGAGACCGACGAAGGCCGTCAGCGCAACCGCCGCGTCGAGCTTCAGATCCAGGAATAGAACCATCAGAACTTTTCTCCGGGATTCTTCTTGGAGAAAAGTTTTTTTATACCTATATTTGTACCACAGTGCACCACAGTGGATCCCCGGTCAGGCCGGGAATGACGGAAAATTAAAGTCTAAGTACAAATAAAAATATTTGCTATGCAGAAAAGTCTGAAATCCAGAAAACCGAAGGCGGGACTGCTGCTGATTGCGTCGCCGCGGTTCAAGAATTTATACGGTCCCAAACGGGGTACGTACGGAGAACGCAAAGACATCGCCGTGAAGGAGATCAAGGCGACGATGGACTTCCTCGACCTGGTGGATCCCGGCATCGTCTATGAACGGGAAGACGCCGAGCGGGCAATGAACCTCTTCTTCAACGAGAAGGTCGATTTTATCTATGCAGAATTCCTGAGCTGGAGCGAGGATTTCGCCTGGATCCGGTTCCTCCGCGACTGCCCGGAGATCCCGATGATCTTCTGCAACGTCGCCAAGCCGAAGATGACCTTCGAGACCACCCTCGACGAGGACGATTTCGTGGACTACCTCTGCGCCGGCACGCTGGTCGGCTCGCTGGAGGGCTCCGGCAGCATCCGCCGCGTTCCCCGGAAGAATGTCAAGACCGTGATGGGCACGCGGGAGCAGATCACCGAAAAGGTGCGGATCTTCGCCGACGCCGCCAGGGCGAAAGCCATCCTGAAGCATTCCAACGTGGGCCTGATGGCCAATATGAACGAGGCGATGTGGTCCACTTATATCGACAACTACGACCTCTTCACCAAGATCGGCCCCGAGATCCATTACCTCCCGTACAGCGACTACGGCACCGAGATCGAGAACCTCACCGACGAGGAAGTCAAGGCGTATGCCGACGAGCTTACCTCCAAATACAAGATGATGGACGATGTGGAGTACGACAAATTCATCGGCTGCGTCAAGGCGACCCTCGCCATCAAGAAGATGGCCGAGAAGAACGATATCGACTGCTATGTCTACAACGACATCGACCAGGCGACCTTCCGCACCGCCGGCTGCCGCGCGGGCTTCTATCCGCAGTGGTTCAACGAGAACGTGAGCGTCCTCGTGCCGGAGGCCGACATCGGCGCGGGCCTCATTACCTACATCCTCAAGCTCCTGAGCGGCAAGAACGTCAACTTCATCGAGCCGTTCCACATTGAGGATGAATTCGGCACCTTCGCGGGCGGCCATGCGGGGCCGAATGACCACAACGACCCGAAGTGGCAGGACAACGTCATCATTTCCCGCGACGTCCGCTTCGCCAAGACTTCCTGGAAGTATGCCGGTGCGCCCTTCGCCTGGTACCGCTTCAGCCCGGGCATGAAGACCGTTGCGGGCCTCTACGAAGAGGACGGCAAGTACAAGCTCATCACCTTCCAGGCCGAGAGTCTCTCCGAAAAGGACACGCCCCAGAGCGCGAAGAAACATCTGCTGGCCACCTACAGCCACACCATCTTCAAGCCGGTCGTCCCGGTCAAGGAACTCTGGGAGAAGGTCCTGAACATCGGCGCCACCCAGCACTACGCCATCGTGGACGGCGACTACCGCGCCGAACTCCGCGACTTCGCCGAGATGATGGGCTTCGAATTCTACGATATCCGTTAGTTTATGCGTAAATTCGGCATAGCGCTCACCCTCGCCGCCCTGCTTTTAAGTTCTTGCGGCAGGGTGAGCGTCTCTTTTGACGATCCCGCATTGAAGGTGGATGCGTTGAAAGAGTCGTCCCTCGAGGTGTCTTCCCGTAAGGTCGGCGTTACCGCCACCCAGGTGGAGGCCGGCTTCTCCCTGAAGGGAAAATGGGATCTGCGCCCATATTCCAAACTCCGTTTTACGGTCCGGAATGACAACCCGGACGACTTTCTCAACCTTTATTTCTTCCTTGAGAATGAAGAAACCGATACGGACTCCCGTCCTTCGCAGGGCATCCTGGAGGACCGTTTCAAAGTTGCCCCCGGGGAATGTGCGACGCTGGAAGTCCTTCTTCCCTGTGACATGCCCCACCCGGAGGTCAACCGGCTGCTGACGCTGATGAAGGGGACGCCATACGGCGAATTCAGGCATATTCAGTACGGCGTGGACCTTTCCGATGTAAGGGAGATCCGCTTCTTCTCAAGAAAACAGTATCCGGTAAGTCATTGGTCCGTTGAGGATCTGGTCCTTCTTCCCGGCGAGCGCCCGGTCCCTGACTATATGCAGCTCGACAGTGCGGCCTTCTTCCCGATGATCGACCGCTATGGCCAGTTCAAATACAGGGAATGGCCCGGCAAGACGCATTGTGACGAGGACCTCCTGAAGGCCCGCTCCGAAGAAGAAAAGGACCTGGCCGCGCATCCCGGCCCCGAGGGTTGGAACAAGTATGGCGGCTGGGCGGACGGTCCCCGTTATGAGGCGACCGGTCATTTCCGCGTGGAGAAGATCGACGGCAAGTGGTGGATGATCGATCCCGAAGGCTGCCTCTACTGGAGTCACGGCATCATCCGCGTGAATGCCTCTTCCGCAGTCACTCCGCTGCACGGGGAGAAACTCGCTTCGCGGGATTATATGTTCGAGTATCTGCCTTCCGAAGGCGATTCCCTCTACCGTTTCCGCTTTACCAACGACCAGCTGCTGATTCCGTATTATGAGCGCTGGAAAGAGGACTCCACCTTCGACTTCTCCTCGGCCAATATTTACCGGAAATACGGCCCTGATTATAAGTCCGTTTGGTCGGATCTTGCCCACAGACGGCTCCGCAGCTGGGGACTGAATACCATCGCCAATTCCTCGGACATCGATATCTGCCGCCAGGACCGCACGCCATTTATCGACCGTTTCGATATCCGGAGCGTCCCGATAGCGGGTGCGGACGGCCCGTATTTCCCGATTATGGATCCCTTCGACCCGAGTTTCCGCGCTGCGGTCGAGGCCCGGTTGAAGGAGCATAAGAGGGATGTCGAGGATCCTTATCTGCTGGGTTATTTCGTGGACAACGAGATCAAATGGGGAGATGAGACGCACGCCGCCAAATGTGTGGCGAATGCGCCCGATTCCCAGGCGGCCAAAAAGGCGATGCGCGCTTTCCTGCAACAGCGTTACGGCCGCCCGGTCGAGCCGGCGGAGGCCTCGGAGAAAGATCTTCTGGACTTCAACAGGCTGATCATCGAAGAATACTATAAAGTGATCCGTGAGTCCTTCGACCGCTATGCTCCGGGTGTGCTCTATATGGGCTGCCGTTTTGCAAGTTTTGTCTGCAGCAATCCGGATGTCGTCACGATCGGTGCAAAGTATTGCGATGTCATTTCCCACAATCAATATCGCTATACCATTGATTCATACAGACTTCCGGAAGGGCTTGACAAGCCGGTGATGATCGGGGAATGGCACCTTGGGTCCTGCGACCGCGGCCTCTTCCATCCATCCCTTCAGATGGGTGACAATCAGCAGGAACGGGCGTATTTCTATAAGGAATACGCTTTGAGCGCCCTTAAGCATCCGCAAATCATCGGTATCCACTGGCACCAGTACATGGACCAGGCAACGACCGGCCGCTTCGACGGCGAGAATTTCCAGGTCGGTTTCCTGGACTGCTGCGATACGCCCTATCCTGAAACCGTTGATGCCTGCCGCTCGGTAGGATATAACCTTTACCAAACCCGATACAATGAATAAACCCTTTGCACTCCTGCTGGCGCTTTCGCTTGCGCTGCCCCTGCAGGCCCAGAAACTGATGAAATCCGTCACCTGGGAGAATATCAAGGCCCATCCGGCCGGGCTTCCGGTCATCGGTGAGATTGAGCCGGTCGCTTCCCGGCTGGACGCCCCCTCCATCTGGTCTGTCGGTGCGGAGACGATGGACCGGGACTATGCCGACTTTTCGCAGTTCCGCAGTTTCGTCGGGCAGACCGGCGTCGGCTATGCGCGTCTGCAGAGCGGCTGGGCCAAGACCGAGCAGAAAAAGGGGAAATACAATTTCTCCTGGCTGGATGAGCATGTGGACGGGCTGATTGCCGAAGGGGTGCATCCCTGGATGTGCCTCTGCTATGGCAACCCCATTTATTCCGAGCACGGGCACGACCTCAATGCCAGACTCTTCCCGGACGGGCCGATCATGGATGCGTGGCTGCGCTATGTGAAGGCGACGGTCGCCCGCTACAAAGGGAAGGTGACGATGTGGGAAGTCTGGAATGAGCCGGACGGCCGGAAGAATCTGGATTCATACCCTCTGTATGCCAACCTGTTCGTCCGGACGGCGAAGGTCATCCGTGAGGTGGACCCTCAGGCAAAGATCGCGGCATTCGGCAGCTGCAGTCCCGACCGGGAGTACATCCGGCAGGCGCTGGAACTGATCGCGAAGGCCGGCGGCATTCCGTATATGGACTATATCACCTACCACGCCTATTGGCCGGTTCCGGAGAGCATCGTTCCTTATGTGAAGGCTCTTCGGGAGTATGTGGACCGCTACAGTCCGTCCATCGGCCTGCTGCAGGGGGAGACCGGCTGTCCGGGCCAGTTGGAGTACGGCCACGCGATGAAGCATATCGAATGGACCGAATACAGCCAGGCCAAATGGGATCTTCGCCAGGGGCTGACGCACTGGGGGATGGGGATCCCGTATTCCTTCTTTACGATGGTGGACCTGAACTACGGCTGGATGCTCCAGTCCTTCGGCCTCATCCGGATGAACGGCAGCAAGAAGCCGGTCTATCTCCGGCCGAAATTCTATGCCGTCCAGCACGTTACCAGCGTGTTTACACCGGAGTTGAAGCCGACGGACGCCATCCGGATTACGGTGGATACGCCCGCACAGGTCACTTCATTCGGCATCGAGAAAGGCGGAAAGGCGGTCGGCTGCGTGCTCTGGCTGAGCGGAGACCGTCCGTCCTCCTCGCTGGACCGCCGCCTGTGCAATGTATGCCTTAATGTCAAGTTGCAGGACCCTGTCTATGTGGATATGCTCACGGGCCTTGTCCACGACCTCAAGGGCATTCAGGACAATCCTTCCCACAACGATCCCGGCACGACACGCTTCAAGGGCCTCCCGCTCTGGGATGCTCCCGTGCTGATTGTCGAGCGCAGCGCCCTGAGGTGATTTCAACCTTTATTGTATCCTCAGCCACAGGGCAAGGTACTTGTCGGGAATCGAATAGATATTCGCTGACTTTGTTACGAGTTTCTTGGTGATAAGAGCCTTAACGGCGGACTGGACGGAACTGGCGCTTGAAAGCCGGTGTTTCTTGATGAAGGGGGCGGAAGTGATATCTTCCGCTCTCCATTCTTTTGCAATGGCAAGAAGCGCTTTCCGCTGTATCAGCGTCAGTCCGGCCATGATGTCCTTGCATCTGGATGCGTTGGAAAGGGTAAGGTTTTGAACGACTTGCTCTATGTCCGGACGTGAAAGCAAGGTGTTTTCCGGTGTGATCGAGAAAGCTTCGTTCAGTGTCTCTTGCAGATAGTAAGTGACACCGTCAAACAGCCGGTAAACAAACTGGACGGCTTCCAGAGAGATTTCTTTTCCCCCTTTCCGGAACATTTCCCGTGCAAAATCGCAGTAGGTACCTTCCGGGATGGCGAGAATATCCAGATTCCTGGCGCTTTTGTAGAATGGATTGTCCTGCGATCCGAACATAATGTCCAGCATATGACGTTCACTTCCCGAGAAGATGAATTTTGTGTTGTTCATTCTCTGGATCCGTGTTCTCAGAAGTGCTTCCACATGTGGTTCACTGTAATGTTGGATTTGTTGGAATTCATCGATGGCGACGATGTTCGGGGTATCGGATTTTTCCAGAAAGTCAAAGATTTCATTGAGCGTGAGTTCCTGATTTTGAATCTGTTGGACTCCTATGGATGGAATCGGAAACCCGGAGATGGGATCCTGGTCAAGCTGGAAGGACAGCGATTTGAGTACCGCAGTAAACCGGTCGGCGAATTTCTTCCCTTTCGAGGCCAGGGTTGCATAAACCGTACGTCCAAGCAGCGTAGTGAACTCTTCCAGGGAAGAGGTTGCGTAGATGTCGAAATAGAAAGTGTTGAACTTTTCTTTTATGCGTTTGTCCTCGAAGATATGATGGATTAATCCGGATTTCCCGAGTCTTCGTTCCCCTTTGAGAATAAGGTTGTTACCATTGGAAAGGATTCGTATGATATCCTCTGTTTCTTTCTCCCGGTCGCAGAAATACGCTGCCGGAATCTCGGAGGTGGTAAAGAAGGGGTTGATGATCATGGTATTCACTTTTTTGCAAAGATATATATTTTTATTGAAAGTTCAATAATTGTAAATTCAATAAAATTGAATTGTTTTTGTTTTTCGATCCGTGTTTTGTATCTTTACATTTCAAAGGAAGTATGACAATGAAGCGTTTGATATCTCTTCTGGCAGTTTGGATGCTGCTTCTGTGCATCCCGGCCGCGGCGCAGCCGAAGTGCGTGCAGGAATTTTTCCGTTATGGTGGGAGGGAGCGCTCTTATCAGCTTTATATTCCGGAGAATGCGCCTGCGGGAATGCCGCTGGTGATGGTCCTGCATGGATATGGCGGGAAGGCGGAAGGGTACCGGCCCGAGATGCTGGAAGTGGCCCGCGAGGAGGGATTCGCCGTGTGCTATCCGCAGGGACGGAAGAATTCCGTCGGCAAGACAGGCTGGAATGTGGGCTATCCGGCGCAGGCGGACTTGAAAGATGATGACTGTGCGCTGGTGACTTACCTCGCGAAACTGCTCCAGCGCAAATACGGTTTCAGCAAGGAAAATACCTTCCTGACGGGAATGTCGAACGGGGGAGAGATGTGCTACTTGCTGGCCTGGTCGGGTGATAAGACCTTCACGGCCCTTGCCTCGGTAGCCGGCCTTACGATGAAATGGATCTATGACGGTCGGATGCCCCGGCGTCCCGTCCCCTTCCTGGAGATTCACGGCACGGCGGACAAGACCTCCCGCTGGGAGGGCGATCCCGCCGGACAGTACGGCTGGGGCGCATACCTGAGCGTTCCTTCCGCCGTCGATGCCGTTGTCACCCTCGACCGCTGCCCGGCCTACGAGCGGACGGAACTTCCGCTCAAGGGTCCCGACGCCCGCCATGTAATCCTTCACCGCTATTCCGGTGGCCTCCCGGCCTGGAAAGGCGGCCCGTCCTGCGAAGTCCGGCTCTACGAGGTCGTGGACGGCAAGCATTCCTGGGCGATGAATGATCTGGATACCTGCCGGGAAATCTGGAATTTCTTCAGCCAATATCTCCGTTAGTCCATTCCTTCATTAAGGTCTTGCATTATTTATCATTCCGGACTGTCCCGGAATCTTTTCTTTATTGTTGCATATAGGCAAAATTATTCGTATATTTGCACCACAGTGTACCACAGTTGTTTTATGAGATGAAAAGATTTTTTTTGATGACGGTTTGTGTTGCGGCAGCCCTGCTTCTGGGTGTCACCCCCGACGGCTTCGCGAAAAAGCCCGTCCAGGTCCGGGTCGGATCGTATAACCTGCGTCGTGCCAAGTTGGATAAGGAGAGCCCCGACAACAACTGGCAGAAGCGCGAACCCCGCCTGATCCAGTCTATTCTGGACAACGAATTCGATATCTGCGGTCTCCAGGAGGTGGATTCCGCCGAGCAGGAGAGCGTTCCGCGGATGCTCGCGGAGCGGGGCGTGGAATACGATAGTTTCTTCTTCGGTCCCTATGCCGAAGACGGACACGGCACCAAGGCGCACGGCGTCCTCTGGCGGAAAGACCGTTTCAAACTGATCGGGAAGCCCCATCATTTCTGGCTCTCCGATCCGCCGGAAAAGAAGCAGGTCAACGACACCGGCCCCAAAGGCAAGAACAAATTCATCCGAGGTGCCTTCTGCGTCGTTCTGAAGGACCGTACCAACGGCCGCAAATACCTGATGATGGTGACGCATGCGCCGCTCAACAAGCAGCAGCACAATGAGGCGGCCCATATTATCGTTGAAATGGAGAAGAAGTACAATCCCAAGGGCTGGCCTTCCTTCTTCGTCGGGGATCTGAATACGACCGAGCATCATGACGCCTCGGCGGTGTATCGCTCACACTGGACGGATTCCTATCACTTCTTTGATGACAAGCCCGAACTCCGGACCGGCCCGGAAGTGACCTTCAACGGCTGGAATCTGGTCGATCCGGCCGCCAACCACAACCGCATCGATTTCATCTACTACCGTGGAAAAGGCGTTACACCGCTCCGTTACGTCTGCAATGACGCCCGCTACGGCGGCTTTTTCGCCTCCGACCACTTCCCGGTGTATGTCGATTTTGAAATAAAATAAAATTTAGAAAATATGAGTTTCATGTACAATCCGTTCCCCTTTCACGATCCCAAGCCCGTGAACAGGCCGGAACTTTCTAAGAAGACGGTTGAATCCATCGTCGCGGGCGGCACGCCCAATGTGGTCAGGAAGTTTGTCTCCACCCTGGCGGAGAAGGCTCGCAGCGAGGGCGTCATCGTGGCCTTTGACGGCTACACCACGACGAAGTGGGACCTTGTCATCAGTCTGATGGCCCGCGAATGCGACCTGCTGGGCCTCTCTTTCGAGACGGTCGACTGCAACGCCGCGACACTCAAGGACGGCAAGGCGATCGACGCCATCATCGATCCGCTTCTCATCTGGGACACGAAGATTGACCCGACTCTGCTCTACGGCAAGGTATATCATGGCGGCTACGAGGGGCTTGTCGATCCGGAGAAGGCCGCGCAGTTCATGAAGGATCTTCCCGTGAAGAAGGCCCCCGGCAAGATCGTGGCAGTGTACGGCTACGGCTCCCTGATGAAGGATTTCCGCGGCCTCTACGACGTGAAGTGCTGGTTCGATATCACCCCGATGAATTCGATGCTCCGTATCCGGGCCGGGGAATACGCCAACCTCGGCAAGAAGCACACCGGCATCATCAACCGCACCATCCGTCGCTGCTACTACTGCGACTTCGAGAATGCCGTCCAGCTCCGCAAGGCCCTGTTCGCCTCCGGCGAGATCGACTGGTTCTTCCTCGACAACGACCGGGCGAATCTCCAGATGATGCCTTTCGAGGCCTTCGCCGACATCTGCGCCCAGCTCGTGAAATATCCGTTCCGGGCGAAACCCTGCTATCTGGAAGGCGTCTGGGGCGGCAGTTATATGAAAGAGCGCCGTCACCTGCCGGAGAAGATGCGCAACGCCGCCTGGGTCTTCGACTTCATCCCGATGGAGGTGAGCGTCCTCGTCGAGGCGGGAAGCGAGAAACTCGACATCAACTATTGCTCCTTCGTCCACAAGGAGGGCGTCAACCTGATGGGCGAGAAGTGTGTCAGGAAGTACAAGGGTTATTTCCCCATCCGCTTCAACTGGGACGACAGCTACCACAGCACCGGCAATATGTCGATCCAGTGCCACAGCGGCGGCAAATTCAACATCGAGAACTACAACGAATTCGGCCGGCAGGACGAGAGCTATTATGTGGTGATTACCGGCCATGAGGCCAAGACTTTCATCGGCTTCCGCGACGATGCCGACATCCCGCAGTTCTTCAAGGAGATCGAGGCGGCCGACACGCAGCACGACCCCTGCGACTATATGAAGTATGTGAGCTACGAGGAGTCGAAGCCGGGCCTCCAGGTGATGCTCCCCGCCGGGACCATCCATTCCAGCGGCCGCAACCAGGTCATCCTCGAAATCGGCTCGCTCACGATCGGCTCCTACACCTATAAGATGTACGACTATCTGCGGCTCGACTTCGACGGCAAGCAGCGCCCGATCCACACGCATCTGGGCGAGCTCAACGTCAACCAGGAGCGCCGCTACAGCGTGATCCACGACCCCTCCAGCAAGGATTATATCGTCCAGCAGCCGCGCCTGGCCGCTTCCGGAGAGGGCTGGGAAGAATACATCCTCGGCGAGAATCCGCAGGTGTATTTCTCCCTCCGTCGCCTCGAGTTCGAAAAGCAGTGCGAGCAGGACACCAGGGGCGAGAAATTCCACGTGCTGACCCTTGTGGACGGCGATCATATCCGCATCCGCAGCGTGGAGCATCCGGAGCGGTATTTCGATCTCGATTTCATGGAGATCGCCTGCGTCCCGGCCGATATGGGCAAATACGTTATCGAAAACCTGGGCAAGGAGCCGATCCGTGTCCATAAGACCTGTCTGCGTGACGGCTATGAAAACGACCCCGCGTAAAATATCCCTTGATGTCGGCGGCACTTTCGTAAAGTGCTCCGACGGCCGCAAGGTCCCCATCGACTCGGACGGCAGCCGCGAAGCCATCGCGGCCGCCCTCCGGGAGGCGGTGGGGCCCCTGGAAGGGCTGGAGTCGGTCGGTGTCTGCATCCCCGGCCCCTTCGACTACCGGGAAGGCATTTTCCTGATGAAGCACAAGTTCGCCGCCGTCTATGGCGAGCGCTTCGCCGACCTGGTGCTCGGCCCGGCCCTCGGCGACTGTCATGCCGAGGCTGGTGCTTTATGTCATACCGAGGCACGGAGTGCCGAGTGTATCTCCTTCCATTTCATCCACGACGTCAACGCCCCTCTCCAAGGTCTCCTCCGGATGCATCCTGAACTCCAGCAGGGCCGCGTCGCCCTCGTGACCCTCGGGACGGGCCTCGGCTTCAGTTACGCCATCGACGGCGAGATCCAGATGAACGAGAATCTTTCGCCAGCCGTTTCGCTCTATAATAGGCCCTATAAGGACGGCGTGCTGGAAGACTATGTCTCCCGCCGGGCCCTTCTTCGGTACTACGGCAAGCCGCTTGAAGGCGATGTCCGCGAGATGTCCGAGCGGGCACGGGCAGGGGAGCCTAAGGCTGCAGAGGCCTTCCTCGCGGCCGGCCGCGCCTTTGCTGAAGGCGCCGGTCCGCTCCTGCGCGAACTCGGCATCTCGACCGTCTGGTTCGGCGGTCAGATCGCCAAGTCCTTCGACCTGATGCGCCCCGCCGCCGAGCCGCTCCTCGAAGGCATCTTGCTCAGGGTTGCCGAAGACTTCGAGCAGGCCGCCCTCCAGGGCGCCGCGTTCTGACATAGGTTCCGCACCTTTCGCCGGCTTTCCGCCCGGATCCTATATCCGCAAACGGAGGTTCCGCACGTTTTGGCTACTTTTCGCCCGGATCCTATGCTCGCAAACAGAGGATCCGCACGTTTTGGCCACTTTTCGCCCGGATCCTTGGCCGCAGAGCCGAGGAGCTGCAGGAATCTATGCGAAATGGAGAAATCTTATTATATTTGCAGTATGAAAAAGATTCTCATACTTTGCGTAGCGGCCCTCGCGGGGCTTCTCGCCGTTTCTTCCTGCAAAAAGATCAAGACGGACAGCGATTTCGTCGTCGTGACCGGCGTTACGCTCGATCAGGACGAGATTTCCCTCGTTAAAGGAGACAGTTTCACCCTTCACGCCACGGTCGAGCCGGCCAACGCGACCAAGAAGGGCGTCGAGTGGAGCAGCAACAACACCTCTGTAGCGACGGTCGACTCCGATGGCAAGGTGACGGCCAGCAGCAGCCGGACGGGCGAGGCCACCATTACGGTCAAGACGCAGAGCGGTGGCAAGACAGCCACGTGTCTCGTTAAAGTCGTCAATGAGGTCAAGCACGTCACGGGCGTGACGGTCACTCCCGATAACCTGACACTCCGCACCGGAGGCGAGAAACAGCTCTCGTTCAGTCTCATCCCCTCCGACGCCACCAATCACAATGTGACCTGGAGTTCGGACAAGCCCTCGGTCGCGACGGTCACCGCCGGCGGCAAAGTGAAGGGAATCGCGGACGGAATCGCCCTTATCACCGTCAAGACGGAGGACGGCGGACACGAGGCGGTCGCCACGGTCAAGGTGGTGCAGCCCTACACCAAGGTCACCATCACCTCTCCGAACACCTCCGACAGCCATTATGACGCCTCGACGCAGAAGTATACTTTCTTTACGAACGATTCTTTTCTGATTACCGCCGGGGGTGAGCCGGCCGGTGCCGAAGACGAGCTGGAGTTTTCCATATATGGCTGGGGCAATGACAATTACAAGAACTATTATAATATCGAGCCGGTCAACGGAACCACCTGCAGGGTCAGGACAACCGCGAATAGTTATTCCGATATGAAGGTAAAGGTGTCCTCCAAGGCCGATCCTTCGGTATTCGCCCTGTTTACTTTTAATACGGCGAACGCCCCTGCCGACATCAGCCTGTCCCCGATCCGGAGTGAATGCAGCGTTTACGTGCCGAGTTCTTCGATCCGGAAGACCGAGTGCATCGGGGTGGGGACGACGCAAAAATTCACGGTGACCGTTCTGGACAGCGATGGCAAGGAAGGACTGGCTCCGCAGTCAGTGACGATCGTCAGTACCGATTCGGACGACGGCGTCCATCCCACTACGGCTTCGATAAGCGACCGTACGCTGACCGTCACCATTCCCGCGAACGCCGCGACCTCGACCTCCAGGAAGACCTATACGAGCCGCATCAAGCTCCGGGCGGTGAACGGCCTTCAGAAGGAGTTTACCTTCAAGACCACCCTCTACGACCCCTATTCCATCAAACCGGGTGACGGTCTCAGGAAAAATGGCGATGTTTACGACGGCGGCTACCGCGGCAACGGCATCTTCGATTCGCAGACCGTCGGAGAGCCCGGGGAAATCAGCTGCCTCATCGTTTACCTCGGGGACGAGCACACGACGGAAGATCCTTTCTGGAACGCCCTCCGTCCTTCCACGGGGGTGAAGGATGCCAAGGGTAATGCGGTTCACGGAATCGCCATTCCCGTGAATATCGACTATCTGACCCGGAAGGACGAGCCGTCGGGAGAATATTATTACACCGACGGCAGCGACAATAACTTTATCCTCGACTCTTCCAACCTCCCTTCCTGGCTCAATTCGAACGACCGGAAGAACCTGCTGCGGAGTACCTCTCTCAAGCATTCGGCCGGAATGAATACCTGCTGCCACGTCTATTGCAATGCCGGACGCGGGGCGAGTTATGAAATCATTCCTTTCAATTATTTCATCGATACGTACACCAAGGAGCCCAGCAAGAATGAAAGCGGCAGTATGGAGGACAAGAAGTATTCCTTCTGTACCAATTTTTCGTATGACGGAGGCAAACTCTCAGCCAGTGAACCGTATGTAGGCAATGTTCCCGGGATGTATATGACCACCTGGCTGATGCCGACCATCGCGGACATCACTTCGATTTTCTGCGGCCGGGTGATGAACCGGGAGGGGGCCGATACGCAGGATTTTGTCATCAATGGAACGGGAACTCCCGATCTTACCGAGCGGTTCAATATGATCCGGCACTGCACGGCCTACTTCAACGGCGGGAATGTCTGGGTCAATTCTTATAACTGGAAATGGTGGCTTGCCAACGAGACCGGCAAGAACAAGGCCTGCCAGGCCATCCTCTGGGAAGAGGGTAACAACGCGAATCTGTCGATCTCGAAGAACGTCCCTCACAAAAATAATTCCCAGAAGGCCTTCGTGCTGCCGATCCGGTACTTCTAGTCCTTTGTCATCCCGGGCGTATGCGAAGGAATCTCCTTCTCGTGATACTGCTCCTTGTCGCGGGCCCGCTTTATGCGCAGCGCTTCGACAAGGAGCATATCAGCGTCTTCGCGGGCGGGCGATACAGCCATATCCTGGACGGACACGGGATGTGCCGGGATTTGCTCAGCACTTACGATACGGGCGGCGCGGGCGTCCTCGTCGGGCTGCACACCCATCCTTCCGACAGTTCCTGGTGGGCGAACGCCTTCAACTATCCGACGATCTCGCTCGGATTCTCCTGGAACCATACCGGGGGGCTTTCGTTCAGGAACGCCTCCCGCCTCGGGGATTTCTACAACCTTTACGGTCGGATGCAATTCGACATCGTCCGTGCCGGATGGTTCTCCTTCGGTCCGGCGCTGGAAGTTGGCATTGCTTTCACACCCAAGTATTTCCAATACATTTCCAATCCGCTGAATAAGTTTATCGGCAGTCCGGTCGAGGGTTATCTCGGCGGGGGAATGGAACTGAAGTTTATGCTCCACCCTCAGTGGCAGCTCTCCCTGGACGTGACGCTGATCCACCATTCCGACGGAATGACCCGCGTTCCCAACTGGGGCGTCAACGAGGTGACGGCGGGTGCCGGCATCCGCTATTTCCTGTCGCCCGTCCCGGATATGAAGCGCGTCAGACTCGACAAGCCGGCTTTCCCGAAAGGGCTGCGGTGGAATGTCTACACGGCCGTCGCGGTGCATGCGTGCGACACGGAGCGGAAGGCCCAGGCGCAGCGTGCCGAGAATGGCGAAATCGTTCTCACCGACAAGCTCACCGTGCCGCCCAGGATCCGGGCGATCGTCGGCGTAGAGGCGACATATCGCTATGCCAGGATGTTCTCCACCGGTATCGGCGTCGAAGGGATGTACGCCGCCAACCGCTACCGGGAGACGGACCTCATCCTTCGCGGAGAAACCGACCCCAAGGGCTACAGTCCGTTCTTCGTCTCGGTCTTCCTGACGCAGGAATTCCATTATGACCGCCTCTCCATCCACGCCCAGTTCGGCGTGTACGCCTTCAAGCGGACGGGGCTCACCGAAGACATCGGCCGCTGCTTCCAGCGTATCGGCCTCCGCTACCACGTTCCCCGCTGCGGCGGCCTCTACCTCGGCTTCGATATGCGCACCCACAAATTCGACCGGTCCTACTGCCTCGAACCCCATATCGGTTACACCTTCTGATTTTTTCTTATCTTTGCAGTCTATGGAAGAGAATAAGACATTGATCCCGCCGACGGTGACGATGATGGACGCCGGGCTGGCGCGATATGAAGCGGCGGATGAAACGGCGGCGGTGGAGACCGTCGTCACGCTGCTGGAAAAGCATGGCGGCAAACAGATCGCCCGGGAGGGGAGTCTGCTGACATACAGTTTCTCCAATGCTTTCAAGCTGCGGTACATGACCGTTCTGGTCGAATCTTCGGATACCCTTCAGCCCTCGTCGGGCCCCCTGCGGCCGTTCGTCGCGATGTTCCGCGAAGGGAACGCCTCGTCGGAACTGATGCATTACTGCCTGCTGCTGGCGGCACTGCTGGTGATGGGCGCGCTTTGCTGGATCCTTCACTCCTGGTGGAGTCTGCTGGCCTGCCCGGTTGTCATCGCGCTGTACCTGTGGCTCCAGTATGCGCCCGAGAAGGCCTATATCCGGAAAATCGTCAGAATCAGGAAGGAGCTGGAGGGATGAAAATCTGCGTCGGACTTTCGGGCGGCGTCGATTCCTCCGTCGCGGCGCTCCTGCTCAAGCGGCAGGGGTATGATGTCGTGGCGATGTTTATGCAGAATTGGCACGACGCCGACGCCACGCTGCACGGTGACTGCGAATGGGAGGAGGACCGGTTCGTCGCCGAATTGGTCGCCCGGAAGATCGGCATTCCCTTCTACTTCGTCGACCTTAGCAAGGTCTACCGCAAACGGGTGGTGGATTATATGTTCGACGAATACGCCCGCGGACGCACCCCCAATCCCGACGTGCTCTGCAACCGGGAGATCAAATTCGACGCCTTCCTCGAGAAGGCGCGGACCCTCGGCGCCGATTTCGTGGCGACCGGCCATTACTGCCGGAAACAGACGGTCACGGCACCGGACGGAAGCACCATTTACCGCATTCTGGAAGGTGCCGACCCCAACAAGGACCAGAGTTATTTCCTCTCGCAGCTCAGCCAGGAGCAACTATCCCGCGCCCTGTTTCCCATCGGGGACCTGACCAAGGCGGAAGTCAGGCGTATCGCGGCGGAGGCGGATCTGCCTTCTGCCGACAAAAAAGACTCCCAAGGCATCTGTTTCGTCGGAAAGGTCGACCTCCCGACCTTCCTCAAGCAGAAACTCGAGAGCAAGGAAGGCAACGTCGTCGAAGTCTACGATCCCTGGTTCGACGCCGACCCGCTCTACCGGCGGCAACAGGCCATCCTGCAGGGGCTCTGGGCTGCGGAAGGGCCGATGCCCGTCACCGCCCCCTTCTCTCCGGAGGAGAAAATCCTCACTTCCGATGGCGCCCCGCTCGGTCCCACACCCTGGAAAGACCTGGAAACCCTTGATGACGAGACGCTTGAGCAGCTTGCGACACCCCTCACATATGATATCCGCTTCGAGACGGAAACCTACCGGAGCGGTAAAAAGCATATCCGGAAGACACGCTACAAGGAGAATCCTTTCGGAAAGATCGTCGGCACCCACGAGGGCGCGCAGTTCTATACCATCGGCCAGCGCAAGGGGCTCGGCATCGGCGGGCACAAGGATTCGGTCTTCGTCATCGCGACGGACATTCCGCAGAATATCATCTATATCGGAGAAGGACATTCCCACAAGGGACTTTCCCGCAGGTGCCTCCGCGTCCGGAACAACGAGATCCACTGGATCCGCACCGACCTTGCGATGCAGCCCGGCGAAATCCGACGTTACCGGCTCCGGATTCGTTATCGCCAGCCGCTCCAGGGAGCGACGCTGCTTCAGCGGGGAAGCGGACTCTATATCCTGTTCGACGCCCCCCAGCGCGGGATTACGCCGGGACAGTTCGCCGTCTGGTACGACGGCGAGGAGATGCTGGGAAGCGGGGTGATCGACGCCTAGAGCGCTTTTGCGGCGGATTCACCGGCGAGATAGCCGGTCGCGAAGGCGGAATGAAGATTGTAGCCGCCCGTATCGCAGTCCATATCAAGCACTTCTCCCGCGAAATAAAGGCCGGGGACCTTCTTCGACTCCAGCGTCTTGGCGACCACTTCATCGGTCGCGACGCCGCCGGCGGTCACGACGCAGCGCTCGAAGCCGACAAAGCCGACGATCTCCAGGCGCCAGTCCTTGAGCGCGGCGGCCAGGGTGTTGACGCTGACCTTCGGATTGCACCGGAGGAAGGGCAGGGTGGCGTTCCACGGCATCAGTTTTCCGAGCATGATGCGGAAGAGTTTCTGGAAGGAAGCGCCCTTGCTGCGGGGATCCTTGATGACTTCCTCCCAGCGCTGATGGACATCCTCGTCGAGTCTGGCGAGCTCCACCGTCGGCTTGAGGTCGATGCTGACGCTGACCCGGGAACCGTTCATCAGGGCCTTGACCACTTTGCGGCTGACCTGGAAACCCAGCGGTCCTTCGAGTCCGCCGTCGGTGAATTCGATGTCACCGAAACAGTTGTCCGCTTCCGTGCCGTCGATAAATGTCGTGAGGCGGATATTCTCGAGCGTGTTGCCGTTGAGCAGTTCGCCGAGGTCGTCGAGCGGAACGGCCTTCTCGATATGTCCTTTGAGGACAGGATAGTGCTCCGGGAGCGGATGGGTGGCCTTGGCGGCAGGGACACCGCCCTTGACCTTGTATCCGGCGGGTACCAGCGCGGTCAGCGCCGGGAATACCGGCTCCACCGTATGGCCGAAGCTCTCCGCCCAGCGATAGCCGTCGCCGGTGGAACCCGTCCAGGGATAGGACAGGCCGCCGGTGGCGATGATGAGTTTCTTGCCGGAGACCGAGATCTCTTCCACCGTCGTTTCGGTGCGGACTTTCCCCTGCGGACGGCCGTTCTCGTCGAGCCGCGGGCGGAATTCCTTCACGGTCGTGAGCGTCCCGTCGAGCCGGAAGCCGAGCGGACCCGCCTTCACCTCGCGGATTTCGCAGCCGCGGACGATCTTGACGCCGTACATCGTGCAGGTGCGCACCAGGGCGTCCACCACGTCGGAGGCGAAATGCGATGCGGGGAAGGCGCGGTCGCCGCGTTCCACCACGGACGCCATTCCGCCGGTGCGGAAGAATTCGACGAGTTTCTCGGGGGTGAGATTGTGCCAGGAGGGGCTCACGAACTGCGAATCGGTACGGATGTGGTCGGCGAACTCTTCCCAGGGTTTGAGGTTGGTGAAATTGCAGCGTCCCTTGCCGGTCACCATAATCTTCCGCCCGGGCTTCTGCATCTTCTCGAGGACAGTGACGATGCCGCCGTTTTCGGTTTTGGAGAGTGTCATCGCAGCGCCGATGGCCGCCATCAGTCCGGCGGCTCCTCCGCCCACAACAATAATGTCC
The DNA here is from genome assembly GCA_900320545.1 of uncultured Bacteroidales bacterium. Classification (GTDB taxonomy): domain Bacteria; phylum Bacteroidota; class Bacteroidia; order Bacteroidales; family UBA932; genus Cryptobacteroides. Next base: position 21,744 of record ONSU01000001.1, on the reverse strand, counting down.
GATCGCATAATGTTCAAGATTTCAATTACGAATGTACAAAGATAACCCAAATCGGGCTACCTTGCAAACCTGAGGTCGGGGAATTTGCGGAAATGCGGAAAAGTCTGTATTTTTACATCGATGAAACGACTATGGTTAACGTGCCTGGCTGTCGCGGCGTTTGCCGTGGCGGGCTGCACGGCAAGGCCCGGGAGGGCGGATGGCGGGAGAGCGGCGTATTTCGACCTTACGGACGACGGCGCTGTCGTGACGGTGTCGCCATACGACGGCACGGCGGACACGCTGCGGCCGGATGCGCCTGTGACCAGTCTGGTATGTATGTCCACTTCCTATATCGGCTTTCTGGAAGAAATCGGGGCGGAGGATGTGATAACGGGCGTTTCCGGACGCAATTTCGTCACGAACGGGGACGTCCGCGAGCGGGCGGCCGAGGTCGGATACGAGGCGGCGCCCGATTATGAAAAGATTCTTTCGCTGCATCCCGATCTGGTCGTCACCTATACGGTCTCGTCGGTACTGCCTGCGTACATCGTCAAACTCCGTTCGCTCGGGATCCGCGTGCTGATCCTATACGAACACCTCGAGCCCTCACCGCTCGGGAAGGCGGAGTACGTCCGGCTTTTCGGGGCTCTGACCGGCCGTACGGCGCAGGCCGACAGTGCTTTTGCATCCGTAAAAAGCCGCTACGAAGCCCTTGCGCTCCCGGCAGACGCCCCGGACAGGAAGAAGGTCCTCATCAATATCCCGTACGGTGACCAGTGGTACATCCCTGGCGCAGAGAATTACCTTTCGCGTCTCATCCGCGACGCCGGCGGCGAAGTGCTCGGCGCGACGCCCGGAACGGGGCAGTCGACGACCATCTCGGTCGAGAAGGCCTACGCCCTCTCGCAGCAGGCCGATGTCTGGCTTCATCCGGGCCTCTGCCGCACCCGGGACGAACTCCGGAGCGTCCATCCGCTCTTCGGCGACTTTCCGGTCCTGGGGAAGTCGGTGTACAACAACATCCGCCGCTACCGGAGCGGCGGCGGCAACGATTTCTGGGAAAGCGGCGCCGCCCACCCGGAGCGGATTCTGGAAGACCTCATCACCATTCTCCACCCGGAGCGGTCCGGTGGAGAGGGGTTAAGGTACTACTTGGAGGTGGAATGAGGCGAAAAGAACGCTAGAACAGCCGGCCGGTGAATTTGTCCTGGAGGGCGCGGAGGGCGTCGGAGGAGGCGGGGGAGTTCTGGAGGGCGGCGTCCCGCTGACGGCGCTCCTCGCGGAACCGTTCCTTGAGCGACGCGAACTGCCGCTTGGTGTCGAGCGTGAACTCGCCCTTGTCGATCCAGTCGAAATAGGAAGGATCGCTCTCGTACACTTCCCGGGCCGTGCGGCCTTTGTATTTTCCGAAACTGATGGTGGGCTCGTCATCCTCGCCCAGGTACAGCCGTCCGGCGAAATCGACGCTCCGGGCGCGTCCGCCGACCCGGGACAGGGCGTCGACATCGTTCTTGAGCGCTTCCTGCTTGGGGTCATCCGACTCGCTGTAGCGGTCGAGCTGGGCCTTGAGCACCTCGTAGGTGGCGAGGGTGTCGGCTTCGGCCGTATGCGCGTTGTCGAAATCCTTCCCTCCGCAGTAGAAGCGGTATGCGGCCCTGAGGTTGCGGGGCTCCATGTGGTGGTAGATGTTCTGCACGTCGACCATCTTGCAGGCGTGCAGGTCGACCTTGTCGATGCAGGCGATCATCTCGGCGGCCTTGTCGTGCGCCTTCGGATCGGAGAGGCGGCTCTTGCTGTAGGCCCTTGCCCGCTCGAATTCCTCGGCCAGGAGCGGCAGGTCGAACTTGGCGGAATTGAATCCCGCCAGGTCGCTTCCCTCCAGCCACTGCGCCACCTCGGGGAGCACCTCGATGAACTTGGGACAGTTCACGAGGTCCTCGTCCTTGACGCCGTTGACTTCCGACGCGCTCGGATTGATGGGAATGACACGGCGCTCCTGATAGTTCCAGGGCTTGATCTTCCAGGTCTTGACAAGCGGCTCGGGATTGCCGGGGAGCACCTTGACGAAACACAGTTCGATGATGCCGTCGGTCGCAATGTTGAGGCCGGTGCTTTCGATGTCGAAAAAGAGCAGCGGCCTCTGAAGGTTGAGATCCATATCCGTCGGGGCTTAGATGACGTTCGGCATCAGGATGCCGCAGACTTTCTCGCTCTCGGCCTCTTCCTCGGAGGGAAGGATCAGCGCGGCGCGGCGCGGGTCGGCGAACTTCATCACGATGGTGTTGCAGCTGAGGTTGCTGAGGATTTCGGTGAGGAAGGTCGACTTGAAGCCGATGGAAAGGTCGGTGCCGCTGTATTCGCAGCTGATCTTCTCATAGGCGGCCAGGGCGAAGCCCAGATCCTGCGCGGAAACCTCCAGCTGACCTTCCTTAAGGTCGAACTTGATGTGGTTGGAGGCCTTGTTGGCGCAGACGGCGACCCGGCGGACGGTGTTCAGCAGGAGGGTGCGGTCGATCTTGAGGATATTGGAATTGTTCTGCGGGATGACGTCGCGGTATTTGGGATACTTGCCCACCACGAGGCGGCAGACCATCATCGTGCCGGCGAAGTTGAACACGACGCTCGAGGCGTCGAAGGCGATGTCGACGGTCTCAACATCCTTGCCGATGATGGAGCGCAGCACGGAGGCCGGCTTCTTGTGCAGGATGAAGGAGGATTTCTCATCCGCCTTCACGTCGCCCGTAGTGTAGCAGATCAGCTTGTGGGCGTCGGAGGCGACGAGGGTGGTGGAGTTGGTGTCGATGTCGAAGAAGATACCGTTCATGTTGGGACGGATCTCGTCGTCGGAAGTGGCGTAGACCGTGCTGCCGATGCCTTCCACGAGGCGCTGGGCCGGGAAGGTGAGCTTGCGGGCGTCCTCGCCCACGCCCTTGATGGCGGGATAGTCGTCGGCGGGGAAGTAGGGGAGTACGGAATTACCGGTGGCCCAGCTGCACTCGAAGGAACTGTCGCCGAGGGTGACGAGCTTCATCGGCTGGTCGGGGAGCTCCTTGAGGAGGTCGATGATATGGCGGGCCGGAACGGCGATGCTGCCGTCTTCTTCGGCGGTGTCGACCTTGATGACGGTCCGGAGCGTGAGCTCGCTGTCGGAGGCCGTGACGGTCAGGGCGTCACCCTTGAGGTCGAAGAGGAAATTCTCGAGAATGGGAAGGGGGGTCTTGGACGGGATGGCCTTGGCGACATCCAGCAGGCCCTTGAGGAGTTCGGAACTAGCAATGGTCAGTTTCATAACTTATCTTTAGTTTTTGTCAAATCAAACCTAACTCACAAATGTACGAAAATTTTCGATATATTTGGCATATAATTTGAAAAATTATGCCCTGAAACAATGAAAGAAATCAAAAACACAATAGAATGAAAAACTTCGTTACCGTTTTGCTGTCGATTCTGCTGAGCGGAATCACAGCGTATGCCGTGGTCAAGGCAAGTGACCATTTCCTTCCGAAAGACGAGACCGTCGCCGTGGCCGGAGAATCCGGTTCGTCCGAGGTCCGCACTGTCAATCTGGCAGATACCGATTATCCCGATTTCACCTACGCCGCCGAGTCGGCCGTCAATGCCGTCGTCTACGTCGAGGTGACCGTCACCGCCCGCCAGAGCCAGCAGATCGATCCTTTCTTCCGCTTCTTCTTCGGCGACGAATTCGGTCAGCAGCAGCGGGAGCAGAAGGGGAGCGGCAGCGGCGTCATCATCCGCCCCGACGGCTACATCGTCACCAACAACCACGTCGTCCAGAACGCCTCCTCCATCAAGGTGACCCTGTATGACGACCGCACCTTCGACGCGACCGTCATCGGCACCGATCCCGCCACCGACGTCGCCCTCCTCAAGGTGGAGGCCACCGGTCTTCCGACCATTCCGTTCGGCGACAGCGACGCCCTCCGCCTCGGCGAGTGGGTCATCGCCATCGGCAGCCCGCTCTCGTACAACCTCCGCTCGACCATCACGGCCGGCATCGTCAGCGCCAAGGGCCGCAGCATGCCCAACACCACCGGCGAATTCAAGATCGAATCCTTCATCCAGACCGACGCGGCCGTCAATCCCGGCAATTCGGGCGGCGCCCTCGTCAACAAGAAGGGCGAACTCGTCGGCATCAACACGGCCATCATCTCCCAGACGGGTTCCTACAGCGGCTATTCCTTCGCCGTTCCGTCCAACATCGTGCAGAAGATCGCTTCCGACCTCATCGACTACGGCTCGGTGAAAAGGGCCGTACTCGGCATTACAATGCAGCCGATCGACGACAAAATTGCCAAGGAATTGAAACTTTCTTCCCGCAGCGGCGTATATATTAACGAGGTTTCGAAAGGAAGCGCCGCGGATGCGGCCGGCCTCAGGAAGGGTGACGTGATCCTCTCCATCGGCGGTACCCGGATTGCCGGGACGTCCTCCGTACAGGAAAAGGTGAACGGATATCACCCCGGAGACAAGGCCGACATCACGGTTCTGCGCGACGGGAAGCAGAAGACCTTCCAGGTCACATTCCTCGCCGCGGCAGAAGCCAACGGAACGACGGATGCCGAGGGTGCGGTCGCCTTCTACGGGGCGCGCATCAAGGATGGGAAGAACGGTGTGGAGATCGTTTCCGTGGGGCCCGGCAAGATGCTCGAAGCGGGCGCTGCTCCCGGTGTCATCATCAAGTATGTGAATGACGAGCCGGTTTCGAAAGCCAAGGACGTACTTTCCATTGCCGCCAGGGCGAAGAAGTCGGTATTCATGCAAGGGGTCACTCCCGAAGGCTATCCCGTCTATTTCGGCTTCGGCAAGGAATAGACAGGAAATACCAACATTAATTATAGAATGAGACAACTTAAAATTACCAAGTCGATCACCAATCGCGAGAGCGCCTCTCTGGACAAGTATCTCCAGGAGATCGGCCGCGAGGAACTGGTGTCGCCGGAAGAGGAAGTGGAACTCGCCCAGCGGATCCGCAAGGGTGACCAGGAAGCGCTGGAGAAACTCACCAGGGCCAATCTGAGGTTCGTCGTTTCCGTAGCGAAACAGTATCAGAACCAGGGCCTGAGTCTTCCGGACCTGATCAACGAAGGCAATCTCGGCCTGATCAAGGCCGCCGAAAAATTCGATGAGACCCGCGGCTTCAAATTTATCTCCTACGCCGTGTGGTGGATCCGCCAGAGCATCCTGCAGGCCCTCGCCGAGCAGTCCCGCATCGTCCGGCTCCCGCTCAACCAGGTGGGCTCCCTGAACAAGATCAACAAAGCCCTCTCCAAGTTCGAGCAGGAGAACGAGCGGCAGCCCTCCAACGAGGAACTCTCCGAGATGATCGACGTACCGAAGGACAAGATTTCCGACACCCTCCGCGTCTCGGGCCGTCACGTCAGCGTCGACGCCCCGTTCGTGGAAGGCGAAGACAACTCCCTTCTCGACGTGCTCCCCAACGACGATTCTCCTTCCGCCGACAAAGGGCTGGTGAACGAGAGTCTCAACACCGAGATCGAGCGGGCTCTCTCCACCCTGAGCGACCGCGAGCGGGAGATCATCAAATCCTTCTTCGGCATCGGATGCCAGGAGATGACCCTCGAGGAGATCGGTGAACGCTTCGGCCTTACCCGCGAGCGTGTACGCCAGATCAAAGAGAAGGCCATCCGCCGGCTCAAGAGCCCTTCACGCAGCAAACTTCTCAAGGGCTACCTCGGATAATGGAGCCCGGGAAGTTGCTGGCCGCGAAGGCTTCAGAAGCCGTCAAGGCACTCTATGGAGCCGAAGTGGACGCTTCGCTCCTGCAGATACAGCCGACCCGCAAAGAGTTCGAAGGCGACTATACCCTGGTCGTCTTTCCTCTTTTACGCACCTCCCGCAAAGGTCCCGAGCAGACGGCGGGAGAGATCGGCGCCTGGCTGGGGGAGAATGTCCCCGAAGTGGCGTCGACCAATGTCGTCAAGGGATTCCTGAACATCGTGCTTTCGCCGCTTTACTGGGCGGAAGTGCTCGATGACATCGCCGCGGCGGAGAATTTCGGGCAACTGCCCGCCACCGGGAAGACCGTGATGGTCGAATTCTCCTCTCCCAACACCAACAAGCCCCTCCACCTCGGTCACATCCGCAACAACCTCCTCGGCGACAGCGTTTCCCGCCTTCTCGCCGCCGGAGGCGACAACGTCATCAAGGCCACCCTCGTCAACGACCGCGGCGTGCACATCTGCAAGTCGATGCTCGCGTGGAAGAAACTCTTCGGCGGGAAGACCCCGGAGAGCACCGGCATCAAGGGCGACCACCTCGTCGGCGACTGCTATGTGGCGTTCGACAAACTCTACAAGAGCGAAGTCAAGGCGCTGACGGACGGCGGAATGAGCGAGGACGAGGCCAGGAAAGAAGCCCCGTCCATCAAGGAGGCCCACGAGATGCTCGTGAAATGGGAGCAGGGCGACAGGGAGGTTCGCGACCTGTGGAAGATGATGAACGGCTGGGTATTCGCCGGTTTCGACGAGACCTACAGGGCCCTCGGCATCTCATTCGACAAGGTGTATTACGAGTCGCAGACCTATCTGCTCGGGAAAGAACTCGTCCAGAAGGGCCTGGAGACCGGCGTTTTCACCACCGATCCCGACGGTTCCGTCTGGTGCGACCTCACCGCCGACGGCCTCGACCGCAAGCTCGTGCTCCGCGGCGACGGCACCTCGGTCTATATCACCCAGGACCTCGGCACGGCCGAGCGGCGCTTCTCGGAGTGTCATCTCGACTCGCACGTCTACGTGGTCGGCAATGAGCAGGACTATCACTTCCAGGTCCTGAAACTGATCCTCAAGAAACTGGGCTTCGACTGGTCCGACCGCATCTATCACCTTTCCTACGGGATGGTGGAACTCCCCGAGGGGAAGATGAAATCCCGCGAGGGGACGGTCGTGGACGCGGACGACCTGCTGGAGAAGATGTATCTGGAGGCGAAGGCGACCTCGGAGGAGAGCGGCAAGCTCGACGACATTTCCGCCGACGAGAAGGAGCGGCTCTACCGGATGATCGGCCTCGGCGCCCTGAAGTACTTCATCATCAAGGTCGATCCCCGCAAGACGATGCTCTTCGATCCGAAGGAGTCCATCGACTTCAACGGCAATACCGGCCCCTTCATCCAGTATACGCACGCCCGGATCCGTTCGATCCTGCGGAAAGCGGGAGAGATTCCGGCGCAAGTCCGGAATGACGGGATTTCTCCCAAGGAAATCCGGCTGATCCGGATCCTGAGCGCGTATCCCGGCAAGGTCGCGGAAGCGGTCGCGGCCCTTTCCCCGGCCCTCGTGGCGAATTACGCCTACGACCTGGCGAAGGAATTCAACCAGTACTACCACGACACCCGGATCCTGCAGGAGCCGGACGAAGCGGTCCGCGCCTGGCGGCTCGCTCTGATCCGCACGGTCGCGGACGTCCTCGTCAAGGCGATGGGCATCCTGGGCATCGAACTCCCCGAGCGGATGTAGTATGACGGACGCCCCGATGATCCCGACCTCCAAAAAGGAGGTGGACGCCCTCGGATGGGATTACATCGATGTGATCTTCTTCACCGGGGATGCGTTCGTGGACCATCCCTCTTTCGGCAGCGCAGTCCTTTCGCGGTGGCTCCAGAAATGGGGTTACCGCGTTGCCGTCGTGCCCCAGCCCAACTGGCGGGACGACCTCAGGGACTTCCGCAAACTCGGCCGGCCGCGGCTCTATTTCGCCCTCAATTCGGGCGCGATGGACTCGATGGTCAACCATTACACGGCCTCGAAACGGCTCCGGCACGACGACGCTTACACCCCCGACGGCAAAGCCGGCGCCCGTCCCGATTACGCGGTCAATGTCTATACCCGCATCCTCAAGGAACTGTATCCGGACGTGCCCGTGGTGATCGGCGGCATCGAGGCGTCGATGCGGCGCCTGGCCCATTACGACTACTGGAAAGACGCCCTGCTTCCCTCCATTCTCGTCTCGAGCGGCGCCGATTATCTCGCCTACGGGATGGGGGAGAAGGTGATGCTGGAACTGACCCGGGCCATCGAGGCGCGGCGCAATCCGCACGACATGCGGAAGATTCCGCAGATCGGCTTTTTCGCCAAGGGAACGCCCCGGGCGGGGGAGGGCCGGATCATCCTGCATTCCTACGAGGCCTGCCTGGCGGACAAAAGGAAGGTGGCGGAGAATTACCACACCATCGAGATCCAGGCCAATCTCCTGCACGCCGATACGCTCATCGAGCCCTGCGGCGACGGCTACGTGCAGATCAATCCGCCCTTCCCGCCGCCGACGACGGAGGAGATGGACAGTTACAGCGACCTGCCGTACACCAAGATGCCGCATCCCCGCTATAAGGGGAAACGCATCCCGGCTTACGATATGATCAAATTCTCGATCTGCATCCACCGGGGGTGCTTCGGGGGCTGCAATTTCTGCACGCTGGCCCTCCAGCAGGGGAAATTCATTTCTTCCCGCTCCGAGGCCTCGATCCTGGCGGAGGTGAAGCGGCTTACGAAACATCCCGAATTCGCCGGCAACATTTCCGACGTGGGGGCGCCTTCGGCGAATATGTACGGCCTGCGGGGGAAGGATCCTTCCCTTTGTGAGAAGTGCCGCCGCCAGTCGTGCCTGTTCCCTTCGCTCTGCCGGAATATGTCGACGGACCACAGCCGCCTGACGGCCCTCTACCGCAAGATCGACGCGGTGAAAGGGGTGCGTCATTCGTATGTCGGCAGCGGAGTCCGATACGATCTTTTCCTCGGTGAAAAGGGGTATCTGGACGATTCCGGGAAGGAATATCTCCGGGAACTGGTCCTCCATCACACTTCGGGCCGCCTCAAGGTGGCGCCGGAGCACACCGAGGACGGCGTGCTGAAATACCTCGGGAAGCCGTCCTTCCGGCTATTTACGCGCCTTCGCGACGAGTTCGACCGCATCAACCGCGAGGCGGGGACGCACGTGGGGCTCGTGCCGTATTTCATCTCGGGACACCCGGGATGCACGGTGCGGGATATGGAGGCGCTTTCGCGGAATCCGGCCCTCCGGGGGCTTTATATGGACCAGGTGCAGGACTTCACGCCCACGCCGATGACTTCTTCCTCCGTAATGTACTATACGGGGCTGGATCCCAGGACTTTAGAGCCGGTTTTCGTGGAAAGGGACATCGAGCGGAAAAAAGTGCAGAAATCTTTTTTCTTCAAAAAAACGCAAAATATTGTGCGGAATCCCAAAAAAAGACCTAATATTGCACCGGAGAAACATTTTAAGAAAAAATAAGACCTATGGCAACGAACACAGACAACAGGAAAAGACACGTGGTGAGTTATGAGAAAATGTCGCCGGAGCTTGCGGCCGCCTTCGCGGAGAAGTATCCCAAAGGTTTCAGCGATTATCTGCCTGACATTGTCAAGTTCCCCAAACCGGACGGTACGTCCTTCGATGCGGTGGTCGTCGAGATTCCCGATGCGATATATCTTGTAAAGGTCCAGCTTCCGACCGACGACCTGGCCGATCTGACCCGCTGGCTCGAAGGCGACGAGGACGACGGCGACGAGGGTTCCGGCGGCGGCGACTCCGAGGGCAACACCCTTCCGGACGACAACATCGCCCAGTATTCCGACGGCTCCGATTCCGAGATGGAGTAGTTCCGTCCGTCATACAGCATACAGGCGTCCCTCCCGGGCCGCCTTTTTTCGTCATTCCGGGCCTGTCCCGGAATCTATTCGCGAATTATTTGTATATTTGTAAGATTCTAAAACTAATCGATAATGAAACGACTGCTTATTTCATTCCTGGTCCTCGCGGGCACCCTGCCTGCCGCATTCGCGCAGGTACAGAGCCGCTCCTATCAGACCACCGTGGGAGACTTTACCGGAACGATGACCTACTCCTTCCGCCAGGACGGCGACCGGGAGATCCCGGAAGGCCGGAAAACCTTCACCGCCAAGTCCGGGGAGGACACCTACCAGATCGAGGCGAATTACAAAAACGGCCTGCTGGACGGCGCCGCATCGGCCCGCCTGCACCGGAGTTATACCGCTTCCGGCTATGACGCCGGCGCCCTGCACGTCTGGAAGGCGGCCGTCGACGTCACGCTCACGGCCCGTTTCTATGAAGGGGAGCTTTCGGGCCTGGTGACCTGCAATTACACCCCTTCGGGAAGCCCCAAGGCCGGTCTGGCGGACATGAACAAGCAGTCGTTCAGCGCCAATTACGCAAACGGCCACATCAGCGGCAATTATTCCTACCTGAGCTACGGCTATCCCCAGAAGATCGTCGTCAACGGCACGACGGCGGCGGACGGCCGCCCCTACGGGAAATGGCAGATCTATTATCCCCAGGTGGACGAGCTGATGGTCATCCCCTACGAGAAGGGCTCGGAACTGACCGATCTGACCAGCTCGGTCCGCAATTGCATCGAGGGAAAGATCACCGAGCGCAAGCTGTTTGACGACTACGGCTATGTCGCCTGCGAGGAGACGGTCTCCTTCACCCTGGCGGCTGAGTATTTCGACTACATTACGGGAACGTGGCTCAAAGGATACCGGACGGTCATTCCTTACGAATTCGGCGTGAAGACCTGGTCCGGAGACGTGGTCCTGGAGGTGCAGCCCCTGCATCAGATGACGGTTATCCGCTATCTGGGGCTGCCGTCGTTCACCAATTCCGGTTTTGAAAGGTTCAAGAAGCGCTATTTCGAATCGATATGCGGTGGAAAGCCGCTGGAGGGAATGGCCCTGAAGACAGAAGGGAAGTCAACCTACGTCGAGATCCAGCCCGGTTACGAAAGCGCCTGGCTCCCGGATATCCGGAATATGGTGTCGGGCGCATCCGGTGCTCCCTCCAGGATCGGCCTGGCGTCCTATCAGGCGGAGGAACTCGCCGATGAAGAGGCCATCGACGCCGTCCGGCGCCATTTCGCCCGCACCGGCGAGGTGCTGCTCGAGGGGAATTCCCCTTACAAAGTGCTCCTGACTACACAGAAGATGCCCTCGGACCTGGTCGCAGACGTGCGCGGCGCCGAAGCGATCGCCGCGTCCTGCACGGAGATCCGGAACTACCTGACCTCCGTACGGAATTCGCTTTCCTCGCTCCGCAAAACGACGGACGGCAAGTTCTTCATCAAGGACGGCGTCTACTACCAGAATCCCGGATGGGACCTGAACCTGATGATCGCCGACGCCGACCGCATCATCACCGGCTGCAAGGATGCGGCCCGGCTGTATGACCTCGGCTCCGAATACGTGGCTTCCCGGCCCGAAGTGGCCGCCTCGTTCAAGGACCTCTGCGGCAAGATCACGACCGGGACCTACGAGGATGTGATCGGGACGACCCCGGACGCCGCCTATTTCGCCGAGCAGGTCGTGACGCCGGATGTGCTGGGCAAGGTCGCGACGAGGGACGAAATGCGCGTGGCCCTGACGGAAAAGTCGTACAACCACTTCATCTCCGTCTATCCCACCACCCCGGCCGTCGCTTTCCGCAACCGCGCCGGCGTGGACGATTTCGTCGCGAAGAGCCGGGAATATGCCGGGTTCCAGCGCAGTCTGATCGAGTTCGATTCGCTCGTCGCGGAAATCCGCCGCCAGAAGACGGAGCTCGACGCGGAACTCTCCGCGGCCCGTACCTACAAGCCGATGGCGGCTTCCATCAACCAGAAACTGGTCGAGTACAACCTGCAGCCTTCCTTCCGCGACGTGGCGGAGTACGCGCTGGCCAAGTCTTCCCTGGAGAATTGCCTGGCGTTTATCCTGGACGCCCGCGACTATCTGGTCGTGCACAGGCAGTATCAGGAGGAGAGCGGCAGTCTGCGCGATCAGCTGTCCGCCGCCAAGACCAGCCATATCTCCAAATTCTACCGCAATCTCACCAAGGACTTCAACGTCCAGTGGGACAGTTCTCTGCCGGCAGGACGCTGCAGTTCCAATGTCCGGGAGGCGCTGGGCGTCACCCGGCGCATCGCCGCCGTTATGGCCCGTCCCGATGCCGCCGAGCGTGACAGGGCCCTGAAGGGCCTGTCCGACGCGGCCGAGATCTGGAATATCCTGGAGGCCCGGTAGGATGCCGGAGGGCAAGTCGGTAAAATGGGTGTGGAGCCCGCTCAGGAAGCTGATGTCACGGCTTCCCGAGCGGAACATTCTCGTCATGCTGTCGCTTGTCGTCGGAATCTGCTGCGGCCTTGCCGCCGTCGGTCTCAAACTGGCCATCGGCGGACTGCACCATCTCTTCTCCGGGATTACATCCGGGGGCGGATGGCTCCGGTATCTGGTCATCGTGCTGCCGGGCGTCGGTATGCTCCTGTCGCTCCTGATCGTCCGGTATCTCGTCCGGGATGATATCGGGCACGGCGTCACAAAGGTGCTGGTGGCCGTCTCCAAGAACGACTCCCGCATCAAAAAGCACAATATGTGGTCGTCGCTGCTGACGTCCGCCCTTACCATCGGGTTCGGCGGCAGCGTGGGCGCTGAGGCGCCGATCGTCTATACGGGCGCGGCCTTCGGGTCCAATTTGGCCCGTTATATGGGCCTCTCGTACCGCAACATGACCGTCCTGCTGGGCTGCGGTGCGGCCGGTGCCGTGGCGGGCATCTTCAACGCCCCGCTGGCGGGCGTGCTTTTCACCCTGGAGATTCTTCTGTTCAACATTTCGATGTCGTCGATCCTGCCGCTGCTGGTCTCGACGGTGTCGGCGACGGTGGTGTCGTACCTCTGCCTCGGGCAGACGACGCAGTTTACCTGCACGCTCGCCCCGTTCGCGATGCGGAATATTCCTTTCTACCTGGTCCTGGGCGTGTTCTGCGGCTTCTGTTCCCTGTATTTCATGCGGATGACCCTCTTCCTGGAGGATCTGCTCGGCCGCCTCGGGAATCCATGGATCAAATGGGCGATCTGTTCGGTCCTGCTGGGCGGGATGGTCTTTCTGCTGCCGCCGCTTTACGGGGAGGGCTATTCATCGCTCGCCCCGCTGCTGCACGGGGAGGAGGCCGGGCTTCGCGCCATCGGATTCTTTGCGCTCGTGCTGCTGCTGAAGGTGTTTTCGATGACCTTTACCAATGCGGGCGGCGGCGTCGGCGGAACGTTCGGCCCCACGCTCTTTGTCGGTGCCATCGCCGGATATCTGCTCTCTTCCGGGACCAATCTGATCTTGCCCGGAACCGTCCCGACCGCCAATTTCGTCCTGGTCGGAATGGCCGGTCTGATGGCCGGCGTGATGCAGGCCCCGATGACGGCCATCTTCCTGATCGCCGAGATTTCGGGCGGCTACCAGCTCTTCGTGCCCCTGATCATCACCTCGGGCATATCTTACGGGGTGATGCGGATCTTCGAGAAATACTCCATCTACACCAAGCGGATCGCCCAGACCGGGCAGCTTCTCACGCACGACAGCGACCAGGCCGTGCTGACCCTCCTGAAGACCGCCGACCTCGTAGAGACGGATTTCACCCCGGTCCGCATCGATGCCACGCTCGGCGAACTGGTCGAGGCTGTGGCCGGATCCGACCGCAACATTTTCCCCGTTCTGGACGGGAAAAAGCGCTTCCAGGGATTCATCACCCTCAGCGACATCCGGCGTGATATGTTCCGCACCGACCTCTACGACAAGGCGCACGTGTTCAATTATATGCTCTCGGCCCCGGATTATGTCCACCCCGAGGACGGAATGGACACGGTGATGCGCAAGTTCGAGCGGACCGGCGCCTGGAACCTTCCCGTCGTCACGGCCGACCGCACTTATGTCGGCTTCGTCTCCAAATCCCGGATATTCAACGCCTACCGCACGGAACTCAGAAACGTATCGCAGGAATGAAACAGATTTACATAGACTACATCGCCGCGCACCTTGCCGTCAAGCCCTGGCAGGTCGAGAATTGCATCACCCTTCTCGAAGACGGGTGCACGATCCCGTTTATCAGCCGCTACCGCAAGGAGAAGACCGGCGGACTGGACGATGTCGCCGTCGCCGAGGTCAGCCACTGGGCCGAGGTTTTTACTGAGATGGAAAAACGCAAGGAGACCATTCTCGGCACCATTTCCGAGGCCGGGAAACTGACACCGGAGCTGCGTCGGCGGATTGAGGAAACCGTCTCCGCGTCCGAACTGGAGGACCTGTATCTCCCGTACCGGCCGAAGCGGAAGACCCGTGCCTCCGTGGCCGTGGAGAAGGGGCTGGAGCCGCTGGCGGACGCCCTTTGGAACGCCGCGCTCCGTGCGCCTTCCGTCGAGGCGCGGAAATATGTCGGCGACAAGGTGCCGACGGTGGAGGAGGCCCTCGCGGGCGCCCGGGACATCGTGGCGGAACGGCTCAGCGAGACGGCTTCCGTCCGGGAATCGCTCCGTGAGAGTTTCCGCGCTCGCCGGGTCGTCACGAAAGTGACGAAGGCGGGTGCCGAACATCCCGACGCCGGGAAGTACCGTTCCTATTTCAACTTCACGATGCCGGTGGCGAAGATTCCCGCCCACAACTTGCTGGCCATTCTCCGGGCTGCCGACGAGGGTATCCTGAATGTCGGGCTCGACACGGATGCGGAGAAATGCACGGCCAAGTTGTTCTATGAGTTTTTCAAGGGACGCCGCTATCCTTCCGAGGAGACGGGAAATGAGTTGAAGGCGGCATTCTCCGACAGTTTCAAGCGGCTGCTGGAGCCGTCCATCAGCGGGGAAATCCTGCGGGAGGCCAAGCGGAAGGCCGACGTCGAGTCGGTCGGGATCTTCGGCGAGAATCTCCGCCAGCTGCTGCTTGCGCCGCCGGTCGGCGGCAAGCGGACGATGGCCATCGATCCGGGATTCCGGACGGGCTGCAAGGTCGTCTGCCTGGACGAAAGGGGCGCACTGCTTCACTTTGAGGCCATCTTCCCGCATCCGCCGATGACGCGGAAGATCGAGTCCATCACGGCCATCGGAAAGATGGTGGAGCAGTACCGGCCCGAGGTGATCGCCGTCGGCAGCGGGACGGCCGGCCGGGAGACGGCCGATTTCCTCAAACGGTGCTATCTGCCGGAAGGCGTGAAGGTCTATATGGTCAGCGAGGACGGGGCTTCCGTCTACAGCGCCTCGGAGACCGGCCGGGAGGAATTCCCGGACTACGACGTGACGGTGCGCGGCGCCGTTTCGATCGGCCGCCGCCTGCAGGATCCGCTCGCCGAACTGGTGAAGATCGACCCCAAGTCGCTCGGCATCGGCCAGTATCAGCACGACGTGGACCAGGCGTTGCTGAAGGAAAAGCTCGACAACACGGTGCTCATCTGCGTCAACAGCGTGGGCGTCAACCTCAATACGGCCAGCGAATACCTGCTGCGCTATGTGTCCGGCATCGGTCCGGTCCTGGCGAAGAATATCGTGGCTTATCGCGACAAGATCGGCGGATTCACCTCCCGCAGACAACTGCTGGAAGTGCCCCGGCTCGGCGCGAAGGCTTTCGAGCAGTGCGCCGGCTTCCTTCGGATCCCCGGGGCGGAGAACCCGCTGGACGGCTCGGCCGTGCATCCGGAGAGCTACCATATTGTCGACAGGATGGCCCGGGACCTCGGCGTCGGAACCGCTGCCCTCGTCGGTAATGCGGAACTTTGCAAGCGTCTGAAGGCGGAGGATTATGTTGAGGGCGAATTCGGCCTCCCGACCGTCCGCGACATTCTCCAGGAACTCGCCAAACCCGGCCGCGACCCCCGCGAAGAGGCGCAGGATTTCGCCTTCGCGGAGGACATCCGTACCATCGACGACCTCAAGGCGGGCATGGAACTCCCCGGTATCGTGACCAACATTACGGCTTTCGGCGCGTTCGTCGACATCGGGATTCACGAACAGGGGCTCATCCATGTCTCAAAGATGGGCGCCCGCGGTCACGTCGATCCCTCCAAGGTCGTCAGGCTTCACCAGAAAGTCACCGTCACCGTCCTGGACGTCGACCTCGACCGCAACCGCATTTCGCTGGGTTTAATGGCGGCCGCAGGACGACAGGCCCCCGGCGAGGGAGGCGGTGGGGAAATGGTTCGATAATAATGGGCTATAGAATTGGAAAACCGGAAATTTGGTTATATTTGTAAGATTGTATAAAACGACTTGAATGGACCGGAAAATTGTCATCATCCCGACTTACAACGAGAAAGAGAACATCGAGGCGATCGTGCGCAAGGTGTTCTCGCTGGAAGGGGAGTATCATATCCTCATTATCGACGACGGATCGCCCGACGGCACGGCCGGCATTGTGAAGGGGCTGCAGGGGGAGTTTCCGGAGCGCCTGCACCTGCTGGAGCGCGAAGGGAAACTCGGTCTCGGGACCGCCTATCTGACCGGATTCAAGTGGTGTCTGGAGCGGGGCTACGACTACATCTTCGAGATGGATGCCGACTTCTCGCACGATCCCGACGACCTTCCGCGGCTGTATGAGGCCTGCGCGAAGGACGGCGCGGACCTTGCCATCGGCTCCCGCTATTCCAACGGCGTGAGCGTCGTCAACTGGCCCATCGGCCGGATCGTGATGTCGTACTACGCCTCCGTCTATGTCCGGACCATTCTCCGGATGAAGGTCTACGATACGACGGCCGGCTTCAAGTGCTACAGCCGCAAGGTCCTGGAAACCATTGACCTGGACGCCGTCAGAATGAAGGGATACGGCTTCCAGATCGAGATGAAATACACCGCATTCCGCCTGGGATTCAAGCTGGCGGAAGTTCCGATTATCTTCATCAACCGCCGGCTCGGCACCTCCAAGATGAGCGGAGGCATTTTCTCCGAAGCGTTCTGGGGCGTCATCGGCCTTCGTTTCCGTAAAATTCTTCCCCGCATATGATCAACCTGACTCCCGCCGTCAAACTCTCCTGCCTCGCCCGGCAGAAGGCGGTCGACAAGTACGCCGCTTCTGCCCGGCATCTTCAGCTGAAGGTGTTGAAACGGCTCGTTTCCGCCGCTTCCGGCACCGCCTACGGCACCGCGCACGGGTTCTCCGATATCAAGAGTTATGCGGATTTTGCCGCGAAGGTACCGGTGAATTCCTATGAGGAACTGAAAGGGGATATCAAAAAAATGCGTCTCGGTGCCGCGGATCTTCTCTGGCCCGGCAAAGTGCGTTATTACGCCCGTTCCAGCGGTACCACATCCGATCGGAGCAAATTCATTCCGGTCAGCGACCGGGGGCTCAGGACCATCCATTATGCCGGCGGCTTCGACAGCGTGGCGCTCTATCTGAAGAATGTCCCCGACAGCCGGATCTTCGCGGGAAAAGGACTGATTCTCGGCGGCAGTTTCGCCCCGGAATTCTGCAACGCTCACTCCAAGAGCGGCGACCTTAGCGCCATCCTCATCGACAACGTCAGTCCGTTCGTCAACCTGTTCCGCGTCCCTTCCCGCGAGGTGGCGCTCATGGCGGATTTCTCCGAGAAGCGCGACCGGATCGCCCGGTCCATTCTCCGGGAACCCGTGACCAACCTCAGCGGCGTCCCTTCCTGGATGATGAGCGTGCTGGACCGTGTCCTGGAAATCAGCGGAAAGACCGACATCAGCGAAGTCTGGCCTACCCTGGAAGTGTTCTTCCACGGGGGAGTGGCCTTCACGCCTTACCGGGAACGCTATAAGGCGATGATTTCATCTCCCGGAATGCACTATATGGAGACCTATAACGCCAGCGAGGGCTTTTTCGGCATTCAGGACGATCCCCTCGACCGGGCGATGCTCCTGATGATCGACTACGACGTCTTCTACGAATTCATTCCGATGGACGGCTTTATGGCCGGGGATTATTCCGGCATCGTGCCTGTCTGGGGCGTGGAACCGGGCGTCAACTATGCGATGGTGATCACCACCTCGTGCGGCCTCTGGCGCTATCTGATCGGCGATACGGTCATCTTCACCGGGAAGGATCCCTACAAATTCATCATCAGCGGCCGGACGAAGAATTTCATCAACGCCCTCGGCGAGGAGGTCATCGTCGACAATGCCGAGAAGGCGGTCAGGGCGGCCTGCGAGGCGACCGGGGCGGATGTCCGCGAATATACGGCGGCCCCGCTTTTCGCCCCCGACGGCAAGGGCTTCGTCCACCAGTGGCTGGTGGAATTCCGCCGGGCGCCCTCTTCGCTGGAGGCGTTTACGGAGGCGCTTGACAGGGAACTTCGGGCGGTCAACAGCGACTACGACGCCAAGCGCAGCAAGGATATCGTGATGCAGATGCCGCAGGTGCTCGTCGCGAGGGAGAACCAGTTCGACGACTGGCTCGCCTCCCGCGGCAAACTGGGCGGCCAGCACAAGATTCCCCGCCTCTGCAACGACCGCAAGATCATGGACGAACTGTTGAAGTCTTAAGCGATGGCGAACAGGCCTGTGACCATAGATGTGGACGCCATCGTGGCGTCACGCTTCCCCGAGAAGAAGTTCCCTTCCTGGGTGCTGGGCCTCGTCAAGAGATTCATCCATCAGGATTTCCTGAACGGCTATTTCTCCCAGGGGAAGATCGGGACGGATTTCGCGCCGGGCGTTCTCGAATACATGCATGTCAAGGTGGATGTCCGCGGTGAGGAGAATATTCCCGCCGAAGGCCGCTTCACATTCGTGTGCAACCATCCCCTCGGCGGCGTGGACGCGATGGCGCTCATCGCCTTCGTCGGCAACCGGTACGGCGACCGGATGGCCATTCCGGCCAATGATTTCCTGATGTCCCTGAAGCAGCTCGACGAATATCTGCTCCCCGTGAGCAAGATGGGCGGCCAGTCCCGGGAACTGGGGCGGCTGATGGACGAGGCGTTCGCATCCGACCGCCAGGTCGTCATTTTCCCGGCCGGCCTCTGCTCCCGCAAGATCGACGGAAAGATCCAGGACCTGCCGTGGAAAAAGACATTCGTCACCAAGAGCCGCGAAAGCGGGCGCACCGTCATCCCGGTCCATTTCTCCGGGCGCTGCTCCTGGCGTTTCTATTTCGCCGACTGGCTCCGGAAGGTTTTCCGGGTCAGACTCAATTTCCCGATGTTCTTCCTTCCCGACGAACTGTACCGCCATCGCGGGAAAACCTTTACGATGACCATCGGAGAACCGATACCGCCCGAGACTTTTACCCCGGAGAGGAAGGATGTGGAATGGGCGGCCCTGGTGAGGGAGAAGGTGTATTCCCTGGAATGATCGTTCCGTACTAAACCTATACCTGCCGTGGAAACCATTATCGAACCCGTACCCAAAGACCTGCTGATGGCGGAACTCACGCCGTCACGGTTCCTCCGGGACACCAACAAGGCCGGAAACAAACTCTATCTGGTGGGCCAGGACGCTCCGAACGTGCTCCGCGAGATCGGCCGCCTCCGGGAGATCGCGTTCCGCGACGGCGGCGGCGGCACCGGCAAGGCGCTCGACCTGGACCGTTTCGACACCGATCCTTCCCTGGGCTACAAGCAGCTGGTGCTCTGGGATCCGGACGCGGAGGCCATCATCGGCGGCTATCGCTTCGTCCTCGGCTCGGACGTCGTCCCCGACTGGAAAGGGCAGCCGATGATGCCGTCGGCGCACCTGTTCCGGTTCAGCCGGTATTTCCTGAAGCGCTTCCTTCCGTACACGATCGAGCTCAGCCGCTCCTTCGTTTCGCCCGATTACCAGAGCACGAAGAATGTGACGAAAAGTCTTTATGCGCTGGACAATCTCTTCGACGGACTCGGCGCGCTGATGAAACTCTACGGTTCCCGGATGCGGTATTTCTTCGGGAAGATGACCATCTACCCCTCCTATCCGAAGGAGGCGCTCAATATGATCCTGTTCTTCCTCAGGAAGCATTTTGGCCGGAAGGAAGATATGCTTGTCATCCCCAAAAACAAGATCGAGATTGTGGACGAGGTCCTTCTGGAGGGGATTTTCACGGAAAAATCTTTCCGGGAGGATTACCGGATCCTCAAGGCGGAAGTCCGCAAATTCGGGGTGAACATCCCGCCGCTGGTGAATTCCTATATGAACCTTTCGCCGACGATGCGGACGTTCGGCGCGGCGGTCAATGACGAATTCGGCGACGTGATCGAGGCCGGCCTGATGATCAAGTTCGACGAACTGACTCCGGAAAAGACGGAGCGCCACGTGAAGGGCTTCCGCATCCCCGATATTTTCAAATTATTCAGAAAGAGCAAATAAATGAAACGTATCGACTGTATTATCCCGTTTGCGGATGACGCCCAGGCGGCTCCGACCCTGCAGGCGCTGGCGGCCGAGGCGGAGGTGCACGATGTCATCGGCGCCAGCCATCCGCTCGGCGCGACCGTGACCTGGAAGAGCCTGGTTTCCGTCCTGGAAGCCCCTTATACCCTGGTCTATTCCAAGTTTACCCCGCTCCGGCTCGGGAAGTTTTCTCTCGAGCGGATGCTCTCCGTGGCGGAGGATACGGGGGCGGCGATGGTGTATGCCGACCATTTCCAGGAGCGTCCGGGAGAGCGGATCCCCGCCCCTGTGATCGATTATCAGGAAGGGTCGCTCCGGGATCAGTTCGACTTCGGATCGGTGCTGCTTTACAGGACTTCGGCCTTGAAGGAGGCGGTGGCGGGGATGGATGCCGATTATCAGTATGCCGCGCTCTACGACCTTCGCCTGAGGGTTTCCCGGACGGGCGCGTTCGTGCATGTCGGGGAATTCCTCTATTATGAAGTGGAGACCGATACGCGGACCTCGGGCGAGAAACTCTTCGACTATGTCGATCCGAAGAACCGTGCCGTGCAGGTGGAAATGGAACAGGCCGTCACGGCGCACCTGAAGGCGGTCGGCGGCTATCTGGAGCCCGTTTTCAAGGATGTGGACCTCTCGGAAGGGGTATTCCCGGTCGAGGCGACGGTGGTGATCCCTTGCAAGAACCGTGTCCGCACCATCGGCGACGCCCTCCGCAGCGCCCTGTCGCAGGTGACGGATTTCCCGTACAATGTGATGGTGGTGGATGACAATTCCGATGACGGGACGGTCGATGTCATCAAATCTTTCCTCGGTGACCCGCACCTTATATATATAGCGCAGGACAAGACGTACCACGCTATCGGCGGCAACTGGAATGCGGCGGTCCATCATCCGCAGTGCGGCCGGTTCGCCCTGCAGCTCGACTCCGACGACGTTTATAGCGGTCCTGACACGGTGCAGAAATTCGTGGAGGCCTTCCGCACCCAGCAGTGCGCGATGGTGGTGGGCAGCTATCAGATGACGGATTTCGATATGAATCCGCTGCCTCCGGGCGTGATCGACCACCGCGAATGGACGCCCGACAACGGCCGCAACAACGCCCTCCGCGTCAACGGCTTCGGCGCGCCGCGGGGATTTTATGTGCCGCTGCTGCGGAAACTGAATTTCCCCGTGACCAAATACGGGGAGGATTATGCCGTCGCGCTGCGCATCAGCCGCGAGTACCGCATCGGCCGCATTTACGAGGTCCTTTACAACTGCCGTCGCTGGGACAGCAACTCCGACGGAAACCTCCCGATCGAGAAGGTAAATGCCAATGACCGCTACAAAGACTGGCTTCGCACGGTGGAACTCCGCGCGCGAATCAAAATGAACGCCGCTCATACAGAATGAGTTGCGATTTTCGCCGAAAAATTTGCGAAAAATTTTCAAAAAAAATCGCAAAAAATTTTGGCAGATAAAAAAAAAGTCGTACCTTTGCATTCCCGCTTGGAAGACGAGCGGGATTTTTGCGGCCCGAAGGCGGCCGCGAAGAATGGAAAACGATCTTTGAAAAGACTGAAAAAGTACAAGGAAAAGTAGCACAGGGACGCGCTGCGAGGCGTGTCCGAAACTTTGAACGAGCGTCGATTCTTTT
>ONSU01000015.1 GCA_900320545.1 uncultured Bacteroidales bacterium | reverse complement strand
GCGATGAGAATCAGCAGGATAGCGATAATGGCCAGCGTGACCATGACAGCCTTGTTCGCCGCAGCTTCAGAAGCCCGTACATCCCTCTCGAAATGTGCATCATGCAAATTGCTCAGGCGGAATCCCTTGCGGACACTGTCAACTTCGTCCGCATCGATATTATCCCCAAAAAACGCTATAAGTTCATCCAGCATAGCCGATGCAGTCTCTTTTGCCTGAGACGGGTCCTTCAGCTTCACGAACGCAGGGAAAGACCATTCATCGGTTTTGTCTATCCATTTGTCGCCAAGATTCTCGAAGATGCCGTAGTGCATGCTGTAGTTGCGCGGAGAATTCTTGAAAACACCTACGATACGGGCCGTGGTTCCGTCCCCAGTCTGAAGAATCTTGCCGATGGCGCTTTCATCGCCGAAGAACAATTCGGCAAAGGCCTCGTTTATGACCGCAGTGCCTGCAGCCGTGAATTCCCTGGCCGAACCTTCCACCCACTCGAAAGGAAAGACTGAGAACATGGTACTGTCCACCAGAATGGCTGGAACGGTGACGGCTGATTCCTTGTCTCCCTCCCGATAGTAAACCTGATTTCCCAATCCCATCATCGTGCCAACTGCCTCAATGTTGGGGCTGGACAACCTGATTCTTTCAATCATCGGCCGGCAAAAATGGGAAGAGAACAGTCCGTCATCAATCCAATTAGCGCACCTGCACCATCAGGATCATCGCCGCCGCAAAAGCGACGCTCATACCCAGGATATTGATCAGCGTCGAAACGCCTGTTTTTCTGAATACTTTCATTTTCCCGTCATGCCGGGCTTGACCCGGCATCTCTTTTAAAACACTAACACATCACTATCACCATACGTATCATACCCGGAGGTAATCACCCTTTCGCCGGGTTCCAGACCCTCGAGCACTTCGTAGTACTGCGGGTTCTGGCGGCCGATGCGTATCTCTCTTTTGACGGCCTTGTTGCCATCTTTGTTAACGACGTAGATCCACTTGCCGCCCGTCTTCTGGTAGAAAGTGCCACGGGGGATGATGACCGCCTCTTCGGGCTGGCCCAGCTGCAGGTTCAGGTAGTAAGTCTGTCCGCTGCGGATGTTGTCCGGCTGCTCACCATCGAACTTGAAGTCGGCCTTGAATTTGCCGTCACGGACTTCCGGATAGACCTTACGAATGACGGTGGAATAGGTCTCTCCCTGGCGCTCGAAAGTAGCCTCAAGACCTGCTACCACGCGGTCAATGTAATGCTCATCGATCTGTGCCTCAACTTTGTAAAGGCCAACGGAATTGATCTGGCCAATCTTGGTGCCTGCAGCGATGCTCTGGCCCAGGACCACGTCCAGCAGGCCCAGTTCACCGTCGATGGGCGCTTTCACAATAAGGTTGGATTTGCGCCTGCGAATCATCGACATATTCAGTTGCATATTCTCCAGAGATTCTTCCATACGGTCAATCTGGGTGCCTCGGTACAGGCTATCCTGACGGGAACGCTCGGTCATCAGATTGTACTTCTGCAGAGCCAAATTGTAGTCTTCTTCGGCCTTCAGGTACTCTTCACGGGCAATGAGTTTGTCTTCATAAAGGGCCTTCTGCTGCTCGTAGGCGCGCCTCAGGCGATCCACCTGCATGCCGTACTCCAGCACGTTCTGGCGCACGTCCAACTTCTGCTGCTCCATCTGAATCTGGGTGTTGCGGAGGATGTTCTCCTTCTCCGCCAGCTCGGCCTCCGAATTAAGGATCTGCAGGTCCAGGTTGTCGTTATTCAGGATGAGAATCGCATCACCGGCTTTCACCGGGGAACCCTCCTCGATGAGAATCTTCTCCACGATACCGCCTTCCTGCGGGCTCAGCTGGATGGTTGTCATCGGCTGCACGCGGCCGCTGATGCGGATATAGTCGTTGAATTCTCCCTTGACCGCGGTTGAAATGGTCACGGTATCCTTATCAACGCGCAGGGTCTTGTTATTCGGCCTTGCTATCAGGTATATCACAAACACCAGCAGCAGCGCTCCCAGCCACCACGGCAAGGCTTTTTTCGTGAATGCTACGCGCCATCCGGTTTTATTTTCAATGATCTTATCCATTGTTTCTTACTGATTTGCGTATTCAACACCATTATAATAGCGCACCACCGCCTGCTTGATGAGGTACTTGAACAGGGAGTTCATCTCATCGGCCTGAGCCTTAAGGTAGTTGTTGTTCGCCGTCTGGAACTCCAGCGGGGAAATCAGTCCCTGTTCCAGTTTCTTGAGGTTCAGCGTATAGGCCTCGGCCTGGACTTCGGCCTTGCGCTGCGCCTGCTGGTAGGCCGTGGCGGCGCCGTCCCGGTCTTGAATAGCCCGGCGAACCTCGCTCTCCACATCCCGCCTCTTCTGGTCCAGCTCGGCCGTGGCTTTGTCTAAGGCGTGCCGCTTTCTGGAGATGGCGGAGTGCCTGCCGAGACGGTTCCAAATAGGAATCGACACGGAAACTTCTACATACTCTCCCCCGTTGTTCTTGAACTGATTCCAAAATGGATGGGTGCTGGAGCCCTGATAGGTATAGTAACTGGTGCTCCAGCCTGCATAAAGGCCAATGGAAGGCAGCAGTTGCCATTTGGCGGTGCTCAGTTCCCGCTTGGCATTGAGCTGCTTCCAACTGGCAATCCGGACACCGGGATTGTGTTCCAGGGCGAAGTCAATAACAGACTCTGTGGCCACCGGCTCAATCTGCCACACCGGCATCGACGTATCGATGTCCAGTTCCTCATCCACCGGCCAGAACATCAGGTCCGCCAGCGTCATTTTCTGGTCCTGATACATATTGTAGGTGTTCGTCAGGTCATACTGACGGTCCGCCAAATCGGCCTCCATCTGAATCACATCGGCGTGCCCCTTCTGCCCCAGTTCTTCCTGTCTCTTTGCCTTGGCCAATGCCTGCTCGGCCACAGCCACCTGCTCCTGGTACACATCGCACAGCCGCTTGTAATACACCACATTGTAGTAGGCCTCCATCACCGCCAGACAAATGTCTGCTTCAACTTGTTTCTCCTGGGAATCGGCAATGAGCATTCCCGTCTTGGAAATCTTGTAGTTGTTCACCGCCTTGAAGCCGTCAAACAGGTCAATGCCCGCCGAAACGCCGTAATTGTTATGGAATGATGTGGTGTTGAAATAGGTATTGGTCTGCGGATCGATACTGCGGCCGAAGTTGTAGTAGGCGTACGTCTGCGCCGTAATCTGCGGGGTAAAAAGCGCCAGCGCCGCGTCCCTCCTGTCCAGCCTCGCGTCGCCGCTATCTGCCTGCTGAATCCGGATCTTGGTGGAATTGGAAATGGCGTAGGCCATACAGTCTTTCAGGGTTAAAGTAGTCTGGGCACTGGCGCGCGCAATCCCTGCGAACGCCAGTGCCATAACTACACAACTAATGAAAAGGTTTCTCATGTCAATACTTTTGTTTAACCGGCCAAACCTAAGCATCCCCTGTGCCGAAAGTAATAACGTGCTGATTTGTAGACATTTCCGCAAAAGACCGAATAAGAAAAAAGTGTAAAGTTTACATTTCACTTTACACTTTCGGGCTTAACACTTTACACTTTCTCCTATGGAGGCTATCTGAATCGCAGCTCAAATACGGTCTGCCGGGAGTTGCTCCGGAGCAGTTCAATGGTACCGTTGTGGTTGCGCATGATCTGCCGGGAGATGCTGAGGCCGATGCCGGACCCCTCCTTCTTGGTGGTATAGAACGGAATGAAAATCTGCTCCTGGGCCGCAGGCGGTATAGGCTCGCCATCATTGGCCACCTGGATAATCACGTCATCCTCCTTGCCCATCTTCGCGCTAATGTCTATGTGCTTGGCACCTGCCTGCAGGGCGTTTTTAATGAGATTGATGAGGATCTGCGAGATTTGCCCTTCATCGGCATAAATCATCAGGTCATCCTCTTCCGGCCGATACTTGCAGGTGGCACCGCAATTGGCTGCAAACTCGCTGTTCAGGCCTATGACATTGTCCATCAACTCCAGTAAATCGAGGGCCTTGCGGACGGGCTTCGCCACACCGGAAAGCTGCCGGTAGGTCTGCACAAAGCCGATAAGATTCTTCGATGAGTCGCTGATGGTTTCCAGCCCGGCCTTGATGTCCAGCTCGCTATGGCCATTTTCATCGACCGACTTGGCCATCGCATCGCTCAAAGAAGCAATCGGCGACACCGTATTCATAATCTCGTGCGTAAGCACGCGTATGAGCTTGGTCCAGGAATCCTGTTCGTGCGCCTGCCGCTGCTTTTCAAAGATGGTCCGGATGCGGTTCAGGGTACGGTTGAACTTGTTTTTGTCCTGGAAGCGGAAGTTCAGTTCACCGTCCTCCAGGGCGTCCATCATGTATGCTACCTTCTTGATGTCCTTCTGGCGTGCTCGGATAGTAGCAATCACCGCCACCAGCCAGACAGTAAAAGTCATAGTCCGTACTTCTTCAGTTTTGCGTACAGCGTGGGCCGGCTCACACCCAGCATCTTTGCCGCAGCTGAAATATTGCCGTCCGTCCGGTCCATCGCCTCGCGGACCAGCCGCTCTTCCTCGGCCTCATTCACGGCCTTGATGGTAGTTCCGACCGGTTTGGCCACCGACTCCAGCTGTATGTCTTTTGCCGTAAGTTCGCGACCCTCAGAAAGAATGACCGCTTTCTCGATGCAGTTCTGCAGCTCGCGGATATTGCCGCTCCAGCGACCCTCCGTCAGCATCTCCGCCGCGTCCGGAGCAATCCCCGTCAATGGTCGATGATATTTCTCTGCGAAGCGCTCCAGGAACAGTTGCGCCAGCGGCACGATGTCCTCGCGCCGTTCCCTCAGGGCCGGCAGGGAGATATGGACGGTGTTGATACGGTAGTACAAATCTTCCCGGAACCGGCCTTCCCGTACCAGTTGCTCCAAGTCCATATTGGTTGCGCATATCAGCCGGATGTTCACGGGAGTGGCCTGGGAGCCGCCCACACGAACTACACTCCGGTTCTGAATCACCCGCAGCAGCTTGGCCTGCAGGTGCAGGGGGATATTGCCTATTTCATCGAGGAAGAGCGTCCCCCCGTCGGCCTGCTCGAATTTGCCCACGTGGTCTGCGTGAGCATCGGTGAAAGCGCCCTTGACGTGGCCGAAAAGTTCGCTCTCGAACAGTGTTTCCGTGATGGCGCCGGCATCCACCGCTACCATCGGCTTCCCGCTCCGGAGGCTGTGGGCGTGTATTTCCCGCGCCAGTACATCCTTGCCGGTGCCGTTTTCGCCGGTAATGAGCACGGTGGCGTCCGTGGGCGCAATCTTTTCCAGCGTCTTCCGGATGGCCGCCATCGGCTTGGAGGTGCCCCAGAACATCGGACTGTCGCCCGCAGGTGCATCGGCCTTCCGTCCATCCCGCTTCATCGCCTTCCTGGCTTTATCCCTCGCTGCCGTCAGCACCTCAATCAGTTTCTCATTGTCCCAAGGCTTCACGATGAAATCAAACGCGCCGCGCTTCATCCCCTCTACCGCCAGGGAGATATCGGCATAAGCGGTGAAGAGGACAACCTCCACTTCCGGCACCATCTTCTTGATTTCTCCAGCCCAGTAGAGGCCTTCGTTGCCGGTATTGATAGAAGTGTTGAAGTTCATATCCAGCAGCACCACATCCGGCCGGAACTGCTCCAGCGAGGACAGCAATGTGATGGAATCGTCTTCACCTCTGCAAAATGAGTCGGCAACAAAATCTCCAACGCCCGTCGGATGCCGGCGTTATCATCCACTACGAGTATTCTCCCTTTCTTTAAAGCCATAATCAAATACGAATGTAAGCATTTTCTGTTGCACGCGCAAGTACAACCCCTGTGCCTGATTCAGCAAACGACTGGTTACTAAATATTTATGAGAATTGTCGTTTTATGGTTTGTGTAAAGATTGTTTCCAATGTTGTAAAGAATCTTTACATTTGTTCAAATAACCTCAAGTTCCTTGTTTACCTTGTAAGGGCTCTGGTCAAAGGCCGCGTTCATAAGCGCAAAACGATCTTTCAGTTCCATCGCCGTGTATCGCCTGACAGCATATTGGCATTGCCGTTCTCATCAACTGGAGATAAGCCTGCATGCCTGAATTTTTTTCCAACACGCCGCCTGGAGAGTCTGGCAAGAAAAGGGAATGTCAGATTATAAAAAATTTTCATATTTCCGCCAAAAGTATTATCTTTATTGGCTAAGTAAATGACTCGAGTGCGAGTTATTTGTATTCATGAGAGCGATGGAAGAGTATTTCCATATACAAAAAATA
The DNA here is from genome assembly GCA_900320545.1 of uncultured Bacteroidales bacterium. GTDB lineage: Bacteria > Bacteroidota > Bacteroidia > Bacteroidales > UBA932 > Cryptobacteroides. The sequence continues at coordinate 47,799 of ONSU01000015.1, read as the reverse complement.
CAGTCACAATGAAAAAAATACTTTACAGGATTTTTGCCATTTCTATCCTGCTTTCGTGCGGAGTATGCCTCTCGGCCCAGACGACGCCGGAGCCCTATCTCACGATCGACGATATGCCCGACCTGGTGCAATGCCTTCCGGCGCCGCCCGCTCCCGGCAGCGCGGAATTCGCCCTCGACGTGCAGCGGTACGAGTGGGGCAAGAAGCAGCGGCTCGACCCCGAGCAGGCGGCGATTGCCGAGCACGACGCCTATTGGGATTTCGACTCGCTGGCCGTCATCTTCAGCGAACCGTTCGGGATGGAGATTTCTCCCAAAAGCACTCCGCAGATCTATCAGCTGCTTACCCGCGGCGTCGCGACCCTGCAACTGATCCGCGTACGGCCCAAAAAGCACTTTATGCGCCAGCGTCCTTTCGAATATTTCAACGAGCACGTGATGAACCTCTGGGAGGAGAATGACGTCCGTGGGGAGGGGTCCTATCCCTCCGGACATACCATCCGGGGATGGGGCGCCGCATTGATCCTGTCCGAGATCAATCCCGCCGCCGCCAACGCGCTCTACCACAAGGGATGGGAGTACGGAGTGAGCCGCGTCATCGTCGGCGCGCACTGGTGGAGCGACGTGGACGCCAGCCGTCCGGCCGCCAGCATCGCGTATTCGCTGTTGCAGACCAGTCCGGCCTACCGGAAGCAGGTCGCCCGGGCTAAGAAAGAATTCAAAAGACTCACGAAGCGGAAATAAATTCCCTGATATGATCGGCGATGCGTGCGACGAGGCGTCCCCGCGCTTCGACGCTCGCCCATGCCGTGTGCGGAGTGAAGCGGAGCAGTTCGGGATGGCGGGTATGCAGCAGCGGATGATTCTCCGGAACGGGCTCCGTTTCGAAGACATCCGTCGCAGCGCCGCCGATGGCCGCCTTATCGATGGCCACGGCCAGGGCCTTTTCGTCGACGATCCCTCCCCTGCCCATATTGACGATGATGGCATCCCGCTTCATCCGGGCGAGTTCCGCCGCTCCGATCAGGCCGCGCGTCCGCCCGTTCAGCGGAGCGTGGATGGAAATCACGTCGGACTTCTTCAGAAGTTCCTCCAGAGAGACGGAAGGATAATCCGTGCAGTGTGAAGTCCCGGAGGTCGAATAGTAGATGACATTCATCCCGAAAGCCCGGGCGACGGCGGCCACCCGCTGTCCGATGGTCCCCATCCCGATGATGCCGATTGTCCTGCCGTCCAGTTCGCGGACGGGGCGGCTCAGGTCGGTGAAGACCGGCCCGCGGGAATAGGAGCCGCTCTTGACGACGCCATCGAAATAAGGGGCGTTCCCCATCAGCGAGAGAATATGCATAAAAGTCTGCTGCACAACCGGTTCCGTGGAATAACCCGCCACATTGCGGACCGGAATCCCCCGCTCGGAGCAGGCCTCGAGGTCGATGTTGTTGACACCGGTCGCGGCTTCGCAGACCAGCCGGAGCGAGGGCGCCGCCGCGAGCAGGGCCCTGTCGACCCGGACCTTGTTGACGATCAGCACCTCGCAGTCCCCCACCCGGGCGCGGGCCTCCTCCGGAGAAGAGGTCGGATAACAGACTAATTCACCAAGGGCGTCAATCGGGGTAAGCGGCGTGTCGCCGAGAGTCAGGGCATCCAGAAAAACGATTTTCATAAGCGGCATCAATTAATACGCGAAAATAGCGATTCTTCGCGGAATTGCCAAAAAAAGGATGCGCCGGAATTCCGACGCATCCGATGGATTCTTACAGGAACCGGCTCTAGCTGAGATCGGCACGGGCCATCGCATCCTGATAGTACTTCTGGTTGACGAAGACGTCTTCCTTGTAAGGATTGATGTGACGCTTCTTGGCAACGTAGATGATGTAGCAGATGGCGATAAGGTTGGTGACGAGGGCGAGGGCGCTGATGACGGTCATCATCGTGGGATTGGCAGCCACCTGAGAGGGATCCACGGTCGTTCCGATCATTTCAGGAGTCAGTTTTTCTCCCACGAAACCAGCCGTCGCATAAAGTTTCTCGATGGTGCCGACGCCTTCCGGATAGAGGACGGGAAGGGTGGCCCAGCTGAACCACTGCTTACCGTTCATAAAGGTCTCCTGGAAGAGCGGGAACACCTGTGCGAACATACACCAGATGGCGAGGGTGTTGGCGCGGTTCTGGATCCAGCCGCCGCGGTTCCAGAGGAGGGCCGCCACGGTCGGGGCAAGGAGCAGCGCGATACCGCAGTACCAGCTGTGGGTCGGGAGGCAGTTGTAGGTGTAGGCGAAGTTCCAGATGTCGTAGATGACGATGTAGACCCAGGTCATATCGGCCCAGATCATATCCTTCTTGTCCTTCGACGGATAGACCTTCCACCAGGCGGTCATACAGAAGATGTTGATGAGACCGGCCACGCCGTTCATCACATTGTGCCAGCCGCCGTACTGCCAGACACCTTCAGCGGTGAGCCACCACTTGTTCCAGCCGTTGATGGCGCTCTCGAAATCGGAGACGCAGGCGATGAGGATGTTGATGCCGACGATCACGAACGGGAAGGGCTTGAACCACTCTTTGGCGCCGACGCCCCATTTGTACTTGATCATCATAAAGCCGATACACCCGGCCGTCGCCGCATAGAGCTTGGCATAGTGGAACCATCCGGCCATATAGACGTGGGTCTGGTTCTCCAGGGCCCACTGCGCACCGACCTTCACGCCGATCCAGATGGCGAGGAAGTAGGCGGTCAGGGCGACGGGAACCGCGAGGAACGTGATGATGCCGCCGAGTTTGGTGCGACGGGCGAATTCATTCAGGAGGATCAGGCCGGCCAGGACGACCAGCAGCATTCCCCACTGCGAAAGGGCGTTAGCCCCATAAACTTGAAAAAACATAATTGAAATAAATTTGGTTATTAGGAATTAACAACGATTTCTTTGATTTCCACCTCATTTCCCCGCAACAGGAAGGTGTTCTCGCTCCCGCAGTGCGGGCAGACTTTGCCGTGGGCGACCGTCCCGTACTCCTTGCCGCAGTCCTCGCAGCGCGTCACCGCCGGAATGATATCGCACCGGAGTTCGCAGTCCCGGAGCAAATCTTCCTTGTCGGCGGCCCAGCGCCAGCAGTCGGTGAGATATTCCGGGATGACGGTGGACACTTCCCCGATGTTCATCACGACGGTGGAGACATGCGACACGCCGTTCTCCTCCGCCGCCTTTTTGACATCGCGGATGATGTAGAATACGATTCCCAGTTCGTGCATAAACGGGATCTACTTCTTTTTAAACAGAATCTTCCCTGTCCGCTTCAGCATATACGGCAGGATGCCGCTGAACTTGTCTTCGGAAGTGACCATATGGCTGGCCTCGGGATGCTCCCTGTGCAGATGGATGGCGTCGAAGCCGCACTTGGTCGTGCAGACGCCGCAGCCGATGCACCGGTTGGGATCGACGACGGAGGCGCCGCAGCCCAGGCAGCGGGCCGTTTCCTTTCGCACCTGCTCCTCGGTAAAGGTCTGATGATATTCGCGGAACGGATCGCGCTCCTCGGCCGTCCCTTCCACCTGGCGGGCGGAATTGTCGTAGGACTCGAGGACGATATCCTTCTTATTGAGTTCGATGAAGTCGCGGCGGTTGCGGCCGATGGTCAGATGGCCGTGCTGCACGAAACGGTGCAGGGATTCGGCGGCCTCCTTGCCGGCGGCGATGGCGTCGATGGCGAACTTCGGGCCGGTGAAGCAGTCTCCGCCGACGAAGATGTCGTCTTCGGCGGTCTGATAGGTCAGTTTGTCGGCGACGGGATAGACACCGCGGAAGAACTCGACTTTGGTATCCTTCAGAAGGTCCTTGAGGATGACGGTCTGGCCGATGGCGAAGATGACCATGTCGGCGTCAAGGGTGATGAGTTCCGACTCGTCATAGGTCGGAGCGAACTTGTGCTCCGCGTTGAAGACGGAGGTGCATTTCTTGAAGACGATGCCTTCGACCTTCTCCGAGCCGAGAACCTCCTTCGGACCCCAGCCGGGGTTGAGCACGACACCGTCCTCACGGGCTTCGCGGCGCTCTTCGGGAGAGGCGGGCATAATGTCTTCGGTCTCGAGCGAGAGCATCGTCACCTCGGAGGCGCCGCTGCGTTTCGCCACGCGGGCCGCGTCGATGGCGACATTGCCGCCGCCGACCACCACGACCTTTCCGCTGACTTTCACCTTGCCGCAATTGGCTCCGTGGAGGAAGTCGATGGCCGTCGTCGTGCCCGGGAGGGTCTCGCCGGGGATGCCGGGTAGGCGTCCGCCCTGGCAGCCGATTGCCACGTAGAAGCCCTTGTAGCCCTCTTCGCGAAGGCCCTGGATGGTAACATCCTTGCCGACCTCGACGCCGGTGCGGATCTCGACGCCGATCTCGCGCATCACGTCGATTTCGGCCGCGAGGACGTCCTTTCCGAGCTTGTAGGAAGGAATGCCGTAGCGGAGCATGCCGCCCGGCTCCTCACTCTTCTCGAAGACGGTGGGCTTGTAACCCATCGTGGCGAGGTAGTACGCGCAGCTCAGGCCGGCCGGGCCGCCGCCGATGACGGCGATCTTCTCCTCCCAGCGCTCCTGCACGTTGGAACAGATGTTGACTTCGGGGACGAAGCGGGTCTCGGCCTTGAGATCCTGTTCGGCGATGAATTTCTTGACGGCGTCGATGGCGATGGGCTGATCGACGGTGCCGCGGGTGCAGGCGTCCTCGCAGCGGCGGTTGCAGACGCGGCCGCAGACGGCGGGGAACGGATTCTCGCGCTTGATGAGTTCGAGCGCCTCGCGATACTTGCCTTCCGCGGCCTTCTTCAGGTAACCCTGGACGGCGATGTGCGCCGGGCAGGCGGTCTTACAGGGAGAAGTACCTGTCGGATAGCAGTTTACGCGGTTCTTGTCGCGGTAGTCCTCGGTCCACTTGTGCGGGCCCCACTTGGCGGCGTCGGGAAGTTCCTGACGGGGATACTCGACGGCGCCGTGGGAGGTGCAGAGTTTCTGGCCGAGCCTGACGGCGCCGGCGGGGCAATATTCCACGCAGCGGCCGCAGGCGACGCAGTTCGCGGGATCGACCTTGGCGACATACGCGCTGCGCGACATATTCGGAGTATTGAAGAGCTGCGAGGTCCGGAGGGCGTTGCAGATCTTGACGTTGCAGTTGCAGATGGCGAAGATCTTGCCCTCGCCGTCGATGTTGGTGACCTGGTGGACGAAGCCGTGATCCTCGGCCTTCTTCAGGATGGCCATCGCCTCGTCGTAGGTGATATAGTGGCCGCGGCCCGTCTCGGCCAGATAGTCGGCCATGTCGCCCACGCCGATGCACCAGTCGCGGTAATCGTCGGCACAGCCCTCGTCAAGTTTCTTGCGGCCGTAGCGGCAGGAGCAGATGCCCACGCCGAGATGGCCCTCGTAGCGTTTGAGCCAGTAGGAGATGTGTTCGATGTCGACCGACTGATTCTCCATCGAAATGGCCTTTTCCACCGGGATGACGTGCATTCCGATGCCGGATCCGCCCATCGGGACCATCGGAGTGATCTTCTCCAGCGGGAGGAAGGTCATCCGCTCGAAGAACATCGCCAGTTCGGGATGCCTGTCCATCAGGTCGACATTCATATTGGTATACTCGGCGGAACCGGGCACGAACATCGGGACCCAGTAGATGCGGTCCTCGCGGTTGTAGGTCGTGCCGGGGACGGGGCCGTCCTTGGTGTATTTGTCGCCGTAGTCATACTCCAGCATCCCGAAGTAGGAGAGTTTGTCCAGCAGTTCGTCGAAGGACTTGTCGTCCGGGGTGTAATGCTTCTTGGCGTTCCACTCGTGGAGGAGCGCATAACTCCGGTGCTCGCGGACCTTGAAGAAATTCTTCGGCAGCATATCCAGCAGCAGGTCGAGGGAGGCCTCCCGCGTCACGGGATCCATCTCATCCTCGAAGATGCAGGCGAGGCCCCAGTATTCCGGGGCGTCGGTGGTCATCTTGATCTTGCCGGGAACCCGGTCCGTTACGTGACGGACAAATTTCAGGAGTTTCGGATTGGGATTCTTGTCGCCCTTGTGTTTCGGGACGAACTTGGTGGACATTTCAGGCATAATTATATGGTTGTTAGTTGGTTACTCTTTCCAGGCGCGGACTTCTCCGAGCAGCCAGTCCGCGAGGGCCTCCACGCCCTCCCCCGTCTTGGCGCAGATCGGGAGGACCTTTGCGCGGGGGTTGCGCAGGCGTACGTACTCCCTGCATTTCTCCAGGTCGAAATCGAAATACGGAGCCACGTCCATCTTGTTGATGACGACCATGTCGCAGATGGAGAACATCAGGGGATATTTGAGCGGCTTGTCGTGGCCTTCGGGAACGGAGAGGATCATCGCGTTGCGGACGGCGCCGGTGTCGAATTCCGCCGGGCAGACGAGGTTGCCGACATTCTCGAGGATGACGAGGTCCACCCCGTCCAGCGGGACATTGTCGAGTCCCTGGCGCGTCATTTCCGCATCCAGATGGCACATCCCGCCCGTGTGGAGCTGGATGGAGGGAATCCCCGTCGCCTCGCGGATCTTGACGGCGTCGACGTCCGAGTCGATGTCCGCTTCCATTACGGCGATGCGGATCCGGTCCTTCAGTAGGTTGATCAGACGGATGAGCGTCGTGGTCTTGCCGCTTCCCGGCGAAGACATCAGATTGAGGAGATACACTCCCTTTTGTTTCAATTCTTTCCGGAGTTTCGCCGCATCTTCATCATTGTCGGCAAACACACTCTTCTTGATCTCGATGACTTTGACTGCGTCCATACGGAGCGTTATTTCTGGTACTTTGCGATTTTTTTGATGACAAAGAAGACAAGCCAGTCGGGGAGATGCTTGAGGAAGGGCTTGAAAAGATGGTTGATAATGCCGGGCATGCAGTATTTCCGGCGATGGAAGAGACGGCGGACGGCCTTTCTGGCCAGACGCGGGGTCGGAGTGTTGATTCCCAGACGGACCGCGAGCGCGCGGAGTTCCGGCTTGAGGCCGTACAGGGTGGTGTCCACCATTCCGGGCGTCACGACCAGGACGTGCACGCCCTTGGGCTTGAACTCATACCACAACGCCCGGGAGAAATTGTACAGATAGGCCTTGGAGGCATTGTAGACCTGGATGCCCGGATAGGCCATCCAGATCGACAGGGAGGACATATTGAGGATATACCCGCTCCCCCGCCTGCACATCACTTCGCCGAACAGACGGCAGAGTTTCGTGACGGTGAGGACATGGAGCGTGAGCATCCGCTCGATGCGTGCCATATCCGTGTCGACGAGCGGATTGAAGAAGAACATCCCGGCGTTGTTGACGAGGACGTCCACTTCCATTCCCTTTTCCTGCGTATAGGCGAAGAGCCGCTCGGCGGCGTCGGGCTGCGCCAGATCCATCGCCAGCGGAATCACGTTCACGCCATAATCGCCTGCGATGTCCGCCGCCACGCCCTGCACGTCCGCTTCGTGGCTTGAAACGATCAGTAAATCACTGCCATAATCTCTCGCCAGGGTGCGCGCATATTCGATTCCGATTCCCCGGCTGGCGCCTGTCACAAGTGATAACATAGGGCTACTTCGCTTGGGCTTTCGCCGCGGCGACGCTCTTCGCGGCGTCGGCCTCGGCCTTTTCGATCTCTTTCTTGAGACGGCAGGGCAGGTTCTCCACGCATTCGTGGCACTTCATCTCGAGCGTATACATACGGCCGACGCAGTAGTTGGAACGGCCGCACTTCGAGCGGTAACTCATATCCGCTTCCTTCATGTGGTTGACGAAGGCGGGATCCTGGATCAGCACATGGGCCATCTGGATCAGCTGGAAGCCCTCGCCGAGCACCGTCTCGCAGTTCTCCCGGCTCTGGATACCGCCGACATAGATGAGGGGCAGCTTGAGCGCGGCGCGGAATTTCTTCGCCGTCTCGAGGAAATACATCTCTTTATAAGGAACGGTGGGAACCATGATCCGGCCGAAGAGACGGACCATCACCCGGAGCCATCCGAATTTCCAGGGATTCATATAATGGGTCATCGTCTTGAGGGGCATCGCACCGCCCAGGACGACCATCGGGGCCTTGCTCACGAAGCCGGCGGTCAGCACCAGGGCGTGCACGCCATGCTTCTCGATCTCCTTGGCGACCGTGATGCAGTCGTCCACCTGGAGACCCCTCTTGAATCCGTCGTACATATTGGTCTTCACCACGACGGCCATATCGTCCCCAGCGCGGCGCATCACTTCGTCGAGCACCTCGTTCATGAAGCGCATCCGGTTCTGGAGCGATCCGCCGTACTCGTCGCGGCGATGGTTGGTGTAGGGCGAGAGGAACTGGGAGATGAGGTAGCCGTGCCCGGCGTGGATCTCGACACAGTCGAATCCGCATTCGCGGCAGAAGTCGACGGCGTCGCCGAAATGCTTGACGATCTCGGCGATCTCGTTCTTCTTAAGTCCCCTGACGATGGTCGGAGAATACAGGTTGAAGCCGGTGGAGGCCCCTACGGGAATCTGGTTGCCGCAGGTGTAGAAATGGGTCATGTTGCCGCAGTGGCCGAGCTGGATGCTGGCCTTTGCTCCTTCGGCGTGGATGCCGTCGGTGAGTTTCTTGAGATCTTCCTTGATCTCGTCATGGACATAGAGCTGTCCGTCGAAGCTGACGCCGCTCCGGTCCACCGCGCAGTAGGCCACGGTGGTCATGCCGATGCCGCCGCGGGCGACACTGGTATGATAATCATATAGCATCTGACTCGGCTTGTTGCCGGGGCACATATTCTCGAAAGCCGCACTGCGAACGGTCCTGTTACGAAGGGTGACAGGACCCAGTTGATAAGGGGTAAAAAGTTCAGACATAATTATTTAGTACACAAACGGAAAGACTCTCTTCAGCCTGCGCTGCGGGAATTCTTCCGCAAATTCGGTTTCGTAACGGTGATAGATGGAGTTCGCCCGGGGGACGAGGTTCGCAAATGTGAACCAGAAGAAGATCAGGCCCGCCCAGCTCCAGGTGAGGATGCTCCATCCCAGCCATTCGGTCAGCTCGCCGAAATAGTTGGCGGAGGTGACATAATTGTACATACCGCCCTTGGGAAGGTAGTGACGGGTGTCGCCCGGCTTCCGGAGGTTGCGGATGATGTTGTCGCTCTGGCGGTTGATGAACATTCCGGTGAAGAAGATCACGGCGCCGATGATGAAGCGCGGATCATACAGCCACTGCATCGCGTAGAGGCCGCTGTAGTGCGGATCGGCGGGAGCCAGCCGGAAAAGCCACCAGCCCTGGATGAAGCCGTTGGTGAGGTTGAAGGCGATGCTCATCGCCATGATCGAAAGCGGCATCCGGCTCTTCCCCTTCATCCGGAGCGGGAAGACGAAACTGCGGTGGAAATAATGCAATTCAAAGAACAGGAAGAAAAGCAGGTAGGGCAGCTGGAAACGGACCTCGGAGGTAATCCAGAAATAGAGCACCACAAAGAATACCGGGCATTCCATCAGGCACCAGCCGAGTTTGTTCGGAAGAGTCGGGCCCCACTTGGAAGAAATCATCTTCCCGTAACCGGCGTCCACGAAGTACAGCGAGACGAATACGATCACGCCGAGGACGGCCATAGTTAACAAAACGATATCAAATGAATTCATAACTTACAAATGTACGAAATATTTTTGAAACATCTTTGAAATATTATTAAAATTAGCAGTATAGGTTCCTCACGAGGCCACGGGCGGCCACGGTTTCCCGAACCTGCACTGCGATTTTTTTTTGTATCAAAAAAGATTAACTTTGTAAAAATTATTAAAAATGAAAAAATTGTTGATTCTTGCAGCGGCGCTGCTGATGGCGGCGGCCTGCGGCCCCGGGTACGAGACCGTAAAGGGAGACCCGATGCAGACGCGGATCTGCACCCTCGACAACGGCCTGAAGATTTATATGACCGTCAACAGGGACGAGCCCCGCATCCAGACTTACATCGCGGTGAAAGTCGGCGGGAAGAACGACCCTTCCGACAATACCGGCCTCGCCCACTACCTGGAGCATATGATGTTCAAGGGCAGTCAGCAGTTCGGCACGTCCGACTATGAGGCGGAGAAGCCGATGCTCGCCGCCGTCGACAGTCTCTTCGAGGTCTATCGGCTCAGGACCGATCCCGCCGAAAGGGCGGCGATCTACCATCAGATCGACTCCATCAGTTACGAGGCCTCCAAGATCGCCATTCCCAACGAATACGACAAGCTGATGTCCCTCATCGGTTCCGAAGGCAGCAACGCGTTCACCTCCAACGACGTTACCTGCTACACCGAGGACATCCCCGCCAACCGCATCGAGGAGTGGGCGAAAATTGAATCCGACCGCTTCAAGAACTGCGTCTTCCGCGGCTTCCACACCGAGCTCGAAGCCGTGTACGAGGAGAAGAACATGGGTCTCGTGGACGACCAGGAAAAGGCGCTGGACGCCCTCGATTCGATGCTCTTCCGCAACCATCCGTACGGGACGCAGACCGTGATCGGCACGCAGGATCACCTCAAGAATCCTTCGCTCCGCACCATCCGCAGCCACAAGGACACCTACTATGTTCCCAACAACGTCGCCATCTGCCTGTCCGGTGATTTCGATCCCGACGAGATGGTCGCCATCATCAAAAAATACTTCGGCGACTGGCAGCCCAATCCCGCGCTTCCCAAGTGGGAGGCCGCAGCGGAGGAGCCCGCCGGAGAGCCGATGGTCAAGGACGTCGTCGGCGAAGAGGCCGAATTCGTGATGATGGGCTGGCGCACCCCCGGTGACAAGACCACCGACAGCGAGATCGCCGAGGTTGCCGGTTCTCTCCTCTACAACGGGATGGCCGGCCTGATCGACCTCAACGTCAACCAGCGCCAGAAAGTGTTACAAAGTTATGTATTCCCTTACGGCAGAGTCGATTACGGCACCTTTATCGTGCTCGGAATGGCGAAGGCCGGACAGAGCCTCACCGAAGTGAAAGACATCCTCCTCGCCGAGGTGGAGAAACTTGCCAAGGGTGAATTCAGCGACGAACTCCTCCGCGCCGTCCTCAACAACAAGCGCCTCGAGCAGATGCGTTCGCTCGAGTCGAACCGCAGCCGGGCGATGCAGTTTGTCAACGCCTTCATCAGCGACACGCCCTGGAAAGTCTACGCCGGGAAGGACGAGCGCCTCGCGGCCGTCACCCGTGAGGACGTCGTCGCCTGGGCTTCCGAATACCTCGCCGCCGACAAGATCGCCGTCGTCTACAAGCACATCGGCAAGGACACCTCCATCAAGAAGATCGAAGCTCCGAAGATCACCCCGATCGTGACCAACCGCGAGATGCAGAGCGACTTCCTCAAGGAAATCGCCGCCGCCGAGGTGAAGCCCATCGAGCCCGTATTCCTCGATTACGACAAGGATATGCGGAAATCCGCCTTCGACGGGCTCCCCTTCCTCTACAAGAAAAACGTCAAGAACCAGATCGCCTCGATCACCTATCGCTTCAACCGCGGTTCGGCGGACGATCCGGCCCTTTCCCTCGCGGCCGACTACATCCAGTATCTGGGAACGGAAAGAAAGACGGCGGAGGACATCGCCTCCGAGATGTACGGCCTCGCCTGCGACTTCAGCATCCGCGTGGGCGCCAACGCCACGACCGTCCGCATCAGCGGCCTCGCCGAGAATGTCTGTCAGGCGGCAGGCACCGTGGAAGACCTGATCCGCGAAGCCGTGGGCGATGAGGATATCCTCGCGTCCCTCAAGGCCGACCTCATCAAGGGCCGCGCAGACGACAAGCTCAACATGCAGGCCTGCAATTCCGCCCTGCGGAAATACGTGATGTACGGACCCGAGCTCATCCGGAAGACCACCCTCACCAACGATGCCGTGATGGCTCTCACCTCCGACGAACTCCTCGCCAAGGCCAAGTCGCTGCTCGACTGCTACCACAGGATCCTGTATTACGGACCGAAGGAATTCCAGATTGCGGAACACGAAATCGACGTCTGCCATAGCGTCTACGACGACACGCCGGCCGAGTCCGAACGCGCCGCCGCCCTCCTCACCCCGAAGACCGCCGTCTACATCGCGCCTTACAAATCGCGTCAGTTCAATTATATGCAGTATTCCTGCCGGGGCGAGAAGCTCTCGGTAGAGGATGACGCCGCCATCGCCCTGTTCAACGAGTATTTCGGCGGCGGAATGAACGCCATCGTCTTCCAGGAGATGCGCGAATCCCGCGCCCTGGCCTACAGCGCCGGCGCCTGGCTGGGCGAGCCGGCCTGGAAGGATGACAGCTACACCTTCCGGGCGATGATCGGATCGCAGAACGACAAGCTGCAGAAGGCCGTCGAGGCGTTCGATACCATCATCGAAGAGATGCCCGTGGCGGACGCCAACCTGGAGATCGCCCGCGGAGCCATCGAAACCCGTCTCCGCACCGAACGCCACAACGGCGAAGACGTGCTCTTCCAGTACATCGCCGACGAGGAACTCGGCGTCACCGGGAACCGCGACAAGAAAGTCTTCGAGACCGTCACCTCCCTGACGATGGACGACCTCAAGGCCACGCACGCGAAGTGGATCAAGGGCCGCACCTATGTCTACGCGCTGACGGGCGACCCCGACGATATGGACATGGCCTATCTCAAGACGCTCGGCCCCGTGAAAGTCCTGTCACTGGAGGAGATTTTCGGGTACTAGGCGACTTTTTGCGCGTTTCTTTCATTTCTACACTGTTTTTTTAAGACAGTGAAAGAAAAAAAATCAAGGATTCCTTCATTTGAAAGAAAAATGGAGGAATCTTTTTCCGTTTCATGAATCCGGTCTCGGCGGGAGGGTCTAACTTTGCAGAAAGAAACATTGCAAGGCTATGAAACGACTTCTTCTCGCCGCCTTCGCCGCGGCAACGACCCTTACCGCAGTCTCCTGCGAAGACTTCCTCTCCGGTGGCGGAAACGCCGCCGCGGGAACCGGCACGCTCGTCTGGCGCTTCCTCCCGGCCGTCAGGGCCGCCGCCCTCCCGGACACAAATCAATTTATACTAAAGGTAACCGACAGCAAAGGGACCGTACTGTTCGAAGGGCCTTATGGAAGTTCCCCTGAACGGCTCGAAGTGGCGGCGGGGAGTTATACCGTATCGGCCGTATCGGCCGTCTTCACCGCTCCCGCCTTCGACTCGCCCGTCTATGGCGACACGCAAATCGTTCCGGTCGAGGCAGGAAAGACCACCTACGTCACGCTATCCTGCACGATGCTCGGGTGCGGCATCCGGCTCCGGATTCCGGCGGCGTTCCGGGAGGCCTATCCCGGCGGCCGTCTGGAACTTTCGTCGCTGGACGGCCGTCTGGAATACGGCTATACCGAGACCCGCACGGCTTACTTCCAACCGGGGATGGTGTCGCTGCTCCTGCATCTCGACAGCGATACCCGTACGCTCTTCTCCCGCGAAATGGAGCCCCGCGAAATCCTCACGGTCGGGCTGTCGGCCCCGGGGGCGGGCGGCGTGACCGGCGCGGCAGTCTCGGTCGAAGTCGATACGGTCAAAGTCTACCACGACTATACCTACAAAGAAAACGACGGCGCGGCCGGATCCTCCCCCGGGAACGCCCTGAGCGTCTCCCAGGCCAGGGCATCGGCCGGAGTGACCGGCGTCTGGGTATGCGGCTACATCGTCGGCGGCGACCTCTCTTCTACCGGGAGCAAGATGAACACCGCGCCGCCCTTTTCAAAAGACACCCATTTCGCCATCGCCAGCCGCTCTTCGCTCACCGAAAAGGAGTATTGCCTCAGCGTCGAACTACCCAAGGGACCGGTGCGCGACGCCCTCAACCTGGTGGACCATCCCGACCTGCTCGGCCGTCAGATTTTCCTCAAAGGCGACCTCGTCGAGGCCTACTTCGGCCTCCCGGGCCTGAAAAATGTCAAAGAATTCTCTGAATAATTTGCAACTTTCCGCAACTTTCTCTACCTTTGTAGTCCTTTCGCGGAATTAGCTCAGTTGGTAGAGCGCGCGCTTCCCAAGCCCGAGGTCGCGGGTCCGAATCCCGTATTCCGCTCAAAAAATGCAGGCTGCCCGGCAGTCTGCATTTTTCGTTTATACCTTACGGAGTCTGGCGTATTTGAGAAGGAGGATCTTGGTGCCGTGCTTCTCGAATTCGATCTTGGCCTTGAGGTCGGGCGGGGTGCCCGTAATCTCGAGAATGAGGCCCTTGCCGAAGCGGTCGTGCTCGATCGCGTCGCCGGTGCGAAGCTGGTCGACCGGGGTGGGAACGAAGTTCTCCGTCTTGGGCGGCAGGGCCGAGAGGCCCCTCACATGACGCATTTCGTCCTCTGTGAGCGCGCGGCCCGTGCGGCTGTTGACGAGGTGACGCTGCTCCGCGGGCCTGGAAACGGGGGCGGCGGAGGACGGACCGGGCCGGGACTCCTGACCGGAGCCGCGGGAGGTGCTGTCGTCCTTCCAGGAGAAGTGCGAACTGGAGCGGAAAGTGCCGCCGAAACGCTGCCCCGACTGACGGAAGCCGCCGGAGCCGAAGCCCCGGGATCCGAAACCGCCGGCCTCGTAGTCGTCTTCCCCGCCGCCGAAGCGGCTGGACAGGAGCTGGGGATTTTCCAGATATTCCGCACGGATATCCTTCAGGAAACGGCTCGGAGGATTGCTCTCGTGCTTGCCGTTGCGCATCCGGGAGACGGCGAAGGACAGGACTACGGCCTTCTTGGCCCGCGTCACGGCGACATAGAACAGCCGCCGCTCCTCTTCCATTTCCCGCTCCGACAGCAGGGTGCCGCCGGAAGGGAAAAGATTCTCTTCCATCCCCGCCACCAGCACGTACGGGAACTCCAGTCCCTTGGCCGTGTGCACCGTCATCAGGGCGATCTTGTTGTCGGCGTCCTCGTCTTCGACATCCGCATTGCTCAGCAGGGCGGTGGACTCCAGGAAGTCTCCAAGGGTGACCGTAGGGAGTTCGCTGTCAGGAATCTCCTCGACATCCCGCTCGGCGAGCAGGTCGTTCCGGACCTCGTCCTGCCGCTGTTCGCGGAAGACCGCCACGCTGTTGAGCAGTTCCTCGATGTTGGCGGCCCGGGCCTGCGCCTCGACCGAATTGTCATTCTTGTACAGCGCCAGCAGGCCGGACTCCCGGGCCAGGTCGGAAGCCACCTTATAGGCATCCGTGTCCGGCACCGTGACGGCGATCCGCCGGATCATCTCGCAGAACTGGCGAATCTTCTGGACACCCGCCGTACGGAGCCCGTAGACGTCCAGATCGTCCCGGTATGCCGCACGGAAAGGCGATATTTCCAGCGCGCGTGCCGCCGCGATGAGCGCGTCGACGGAGGTCTTGCCGATGCCGCGAGCCGGCGTATTGACGATTCGCTTGAAGGACTCCTCGTCGTCGAGGTTGACGGAGAGTTTGAAATACGCCATCATATCCTTCACTTCGGCGCGGTCGAAGAACGAATTGCCCGACCATACCTTATAAGGAAGATTGCGGCGGCGAAGCGCCTCTTCCAGCGAACGCGACTGGGCGTTGGTCCGGTAGAGGATGGCGAAATCCTGGTAACTGGCATGGTCCGAGCGCATCCGGGAGAGGATCTCCTCGGTCAGGAGCGTCGCCTCCTCCCCTTCCGTATAAGCCCGGACGAGGCGGAGTTTCTCTCCCTCCTCCCCCATCGAGATGCAGTCCTTCTTGGGGATCCGCTCGGAGTTCTTTCCGATGAGGGCGTTGGAGGCCTCGACGATCATCCGGGTGGAGCGGTAGTTGCTGCGGAGCTCGAATTTCTTGAAATCGGGATAGTCCTTGGCGAAATTCAGGATGTTGTCGATCCGGGCGCCGCGGAAAGCGTAGATGGACTGGGAATCGTCTCCGACGACGCAGATATTGCGATGCCCCTGCGCCAGTTTCCGCAGGATCAGGTACTGGGCGAAATTGGTGTCCTGGTACTCGTCCACGAGGATCTGGTCGAAGCGGGCGGCGATCGCCTCCAGGGCGTCCGGATGATCCCGGAAGAGGATGTTGGTATTCAGCAGGATATCGTCGAAATCCATCACGTGGGCCGTCCTGCAGAGGGCGTCATAACGCTGATAGATCTTGTAAATCTCGGGCTTCCTGGCGGCGCGGTCGTTGGTCAGGAGCGTCGTGTTGGCCGCGTAGCCCTTGGGTGTCACGAGGTTGTTCTTGGCCTTGGAGATGCGCGAGAGGACATCCTTGGCCTTGTAGGTGTCTTCATTGAGGCCCAATTCCTTGATGCAGGCCTTGACGGCGCTGACCTGGTCGCTCTGGTCGTAGATGGTGAAGTCGGCGGGATAGCCGAGGCGGTCGGCATATTCGCGGAGGAAGCGGATGAATACGGAATGGAAAGTCCCCATCCAGAGACGGCGTGCCTTCTGCGCCCCCACCATCACGGCGATCCTTTCCTTCATCTCCCCCGCCGCCTTTTTGGTAAAGGTGAGCGCAAGAATCCTGTCCGGGCGCACGCCCTGCTCGATGAGGAGGGCGATCCGGGTCGTCAGCACCCGGGTCTTGCCGGAACCGGCCCCCGCGACGACAAGCACGGGGCCCTTGACACAGGTTACGGCCGCCTTTTGTTCCTCATTGAGATTATCCAGTAAATCAGCACCCATCTTTCAGAACTTTTCCAATCATATCGGATACAAAATTAAGGAAAAATTAGTATCTTCGCACGATATTTTTACTACAAAATCTAACAATCATCATAATGTCTGAAAACATCGATTTGAAAAGAGGTCTGGACATCCCCCTGAAGGGTGCCGCAGACCGGAAAGTCAACGCGGTGGTTTCCAGCGGCACCGTCGCCGTCTGTCCCGACGACTTCCCGGGTTTCGCCCCGAGACTGCTCGTCCGGGAGGGTGACCGCGTGCTCGCCGGCTCCCCCGTCCTTTCCGACAAGAAGAATCCGGACATTCTCGTCACGGCCCCCGTCAGCGGCACGGTCGGAAGCGTCATTCGCGGCGACAAGCGCAAACTCCTCGCCGTCGTCATCAACGCCGACGAGAAGCGGGAATACGTCGATTTCGGCGCCCGGGATCTCAACGCGCTGACCGGTGATGACGTCAGGGGCCTGCTCCTCAGGAGCGGACTCTTCGCCGCCGTCATCCAGCGTCCCTACGGCATCGTCGCCGATCCTTCCCTGAAGCCGAAGGCCGTCTTCGTATCCTCGTTCAGTTCCGCCCCGCTCGCACCCGATTCGGATTTCGCCCTCGGTGACGAGGCCGAAGACATCCAGGCG
Source organism: uncultured Bacteroidales bacterium (assembly GCA_900320545.1). Classification (GTDB taxonomy): domain Bacteria; phylum Bacteroidota; class Bacteroidia; order Bacteroidales; family UBA932; genus Cryptobacteroides. The sequence goes on along the minus strand of ONSU01000015.1, from coordinate 30,587 downwards.
GGCGTCCGCGCCCTCTCCCGTCTCACCGACGGCGGCGTCCACATCGGCATTTCCCGGAACAATTATTCCAAGTCCCCCTTCCACAAACTCGAAGGCGCCATCCTCCATATCGTGAGCGGCCCGCATCCCGCCGGCAACGTCGGCGTGCAGATCAGCCACATCGCCCCTGTCAGAAAGGGTGAAACGGTCTGGACGGTTTCCCTCCTGATGGTCGCGGCCATCGGACGGCTCCTGCGCACCGGCAAGGTCATCCTCGACCGCAAGGTCGCGGTCACCGGCCCCGCCGCCGTCAATCCCGCCTATGTGGAAACGCTCCCCGGCACGCCGGTTTCCGCCCTTACCCATATCGGCGAAGGCGTCCGCGTCATCAGCGGAGACGTCCTCACCGGCAGGGCTGTCGGCAAGGACGGCTATCTCGGCTTCTTCGACAACCAGCTCACCCTTCTCCGCGAAGGTCCGGAGCGGGAGATTCTCGGATGGGCCAAACCCTTCCGGCCGAAACTTTTCAGCGCCTCGAAGAGCTACTTCTCCTGGCTTACGCCCGGCAAGAAATACGACCTCGACACCAACGTGCACGGCGGTCCCCGCGCCTTCGTCGTCTCGAAATGCTTCGCGGACGTCACCCCGATGGACATCTTCCCCATCTACCTCATCAAGGCCTGCCTCGCGGGCGACATCGAGAAGATGGAGCAGTTCGGCATCTACGAGGTGCTTCCCGAAGACCTCGCCCTGTGCGACTACGTCGATCCTTCCAAGAACGAGATCCAGGCCATCATCCAGAGCGGTATCGACCTGATGATCAAAGAAATGGCATAAGTTATGGCAGAAGAGAAAAAACCCGGCCTCTTTGAGAAAGGCGGCAAGCTTTATTGGCTGCACTCGTCCATCGACGCCTTCGACACCTTCCTCCGCGTTCCCGGCACCGTCACCACGAAAGGCGCGCATATCCGGGATGCGGTGGACCTCAAGCGCGTAATGATCATCGTCGTCATCGCCCTCATCCCCGCCGCCCTGTTCGGCATGTACAACACCGGCTTCCAGGCGGCTCTCGCCACCGGCGCATCCTGGGGATTCTGGAAGATGTTCTGGTACGGACTCCTCAAGGTCCTTCCGCTGTTTATCGTCTCCTACGCCGTCGGCCTCGGCATCGAGTTCGCCGACGCGCAGATCAAGGGAGAGGAAGTGAACGAGGGATACCTCGTCACCGGTTTCCTCATTCCGCTCATCGTCCCCGTGGACGTCCCGCTCTGGATGCTCGCCCTCGCCGTCGCGTTCGCGGTCATCTTCGGCAAATGCGTCTTCGGCGGCACCGGAATGAACATCTGGAACCCGGCCCTCCTCGCCCGCGCCTTCCTGTTCTTCTCCTATCCTTCGAAGATGTCCGGATCGGAAGTCTGGGTGCATCTGCCGAAGGGCCAGGCCGCCGTGGACGGATTCACCGGCGCCACGCCGCTCGCCGTCACCGACGCTGCCGGCCGCCATACGGTCGACGCGCTCAACGCCTCGGGCTGGGACTGGTGGAGTCTCTTTAACGGCCTCGTGCCCGGTTCGGTCGGCGAGACCTCGGTCATCGCCATCCTCATCGGCGCGGCCATCCTCATCTGGACCGGCGTCGCCAGCTGGAAGATCATGTTCGCCTCCGTCGCCGGCGGCCTCCTCGTCGGATGGCTCGGCCAGCTCGCGGGCGCCACGGCGCTTCCCTGCTGGTATCAGCTCATCCTCGGCGGATTCGCCTTCGGCACCGTCTTCATGGCGACCGACCCCGTCACCTCGGCCCAGACCGAGAAAGGCAAGTGGATCTACGGATTCCTCGTGGGCGCCCTTGCCGTGACGGTCCGGCTCTGGAACCCCGGCTACGCCGAGGGAATGATGCTCGCCATCCTCCTGATGAACACCTTCGCCCCGCTCATCGACCACTGCGTCGTGTCGGTCGCGACATCCCGCAGGGCGGGCAAAAAGAAAACCGCTTAATGACAGTGAGGTATGAATACGAACGGTAATTTCTATACATTCATTTATACGACGGTCATCGTCGTGGCGGTGGCGGCGGTTCTCGCTTTCGTCTCCCAGTCCCTCAAGTCGAGGCAGGAGGCCAACGAGAAGGCCGACACCATCTCCCAGATGATGACCGCGGCCGGATTCGGCACCAAGGCCGAATTCCAGAAGATGGGCAACGCCGCCGTCATCGCGCGTTACGGCGAGAATATCGGCAGCGCCTTCATCATCAACATCCAGGGCGAGAAAGTCGGTGACCTCGACCCCGGCGAGGTCTTCAGCCCGGCCCGCCTCAAGAAGCAGAACTATCTGCTCAAGGGCGACAAGGCGGAAGCCCGCATCCCCGTGTTCGAATTCAAGAACGGCATCACCGTGGTTCCCGTCTACGGCGCCGGTCTCTGGGGCCCCGTCTGGGGTTATATCGCGTTCGAACCGGCGCAGGAAGGCGGATTCGCCATCAAGGGCGCCTACTTCGACCACGAGAGCGAGACCGCGGGCCTCGGCGCGCGGATCAAGGACGACCCCGCCTTCCAGGACAAATTCAAGGGCGAACGCCCCGACTTCGAGTCCGACAAGGTCTTCGAGATCGTCAAGGGCGGTTCTCCCAAGGAGGACGGCACCGAGGTCATCGACAACAAGATCGATGCGATCACCGGCGCCACGATGACCTCCAAGGGCCTCGAGGAAGCGATCGACATCTGGCTGGCCGCCTACGCCAAATACTTCATCGGAAGCGAGATCACTCCGCTCGGAGAGGATGACAGCGTGACAGTTACGGAGGAATAAGGTATGAATGCAAAAATCAAAGAAACCCTGCTGAACCCCATTTTCAAGGGGAATCCCATCACCGTCCTCGTGCTGGGCATCTGCTCCTCGCTGGCGGTGACCGTCACCCTTAAGGGCGCTCTCGTGATGAGCCTTTCTGTGATCGTCGTGACGGGCATTTCAAGTCTGATCCTCTCGCTGCTGAGGAACTCCATCCCGAGCCGCGTCCGCATCATCGTCCAGCTCGTCGTCGTCGCGATGATGGTGATCCTCGTCGACCAGGTGCTCAAGTCTTTCGAGGCGACCTACGCCATCGACAAGCAGCTGAGCGTCTACATCGGCCTCATCATCACCAACTGCATCGTGATGGGCCGCATCGAGGCGTTCGCCCTGGGCAACAAGCCCTGGCCCAGTTTCCTGGACGGTGTCGCCAACGGCGCCGGCTACGGACTCATCCTGCTGGTGGTCGCCTTTTTCCGGGAACTGCTCGGAAGCGGCACCCTCTTCGGCTTCGACATCCTCAACCGCTTCGGCTATGTTACCAACAATCTGGTCATCCTGCCTCCGTTCGCGCTCATCCTCCTGGGATGTATCGTGTGGATCCAGCGCTCCGTCCAGAAAGACCTTCAAGAGAAATAACGCTAACACCCCGGCATTATGGAATATTTAAGTTTATTCGTACGGTCCATCTTTGTAGACAATATGATTTTTGCCTACTTCCTGGGAATGTGTTCGTTCCTGGCGGTAAGCAAGAATGTGAAGACGGCTGCCGGCCTGGGTGTCGCCGTGATCTTCGTACTGCTGGTGACCCTCCCCATCAACTACCTCCTCAACGAGTACGTGCTCAAGCCGGGCGCGCTGAGCTGGCTGGGCGAAGGGTTCGCCACCGTGGACCTCAGTTTCCTGAGTTTCATCATCTTCATCGCGGTGATCGCGGCCATCGTCCAGATCGTGGAGATGGTCGTGGAGAAGTTCTCGCCCACGCTCTACAGTTCGCTGGGCATCTTCCTCCCGCTGATCGCCGTCAACTGCGCCATCCTCGGCGGCTCGCTCTTCATGCAGCAGAAGGATTTCCCCAACGTGGGAATGTCCCTCGTGTATGCCCTCGGCAGCGGCCTCGGCTGGTTCCTCGCCATCGTGTCGCTCGCGGCCATCCGCGAGAAAATGGCCTACTCCAAGGTGCCCGCCGCCCTCAAGGGCCTCGGTATCACCTTCATCACGGTGGGCCTGATGGGCATGGCTTTCATGACCTTTATGGGAATTTCAATCTAAGGGAGGGAAGAATATGAGTGCAACGATTTTATCAGCCATCTGCGTCATCACCCTGGTGACCCTCCTCCTCGTCGCCCTGCTCCTCGGGATCAAGGCGAAACTGACCCCTTCCGGATCCGTCAAGATCTCCATCAACGGCGGCAGCCGGGAACTTGACGCCGCTCCGGGCGGCGACCTGATGCACACCCTCGCCGACAACGGCATCTTCCTGCCGTCGGCCTGCGGCGGCAAGGCCAACTGCGGCCAGTGCAAGGTGCAGGTCGTCGAAGGAGGCGGTACCATCCTCCCTACCGAGACGGGGTTCTTCTCCCGCCGGCAGATCAAGGACGGATGGCGGCTCGGATGCCAGGTCAAGGTCAAGGACAACCTGGAAATCGCCGTGCCCGAGAGCGCGCTGAGCGTCAAGAAACTCGAGTGCGAGGTGATCTCCAACAAAAATGTCGCAACCTTCATCAAGGAATTCACGGTCCGGCTTCCCGAGGGCGAGAACATCGACTTCAAGTCCGGCGAGTACATCCAGATCGACATTCCCGAATATGAGGCCGATTTCTCCGACATGGATGTCGACCCGATCTATATGGGCGACTGGGAAAAGTACGGCATCACTTCGCTGAAGTACAAGAATACCGTTCCCACGATCCGCGCCTATTCGATGGCCAGTTATCCGGCCGAGAAGAACGTCATCAAGCTGAATGTGCGCATCGCGACGCCTCCGTTCGACAGGACGCAGCCCAAGGGCGTGTTCAAGTTCGTCCCCGGCGTTCCTCCGGGCATCGCGTCGACCTATGTCTTCTCCCGCAAGCCGGGCGACAAGGTGATGATCAGCGGCCCTTACGGGGAATTCCTCCTTCCCAAGGACGATCCCGACAGCCAGGAATACATCTTCGTCGGCGGCGGTGCCGGTATGGCTCCGCTCAGAAGCCACATCATGCATCTGTTCAAGACCCTGCACACCAAACGGGAAGTGCATTTCTTCTACGGCGCCCGCGCCCTCGTCGAGGCCTTCTATCTGGAGGATTTCGCCGAGATCGAGCGGGAATACCCGAATTTCCACTTCCACCTGGCCCTTGACCGTCCGGATCCTGCCGCGGACGCCGCCGGCGTCAAGTATACGCCCGGATTCGTGCACAACGTGATGAACGAGACCTATCTCAAAGATCACGAGGCCCCGGAGGACATCAAGTACTTCATGTGCGGTCCGCCGATGATGACCCAGTGCGTCAACCAGCTGCTCGATTCGCTCGGCGTCGCCCCGGAGAGCATCTTCTACGATAACTTCGGAGGATAGTCTTCAAAAAATATTTTTGAAAGAAAAAATCTTTAAGCGCTGTATTTTTCTTTAATTTCCATTAAAAAAACAGCGAATTCATTCAAAAAACTTCAAAATCTGAGGGTCCGGATCTTCCGGGCCTTCTTTTTCTTCCTGTTCCGCGGTAGTTTTGCACTGCCGGTACGCCGCAATTCCGTGCGTCCGGAAATTGAAAAATGAACGGATTCAAGAATATCTGCAAGGACAGGATGAAAAGGACGGGCCGGACGAATCTCTGCCGCCTCTGTTCGAGGCGCCGCCTTTCTGCGGCACAAACACTCTTTTTCTTTTTGCTTACATACCTCCCGGCCCTCCTTTTGCCTGCCTGCGGGAAGCAGGTTCCCGACCCCCCTTCCGTTTGCGTAAAGATGACCGTCCGCATTCCTCCGTCAGCCGCCGGCGGGACGCTCGACCTCTTCTTTTTCAATAAGGATCCGCTCCGGACCCTGGACTCCTATGAACGGTTCGAATCACTGCCGGAGGGCAGTTTCGAGGCCGCATCCCGCTCCGGCGACAAGATCGTCGCGGGCATCCTCAACCTGCCCTGCGACATGTGGGCCTGGAGCGATATCCGCACTTTTCAGCGGCTGTCGGAACGGGTTTCGGACCTGACGGCCGACCGTCCGGACCGGCCCGTAATGACGGGCCTCGCGGAGGTGCGCGCGGGACGAGAGCGACGCGGCGAACTGGTCCTGGAGCCGCTGCTGTCACGGATCGTTCTCCATTCGCTCTGCTGCGACTTCCATTCCCGGCCGTACAGAGACGCCGTACTGCAGGATGTCGATATCTACCTTGTCAACGTCAACCGTTCGTTCGCGCTGTTCGACGACGGCACGCATACGCTCCCCGCCTCCTGGATCAATATGGGCGAACGGGACGATCCGGCATCGGACGCCGTCCACCTGGCGCGGGTGGAGGGGACCGCACTGCCGGAAGCGGAATTCTGGTGCTATCCCAATGCCGCAGCCGAGGAAGGCCTCGGCAGGCCCCTCACCTGCCTGGTCGTCGAAGGGACCCTGCTGGGCGAACGGTACTGGTACCCCGTCGGCATTCCCTCCATCGGGCGGGGCGAAACCGTTTCCGTCGACCTGACCATCACCCGGACCGGCACTTCCGGCCCCGACATCCCGGTCTCGACCGAAGCCGTACGCTGCGCGATGCAGGTTCTCCCCTGGCGGGAAATGGACGCCTATCCCGTTCTGTTCTGACGATTATGTGGAAATCACTCTCTCATATCCTGTTACTTGCCATCGCGACCGCCTGTCACCCCTTTGCAGGAGATGGCATTGCGGACCGGGAGCGGGAGATCGCTTTCTGCCTTGCGGTCTCCCCTTCCGCCGCTTCGCGGGCCACGGACCCGGACGAGAACCTGATTACCGACGTCAATCTCCTGATATTCAACCACAAAGGGGTATTGGAAGACAAGGCATACCTGGTCCGGAAAGACCTGACGCCGGAGGCGGACGGGGTCTCCTTCAAGCGGAAACTGCTGAAGGATGTTCCCTATGACGTATATGTCTGCGCCAACCTCGGCTACGCCCTTCCGGTGTCGTCCCGCGAAGAACTGGAGCGATACCGGTACTACCTGACCTATCCGGACGAATACACCCGGGGCGTTCCGATGACCGCCCGGGCGGAGGGCGTCGTCGCGTGGGACGGCGAGCCGGTCGTTTTCGCCCTGGAACGGATGATGGCGAAAGTCTCGCTCCGCTTAGACCGGACAGCGCTCTCGCCGGACGTGCGGATGCTGGTGCGGCGCGTGACGGTCGGCGGGTGTCCGCGCTCGGCCCTGCTCTTTTCCCCGAGCCGGGCGGAGACGGCGGAGGAGGTCTTCGCCGCGGGATTCACCAAGATCTACCCGGAGTGCGACGACCTCAACAAAGAGGTAACGCTCGGACTCAGCCGCGAATGCGCCGTCTACTTGCTGGAGAACCGCCAGGGAGACCGGCTAAGGGAGCCGGTATGCTCCTATGTCGAACTGGAGCTGGAGTACTTCTCGGACATCTACTACTCCGGAGCCGGACAGTATCTGGTGTACCGCTTCTACATCGGCGCCCGGCCCGGCAACTACGATCTCTTCCGGAACTGCCACTATCACATTACCGTCCGGCCGGAAGGCGACGGGCTCCACGGCGACAGCTGGAGCGTAGACCTGGAGCACCTCGGTGTCCAGGAGCACGCCAAGGTTTTCGATCTCCACCCGGCGCAGTACAACGAATGCAGGAGCGGAGAAGATTTCCACTTCCGCTGCGATGTCTTCCCGCCCTGGACCAAAGTCGAATTCGACCGCGAATGGCTCGAAGGCGAAAGCCACCTATATTCCTACACCTACGACGAAGACGGGCTCGGCATCACCCTGCACACGAAAAAAGGCGGCACCGCAATGTTCTACATCTCCGCCGGTCCGCCCGTCAACCGTGACACCCTGGCCCTGCTGGTGATCGATCCGTAAGGTTTTTTACTGAAATACGACGGAAGATAAGGGAAAAACATTATTTTTGTAATTCGAAAACAACTCCTTATGGCTTTATTCTCTTTTCTGAAACGTCCCCGGACATATGCCGTACAAGGCCCGCAAGGGGGCATTGACACCAAGATCGTCCTGTCCGAAGGGTTTGATCCCGGGAAGGACAGATGTCCGATGGTCATCCTGATGCACGGATTCATCGCCAAGAAAGAGATGTATCCCGTTCCGGCGCTCGCAAAGGCGCTGGCCGCCGAGGGCATCGCCTCCATCAGTTTCGACTTCGACGCCCATGGCAAGAGCGAGGGAAAATTCATCGACATGACGCTCTCCGGCGAAGTCGCGGACGCAAGGGCCGTATGGGAATACGCCCGGCAGCTGCCTTATGTAAGCCGCATCGCCCTCGCGGGACATTCCCAGGGCGGCGTCGTTGCGGGCCTTCTCGCCGGCGAACTGGAGGATAAGGATGTGAAACCCGTCTGCCTCGTTCAGATGGCTCCCGCCGCCGTCCTCAAGGACGATGCGCTGAAGGGCCAGTGTATGAATGCCAAATACGACCCCGCCAATCCGCCGGAATTCGTGAACGTCCTTTTCCACAAGCTGGGAAGAAAATTCATCCTGGAGGCGCAGCAGTATCCCATCTACGAGACTTCGACCCGCTACACGGGCAAAGTCTGCCTCATTCACGGGGCCAAGGACAAGATCGTGCCACTCTCGTACAGTCGGAAGTACGACGAACTCTACCCCGACAGCGAGCTCCATATCCTGGAGAAGGAAGGCCACTTCCTCGGCGGCGACAAGAAAACCGTGACCGGCATCGCCACCGACTTCCTGAAAAAGAACCTGAACGTCTGATGCGCCGCCTGCTCCCGCTCCTGACCGGTCTGTTCTACGGGGTGTTCTCGCTCTTCGCGGCATCCCCCGCCGACACCGTAGCCCTTTGGGAAGGGCACAAGGTCCGGCACGGGAAGGAGGTTTCCCTGCTGGTCTATCGACCGGAGCGGCCCACGGGGGTAAGCGTCATCGTCTGTCCCGGCGGCAGCTACCACTGGCTCGACAGGGAGGTGGAAGGCCGGGAGGTCGGTGCCTGGCTCAGCGAGCGGGGCATTACCGCCTTTGTCCTCTTCTACCGCACCGTCGGCATTCCGGAATTCATCTTTCACTCGCGGATCCTCTTCCGGGGCAAGCGGCATCCGGACATGATCACCGACGCACAACGGGCGCTCCAGTGGGTCTGGGAACATGCGGACGCCTGTCGGATCGACCGGGACAAAATCGGAATGATGGGCTTCTCGGCAGGCGGCCACCTCGTGATGTCGGCGGCCTGCTACAGCCGCACCCGGTTCCTGGAAGACACCGGCATCCGAACCGAGGCCCCCTTGCGTCCGGCCTTCGTCGCTCCGGTCTACCCCGTCGTCACGATGCAGAGACCCTTCGTCCACAAACGTTCCAGAAGAGGCCTGCTGGGCGACAATCACCAGCACGACCGGGTGCTGATGGATTCCCTCTCCCTGGAAATGCACATTCCGGAAGGCTGTCCGCCGGTCTTTCTCGTCAACTGTATCGACGACCCGGTCGTGCAGTTCCGGAACTCCGTCCTGCTGGACTCGGCCCTCACGGCCCGCGGCGTCCCCCACCGATATCTCCAGTACGAGACCGGCGGTCACGGGTTCGGTGTCAATGAAAACCGCGGCAGTTCCCGCTCGCGGCAGTGGAAACACGAATTCCTCGGATGGCTGAAAGGACTCTACCCCGAAATCACTGCTGACTGAGGGTCTTGTAGTACTTCCGGTCCAGTTTCCCGTTATACGTATACTCGAGTTTCGGAACGGCCTCGTACCAGGTAGGCACCTTGTAGGCCTCCAGCTTCGACTTGATGTACACGGCGAGGGCGTGCTTGTCCAGCGTCGCGCCGTCCTCCAGGACTACATACAGCTTCAGGATCGTACCGATGACGGGATGCTCGGCGGGCGCACAGACACAGTCCTTGACGCCGGGGAAGGAATTGGCCACCGTCTCGACCTCGTTCGGATTGACCTTGTAGCCGCCCACGTTGATGATGTCACCGCTCCGGCCGGTGATATGGAGCAGGCCGTTCTCGTCGAAATAGCCGAGATCGGACGTATGGATCTTGCCGTCGATAATGACGCTCTTCGTCAGCTCCGGATCGCCCACATACCCGCTCATGATCGTCAGGCCGTAGACGATGATATTCCCCTCGGGAGAAATCTCCACGGAGGCGTTCTTCAGCGGACGGCCGATGCAGCCCTCCATATACTTCCCGTCGTTGAAATCGTAGGTCGACACGCAGCCGATCTCCGTCCCGCCGAGGGTGTTGTAGAGCCGCGCGTGCGGAAGGGCTTTCGCCAGTCTCTCCATATCCGCCTTCGTGATCGGGGCCGCCCCCGTCTCGATGAATTCGATCTTGGAATCCAGACTGCAGAGCGTCTCGTAGGAGAACTCCATCAGCAGGCGGAGACTGGCCGGCACCATAAAGGTCGCGAAGCGCTCGAACGGCAGTTTGAACACATCGAAAAAGACGTTCATATCCCTCAGTCCGTCGATGATGCAGATGGTGCCGCCCGAAGACAGCGTCGGGTGGATCTTGAACAGCGAGGCGATGTGGTTGAGCGGGCCGCTGATGATGAAAAGGAGCCCCGCCCGGAATCCCAGGTCGCTGATGAAATTGTCCGCGCAGGCGATGAGCATCGTCTCCGAAATCATCACGCCCTTGGACTTGCCGGTCGTGCCCGTCGTATAGAGCACGTCACGGATATCGTCCGCAAAGGCATTGGCCTCCACCTCCGCCCTGACGGCCTCGAATTCTTCGTCCGTGGCCTGCTGACCGAGCGGTACGGCAACCGCCTTCAGATAATGGACGGCGCAGTAAGTGACGAGAAAACTGAAATCCTGGGGATTGCGGAAAACATACGGCCGGTGCGGCTGCAGGCCGCCCGCGCGCAGTTCGTCCGCCTTGGTAAGAATGGCCTGCCAGAGTTCTCCGTAGGTGATATGCTTGCTTCCCTGCACGGCCGCCACGGTGTCGGGATTCTCCTCCGCGTGCTGCAGGATCCGCGCCTCCAGACTGCGCTTCGCCTGCACCATCCGCACGATATTGTCGAGGGTCTTGAAATTGCGGGGCGTCACATCCTCCGCTCCGAGACTGATGCCGTACTTGTCATTGAGGATGTACAGGATGGTCGCGATGCTGAGCGAATCCAGATGGCTGAAAAGGAAGTCCGCCTCGAAATCCACGGCGGGGAGCACGTCGCTCAGGAGGTTTTTGATCTCGTCTCTCATAATGGTTGCGATTCGATAAATTCCACATTGTTCACAAAGCCGTCGGCGGCCACGGTGGCGATCCGCCGATGCTCCGGAGATTGCAAAGTTACTGTAAATTTTTGATCCGGATGCAAAAGGGCGGCGAGAAGCGCCAATTCCCCGTAACCTTCGTCCGTCAGACGGACCTCCGGACCTTCAAATTGCAGGGCGGCCACCTCCGGACCGTGCCGCCGGAGATTCTGCCGGACGACGCGGATAATATCCTTCCCCTTATACAGATAGCGACCCCGCACCTGCGCGGCCGGATCGGACGGCGCCCCGGCGAAGAGGGACCGCAGCGTAAGCGGATAGCGGCGGACCTCCCCCCTGCGGGTCGTGATCCACCGGAACAGCAGCGGCGGGATCAGATACGCCATCAGCACCACCGAGAACATCCCGATGATCGTCACTTCCGCCAGGGAGTGCATCGCCGGATGCCGCGCGACGATGAGCGTCCCGATACCGACCAGCATAATCGCCGCCGACTGCAGGATGCTCCGCTTGTAAGAGGCAAGGATCGGCCGCCGGTGCGCATATTCATACTGGCAGCCCTCCGTGATGAAGATGGTGTAATCGTCACCCTGGCCGAAGATGAATGTCGCCAGGATCACATTGACGATGTTGAATTTGACGCCCGCAAGCGCCATCAGGCCCAGGATCCACACCCAGCTGACGGCCATCGGCAGGAAGGAGATCAGCGCCAGTTCCAGCCGACCGAAGGAGAACCAGAGGAAGAAGAACACGATCAGCGAGCACGCCCATCCGATGTAATTGAAATTGTCGGAAAGCGAACGCGTCAGATCCGCATTCATCCCCGCGAGGTCGAAACTTCCCGCGAAGGCATCCCTCACCGAAGAAACATTCTCTTCTTCCACATTGAGGGCCGTCACCATATAGGATTTTCCGCTTTCCAGCGTGGTGAAATTGCGCCTGAATACCGTCTCCGTCAACGGAGCGAACCAGGCGAACTCCTGCGGCTCCCAACGCCGGCCGGTATCGACCAGCGCCTTGAACGGTGCAAAGGCGCCGGGAGTGAAACCATTTTCCTTTGCCGCCGCATCCAGGTCGGTGCTGAAGGCGGGCTGATGCCGCTCGACGAAGACATTCCATCGAGCCATGCGAAGTGTCTGTTCCCCACGGGACACCATCATCTCCGACACCGCGTTCTGAGGCGTCGCCGTCCCCTTCCCGACAAGACTGTCGATCCGCGTCGCCACGGCGGCATTGGCCTCCAGCGCGGCATCCATCGTCGTCCCCTCGCTATAGACATACACCCGTTTCGCGGAACCGGATTCGTTCCGGGACATCAGATCCTCGAAATACTTCATATCCGCCCGCTGGGTGTCGGTCATATAATTGATGTGCGACATATCGGTGTCGAATCCCGTCCGGAAACTGAACCATCCCAGCACGAGCGTCACGGCCACGACGGCGCCGACAAACACCTTGCTCCGCTCCGGAGACAGCCGGGAGAGATAATCCAGCGCCCGGCTCTCCCGCTCGTCCGTCCGCCGCACCGCGATGTAATGAGGCAGGTAGAGCAGCACGAAGACAATGGTGCCGACGAGCAGCAGCGACGCGAAGAGGCCGAGGTCGCGAAGGGCCGTGGATTTGAGGGGAACCAGGGCGAGGAAAGCGCCCACGGTGGTGATGTTTCCGACCACCAGCGGCGAAACGATCTCACGGATAGCCAGCCGTTTATCGTTCTGATGACCGACATGCGCGATGAGATGGAGCGGATAATTGACGGCGATGCCGATGATCACGCTGGCGATGCCGATCACGATGATCGACACGCGGTCTCCGAAAAGGGCCATTCCGCCGAGGGCGAACAGGACGCCCCACCCCACCGAGAGGAAGATCAGGAGGATGTTCCGCAGCGAGCGGAAAGAATAGACGAGCAGCAGGACGATCAGGACGGCCGACAGGGTGATGGCCAGGATGCTGTCCTTCTTGATGCGGGACGAATTGCCCACCGCGATGGCGGGCCCGCCGGTGAAGTCGACCCGGACGTCGGGGTAATCCGCCTGCATCCTGTCGACGGCGTCATTCAGAAGGCCCAGCAGACGGGCGTTGCCGCTTGTCTCGCTGCTGCCGAAGGGCGACCGCATCCGGACGACGGCCCGGCTCATGTCCGGGGTGAAGGCGCATCCGTCCACCAGTGAGAATCCGAACGAGCCGCTCGCGCGCTGCAGCCGCTGCAGGACGGGGCTGAACAGGCCCAGCGGATCCCGCGAAAGACTGCCCGCGAAGAGGCCGGAAGAAGGGAACATCAGCATTTCCCGGTCGGCGGCGAGGCGCGAAGGGATATATCCGGGCTCCGCCAGAAGACTGTCCATCCGGGCATAGTCCGCTTCCGTCAGGAAATACGGCACATTCTCCTGCACGAACGCGCTCAGCTCCAGGAACGAATCCACATCGTAATGGCACGACAGATCGTCGCACCAATGCTCCGTATCCATCGCATGCACCGCCTCCTCAAAAGCGTCGATCGCCTCCACGGTACGGTCGGCATCGCCGGGATTGGAGAACAGGATATAAAGGTCTTCCGCACCTGAAATATTCTGGTAGACGGACATATGCTCCCGTTCGGTCGTCCCGAGCGGCAGGAAGTCGCTGATATCTTCGCTGAATCGGATCGTCAGGACAAGACCGGCGAGAAGGGCCGTCATGAGGATCAGCGACACCCGCCTCACCCACTTGTGACGCGCCAGAAAGTCATATATCCCGGTAATACTCATACGTGCTGCTCCATTTCGTCCGCAATCTCCGCGAAACGGGTCCGATACCATTTCCTGAGCCGCGAGGCCTGCTCCCGCGGGGTTTCACCGCACTGCAGGAGCGCTTCGGGCGTAATCCGCTCCCCGATCTCGATCCGGACCGGCCAGCGGCGGATCGACCGTCCGTGCTTCGGCAGCGCCCTCCCGGTTCCGTAAAGCACAACGGGCAGAATGTCGGCACCCAGTTCCCGGGCCAGCACGAAAGCGCCCTGGTGGAAGCGTCCGATGCCTTTTCCGTCCAGCGCACGCGTACCTTCGGGGTATCCTGCCACGATGTAGCCGCGGGCCGTGAGTTCGCGGGCCTTGGCGATCAGTTCGTCCGGGCCGCCGGAAGCGCGGAGATAATCGGCATTCCGGATGACATAGCCGTAAAAGGGATTCTTCCAGACCCAGTCCGTCGTTACCAGCACCATCCTGGGCGACAGCGCCAGGAGGGGAAGGATATCCAGGTGCGACTGGTGGTTGCAAAGCAGGATCGCCGGACGCGAGAAATCCTCGCCGGAGGGATTGTGGAGCGTATATTTCAGACCGGGCCATCCCAGGCGGAATACCGCGAAACGGGCCAGCCGATGGATAAATCCGTGCACTTTCTCTTTCTTCCGCGGCGATTTCCCGCCGAAAGTGAGATACAGGAAGACGGCGGGGGTGACAAAGAAAAAGGTCACGACCGCGAAAGTCGTAAATCCCAGGAAGAACTTGAGGAACCGGTATACGGCCCGTCCGATCGTCAGCGGCAGCCCGTAGACCAGCGCCAGGATGCACAGGGCCGTATTGAGCAGCGTAATCCGGAGGAAATCCCTCCCTGGGCGGAAATGCGACACGCGCTCCTCCCTGGGCGGATAGTAAACACGCACGGGCAGACTTTTCAGCGGGGTTCCGTGCCAGGCCGAAAAGACCAGCAGCTCCAGTTCCGCCTCATAGCGGGATGTCAGAAGCGACAGGCCGTGCAGATGCCGGAGCGGATAGAGCCGGTAGCCCGTCTGGGTATCCCTGAGCGGCCGGAGGGTCTGGACGAAGAACCAGAAATTGCTGAAAGCGTTGGCAAAACGGCTCCCTCCGGAGCGTTCGGCATCCTTCAGCCCCTGCCGCTCCCCTACGATGAGCGCCCCGGGATGCGCCCGGTTGGCCTCGAGGAAAAGCGGAATGTCTTCGGGATAATGCTGTCCGTCTGCGTCGAGCGTGATGGCGTAAGCGAATCCCGCCTCCAGGGCCGCCCTGAAACCGGCCTTCAGCGCCTTGCCCTTTCCTCCGTTCCGGGGAAGGACGATCCGGCGCACGGGCATCTCCAGGAGCAACGCCTCCGTCCCGTCCGTACAGCCGTCCAGCACCACGAAAACGTCCGCGCACTGCTCCCGCGCCCGCGAGACGACATCCGCGACGGTCCCGGCATTGTTGTAGGTCGGGATCACCACGCAGACGCCTCTGCGGCGGAGGGCTTCCTGCCCGGGCGTCAGGACTTCCGGCATAAAACGCTGAGTTTGGCGATGACGGATTCTCCGGAGGTCAGCACGCACCGGGCCTCGACGGCATCCCCTTCGCGCTGAATGTCCCGGAAGCGCCAGACGATATCCTCCGCGACCCCGGGAACGAGGATCTGCAGGAATTTGACATTCTTGAAGCGTTCCACGCGAAGCGGCGTATCCAGAATCCGCGACAGGATCTGCACGGACATCTGCAGGATACATACTCCGGGCGTAATCGGTTCGCCGGGAAAATGCGCCCGATACACAAGATGAGAGGGGTCCAGGTGGATCCCGCAGTCATATCCCCCGTCCGCTTCCCGGACGAAATCCACGTTGTACAAAGGCTTCATCGGCGCGTTATCTGGCTGTTTTTGAATTCGATGAGGGTCACGTCCCCGGAGGCCTCGTCCATCTCGAAACGGGTCGCTTCCAGGGTATCGGCCTTATAGCGGATCTCCAGCGAAGTGAACATCCGCTTCATATCCCGCTTCAGCGGGTACATCTTCACCACAATCTCCCCGCCCGAAAGCGACGCCTCCGTGCGGAAGGCCGACTCGTCCGCGAGACCGCCCCCGGCGATGCTTCCGACGATCAGCCGGGCCATGTCCCGGAGCATCTTGTCCTTCCCCGTGTCGGCGGCGCTACCGTCATAGACGAACTTTCTTGACGAGGGTTTCAGGTACGACCACTCCAGGTAATCCGGACTCCGGTAGACCATCCGTCCCGTCGAAACCGCCTTTTCGGCGAGCATCGCCGACTGCCGGGTCTGCACGAAATCGCAGGACAGGCCGGAGATCCGCTTCCCCGCATCGACGATCCGGCGCTTCAGCGCATCGGCGTCCTGAGCCCGGAGCGGACCCAGCGACAGCAGCAGAAGGAGGACGGACAGGATGCGTTTCATTTGGCGATAAAATAACAGCCGGCCATAATCAGGAGCACGCCCAGCCATTTGGCGAGACTGACCGGCTCGTGGAAGAACACGATTGCAGCAATCATACCAAAGACATAGCTGAGCGACACCATCGGATAGGCCATGCTGAACGGATAATGCTTGAGGATGTAGAACCAGAGGATGCTCCCCGCCCCGTAGCACAGGCCGCAGGCGGCGAACTGCCAGTTCACGAAGACGGATTTCCAGAACGGAAACGTCCACGAGAAAGGCAGCATCCGCGCGAGGGCGAATTTCAGGAGAACCTGTCCGGAGGCCAACAGCAGACTCTGGACGACGGCGAGCGGTATCAGAAGTATATTATGCATCCCGGGTAAGAATAACGGTTTCGGCGAAAAAATCGGTGGTCACGCCATCGGCGCAATTCTCGTCAAACGAGCAGACCAGCACCGAGGCGGCCTCGCCCGAGGCGATGAGCCGCCGGGCGTCCCGCATCGCCCAGAAGGTGGATTCCCCGCTCTGGGAATAGGTGCAGTTGTAGCCGTGGCACTTCGTCCGGATGGCGATGGCGGAGGCGATGGTGTTGTGCGTGCACATCATAAACAGCGTCGGCTTGAGCATCTGCTCTTTGTTGGCGACGATGTCGGAGAGGAACTGGGTGCTCGTCTCGAGCATTCCGGTCGAAGTCGCCGAGAGGATGGCCTCCGGCTTCTCCAGTCCGGCGGAGCGGAGCGCTCGGAAGGCCGACAGCAGGGCCGCCTTCATCAGTCTGCACATCCTGCGCGTCTCCATCGGGGTGTAGAATTCGTTCAGCGAGGGAAGGTCTTCCGGGGCGTCGATCCGCACCCGGGCCGCCTCACGGACGCCATAGGAATCCGTGCAGGACAGCATACGCTCCTGCAGACTGAATATCATCGACGAATCGTTGCCTCCGAAGCCGAAGGCGTTGCACATTACGTTCTCCAGACGGACGCCCGTATGGCCCGGGGTCGGAACGGCGCCGCCCGGAATGGGCGTGGACCATCCCAGCGAGGCGGGCGTGAAGCCGCCGCGCATCGCCAGCACGCAGATGACCGCCTCGATCGATCCGGAAGCGGAGGTCGTATGGCCCGTATAGGACTTGGTGGAGGACATCTCCGGGATCGCTTCGCCGAAAACGCGGTGGAAAGCGTTGCTCTCCGCGACGTCATTGTCGGGCGTAGCGGTACCGTGCGCATTGATATACCGGATATCCTCCGGCGCGAGTCCGGCCCGGTCGAGGGCTCCCGTCATCGCCAGGAAGGCCCCGTCCCCGTCCGCGGATGTGGCGGTCTGGTGGAAGGCGTCGCAGCGGTTGGCATAACCCGCGATATAGGCCATCGCACCGGGAGCATTCTTCTCCAGCACGACATATGCCGCACCCTCGCCGAGATTGAGTCCGGCGCGGGTGTCATCGAAAGGACGGCACCTTTCGTGATCGAGGATCATCAGTGAATTGAACCCGTTGAGATGGAACTTGCTGAGTCCCTCGGTCCCGCCGGCCACCACGAGGTTGACCTCGTCGCGGAGCAGCATCTCCGCCCCGATCATCAGCGCGTTGAGCGCCGAGGAGCAGGCCGTCGATATCGTGCAGCAGGATGCGGATTCAAGACCGGCGTACCGGGCCGTATCCTGCGTGCTCTTGCCGCATTCGTTGCCGCGCGGAATCCCGGGATCCATCCCGCCGAGTTTCTCGAACTGGACCTCGGTCACGTCCATCACGCCCACCGTCGTCCCGGAAATCAGGGCGACCCGCTTCCCCGAAACATCCCGGATTCCGGCATCCGCTAGGGCTTCCTTCACCGCGATCGCGCCCATCAGGGCGGTCCGGCTCGCAAGCGGTTCGTCGACGCCGAGCATCTCCATCATCTCCGCGGTCGACATTTTGATCTCGCCGACGGGGAGCTCGGTGTGCAGGGAGGGCAGGTAACGGATCGGTCCGATGCCGGATTCCTTCCGGAGCAGGGCGTCTCGCACCTCACCGGCGTTGTTGCCGATGGCGCAGATGATGCCGAGACCGGTGATGCCGATGGAGGCCGCCATTACTTCGTACGGTGCTTGGAGACGTAATCGGCGATGGTCGCGACGCTCTTGAAGACTTCCTTGCCTTCGGCGGCATTGGCGAGCTTGATACCGTAGTTCTTGTCGAGGATGACGATCAGCTCGAGGGCGTCGATCGAGTCCAGCCCGAGGCCTTCGCCGAAGAGCGGGTCATCATTGCCGATGTCTTCCGGGGTCATTCCCTCCAGGTTGAGGGCGTCTATGATCTGAAGTTTAAGGGTGTGGATCAGTTCTTCCATAATTTATTGCGTAGTAATTATTTGTAAATCGGCTTCATAGGCGTCCGGCTCGGGGCAGTCCACCCAGCCGGTCACCATTGTAAAGGGCCCCTGCGCGGCAAGCGTGGCGGCGGTGATGTCCGCCATCAGGGCCTCGTTCTTTTCGGGGAGAATGAGGAATGTCGTCTCCCCCTTGACGCGGTAGCGAGAGGCGATCTCGCCGACGACCACATTGGGGAGCGTGTTGATACAGACGGCCGGGCTGGGATAGAATCCGGCGTCGCCCGTGAAGGTCGCCAGATGCTTGCGGTCCGCCAGAATGGACCCCGTCCCATTGAACAGGAGAATGCCAACCTTCGTCGGCTCCACCTTTATATCCTTGAGGAGCAGCCCGACGCCCAGATAGGTCAGCCGGCTGAACGGATCCATCTTGAAATAGCGCGGATTGTCGCCGAGCCGGGCCTTGTAAAGGGCGGTCAGCATCTCCTGCCCCTCCCCTTCCACGGCCACTTCCTGCCCGTCCAACTCCACGACCAAGTCCTTTCCGTCCATCTCTCCTTTTCCCGACCGAATCCTCAGCCTCCGCACCACCTGCCAATCCCTGTCATACCGAGGCTGTCCTTCTCCGTCATTCCGGGCTTGACCCGGAATCTCCTTCCCATACACCGCCGCTCCATTGCACCCACCGAAGCCGGACACAATCTTCAGCAGCGTCCGCTTCCCGGTCGGGCGCTCCGCCGGGCTGATGTCTATCCGCCCGCTGACGCCGATCTCCTCGTATCCGCCCGCCGGGAGGATCACCCCCTGATCCAGCGCATACAAGGCCAGGACCGTCTCCAAAAGGCCGCAGGCGCCCATCGTATGGCCGAAATACGCCTTATAGGACGACACGGGAACACCACTCAGCCCCGCCGCAGCGATGGCCTTCGACTCCATTTCATCGTTGAACATCGTACCGGTCCCGTGGACACAGACCGTCGCCAGATCGGACACATCCCGCCCCGCGACGACCTTTTCAATCACCCGGCGGACGCCGTCGCCCGTCGGATCGGGGGCGCTGACATGATAGGAATCGTTGTCCAGAGAGCCGTCGAGAATCCGCCACGTCCCAGCCCCGGAAGACTTCCCAAGAATCACCGTGGAGGCAGCCTCGCCGAGATTGAGGCCGAGCCGTTCGATGTCGAACGGACGGCAGACCGTCGGCGAAAGGGACTGGAAGGAGGTGAAAACGGCCACGATAAAAGGCGAAAGCGAATCGGCGCCGCAGATGATGGCGTGGTCATATCGGCCGGAGGCAATCAGCCGGTCGGCCAGAAGCTGCGCCGTCACGCCCGACACGCAGGCGTTGCAGACGATGACCGGCTCGGTCACGATGCCGAGATGACGCGCCACTTTGCGGGCGGATTCGCCGTAATTCCGGAAGTCGCCGTCGGTCTCGGGAGAAGCGGAGAGCTCGTCCACGTTGCCGAGCGTAGTGCTCAGGACAAAGAGCGTCCGCGGGGACGCCGGGTCCACGTCGCAATGGCTCAGAGCCTCCTGTACGGAACGGATCTCCAGCGACTCGAGCCAACTGAATCCGGGGATGCGCAACGCCGCACGCTGCTCCTCTGTGAAGCAGCCGGCGCAGATATTGACCGGGAGCCCCCGGAAGCCGGCGAGGTTCTTCTGCGACACCTCTCCCCGGCGGACAGCCTCGAAATTCGCGGCCGTCGTAAGTCCGATCGGAGAAGTGATATTTGTCGCCAGAATACCCGTCATAGCAGTCCCACTTTGGTTTTCCACTGCGTATAGAATTCCGGGGATTCCCAGAAGAGATTACCCTCGAAATCCGTAAAGACCTGCACGGTACGGGCCGTCAGGCACACGTCACCGGTGGCAGAATCGACAATTTCATAGTCGAAGACGATCTTGGCCGCCTCGGAGGGCCGGTAGGTGATGCGGACGACAGGATTCATCCCGTAGCGGAGCGGACGGCGGTAGTTGATGTGAAGGTCCACGACCGGCGCGGCGATCCGTTCGGCGATATAGCGGTGATAAGAGAGTCCGTACTTATCGCCAAAGGCCTCCCGGGCATCTTCCAGATAAACCGGATAGGCTCCGTGCCACACGACGCCCATCATATCCACCTCGTTGAAACGGATGGCAAACGGCTTTTCGACAGTCAGTATGAGGTCAGGCTGCATTCTTTACGGCAAGTTTAATCCGGGCCGTCGCCAGCACCTTCTCTCCGCAACGGACGGTCGCGCGGGCCAGCGTCATCCCGAAAATTTCCTCCTCCACGTCGACGGTCGTCGTGATGACCGACCCGGCTTCCGCCAGGCCGAACACCTCAAACTCGCGGACGGCTCCGATGTAGCCGATCTCGACCGGTCTGAGGAGGATGTATTTGTTATAGAATCCGATCCGGGCCGCACAGGTCTGCGCGATGTTCTCCATCATCCCGAAGGCGGAGAAACAGCCGTCCTCGACGAAGAGATTGTCCGCGGCGACCCGCGTTTCGGTCGTCGAACTATCCAGCGCGAAATGCACCAGGGAGCCGACCATCACGAACGGTTCCTGCTGAGGCAGGACGCCGTGGATGTCGATCGACCGGACAAATGCGTCTGTCACTTCACTCAGCGTCATACGGCCCAGAAATCAAAAAAGTTAAACCACTGGAGCGGATACTCCCGCACCCGCTTCTCCAATTCCGCCACGTAGGCTTCGGAAAGTTGCCGGATCTGTTCCCTGCGGGGAAGCGACCGGTCGTACGGAAGCTCCGTCAGATAGATCTTGTACTGCTTCGGACCGCCTTTCATCACATTCACGGCCAGGACATCCACCCCGCGCATCGTCGCTACACTGAACGGCCCCTGCGGGAAGGAAGCTTCGCGTCCGAAGAACGGAACCTTGACGACCTTGGATCCCTCCAGAAAGCGGTCCGAGGGGAAACTGACAATGTCGCCCCGGCAGAGAGCCTCGTCTATGGCAAAAAGGTAGCTCATATCCGGAGTCAGTTCGATCATCCGGATGTTAGTCTGGGCGAAAAGTTCGCTGCGACCCGCCATCACGGAAGCCTTCTCCCCCGCGAAAACCACCGGGCAGATGGCCTTGCGGTCTGAGACAATGGAATAACCCGCCATCTCGTAATTGCCGATGTGGGAACTCAACTGCACAAATCCCGCTTCCCGCGCGGCCATCTCCTTAAAGGCGTCGTGCCCGACGATTTCCACGTCGAAATGCCGGCCGGCATACATCGCAAAGCGGTCGATGACCACCTGGGAGAACAGGCAATGGTTGCGATAGGTAGACCAAAGGGCCTTCCACCAGCCATAGCCCATCGCCTCGCGGTAGAAGCGCATCGCCGTCCGCCGGCTGGGGCGGAAGAGCACGCACCACGGGATGATGAACACGTCGGAGAAAATATAGAACACACGGACATCGATGAAGCGCAGCAGCCCGATCAGACTGCGATGCATCCATCCATTCCCGTGCGTTGCACCTTCCCAGCGACGCTCACCCATATCCGCTACCCGATCTTTCCCTCGATGTAGTCACAGAAGTCGGAGAGCGTCCTGATCCCCTTCATCTCCTCCTGCCGGATCTTGAAGCCGAACTGCCTGTCGACCAGCACGACGATGTCCACGAAATCGAGACTGTCGATGCCGAGGTCTTCCTTGAGGCGGGCCTCCGGGACGATCTTCTCCTCGTCGATTTCAATGTCTTCAATCAGGAATTCCCTGACTTTGTTTTCTATTTCCGTTCTTTCCATAAATCTATAATTTCTTGAGAATAAGCGCGCTGTTGGTACCTCCGAAGCCGAAGGAATTGCTGAGGACGACATCCAGGGGCGTCTCCACGGTCTCCCGGGCGAAGCGGAGCGTCGCGGCCGCCTCGTCGGGGTTCTCCAGATTGAGATTGGGCGCGACGAAGCCGTGCCGCATCATCAGCAGCGAATACACCACCTCGCTGGCGCCGGCCATCCAGCATTCGTGGCCGGTCATCCCCTTGGTGCTGCTCACCAGGGCGTGCTCCCCGCCGAAAAGGGCCGTGAGGGCCTGCGCCTCGCACAGGTCGCCCTGCTGCGTGCTGGTCGCGTGGGCGTTGACGTAATCGATCTGAGAAGGCTTCATCCCGGCGTCCTGCAGCGCACGGCTCATCGCACGGACACACCCTTCGGCGCTGGGCTGGCTGATCTTCGGCATCCCGTTGGACGAGAATCCGTAGCCGACCACCTCGCCGAGGATCTCGGCGCCGCGGGCCACGGCGTGCTCATATTCTTCCAGCACGAGGGCCGCCGCGCCGCCGCTCGGGACGAGGCCGTCGCGGTCGCGGTCGAAGGGACGGCTGGCCCGCTCCGGGTCGGACATCCGCCGGGAGAAGGCGCCGAGGGCGTCGAAGGAGGCCATCGAATAGTAGTTCGTCTCCTGGGCGCCGCCGCAGAGGATCAGGTCCTGCAGGCCGCTGCGGATGAACATATAGGCCAGGCCGATGGAATGGCTCCCGCTGGCGCAGGCCGCGCTGACGGTGAAATTGATGCCCCTCAGCCGGAAGATGGTGCTGATGTTCATGTTCACGGTCGAATTCATCGACTGGAAGATGTAGGACTGGCCGAGGAGTTCGGTGTCGTGCTTCTCCTGCATCAGACGGTCGGTCTCGATGACCGGTTTCGCGGAAGAATCGTTGCCGAAAATGCATCCCGCTTCGTTCTCCGCCAGATAGGCCTCGTCCAGCCCGGCCATCTGCAGGGCCTGGGCGCTGGCCATATAGGCGTATTCCGCCTCCTCGGAGAGGCCGCGGCGGAGATGACGGTCCAGCAGACCCTTCATCCCGGGCCTGGGGACAATGCCCGTCAGAGCCGACTGGAAGCCGTACGCGAGCCGCTCCGGCTCCAGGCCGATGCCCGATTTGCCGGCATAGAGCGATGCGCGCACCTCCTCCGGTCCGGTCCCGATGCAGGACCAGATTCCCATTCCCGTTACGACTACCCTTCTCATTTCTCGTAAAAAGTCCATTAAACTTACAAATATATTGATTTTTATTATTTTGTCAAAATAAAAGCAAATCCCCGTCCTTATTTTATTTTTAGTTATCTTTGTAGGCTTGATACATTTCAATTGATTGAATATGGCCCCCGATACTTTCGAAGATATCCGCCCGTACACCGACGCCGAAATCCCCGGCGCGATGCGGCGCCTGACCGCCAACCCGGCCTTCCCGATGCTCTCCGCCTGGCTCTTCCCGGAGCGGAGCGTGAACGAGATCCGCGACATTCTCCTGTCGGCCCGGTCCGTCACGGACTTCCAGCAGACCTTCATGGTACCCTGCGTCAAGTCCATCATCGACAAGACCACGGACGGCGTCACCTTCTCCGGCCTCGAGAAACTCGACAAAGGCAGGAAATACCTCCTCGTCTCCAACCACCGGGACATCGTCCTCGACGCGATGATCATCACCTGGCAGATGTTACTGGAGGGTTTCGGCACGCCGGAGATTACCTTCGGCGCCAACCTGATGCAGGGCGAACTGGCCATCGACTTCGGCAAGTCCAACAAAATGTTCAAAGTCGAGCGCCCCTCGACCACCACGTCCCCGCGGGAATTCTTCGCCTTCTCGCAGCGCCTCTCGGCCTACATCCGCCAGACCCTTACCGTCAAGGGCGAGCACGTGTGGATCGCCCAGCGCAACGGGCGCACCAAGGACGGGGACGACGCCACCGACCAGGGCATCATCAAGATGTTCGGGATGTCGGGACCGGACGACAAGATCGAAGCCCTCGCGGAGCTGAACATCGTTCCCGTCGCCGTTTCCTACGAATGGGAGCCCTGCGACATCCTGAAGGTTCTGGAGACCTACGAATCCGCCCAGCGGGGCGCTTACACCAAGAAGCCGGGCGAAGACCTCAACAGCATCATGACGGGGATCAGCCAGCCCAAGGGCCGCGTCCACTTCGAGATCTGCGACCCCGTCCGCAAGGAAGAGCTGCTCGCCCTCGACAATTTCACCCGCAGCCGGTTCAACAAAGAGGTCGCCGAACTGCTGGACCGCCGGATTCTCGGCGGCTACCGGCTCTGGCCCACGAATTACCTCGCCCACGACCTGCGTTACGGCCAGGGAAAATTCCGCGACAAGTACACGCCGGAACTGAAGCAGCGGTTCAGGGAACGGCTCCAGTCCCTCGCGAAATTCGACAATTATGACGTCGACGCCCTCAAGGATCTGATGCTTACCATCTACGCCACCCCGGTCGACCGCGTTTGCGGAATCACCAAAAAGTAACTACCTTTGTAGATTACGATGAAGGCATTTTGGAGCAAAATAACCGTGCCTGCCGCCCTTGCCGCCATGGTAATCGCGCACACGATCGGCTCTTCGGACCGCCGTCCGGAGCGCTCCGGCGCCTTGTACTGGTACCCCTCGATCGACACGGTCGCGCCAAAGGACACCCTTCCCCCGCGTGACACCGTCAAGAAGCCCGCTCCGGTCACGGACGATGACGACTGGGATGACGACGATTTCTCCCTCTTCGGCGAGAAGAACGACACCACTCCCCGCATCATGGCGCGGGATACGATGAAGGTCCCCGATTCCCTGCAGCTCACCGACCCGTTCCTCTATCGCTGGTACGTCGCGGTCAAGGATTCCCTTACCCACCGGATCGTGGTCGATTCGCTGAAGGCTGCCGGCGATTCGCTGGACTGGCCCGTCATCGACTCGCTCTACCGCAAAGACTCCACCGAGACGGCCGACGCGCGCTTCAAGGCATGGTATGCGTCCCTCTCCAAGAAGGAGCGCCGCCGGTACGAATACGACAAAGCCCTCCCCGCCAAGATGCACCGGATGGACAGCATCCTCCAGCGCAAGGACAGTCTCAAGAAGGTCCGCGACAGCATCACCGAGAGCACGCCGCGCATCCTCGAGACCTACGCCCTCCCCGACAGTCTCCACTATAAACGGTTCGTCGCCTGGAAGGAGGACCGCCGCTGGGGAAAGCCCGTCATCGAATCCTGGGACACCACCTTCAACTACCATTTCCACGACTACCCGTTCCAGCGCAACGACGTCGGCGCCGCCTGGCTCGGCGTGGCCGGTTCGCCCGTGGAAACCTGGAATTTCTTCAAGCGCACCCCGGTCGACGGCGTGAGCTGGTTCGCCCCTTACGAGAGCTGGACCTATTCGCCCGAAACCCTGCCGATGTTCAACACCAAGACGCCTTACACCGAACTCGAATACTACGGCACCCTCTTCTCCACGCAGACGAAGGCGTCCGACAACATCCGCATCTTCACCACGCAGAACATCCTCCCGCAACTGAACTTCACCTTCGAGTTCAAGAAATACGGCGGAATGGGCATGCTCTCCAACGAATCCGCCAACAACAAGACGCTCGTCCTCGCCGGCAACTGGCTCGGCAGGAAGCACGTCGTCCACGCCGGATTCATCCACAACAAGGTGGTCCACGCCGAGAACGGCGGCATCCAGGACAATTTCTGGATCCGCGACACCACGGTGGACGCGCGGGAGATCAACGTCTTCCTCTCGGCCGCCTCCAACAAACTCTCCAAGAACACGTTCTTCCTCGACCAGACCTACCGCATCCCGTTCGAGTTCATCAATAAACTCCACCGGAAGAAGGCCCTGAAGGACTCCCTGGCCCGGGTGGCGGCCGATTCGCTCCGACGCGTCGGACTCGACTCCCTCCAGCTCGCGGTCCTCGATTCCCTCGAGGCGGCCGCGCCGCCCGACACGGCGGCGACGGACAAGAAGGGGCGGAAAAAGAAAAAACGCGCCTGGAACGAAGAGGACATCACGACGGCCTTCATCGGGCACAGTTCCGATTTCTCCATCTTCACCAAGACTTACACGGACGCCATCTCCCGCTCCAAGGCGGAATCCAGCGCCTTCTTCGGCGACAATTTCTACATCCATCCCGCCAAGAGCTACGACTCGCTCCGGGTGATGAAACTGGAGAACCGCGTCTTCCTCAAGCTGCAGCCCTGGAAGGACGACGCCATCGTCTCGAAGATCGAAGCCGGCGTCGGCGACCGGCTGATGTGGCATTATATGTTCCAGCCCTCATCGATGATCCGGAAGCCGAAGAACGACCTGTGGCACTCGGCATACGTCTATGCGGGGGCGGAGGGCCGCTTCTCCAAGTATATCTCGTGGGATGCGACGGGCAGTTACACTTTCCTCGGCAAGCAGGTCAACGATATGTATGTCGGGGGCAACGCGACCTTCAGCCTGTACCCCTTCCGGCGCGACAAGTCGAGCCCGATCTCGCTGCACGTACACGTCTCCACGGCCCTCGATTCGCCCGACTACTTCCAGCAGCGTTTCTATTCGAACCATTACAAGTGGGAGAATGATTTCGGGAAGATTTCCACGACGAAGTTCCAGGCGGCCGTGACGATCCCCCGGTGGCAGTTCGACGTCTATGCCGGATACGCCCTTCTGAAGGGGAATATCTACTACGACACGAAGGGTATCGTGCAGCAGAACGCGACTCCGATGAGCGTGCTGACGGTGGGCCTGCAGAAGAATTTCACGATCGCGAAGATCCTGCATCTCGACCACGACGTGATGTTCCAGATGTCGTCCAACCAGGAGGTGCTGCCGCTGCCGATGTTCGCCGCGCGGATCCGCTACTATGTGCAGTTCAATATCGTGCGCGCCGATGTGATGAAGATGCAGATCGGCCTGGACGCCCGGTACAATACACCGTGGTACGCGCCCGCCTACAATCCGGTCTCCGGCACGTTCCACACGCAGGACGAGTTCAAGTACGGCCACAGTCTTACTTTCGACCCGTTCGTCAATCTCCAGTGGAAGCGCGCCTGCGTGTTCTTCAAGGCGGAGAATGTCGGGCAGGGATGGCCGCTCCGCCATAAGGATTATTTCAGCGCCCACCACTATATCACGACCCAGCGGTCGTTCAAGTTCGGCATTTACTGGCCGTTCTACGTGATGTCCGGCAAGAACAAGACGCTCTCCAGCAAGGCGGGAAGCGGATTCGGCGGCGGTGGCGGCGGTCTCGGCGGAGGAGGCGGCCTGGGCGGCGGTCTCGGCGGTGCGCTCGGCGGCCTTCGCGGCGGCGGAAGAGGAGGATTCTAGGCGATGTCTCTCTGGCAAAGCATACGGAAGGCGCTTTTCGCCCTGGTCTGTACCGGGGCGGCGATCCTGCTGTCCCCTCCCCGTCCCGTTCCCGCTCAGAGAGGCAATGTCTCTTCGGGAGATACGCTTGTGCGCTGCTATGTGATGACGGATGCCTCGGCTTCCGGCGCGCGTGCCGTCAACGGCGGGATGAGCGCGTTTCTTTTGCGGCGGTATGCCTCGGAGGCGCGGGTGAAGCCGGAGGTCAATTTCCTGCGTGACGGAGCCCTGGACAGTCTCCTTTCGGGAAAGGTGGAGGTGGTCGCGGCGATGGCGGGAGACAGTCTGGATATCCCCGGAATCCTGGTTTCGCGGCAGTTCGGCGACAGTCTGGTATGGGTGGTCCGCTCGGACGATCCCGCGGGGCTCCTGGCCCTCAACGCCTGGCTTACGGACCTTACGCCCGACTATGCCCATCTAAAGAAGGATTATCTCCGCAGCCGCAGGACGGGGTGGCAGATCAGCCCCTTCGACGAGCACATCAAGAAGTATGCGGCGGAGTTCGGCTGGGACTGGCGGCTGGTTTCGGCGGTGATCCGTCACGAGTCCCGGTTCCGGATCGATGCGGTGTCACCGCGCGGCGCCATCGGTCTGATGCAGATTCTGCCGTACCGCTATTCGGCCGAGCAGCTCTCCAATCCGGAATTCAACATCCGCGCAGGCGCTGAGCACCTCTCCCGGATGCGGAAGATGTTCAAGCCCTATAGCGCCGATGCCGAGCAGAATGTGAAGTTTACGCTGGCGGCCTATAACTGCGGTGAGGGCCGCGTGCTCCAGTGCATCCGCTTCGCGGAGTCCATCGGGGTGGACGCCCGCAACTGGGATACCATCGCTGTCCGCGCCATCCCCCGCATGCGCACTTTCTCCGGCAAGCAGACCATTCCCTACGTGGATTCGGTCCTCCGCACTTATCACCGCTACCAGGTCCGGTATCCGGACTAGGTCAGAGGTCCATTTCGTACAGGACTCTGGCGTGGTTGGTGCGGATGATTTGATGATCAACTACGGTGCCGGACGCCTTGTCGACGGTGTCTCTTACGACGGTGCCGTTGCGGTAGATGTTGCCGTCGGATTCCCGGACGAAATACTCCCCTTCCGAGTGGATATCGTAGACATATTGCGGCTCTTCCGAGGCGAGTAGTTCTCCGTACAGGTTTTCTTCGTCGACGTGGACGAACAGTTGGAATGTATGGTCGGTGTCGTTCCGGAAACGGTAGTCGAGGTAGTTGTAGGAGATGCTGGTGCCGGTCCCGAAGGGGACTTTGCGGCCGGAATCGGGGAAGAGGTCGACGCTGTCGTGGTGATGGTGTTCGACGATGGTGAGTTCGGAATGCAACACCATCCAGTGGATCAGGTTGCTGAGCTGGCACAGCCCGCCGCCGATGCCTTTCCCGGTTCTGGATTTGGCGATGGTCAGGCCTTCTTTATATCCCTTTCGCGCGGTCGTGCGTCCGACGAGTTTCCAGAGGGAGAAGGTCTCTCCGGGGCGGATCAATACGCCGTAAAGATGCGCTGTGGCGAGTTTCAGATTGACGGCTTTGTTCTCCTGCAGCTGCTGGTCGAGATTCTTGAGCCGTCTCCGGATGACGGACTGATGCGTGAACACTTCGTACGGAAGCTTCTCCGCCTGAACCGTCCGTGCAAAACGCACTTTATGGACCAGGTCCTGACAATTCCTCTTCAGGATTTCCTTCTCCTTCGAAATCCAATACGTCAGCGGCGAGATTTCGCTGAATGTTTTTCTTTGTTTCATAAGGGCACTCCGTTGATTCTCTCAAAGATAATCATCCCGCAGGACTTTCGCAAGAATTCTCCTTCTCTGCAGGTGTCGACAACCCTCCAAACGAGCGGAGGGATATCGACGTTTTCGGGCAAATTCGTCCGACGTTTTCGGGCAAATTCGTCGATAACCACCCACACATCCGGAGGGATATCGACAGTCTTCAACGTCATTCCCGGACTTGTTCCGGGAATCTATTCCTCTCCATGCAGATTTTTATGTTTTTTGAATGTTTTCGCGGTTTTTTGAATGCAAATGAAAGATTTGTTCTGAAAGTTTTTATGTTTCACGAATAAAGTTTCGCAAGGACTTCCGAAATTTGTCTTGAACAAATAATTGATGTAGATGGAAAACATTGTACCCATTGCGAAATATTCTCCCATTAGAGAGGCGTCTTCTATTGCAGAAGCATTTAAAGTAGTGGAGATGCTATATGATAAATCCCTCTACAATAAATTATTTGACATAACGGCAAGCATTTCAAGGTCCAAAGCAGAGAAACTTATAAGTGGAAAGGCCATCAAGAAATCGATTAGTGCCAAATTGCATACAATGGCTATCGCTAATATTGATTGGCTCTTTGAAAACGCGGAGATAGACATTACTCATCCAGATACCAAAGGCACTAAAGAGATTGAACGTGTCCATCGATTGGGTAATTTGCTATGGGACAAAGATACGGAGACCTATATACCTATCAAGATCACCGTATTTGAGTATAATACAAACACGGGGAACAAAATATATACGATCGAGGCAGTGGATATAGAACAACAAAAATCCGCAGGGCTGTTGGAAGACGGGAGTCCTGACTCTCCTCATTCCCCGATTGCGGATTTCATTGCAAAAATAAAGATTCTTCTCGAAAAAACAAAGCAAAATACAAATGTCTCTACAAATTAACCGAAAAATACCCCGGAAAATCTGCGCTCCCTCGTTCCATCATTCCCGAACTAGTTCCGGGAATCTATCCCTCCACCGTCTGCTTGTCTCCGGGAGCAGGGTTTGAGAAACTTCCGGTGCTTCGCTCCTCCATCCCTCCCACAGGCATATCAGCGTTGCTGATGATGCCGTGCGGGCCCCTCCCGTTCACGAGGCCACGGGCGGCCACGGTTTTCAA
>ONSU01000054.1 GCA_900320545.1 uncultured Bacteroidales bacterium | reverse complement strand
TCTTCGACGGTACTGCATCCGCATCCGCTGTTTGTCTCCTTCATCAAAGCCTGTATCGATGGAACCCCTGAAGCATAACTGCGGCGTTGCGCTGATCCGCCTGCTGAAACCGCTCTCTTTTTACGAGCGGAAGTACGGAACATCCCGCTACGGGCTGGAGAAACTCTATCTGATGATGGAGAAACAGCACAACCGCGGGCAGGAGGGGGCCGGGCTGGCCTATGTGGACCTGGAGGCGGAAGTGGGCACGGAATATATGTTCCGGGAGCGGGCGGAAGGTCCGGATGCCATCGCGGAGATCTTCAAGCGGGTGGAAACGCCGGCTCACGCGCAATTGTACATGGGCCACCTCCGTTATTCCACCACCGGGAAGAGCGGGCTGACCTATGTCCATCCTTACCTGCGCCGCAACAACTGGCGGGCGAAGAACCTCTGCCTGTGCGGCAATTTCAATATGACCAACATCGACGAGGTCTTCGAGTTCCTGACCACGCAAGGTCAGTCGCCGAGGCTGCGCGGCGACGCGTATATTACGCTGGAACTGATGGGGCACCGGTTGGACCGGGAGGTGGAAAGGCTCTTCGACGAGGCGACGGACAAGGGGCTGGAAGGACTCGACCGCACGCGCTATATCGACGACCATATCTGCATGGCCAACGTGCTGAACACGACGATGTCACACTACGACGGAGGCTATGTGATGTGCGGATTGACCGGCAGCGGCGAAATGTTTGCCGTGCGCGATCCCTGGGGGATTCGTCCCGCGTTCTATTATCGCGATGAGGAGATCGTTGCTCTGGCCAGCGAGCGGCCCGTTCTCCAGACGACCTTCAACCTGGAAGCCTCGGATATCTGTGAACTCCTTCCCGGACAGGCCTTGATCGTGCGGAAAAATGGGGAGAGTCTGCTGGAGCAGATCCTGCCGGCACAGCGGTTGAGTGCCTGTTCGTTCGAGCGCATCTATTTCAGCCGCGGTTCCGACAGGGACGTCTATCAGGAGCGCAAGCGGCTGGGGGAGCAGTTGACGGAATCCATTCTGAAGGCCGTCGACGGGGATGTAGCCCATACGGTTTTCTCCTATATCCCGAATACGGCCGAAGTGGCGTTCCACGGAATGACGGACGGAGTTCGCCAGCTCGATCACGACGTGCGCATCGAGAAGGTGGTGTGGAAGGACATCAAACTGCGGACGTTCATTACGGAAGACGCTTCGCGGAACGACCTTGCGGCCCACGTGTATGACGTTACCTACGGTTCCTTGGTCCCCTACGAAGACAATCTCGTCGTCATCGACGATTCCATCGTCCGCGGAACCACCCTCCGGGAGAGCATCTTCAAGATTCTCGACCGGCTGCATCCCAGGAAGATCGTGATGGTGTCCAGTTCTCCCCAGATCCGCTATCCGGACTACTACGGCATCGACATGTCGCATCTGGAGGAGCTCTGCGCCTTCCGGGCGGCCATCGCCTTGATCCGCGACCACGGGAGGCAGCAGCTTATTGCCGATGTGTACCGTGCCTGCAAGGAGAATCCCGTGTCCGAAAACCACGTGCGGGATATTTATGCACCGTTCACTACCGAACAGATCAACGGGAAGATTGTGGAGATGCTCAGGCCGTCGGGGATGCAGACGCCGGTCGAACTGGTTTTCCAGAGCGTCGAAGGGCTGCACCGCGCCTGTCCCGACCACCCCGGCGACTGGTATTTTACCGGAGCGTATCCAACGCCGGGCGGCGTCCGTCTCTGTAACGAGGCTTTCGTGAACTATGTTGAGAATGTACTGGGATTCCAATTGCAACTCTAGGAGGTAACATTGTCCTAAAATATTAATTATCAATTACTTGCGATATTTGATATTTCGCTGGTCAAGGGGGTTCTATACCCTTATGGACACAAAACAACCTAAAAATAGTAGTGTATGAAAAAGATTGAAGCCATCGTCCGCAAGACGAAGTTCGAGGAGGTCAAAGAGGCCTTGCTCGCAGCAGACATCAACTGGTTCGAGTAC
>ONSU01000017.1 GCA_900320545.1 uncultured Bacteroidales bacterium | reverse complement strand
AATGCGACGGCCGCCTGGCTGGCCAAGGATACAAATAAGTGGCTTACCACGACGCATCCCCGTACCGCCATAGGCCTCTCCAAAGACGGCAAAACCATCGTCCAGGTGGCCGTGGATGGTCGCTGGACCAGCAGCAATACGGACAAGCGGGCTATCGGTATGTCCACCGATCTCCTCGCCAAGCTGATGCGGGGGCTCGGTTGCTACAAGGCAATGAACTTCGACGGCGGCGGCGGGACCCAGATGTGGGTCTATGGCCACGGCGATATCCACCATATCGTGAATCATCCCCATAATTCCTGGCCGGTATACGGGACGGAGCCCGAGCTTTATTATTGGATAAAAGACAACGAAGTGGCCCGCCGTACCACCGGTAACGCGGTATATGTCCGCAGTGACTTGAAGTAATTGTTTTTTTCGGAAGGAATCCGTATCTTTGCAATTCCTTTAAGGATGGTCCCGTAGCTCAGTTGGATAGAGCAACAGCCTTCTAAGCTGTGGGTCCCGCGTTCGAGTCGCGGCGGGATCACATTTTCAGGCCTCAGGCATACCCCTGGGGCCTGTTGTGTTTTTTCTTGTATCCCTTTTTGTAGCCCCGTGTAAGTGATCTATTTTTCCCTCCAGTTTTTGGTTTTGCTCATATATCTCCTTAAAATACAAGTGTGTCGGCTCTCTCCTTCCAACGTCTCGCCCCGGAATTCATAGATCTGGCGCCTCTGCACTCGCTTGGTAATCAACTGTTCCGGTAGTCGCTGGGCGTCAAGCCGGCGTGCGCCTTGAAGAATTTGTAAAATACGCTCTGGTTGGGGAAGTTCAGTCGATAGACGATCTCTTTGATGGGAATTTCCGAATACCGGAGCATATTTTTTGCCTCCGTGATGACGAAGGAGTCGATCCAGTCGGGAGCGCTGCGGCCGCTGACCTGTTTGATGAGCTTCGACAGGTATTTCGGCGTGAGACACAGTTTGTCGGCATAGAAAGCCATTCCCCGTTCGGACGTATGGTGCTGTGCCACTAGGGCAAGGAAGCGTTCGAAGAGAATCTGCGCCCGCGCCGTCCCCGGGACCGGCGTCACGCCCTTGGCGGAGGAAATGCCCCTCAGCCATACATCGCCTGCCATATAGGCCAGGGAAGAGAGGAGCGTCCCGACGACATTTTTCTTGTCCTGGATCGGGGAGGCGATCACCTTGCGGCACAAGGTGATATAATCCATCGCCAGGTCGATCTGCTGTCCGTTCAGCTGGAGGCAGGGACGGGCGATGAATTTGAGGCTGTCCTCAAAAATCCGGCTGAAGTCCACCCGCATCCCTG
Source organism: uncultured Bacteroidales bacterium (assembly GCA_900320545.1). Lineage (GTDB taxonomy): Bacteria > Bacteroidota > Bacteroidia > Bacteroidales > UBA932 > Cryptobacteroides. Next base: position 43,411 of record ONSU01000017.1, on the reverse strand, counting down.
TAATGAATTCCTGCGACATTCCGACGCAGAGGAAATGGAGTCCGTCCAGGTTTTGGATGGAGTCCACATCGACGCGGAGGATGGTCCCGGGGATACTGAGTGCCATGCTCTGGGGACGGATGGTATAGGTCTGGAGATTGAGATCGACATCGAACTCGCCGCTGATGCAGTAGAACAGGAGCAGTCCTTCGAAGCGGATGGGGTGCTTCAGGACATCAAGGACAAGGTGGCTGCTTCCCAGGGCGCTGCCGTTGTCCTCAACGATAAAGAAATCATCTCCGATATTGGTTTCCAGGAGGAAGGGGAATGCTTTCTTAAGCTGCGGTATGCTGACGGTGAAAATGGGATCCATAGCTATTGGTTTTATTCTCGGTAAAGATAGGAAAATTATTCTAAATTTCGCTTGATTCGACCTTTTTATTATTATATTCCCTTATTATTCAACTTTAGGATAAATTTTGGCAATCCTTTTGATGGGTTTCTGCCCCGGAATAACAAGTGGAAAATATGACAAGAAAATTGACAATTCCGGTCTTGGTCCTGTTGCTTGCGGCAGATATTGTCCAGGCGCAGCAGGTCCTGACCCTCGACGACTGCCGCGAGATGGCCGTCAACGGGAACAAGACCCTCTCAGAGGCGCGGACAAAAGTGGAGATGGCCGGATACGACCGCAAGATAGCCCTGGCCTATTGTTTCCCCGAGATCAGCGCCAAGGGCGCGTATGTATATAATAACAGGAACCTGAGCCTCATCAGCCAGGATGCTTCCGATGCCCTGACGGGGACCGGGACCAAGATCCAGGATGCCTTCCAGGGAAGGCTGTCGGAGGTACTTTCGGATCCTTCCGTCGCGGCGGCCCTCGAGTCGAGCGCGGAACTCCAGCAGTTCGTCTCTACACTGAAGGGCACGGATATCGCTACCCCGATCAATGCCGTCGGCTCCGAAATCAACGACCTTTTCACCCTCGATATCGAGCAGGTGATGGGCGCGGCGGTTATCGCCAAGCAGCCGGTGTTCGTCGGTGGCAAGATCGCCTCTTCCATCCGGATGGCGGCCCTGGCCGAGCAACTGGCACAGAATCGGTATGACATAAGCTATGCCGACATTGTCTATGATGTGGACAATGCCTACTGGCAGATTGTCAGTGTGGCTGCCAAGAAGAAACTGGCCGAGTCCTATGCCGACCTGCTGCACAAGATGGAGCGGGATGTGGAAGTGGCCGTCCGGACCGGAGTCAGGACGCAGTCCGATGCCCTCCAGGTGAAGGTCAAGGCAGGGGAGGCGGACCTGATGCTCCTGAAGGCGACCAACGGTCTGGCTCTCGCCAAGATGCTGCTCTGCCAGAAGATCGGTCTCCCGCTGGATACGAAGATTACGCTTGCCGACGAAGGGCTTGACCTGCTGCCCGCCCCCACCTGCGCGGACGGAAAGGATATGGAAACCATCCTGGAGGACCGCCCGGAGATCCGGAGCCTGGATCTGGCCAGGCAGATTTACCAGAGGAAGGTGGAGATCGCCCGGGCCGATATGATGCCGCAGGTTGCGCTCGTGGCCGGCTATTCGATGACCAGCCCCAACATGTTCCATGGCTTCAGCCATGAGTGGAACGGCGGTATGTTCAGTGCGGGCGTGGTAGTGAATGTCCCGATCTTCCATGGGACGGAGGCGCTGCAGCGCACCCGGAAGGCCAAGGCCGAAGCCCGGATCTACGAGGACCAGTATCAGGATGCCCGGGAATTGATCAACCTGCAGGTCAGCCAGGCGCGGACCCAGTATGCCGAAGCGCTCAAGCGGGTCGATGCGGCCCTCGGCAATCTGGACAGCGCGGAGGAGAACCTCCGAATGGCATCCCGGGGCCTCGAGGCGGGCGTAGTCGAACCCAATACCGCCCTGGCGGCCCATACGGGCTGGCTCAAGGCCCATTCGGAATACATTGACGCTGGGGTGGAACTCCAGCTCGCAGCCTCCAACCTGATGAAGGCGGAAGGAAATTACAAATCGGATCTATCGGAAAAGAAATGAAAAAGCATAACTACAATCTCTTTATCGGCATCGTTGCCTTGATTATGATTATTCTCGTCGTGTCGCTCGTGGGATATTTCGTATCCCGTCCTGCGGATCTCGTGATCCAGGGAGAGGCCGAAGCGACCGAATACCGTGTCTCGGGGAAGATCCCGGGCCGGATCGAGGAGCTTCGGGCTGTCGAAGGACAGGAAGTTCACAAGGGCGATACCCTTGTCGTCATCGATTCTCCCGAGGTGCGCAGCGGCCTGGCCGAGGCGCGTGCCGCCCGTGCGGCGGCATCCGCCCAGCTCAAAAAAGCTCGCAACGGAGCCCGGCAGGAGCAGATTACCGGCGCCTACGAACTCTGGCAGCAGGCCATCGTGCAGGAGGAAGTCCTCGCCAAGAGCTTCGAACGGATCAAGAAACTCAAGGAAGAGAAGGTCGTTACCGACCAGAAATACGATGAGGTCGAGGCGCAGTACCGGGCGGCTCAGGCCCAGTGCAAGGCCGCCAAGAGCCAGTACGATATGGCGCTCAGCGGGGCCCGTTCCGAGGACAAAGAAGCCGCTGCGGCGCTGGTGCAGCGGGCCGATGCCGCCTTCATCAAGATCGATTCCTATCTGGACGAAATCCACCTGACCTCCCCGGCCGACGGCGTCATTTCCGATATCTATCCGAAGGTCGGCGAGCTGGTGGGACAGGGTGCCCCGATTATGACCGTACAGGATCTCAGCGATATGTGGTTTACCTTCAACATCCGCGAAGACCGCCTGCACAGCCTCCAGAAAGGAGAGAAGGTCCGTCTGACGGTTCCCGCCCTGGACGGCCGCGAGGTAATGGCCACGGTCTATTATATCGCCGTCCGCGAATCCTATGCGACCTGGAAGGCGACCAAGGAGATCGGAGAGTACGATACGCGCACCTTCGAGGTTCGTGCCCGTCCGGACAGCCCGGTTGAGGGTCTGCTTCCCGGTATGAGCGTGATTTTGAAGCGGAAATAATGGACCGGAAAACCTTCATAGGGAATGTCTGGGAGGTGGTGAAGCGGGAAATCCGCATCATCCGCCAGCGGCCGCTGTACCTGCTGGCCTCGGTGGGCGTGATCATCGTAAATGCGGTATTTTACCTGACATTCTTCCGGGACGGACTTCCGTATGACCTGCCGGTCGGCGTCGTGGATGAAGACCGCAGCTCCACCTCGCGGAATTTTGCGGAGCAGCTGAATTCCACGCAGCTCAGCGAAGTTATTTATTTTGACGACATCCATGCGGCCCGGCGGGCGATGCAGACGGGACGGATTACTTCCTTCGTGCTGATTCCGGAGCATTTCAACAATGATATCCAGGCGAACCGGCGGCCGCATATCCAGTTCTATGTGAATTCGCTCTACTTCGTGGGCGGCGCACTCTCATATAAGGATCTTCTCCAGATGATCCATCTCACTAACGGGGCCGTCCAACGGGAGGTGCTCCGGGCGCACGGGGTGAACGAGCGGGAAATAATGAACCGGATCCAGCCGATCGTGATCGATGCGCACCAGATCGGGAATCCCACCACCAATTACGGCATTTACCTGAACAATATTCTGCTGCCGGGCATTCTGGCGATGATCGTGGTGCTGATTACGGTCTATACGCTCGGCGCCGAACTCAAATACGGTACTTCCAGGCATCTGCTGAAGGTGTCGGGGGATTCTATCGTCGTGGCGCTGACCGGCAAAATGCTGCCTTATACGGTGCTATTTACCATCCTCGGCATCTCACTGGAGCTGTTGCTCTTCGTCTGGCTGCGCTATCCGCTCGCCGGCTCCGTCTGGCCGATGTTCCTGGATATCCTCCTGATGATCCTGGCCTCGCAGGCGATCGGAATCTTCATCGTGGAACTCCTTCCGATTCTCCGGCTTTCGATCAGCATCGGCGCGATTTTCAGTACCCTGGGCCTTTCGCTGGCGGGATTCACCCTCCCTGTTGAAGCTATGCCCCGGTGGATCGGCGCCTGGTCGGCGGCCTTTCCGCTCCGGCACTATTATATGATGTTCGTGCAGGAGGCTATTTACGGCAGCGGCTTCTCCGGATGGTGGCAGGAAGTGGTGCATTTCCTCCTGTTCCTGCTGCTCCCGGCCTTCGGACTCCGTCGTTTGAAAAGCGCTTACACTTTGCAGAATTATCCCAGAAACTAATGAAAACAAACTACATAAGGCAATGGTTCGCCGACTGGTACTCCATCTTTGTTCACGAGTTGAAGATGATCTTCTCGGACGAGGGGGTGCTGGTGATTTTCTTCCTCGGCGGACTTATTTACCCCCTGCTGTACAATTTTATCTATCACAACGGCCTGCTGGACGAGATGCCGGTCGCGGTGGTGGATAATTCCGCCGGCAGCTACAGCCGGCGCTTCGTGAGGAAGCTGGATGCGACCCGCGAATGCGCCGTGGCGTATGACTGCATCAATATGCCCGAAGCCGAGAAACTGATGCAGGAGGGGAAGGTGCACGGTATCGTGTATTTTCCGTCGGATTACGACGAGAAGATCGTCCGGATGGAGCAGAGCCCGCTTTGCACCTATGCCGATATGTCCAGCTTCCTCTATTACAAGTGCCTGACGATGGGCTGCAATTTCGTGATGCTGGACGAATTGCACGAGATCCAGGCGGAGCACTATGCCGCGGCCGGGTACGATGCGGAGGTGGCCGAAGAATTGATTGCGCCGGTTGAAATCGACGAAAGTATGCCGTACAACCGGTCGTTTTCCTACACGTTCTTCTTTATCAGTGCCGCCCTGCTGCTGGTCATCCAGCAAACCTTGTTCTATGGCTCTTCCCTGCTTGCCGGGACGCTTCGGGAACAGAACCGCAGTTTCGTTTCGATGGCGGAAGGCTTGCAGGACCTGGGTGTAGGGCGTGTCGTACTGGGACGCGGTGCGGCGTATTTCGCCGTCTATATGGTGATCGGCCCCCTGGTTGCCCTGCTCATCCCGTGGATGTTCCACCTGCCGCAGCAGGCCCCCTGGTGGGAAGTGATGGTGCTCCTGACCTTCTTTGTGGTGGATTGCATCGTATTCTCCTTTACCTGGTCAACGCTCATCACGCGGCGGGAGACGGTCTTTGTCCTGTTTCTTTTTATGTCGCCGATCTGCATTTTCCTGACGGGATTCTCCTGGCCGCAGACCGCCATCCCCGGATTCTGGAGAGTATTCTCATACCTCTTCCCTTCGACATTCGGCTGCCGGGCCTTCATCAATCTCAATACAGCGGGCGGGACACTGGCGACGATTGCGCCCGAAATAACGGCGATGACCATCCAGACCGTGGTGTATTATTTCCTTGCATCCGCAGCAATCTTTGTGGAAAACAAAGTGTTGGAGCACAAGGAGAAGATCGATGCGCTGCGCGATGAAATCAACCGGCGCCGCGGCCTGAAGCCCATCGACGCCTGAGCGGGCGAAGACAAAAAATTGACCGGCGCTCCTCCCCAAGAGCGCCGGTCGTATATAAAACGAACTTAACAAAGACACATTGCTGTGTCCGGATACAAAGATACGAATCTGGCGCGGACTATCGCGGCGGGATCACGAAGTCGGTCCGGGGGTATGTCGCCCGGGGGACTTGTACAAAAGAAGCATTTTCACTACATTTGTGAGAATGCTTTTTTTGTCAGCTATGAGAAGACTCGCTTATATTTTTGTCGTGCTGATCCTGGCCCAGCCGCTGTGGGGATGGGAGCGCGAACCCCTCTGGCCCAAGGGAAAGATGCCCGATGCCCAGCCGGGACTGACAGCGGTGATGACCGACGAGGCGAAGGCCCCGGGATTCAATCCGGACAATTATCGGATGCCTTATCTGGAATGGTATGATGCGCCGTCTCCGGCCATCGACAAGGATGTCTGTATGATCCTCATCTCCGGCGGAGGATACAATAATACCTGCGATTACAAGTTGATCAAGTTGTGGCGCGAGACCTTTACGGCTCTCGGCGTGCAGTGTGTCAGTCTTGTGTATCGCACGCCGCGGCCGGAAGGGCTGCCGATTTACCAGTGCGGCTGGGAAGACGGGCAGCGGGCCGTGAGGATGGTACGGAGCGAGGCCGCCCGGCGGGGATTCGATCCCGAGAAGATCGGCGTCATCGGAATGTCGGCCGGTTCGCATCTGGGGCTTCTGCTCGCCACGAGTTCGGAAACGCCCGCCTATCAGTGGGTTGACAAAATCGATAATTACGACTGCCATATCAACTGGGCCATTCTCAACGCCCCTGCATACGTGATGTCGGACGGGGAAACGTTCCGGAATGCCCGCCAGGGTTATGGCGCGGATGTTACGTTGAGCAGCGTATTCAAATTTGACAGCCATACCTGCCCGATGAGCCTGCACCACGGGGGAATGGATCCCTATTCGCCGAACGGTTCCACGCAGGTGTACCGACAGCTCAGGCGGCTCGGCATTCCCGCGGAACTGCACCTTTATCCCAACAAGAAGCACGGTGCGTACGGTCTGGACCGGGCCATCGAATTCATGACCCAGATGGGTTATCTCGGACCCCTTCAGCCGGAAGAGAAACTGATGGACCGCTTCACCTCCGATGCCGACCGCGCGGAATGCATCCGCGAGGATATCTGGCCGGAGGGAAAGATGCCTTCCGCGCAGGAGCACCAGTGTCATCCTTATATCGAGTGGCACATCCCTGCGGTACGGAAGACGGATGCAATCCAGATTATTTATTCGGGCGGATCCTATCAGGGAAATAAGCCGGAGGATTTCGAGGTGACGCCGGTCCGGCGGTATCTCAATGCAAAGGGCGTCACGGTGGTGACGATGAAATACCGTACGCCGCGTCCGAAAGGACTCGCTAAGCATACGACGGCCTGGCAGGATCTGCAGCGGGCCATCCGCGTTGTGCGGAGCGAGGCGGCCGCCCGGGGGCTCAACCCCGACAAGATCGGCATTATGGGCTCTTCGGCCGGCGGGCATCTGACGCTGATGGGCGTCACGTCGTCCCGGCATCAGTCTTACCTGCCCATTGACGAGATCGATAAACTGTCCTGCAAGGTGCAGTGGGGGATCGGGATCTATCCTGCCTATTCCCTGACGGATGGAACTGACGAGCATAATACGACCGGCGGAAATGATGATTCGGCCCGTCTGGTCCCGGAGTTCTCTTTTGACCTGGATACGGCACCGATGCTCCTGATTCACGGCGATGCAGATGGATGGGCGGCGATGAATTCCGTGAAGGTCTGGGAGAAGATGCGCGCGATGGGCATCCAGTGCGAACTCCATACGCTGGCGCTCCGCCCGCACTGCTTCCAACGTCAGGCTTCGCCCGGCACGGGAAGTTATACCTGGATGGACCGGATCGGAGAATATTTAGAATCGTATTTTAAAGAATAATATGTAGAAAAATATGAGAATAAACAAATGGATTATCGTAGCGGTGCTCCTGGCATGGAGCATCGGAGTGGGGGCGCAGCGGACGGGTGTCCGGGAAGAGGTCCGCTCCGACTGGAACAAGAGTTCCGGACTTGACTGCGTCTATGACTTCTCGCCGAAGGCGGCGACACCTGCTCCGAAGGGGTACGAGGTGTTTTACATCAGCCATTATGGCCGGCACGGGTCACGCTATGCCTATACGGCCAAGGCGTATACCGTCCTGCTGGATATGATGAAGGAAAGTGCGGCGAAGGGCAATCTGACGCCCTACGGCGAGGAGATCTTCGCCAAGCTGGAAGCGTTCTGGAAGGCACATGAGCACGAGGTCGGCGACCTGACGCCGCTCGGATGGGAGCAGCACCAGCGGATTCCCGAGCAGATGGTAAAGGCCTTCCCGAAGGCGTTCGGCAAGGGGAGCCGCATCGACGCCTGCTCTTCAGCGGCCGTCCGTTCCATTATGAGCATGGCATCCGAAGTGGCGGCTTTCTCCCGGATCGCCCCCAAGGCGCGGATTTTCGCCCATCAGGGCGTCCTTGACATCCAGGCCACCCGGCCGAATCTGGGACCGAACCCTTTCCGCTACAAGGGACCTACACTTGCATTCCCGTATGGGGAATCCTCCGCGGACTTCTTCCTGCGGAAGATGCCGCGCTACAAGGATGTGCTTGCGCGTCTGTTCAAGGATCCGGACGCCGCCCTTGTCACGCGTAATCCCTACGACGTGTTCTTCAACCTCTATATGTTCGTCGGCGGGATGAACAGTCTCCCGGAGGATGTCCGCTTCGACGTGAAGGGCATCTTCTCGGTGGAGGAGTTCGCCACGATGTGGGAGGTGGACAATTATGCCCGCTTTGTGGAATATTTCAAGTACAGGACCCCCTGCTGCTCGATCATCGACGACATCATCGCCAAGGCGGATGAAAGGATCGCCTCCGGGGAGCGCGGCGCAGACCTGCGCTTCGGCCACGACCACGTGATGATGGCGCTGATGATGCTCCTGGACCTGGATGACTTCGGCCATTTCCCGGAGGACCCGGATGACCTGGCGTATTGGTTCCAGACCTTCCGGAGCCCGATGGGAACGAACTTCCAGCTGGTCTTCTTTACGCCGAAACGCGGGAACGGTGATGTCCTCGTGAAGCTCCTTCACAATGGAGAGGAGGCCCGCCTGGGACAGCTCCCTTCCGTGCAGGGTCCTTATTACAAATGGACGGACGTGCGGGAATATCTCAAGGATCGCACGGCTCCCTATGTCACAAGGTAAGGCTATCCGTCCCGGCGCACCAGAAGGATGCAGTCGGCCCGGAGGGGCTTTCCGGATGCGCCGCCGGTGAGAGTGACCGTCACGGAGTCGCCGATCTCGAATTCTCCGAGCGGAGCCCAGTCTCCTTTCATCTGACCGTCAAGCGGGACTTCCCGTGCATTGACGGTTACTTCCCGGTCGCCGATGCGATAGGTCGTAACGGGTTCTACGTCGTCTACAAGGTTGAGATAGGAATAGACGGCATAGCGGCCGGGGTGGGGAACCGTTGTCGTAAAAACCATCGTTGCACCGGGGGCGCCGGTTTCGAGATATGACGGGCCGTAGCCGCGTTTGGACTTGATGCGGGCCCAGCCGTCCGGGACCTCCAGTGCGGAATCATCGATGAAGATATCCGGTACGGAACCATCCTGGAGCGGGTCGGATGCGATGGCTTCCCGGATTTCCTCCGCCGGGACTTCCTGTACGGGGATGCCCCTCTCGATGGCGATGCCTGCGGCAAGGGATGCCACCTGCCCGAGAGTCATGAATACCGGCTCCATCCGGATGGAACCGAAGGCGATATGACTGGCCGAGACCGCGACGGGAACGACGAGGTTGGTGCATTCTCCCGCTGCCGGGACGATGCTCCTGTAGGCGATCGGCCACGGGCCCGGGATGTTGATCTCCACGTCTCCTTCGTTTTTGACCCCGCCGTCGATAACCACGCGCCGGCAATTGTGGGAATCCATCTTGTAGGCGGCATAGCCGATGTAATCGGGGACCTGCGTAAGCCCTTCGCAATCGGCCTGGGTGGCGACATAGTCCGAGACCATCCGCCGGCCTTCCCGCACGTAAAGCTGCGGCGTCCAGTGGTCGGAAGCGATGTATTCATCTTTCGGAAGGCCCCATCGGGAGAATTCTTCCCGCAGTCCCTCCGGCACGCGGCTGTCTGTCATCATGAACCAGAGCAGCTCCAGGGTATAATCGGAATGGGCTTTGTAGATCTGGTAGCGGCCCGCATAGGAGGCTTCCAGATAGCCCGCGTTGCCGCCGATCATGTCGGTCGAGACGGCGCCGAAGTTGTTGACGTCCGTCTTCCGGCCCGGCATCGGACTCCAGATAAAATATGAAGTGTCGGCCGGCTGCGCCGCAATCAGGCGGGCAAGGAGCTCGAACCGGGTCGAATCGTACCCTTCGGGGCGGCTGAGCGGAATCCGGTTCTCCAGGGAGTCCGTCAGGCAGAGCCTGAGGTTGTAGGCCTGCAGGAGCGAGTCTCCGGCGCCTTCTTCCGCCTCGCCGGCGGAAATTCCCGGCAGCAGCCCGCTCGCCGGGTCGCCGGGAACGAGATAGGGATCCACCCCGTCGGGGAACTGATGGTAGCGGGAGAGATGGCTGCCGTTCCAGGATTCACCGTACGTATCCGCGGATTCCCTGCCCACGGCGTAGGAGACGCCGGCCGCCGGAAGCAGGTCGCCCTCGTAGCTGGCGTCGATGAAAACTTGGGCTTTGATGACCGGCCCGCGGCCTTTCACTTCTCCTTCCGGGGTGAGGCGGACCGTCCGCATGGATACGATGCGGCTGCCGTCCATTTCCAGCGCTTTCAGTCCTGTCTGCCTGAGTACTGTAATCCCGGGATGATCGAGATAGCCCTGATAGATTTCCGCGGCCGCTTTGGGCTCGAAAACCCAGCTTTCCAGCCGCCCGTAGCGTGTCCCCAGGTCCCGGTAGAATTGCCGCGACAGCCCCTGGACCACCTGCTTGTTGCCGATGTCGGTGCGGCCGAGCCCGCCCGTCGTGAGGCCGCCGATGTGTCCGGAGGGTTCGACGATGACCACTTTGTGCCCTGCAAGTGCAGCGCTTCGTGCGGCGATGACTCCGGCGGAGGTGCCGCCGTAGATGCAGATGTCGTATTCCGTCGTACAGGCGGAGAGGAGAATTCCCGGTATCAGGATGCGCAGAAGTAATTTCATGGAAGCACGGGTCTGTTGAGAATACAAAGATATATAATAATTGGCTCAGCCCCTTTCCTGCGGGACGCTCTTGCGGAAGAAGCGGTCGACCCCGAGTGCAATGGCACCGTCGCCCGTGACGTTGCAGGCCGGCCCGTAGCCGTCCAGGGCAAGGTAAATCGTCATCAGGAGCGCAGTCATTTCCGGGGTGAACCCCAGTATGCTCTCCAGGAACCCCACGGATGCCATAAGCACCCCGCTCATCACACCGGGCGAGGCCACCGTGGCCACCGCCAGGATCAGCATAAAATTGAAGAACAAGGCAAACGGAATGGGCCGGCCCATCATAAGGGCCACCGCAACCGCCGTTGTGGCCAGCTTGATGACCGAGCCGCACATATGCACGTTGGAGCAGAGCGGAACGACAAAATTGACCACTTCCTCGGACACGCCGTTCTTCCGGGTGCACTCCGTCGTCACCGGGATCACCGCCGAAGACGAACAGATGGAGAATCCCGTCAGGTAGGCCGGGAGCATGTTCCACAGGCACTTGAACGGGTTCTTCCCGGCAATGGCGCCCGCGACGGCATACTGGATGACCAGATAAAGGATCGAGAGCACCACGCCGGTTGCGATCACCTTGACGCCGGAGCCGACTACGACGGCCATTTTGCCGGCGGCGCTCATTTCGCACATCATCGTGAAGATATAGAAGGGCATCAGCGGGATGATGGCTTTCTCGATGGTCATCTTGACGACTTCCCCGAATTCATCGAACCAGCGACGGAGCGTATCCCCTTTGATGTAAATGCAGCATACACCCACCATGAAAGACAGGCACAGCGCCGTGAGGATATCGCAGAGCGGCTTGATCTGGAGATCGATATAGGGCTCGAATTTGAGCGCTTCTGCAGTCCCTTTCGAGAGGTCGCCTTCCTGCAGGATATGCGGGAAGAAGGCACTCGCGCTGCCGTAGGCGAAAAGGCCGGCGCAGACGGTCGAGAGATAAGCCACGCCCACCACGATCAGCAGCATCTTGCCGGCCCCCTTGCCGAGGCCGTAAATGGCCGGCGTCACCAGGCCCAATACCAGCAGCGGAACGATGAATTTCAACAGCTGGGCGAACAGGACGTTGAATGTCTTGAACAGCCGGACAAAAAACATCGACAGCCCGTACAGGAAGCCGTCGCCCCGGAAAGCAAGGCCGAAGAGCAGGCCGAGCGCCGAACCGAGCGCGATGGCGATCAGGACTTTGACGAAGAGGCTGAGCTTAATCTTTTTCATATTTACGCAGGATTTCCAGAATGGGGTCTTTGACGGATTCGGCCCAAAGCGTGTAACCGTAGGAATCGGGGTGGGAACCGTCTGAAGTAGTCTCGTGGTTTTCTGAAGTGGCATTGGTCGTATTGACCCAGTAGACGTGCTTATACTTGGCGGCCATCATCTGCATCATCTTTTCGGCAGTATCCCGTTTGGCTATTTCCCGTGCGTTGTAACTGTCGCTGAAATTCCGCTTTTCGCGGTAGATGGTCTGGATGAAGATGAGCGGAACGCCCGGGCGGGCTTTCTGCAGGATCTGGATGAAAGGCTCCAGCCGCTCTTCGACCTGCTCGGGACTGGGATTGGAGAAAGCGTCAAAGACATAGGCGTCGACATCGGCCTCGGCCAGGGCCCGGGCGAAATAAGACTGCAACTTGCAGTTGCCGCTGAATCCGAAGTTCATAAAGTCGAGTCCGGTAAGCCGGCTTAGTTGTGCCGTCCATGTCATTGCGCAGCGTCCCGCCCCGGATCCGTTGGTATAGGAGGACCCGAAGACGGCGATACGCCTTCGGAAGGGGTTCGCACCGCTTTCGATCCAGGATCCTTCGTCGGTCACGATATCCATCGACTCGATCCTGGAACCCAGCGGAAGATAGACCAGACATTGCTTGGCACCGTGTCCGGAATCAGGAATCAAAGTCACTTCGTGCGCCTCTCCCGGCGTATTCTTCTTGGTGAATCCGTTCCCGGCCCAGAGCCAGTGGCCGTCCTTTTTTATATAAAGGTCAAAGCCGCGGGCCGCGATGGGGCCGTTGTTGCCTCCATTGCCGGCCGTGCCGCTCCAGACGACGCGTACGCCGATAGACTTGGAATTGGTGTCGAATGCGACCCGGAGCCCGCTGCACAGGCGGGCCTGGCCGAGTTCTCCCGGCGTCATCCCTTCTACCGGGTCGATCCTGTCGTAAGGATTCGCGGTGGCGAAGATTTTCCCGCCTAAATTCAGGTCCAGCGCGTCAGTGTAGTTCTTCTGCGCCGCGAGGGGCAGGGACAGGACCAGCAGAAGGAATGTACCCCACAATCGTGATGTGAATTTTCCCATGGAAATCATTTATTTCTGTTTCACGCCGAACAACTTGATCCGGTAGATACCGGAAACCTTGAATCGCTCCTGGGCGGCAGGCCGGAAGCGGCGCTGGTAACTGAGTCCATAGAATGCGGAAGGAATCACCGTTCCGTCCGGGGCCTCATAGTCCGGAAGGAACAGCCTGCCGCGGAGGTAAAGCATATTGTGATGCCCCGTTTCGTCTCCGTTCAGCACCTGCCAGACTTTGCCGTCCCGGATTTCCTCGCAGGAAGCGATTTTCGTTGTCGGTCCGAAATCTATCCACGCTCCGACTCCCGCTACGGTAAATTCATCCTCTGCGGTCCGGACAATGATTCCATGTGCATTCTTTTCTCCTTCTATGCAGTGCACATAGAAAGTATGATTCCCCAGCGCAAGCGTATCTACGGCATTCGGAGCGTCTTTAGAGTCAATCCGTACAAAGCCGCGCATGGGGTGACCTTCAGAAATAAGAGGCATCATCTCTGAAATCACACGGCACTCCGCCGTAAAGTAGGGATCGTCGTAAAACTCTTCGTATCCAAAGCCGAAAACACCTTTTGCACCGGCTTCTCCAAGGGCGTACCAATATCTTCCCGCCTTGCAGTTCGTTTCGGGAATGAACAGCGTCTGCCCCCGGGAATAGGCGGCGCACATCTCCTTCAGGGAAGATCCGTAGATATCGGGCGAGAGCCAGTCCAGATGGGGCGCATGCTCTCTCCAGACATCCAGCACCGCCACCCGCGGACCGCCGTTGGGGTATTTGCCGTAAGCCTTGTCGGGATCGGCCAGCCAGGCGTTGGCGAACATCGGGATGTCGTAGGCCTCCTTCCCGGCCGCCGCCACGGTATCTACATACCGGGCATAGGCCTCCGCCATGAAGTACTGCGGGGCCAGCGGATCGTCGGAGGTGCTCCAGGTACTTTCTCTCCAGGCCTTTTCTCCGGCCTCTGAATAATCTCTTTCGTTGAAGACGCCGACCTCGTTCTCTACCTGTACGCAGAGGACGCGCCGGCCGGTGTCAACCTTTTTCAGGTGGGTCATCAAGGCCTTGAAGGCCCTCGCGTCCGCATCCCTTGCCGCCTCGCAGAAAGGAGAGATGGAGGGCGTCTTATCCGCAGGAATGACCGGTGCGCGGAAGTATTTCGCAGTGTCGGCCTTGACCCAGAGGGGAGGGTAGGAGGATTCGCCGTTCTTCCAGGTACCGAACCAGAGAAGGCCCAGTGAGAGTTCCCGTTTTTCCGCAGCTTTGAGAAGATAGTCTACCAGAGAGAAGTCATAGACGCCTTCGGACGGCTCTGTGAGTTCCCAGCTTACCGGAGCCAGCACGGTATTGAATCCCAGCGCCGCCGCCATATCCAACGAAGCGTCGATCGACGCCGGCGTGGAGGCGTTGGAATTGTGCATCTCTCCGCCGAAGAGTACGGCGGGAGCATCTGCAACCCTTCCACAGGCACTTAATGCGACAAAGAGGGATATGAGTGCAAAACGTTTCATATTACAGACTTGAAAAATATCAGAAATTTATTCATTGAAAGAAAGGAATCCGGCGTTCCAGGCACCGATTCGGGGAATCGTGACATAGGCGTCGTCGCCTTCCCTCTCTATGCGAAGACGCACCGGTTCGCACTTCATTTCGTACCAGCGTGCGCTCCTGACTTTCCTCCTCAAGGACGGGAGGCGTAGCCTGACGGGTCCCTGGCTGTCAATCCGGACATTCAGAAGACCGAGCGTCCGCAGTTCTCCCTCATCGTCGATTCTGGGAATCATCAGGCCTATAAAGGGTGAACAACATAGCACCGGGGAGGCGCCGCGGCTGTCAAAAGATTCACGAAGCCGCTGCACACAATCAGACGTTTCTTTCGTCAGATACGGACTGTCCCAATCGTCCCGGGTAAGGACTCCGAGTTCTTTTCCGGGGCCGGGCAAGACGGGAATCGACGTGCAGCCGAAGGCATATAGACTGTCGCAGGAGACTTCTGAGGTAAACCCGACGGGAACGGTCCCTTCATTGGCCCCGGCATATGCCCTCAGCATGGGAAGCCCCTTGGCAATCGGCTGCAACATCGTCCGGGAGTAAACCGTATCACTCTCTTTCTCCGGGGCCATCACGAACATGCTCAGCTTGTCAAGTCCATATGCAAGCGCCGCGAAGCCCTCAACCAGCACTCCCTGGGGTGTGCGGGAGCCATAGACTCGTGGCGAAGTCTCTATCTCGGGACACCACTCCGTTATCCATCCCGGGTCTCCCATCAATTTGCGGAAACGGGCCGACCCCATGCTTTTTATGATTTGCGGCGCGGCGTTGCTGTCGTCGTAGTAAGAACTTCCGCCGGGCCGGTAGCCGCACGGTTTGCCGCTCACTTCATGCAGCGTGCGCAGGATAGCGGTCTGCACCTCGACAGATTCGATTTTACGGCCGCCCTGCAGACCCAATGTGGTTTCAGGGGAGATGCGGGTGAATTCTTCTGCAATGATGCGGGCTATGCCGGTAAGCGACGAAGTGCAGAACAAGGTCCATTTCTCCGACAGGGCGGGATCGTTTTCCATCGCCCTAAGCAGGGTTTGCGCGGTCCAGTGTGCGTCATTGACTGCGTTGAAGTCGGCGATGCACCGTTCGCACCAGCATCCGATCGGAGAGTCCTTGGTCGTGGCGGGCTGATGATTGCTGTAACGCAGATCATCGTCAATCCAGAGACTGCGGGGCCTGGTTTCGGCATAAATCTGCGACATCAGGCGGATGTATTCCAGAAATTCGGGATCACGCGGACAACTGCAGTATTGATCCACTGCTCCGGAGTAGCCGGTCCACCGCGTCCAGGTCAGTCCGCTGTACAGGTGTTCCTCTCCAATGGCCAGCTGGTCTCCGTGACCGATGGTCATCTGAATCTGGAGGGAAGTCCCTATCCCCAATTGCTTCAGTTGCCGGGAGCCGCGTCGGATCCGTTCCGCCCTGTCCCGGAGGGTTTCCTGATCCGCGAATCCTAACCCGGTGGAGAACCAGACCTCGTCACAGCAGCCCGGGCTTTCTTTGATGGCCCGGTATGTTTTCTCCCAGTTCTCCTCGGAAAAGGTCGCCGTTCCGCGAAGCCGCAGCATGACAAAGGGATCGCTCTCCTGTTTATCCACCGTAGTGCTGCAAGCCATAAGAAAACCTGCAGAGACTACGGCTAACAATATTTTGAGACGCGTCATATCCTGATATTCTCTATTCCTGATAACAGAGGCCGAAGCCGTAATCATAAAGGTTTCCCTCCGTGTCTTTCCACGGCGTCATATCCTGCGGGACGTCTTCTTTCTGTCGCTCGACCTCCGCCATCGAGGCCGGAAACTGCATCGGCAGGCGGCCGGAAGGCTGTCTCTCGCCGGAGATCAGTTCCATAAAGGCTTTGCTGCGAACCCCGAAGGCTACAAGTATGGCATCGGCGGAGGGCTCGAATTCCATCACCACCGGGCGGGTTGTCTGAAGCAGCACGACGACGGGTTTTCCGTTCATTGCGGCCTCGGTATCCCGGACGAGGGTCAGATCCGTTTCGTTTTCCACGCGGAGGGTCCGACCCTTGTAACTGCGGTTTGACGTTTTTTCCGAAGGGTCTCCGCCGGCGATGGAAGGGTCCCGGGCCTCCGTGGCCGTATAAGGTGAGTATTGCAGTGAAATGGGCATATATTCACCGTCCTTATAGCCGATTCCGCCTTCCGGCTCCGTAATGGCGACTATGGCGAAATCGGCCTCTTGCGGCGTGCCGACAAGGGTGAAATACTTCGCTACCATCGCCGTATCGACGGAATAGCCGGTGCAGGGCGCTTTCTTGAGCCGCCCCGTCATCGAATAGACGCCGGGAATAGGGCGCAGGGGGACATAGACCTTGGCGCCCCGGGGCATCGGAAGCACACCGCCGTGGTTCTTGACCATCACGACCGATCGGACCTGCGCCTGCTCTCCTAGGGCAAAGGTTTCCGGGTCGGAAAGTACCGCAGTAGCGTTCGCAACATCCACGTAGGGATTCTCGAAGACGCCCGTACGCATCATCGCCTCCAGGATCTTCCGGGCCGAACGTTCCCATCTCTCCCGGGCTGAATCCTCTCCGTATCTGTCGCGCCAAAGCTTCCAGGCATCCATTATTTCGGACGCTCTGACCGAGCCGCCGAACTCGTCTATGCCTGCCTCCAAAGCTTTGAAAATACGCTCTCCACCGGTCAACCCCTCGACTCCATAGCACTTCCCGCCGGTGGAGAGCGGATCTCCGTTATAATTTGCGACGATTCCCCAGTCCGTACAGACAATCCCCTCATAGCCGTATTTTTTCCTGAGCAGGGAATCGATCATATATGAGCTGTAACTGTTTCCGACATTTTCCCCGGAAGGGTCCTGGGCGAAGGAAATGGTATAATAAGGCATGATACCCGCTGCGGAAAGGTCGAAAGCATCCATATGGGTTTTCAGCCGGCCTCCCGGGAATACCCCGTATTTGCCGATGGCGAGATGCGCATCGCGGCCTCCCTCGCCCGTGCCGCCTCCCGGCCAGTGTTTTTCGATGCAATTGATCTCCGGCTGCATCTCCCTGATATAAGTCCTCACCATCGAGGCGACAAGGGCGGGATTCTCCCCGAAAGTGCCCGGCACACGCCTCCAGCGCGGCTCGGTTGCCAGATCGGCCTGGGGGGACAGGGCGGTCCGGAATCCGAGGGCCAGGTATTCCCGCTTGACGGTCCGTGCGAAATCGGCCACGACAGCCGTATCGAAGGTGGCGGCCAGACCAAGAGGCGTCGGCCACTGTGAGCAGACTCCGCCGCTTCCGGCATTGTATTCATCGGTCGCCCTGATTTCATTGCGGGGATCGGTAGAATTGGCGCAGGGTATCCCGAAGGGAAGCGATTCGACAAGTGCCTGGACTTTATTGTTCCATCGGGCGATCGTTTCGGGACTGTCGCTGTGGGCCAGCAGGACCTGTCGCGTGTCAAAATTCTCCAACGCTTCCCGGAGCCTGTCGCAGATGTCGGACGGCTCGGCTCCGCTTTCGGAGTAGGGAAGGCCGTTATAGGTAATTCCGCTGACGCTCATGGAAGAGATACCCGGGACGTTGACGGTGTGACCGTTGGTCATCAGACCGGAAAGATACTCCGGGGTCAGCCGGGCAGAGAGATCCGCGGCCCTTTCCTCCGGGCTAAGGCGCCAGTCTTCGTAGGGATCCAGTATGGTGTTGCGGTTGAGGTCCTTGAAGGCAAGGCTTCCCTTCCGAAGGACAGGTACGGAGGTGAACCCCAGGTCCGGTCCGCCACACTGATGGATAACCTGATATCCGTCTTTCCGCTCTACCGTGCAGCAGGCGGAAAGGAGTATGAAAGACAAGAGGATCAGGCGTTTCATCTGGCGAGGGAAATAATTCCCGCCCAGCCGCCGCCGGATGCGAGATGGATCTTGAAGGGCCCGCCGGTGACGTTGAAGGTGTTTTTCCTCCACGAAGAGGCCGTGGTGCCTGCATCGGGGCCGTCTTCCCAGCTTTCGACCCGGAGGGCGTTCAGTCCCAGGTCGGCCGGATCGATGCTCAGGGTGCGCGGTTCCCAGTCGGTCAGGGCGCCGATGTACCAGGTATCCCCCTTGCGACGCGCGGTGATGATGTATTCCCCGATCTTGCCGTCCAGCACCCGGGTCTCGTCCCAGACGGTCGGCACACGGTAGATGAATTCGGCGCATGCGGGATCGGCTTCGTAGCGGGACGGGCTGTCGCAGAGCATCTGCATCGGGCCGTCGAACACCACATATTCGGCCAGCTGGCGGCAGCGCGTTCCCTGCGACATCGGGGCCTGCTTGTTGGGAACAAAGGTTTCCCGTGTCCCGTTGAGGAAGGCGCCGGGCGTATAATCGGCCGGGCCCGTGACGAAGCGGATAAACGGCGCCGTCACGTCGAAGGTGACCATGTCGTAGGCGGGGAGCGGCCGGTTGCGCATCTGCTCCAGGCCGAAGATCCCTTCGTAGTTGAGCACGTTGGGGAAGCGTTTCTGCAGCCCCGTGGGCGGGGGACAGCCGTGGAAATCGATCAGCAGCTTATGCCGGGCCGCAGTCTCGGCCGTTTTGTACATCAGCTCCTGGACCGGCTGGTCGTTGCGCTCGAAGAAATCGATCTTGAACCCCTTGACGCCCATCTTACTGTAGTGCCGGCAGATGTTTTCAACATCCTTGGCCCAGGCGGACAGGCCTGCCCAGAGGATGATGCCGACATTTTGCAGCCGCCCGTAGCGGATGATTTCCGGAAGGTCGATCTCCGGGACGACGGCAAAGAGGTCGTCGGCATACCTGGCGGCCCAGCCTTCGTCCATGAGGATATACTCGATTCCGTGACGGGAGGCGAAATCGATGTAGGCCTTGTAGGTTTCGGTATTGACACCCGGCGTGAAGTCCACGCCGTCAAGGGCGAACTGGTTCCACCATTCCCAAGCGACCTTGCCGGGCCTGACCCAGGAGAAATCCCCGCTTGCGGATGGCGCCAGACGGGTTACAAGGTCGTTTTCCGCCAGGGATTTGTCGTCCCGCGCGATGCAGATGACCCTCCAGGGGAAAGTGCGTGCCTTGCCGTTGCAAGTGGCGATATAGTCCTCGCGGGAAGTGACGAGCCATTGCAGATTCCGTTTCCCGCCCTGTTTCTCGGTGGCGGGATACCCGGCGAAACGTGCCTCGAATCCCGTACCGAAAGGCTTCAGGAGCATACCCGGATAGGAAATGACATCCGATTCTGCAATGACCATTCTGATCCCGTCGTCCTCGACCAGCGCCGGAAGTACGGCAAGAGGCGGCTCTCCGCCTTTGGTGGGAAGGACGGGTTTGTCATAAGGGCCCATCGCGACGTCCAGAAGCGGTTTGCCGGAAGACCAGATGGGAAGAGAAGCCGTCGTGTAAAGATTCTGGAAGTCGTCCTGATACGGGTCGACATTCTTGTGGGTATATGAGAAGCGGGTCCGGCTTCCGGCCTGGAAGCGGAAATCCGCCTGCTCGGAAAGTATGGTGCAAGGCTTTCTCTTCGATGAAGACCATCTCCAGGCCACCCCGTCGTCGCAGGCCTTTGCCTCAAGGCTGTACCCTTTGTAGGAGAGGATGACGGAATGTCCGTTCCTGATGATCTTGGCGGGTTTCCCCGCACCGAACACAGTCCCGTCCGAGAGGGTCATCGACAGGGGAGAGGCCTTGACGACGGTCTTCCCGTCACAGACTACCCTGTACGAGACGTATTCGTCTCCGGGAAGCAACTCCAGCGTGATGCGGCCGTCGGGAGAGGTGACGCGCTCCGCTCCGGCAAAAAGGTCTTTTCCTTCAAACACGACGTTGGCCGTAACGGGGAAATGGTCGGAAGGGTAGTGAAGCGAACCGTCCGCCGTCGGAAATTTCTCACGACGGATGAAGAAATTCTTCGCCGTAAAACCGTTCACCATGATGTGATCGGGATACCAGCGCGTCCAGCCGGATTCGTCTTTCTTGTTCTGAGTGCCCCATTCGCGATCTTCCATCGTAAGGCTGCCTTCTTCCTTGAGGACCGAATATACATCCTGCCAACGGGCGTCGGCAATGTTGTGCCAGTCCGGAGCATTGTGTGCGATGTTGAGGTCTCCGACCAGAATGGAGGGAACGTCCCTGGGAACCAGGGCTTCGCCCAGCAGGGCTATCTGCTGCAGGTTGAGGATGTTGCCCCGGTTTTTGGGCCAGGCGTCATCCTTGTATTTTTGCGGAACAATCGTATGGGTGTCGAGGAAATAAAACTCCCGCCCGGAACTTTTCTGGATAAATCGCGCCCACACGCAGGGTTTACACGAATATTTGGGCTCGCCGGAACGGGTGAGCGGCTTGTCCGGCACGCCTCCTGTCCAGAAAATCCCTGTCGCAAGGGTGTCGAAGAGCTGCGGTTTGTACGCGATGGCGACATCGTAGGAAATGCCCTTCCTGGTGTTGGGATAGAGGACCCAGATGTATTCTTTCCCACGTTCGGCCACAAGGCGGCGGATATCGAGGTCCCCTTTTACACCCCAGATACTGTCGCAGACCTCCTGTATGCCTAGAATGTCACAATCCATCTCCGCAATCATATCGGCCACCGCCGTGGCGCTGTTGCACCAGTATCGCTGAGGAGCGGCGAAGACGCCGGCCTTCCCCTTTTCTATGAAGGATTTGCGGGATCCGGCAGTACAGAGATTGAAGGATCCGACCTTCAGCGGCTGCTCCTGTGCAATGGCGACGGTCGTGAGGACCGAAAATAATACAATCAGTAATGTTCGTTTCATCGTATGGTAATCTTTCCCTCCGAATAGGTACAATCCGTTTCTGTGTGGCTCATAATAGAGTAGAGGCCCGTAATGGGCTTTGCATAAATCGTGGAATGACTCGCGATATCCGCCGTGATTTCTCCGCTGTAGGTACATCCGGAAATGGTGATGCCGCTGACCGAGCTGTCACCGCCTGCGAAACCGATGATGCCGCCGCAGCGGACGACGCCGGCGGATGATCCGTCAAGCAGGATCTTTCCGGCATTGGCGCATCCCTGCACGAGGGAAGTGACAATATTTCCCCCGATCCCGCCGACATTCTGGATAAGGGTCGTGGAAGCGCCCTGGTGGATGACGCCTTCATTCCGGCAGCCGGAGAAATCGTTCAGGGAGTATCCGGCTATACCGCCGATGTTCAACACTCCTTTTATGGTGGAAGCTGCCTCAAGTGTGATTTCGCCTGCATTGAAGTTGTCTTGCAGCAGACTGGTGTGCTTCGCATCCATATTCCCCACGATGCCGCCGATGCTCGCTTCCTTGACAGTACCCCGGACGGTTATGGCTCCGTAGTTCCGGCAGGATGTGACGGTGATTGCATCGGAGGAGGCATAAATCCGGCCGAAGAGGCCTCCGGCAAAGATTTCTGCCGATCCGTCGCCGATGACGGTGACCGATGCTTCATTGACGCAGTTTAAGACGGTTCCGCGGGGCGCATAGCCGCAAAGGGCGCCTACCTCTGCCGTTTTCCCCCACTGGGTGTAACGGATGGATCCCCGGGTCGTACAGTTGATGACGGTCCCGCCCGAATAGATCCGGTTTGCAAGAATCCCGGCCCAGAAAACCGATTCATCCCCGACGATATCGTTTTTCCCCGTGATGGAGATGTTCCCTTCCGCCGTGAGATTGCGGATGCAGCCGCGAAGTTCATTGGCGAAGGCGCGGGTAAGACCGGAGACCGTGTGCCCTCCGCCGTCGAAATCGCCCGTAAAGCCCTCCAGCGGCCTCCACGATCCGTCCACGGCGATGTCGGCGGTCAGCCTGACCTCCTGATACTTTTCACCGGCGGTGACGCGCGTGGAGAATTCCTTCAATTCATTGTATGAGTCGATGACCGTGACCGGCTCCGCGTTGGCGGTAAAAGTGCACGTGGGGAACTCATAGACTTTCCCGGCCACCAGCGTTTCTCCTGCAAAGGCGGTCAGGATCATCCGCTGGCCGTCTGTGGTGCAGATCTCCATCTTCAGCCCTTTCGGCAGTGCTGCCGGCCGGAGAACGAGGTGGAAGGTTTTCCCGGAAGCGATGCCGACCCCGCCGGCAGGCATCGTCAACTGGACGGTCCCTCCGGAGGCGACCGGCGTTCCGTCCAGTGCCGAAAGGGATATTCCTGCAAGGGTTTTGTCCCCGCTCAGCGGTAGCGCGACAATGCAGGACTGGTGAGACAGGGTAAAGGTGGCGGCCGAAGAGACGGCTTCCATCGGCGCATATCCGCTGCGGATATTACCCTCGCAATATTGCTGGACGGACGGAACCGTTGTTCCGTAGCGGACGTGATAGGGCGGTTTGAGGGATTCCGGAAAGTGGAAAACCGCCGTTCTGCCGCCGGCTTCCAGGACGCTCAGGGGCAGGGACTGGACACCGTTGACCGTAATGCGGTCTCCGACGCTCCACAGGACCGGGTAGGCACCGCCGTCCTTCGGACCCAGAACCGTTTTGGTAGAAGCGGAGGGCATGGCGGCCACCAGCGTGAAATCATTCCCTGCGGGATGCGTCATTTCCTTTGCGCATGACAGAAGCAGGGCTGCGAACGGCAGGATGTAAAGCAACTTTCTCATACGGATCAGAAATGAACGATAACCTTAATGGGGAAATGATCGGAGGGCCAGTGCTTCGTTCCGTCTTCCGTCGGGAACTGCTCCCGCCCGACTTTGTAGTAGGAAGGGGTCAGACCGTCGAGCAGGATGTGGTCGGGACGCCATGTGGAAAGTCCGCCTTCCTCGTTCTTATTGGCATTCATCGTGCCTTTATGATGCTGGTCGGTATAGGAGAGGGAGCCGTCGGCGAGCATTGTTTCGTAAGCGTCCTTCCAGCGGCCTCCGACAAGACGGGCGTAGTTGCCGCCCTCGTCCCCCTTGTCGACATTCATGTCACCGACGATGACCGACGGGATCGTCTCCGGACAGACATAGGGGGCCGCCCAGCCGATCAGTTCCTCGATGTTGCGTCTTTGCGGAAGGAACTTGTCTTCTTCCGGCCCGGCGTTGGGGAGATCCAGGTGGACAGAAATGAAAACGAACTGTTTCCCGCTTGCCTTGTGGGTGAATCTGGCCCAGACGGCAACCCGGTTGCTGCCGTATCCGTCCGTCGGGGAGCCGGGGGTGGTCCGTTTCCCGGTAATCCAGTATCTTCCCTGGCTGACAAGGGTCAGGATGCTGCTTTTGTAGATAATGGCATCCGTGTTGCTGAGTCCGTTCGCCGTCGTATTGTTCGGGAAAAGATTGTCATATGTCGTATTGCTCCCGTTGAAGATTACCCAGGAATAATCCGGAATCGAAGCGTTCAGCGTGTGGACGACGCCGTCGTAATCCTCTTTCGGAGGGGTGATGGTGGTCTTGAATACCCGGTTTGTGATTTCCTGGAGTCCCATGACGTCACAGTCCAGGGAATTGATCATAGCCGCCACCGCTTTATAGCTGTTTGCCCAGGAGCGCTGGGCCGATACGGTAGCATCGTTCTCCATTACGGTATGGCGGGCTTCCGGTGCCCAGATATTGTAGGATCCTACCTTGAGGGAAACCGCTTCCACCGCCTCTTCCGCATCCATTGCCGGGGTCCCCGCCGATTCTTCCAGGTCTGTGATTTCGCCTGTCGTCGCATCTGTCGAGACGAAGGTGATTTCTTTGCCGGGGAGGAAGGTGATGTCGGGGAAACTGCAGACGGTTGCAGCCGGCAGCGTGACACCGGAAGGAACGAAAGACAGTGCCATTACCTTGCCGTCGGAGGCGGTCAGTTCGGTGTGGATACCCCGTGAATAGGCGCCTCCGGGTACTGTAAAGACAATGTCCGCTCCTTCGCCGGTCAGCGTCAGTCCGTCCTCAAAGGAATAATCCATTCGGGAGGAAGCGCCGGGCGAAGGCGTCAGCGTTCCGTCCAGCGCGCCGATCCCGTCTTTCCCCACTGTGAATTCACCGCTGATTTTTTCGGATCCCGGTGCGGTGACCTCCATGGCGGAGAGCGTCACGTCGCCTTTTATCGCAAAACGGATCACTGCGGCGCAACTGCGAAGACCCGCCATCCCGTCGGGACGGTCCGTATGACCATACAGCGGAGCGGCTTCCTTGCAGAAAGAGCCCTGGACATAGGTTTGGACGGCAGGGAAAATCACACTGGAAGTGCTTGCACTTCCGGGGTATAGTACATTATAGACCGATGCGGAAGCCGGCTTGGAGTCGAATGTGAATGTCGCGGAAACGGTCCCCGCTTCCGATGCGGCCAACGCGCGGGAAAGCATCCCGTTTACGGCAATCACATCACCCTCCTCCCAACGAACGGGATAATTTCCCCCGTCATCCCCCGGGGCGAGAACCGTCCGGGTCTGCA
This sequence comes from uncultured Bacteroidales bacterium, assembly GCA_900320545.1. GTDB lineage: Bacteria > Bacteroidota > Bacteroidia > Bacteroidales > UBA932 > Cryptobacteroides. The sequence continues at coordinate 18,584 of ONSU01000017.1, read as the reverse complement.
GCGATTCGATCCCGGCCTGCAGTTTCCATGCATCTTTCCCGTTCCTGTCCTTGTTACAGGACAGGCAGAGCAGTGACAGCGTCAGGAACGCAACGAATCCGGTCAGTCGCATCTTTCTCATGTCCGTCAGTATTGCAGTTCGGAGACGACGGGGAAGCGCTGGGCGGGGAAGAGAAGGGTTCCGTCCGCCGTGGGATATTTTTTCTTCAGCACCGCGTATGACAGAATGGATGCGCCGCTCACGAAAATGCGGTCCGGCGTGTCCTTCCCGTCCGCTGCGGCTTCATCCAGGGCACCTTCGTCCCGGAGCTGTGAGTAGGCGTCGAGCCATACGGAGGAGTTCAGCTCCTTGAATCCGTCGTGCTGGGGGGCGTTGCGGGAGTTGAGGGTGATCACGGAAGTCATCCCCCTGGGGACGATGTCGGATTTCATCAGTGAAATGATGTTGCGGCAGTTGGCCGCGTTGATTTCGTGATACACGACTTTTTCTCCGTGGTCATATTGTGTAGGGCCGTTAACATCTGCGCTGGCGAAGACGATCTCCTTCCCGGCCGTTCTGTCAAAAAGCCGTACCCACATCATCGAGACCTTATCTCCGCCGTATCTGAGCGATTTGTCTCTTCCCGGTTTATCGTAAATGCCGCCGAGCCAGTTGATGCCCCAGTCGCGGAGTTCGAAGCGTGAGGCTCTCCAGAGGATTCCGTTCCCGTTCGCCATCGGCCCTTCCAGGGGGAAGTTCGGATTGACGTTGCTCAGAATGAGTCCGTCGATATCTCCTCCTTTTTCCTGGAGAAGCCGGATAATGGACTTTGTCCCTTCCCGCCGTCCGGCGATGGTGTCACAGACGTCGTGAATGCCCAGGATGTCGCAGTCCGCGTCCAGGATGGCCTCCGCTATGGCATCGGCACAATGGCACCACATCCGCTGCGAGGAGATTTTCCCCTTCTCGGCCTGTACCCTCCGGTTGAACGAATTTCCCAGTTCGTAGGTCCCCACCCGAAGGGATGCCTTCGGCGCCGCGACCGTGACAAGCGGCAGCAGCAGGGCCAGTATGATCATTGCCTTTCTCATAGCTCGAAGTCTGCCCTGATGGGATAGTGGTCTGATATGTAATTGATATGCAGGTATTTCCGGCTGACCACCTTGAAGTTCAGGCATTTTTTGACCTTCTTGTAGAAGATATGGTCGATGTCGCCCGTCCAGGATTTGCCAAAGCCGTTGAACGCGTATTTCGTATCGGAGGAAACCGCCGTGCTGCGGGCATCCTTCATCTCCGCACAGAGTCTGGAAAGGGCTTTGTCGCTGAGTTGGCTGTTCAGGTCCCCGACGAGAATGACGGGCAGATTCCCTTTGTTGATAACCCCGAGCGTGTCGAGGATTAAGTCCATTCCTTTGAGGCGCGCTTCCGGACCCTTGTGGTCGAGGTGTGCGGTGACAAAGAGGAACTCCTTCCCGGTTTCCTTCAGCTTGAGCCGGCCCCAGACCGCAGTCCGACGGACCTCGCCGTCCCAGCCGAGGGAGGACTCCGCCGGTGTTTCGCTGAGCCAGAATCCGCCCCAGTCCAGAAGATCTACGGTCTCGCTGTTGTAGTATAGACTGGCACATTCGCCTTTGTCGTTGCCGTCGCGGAAGAGCCCGACGTGTTTGTAGGAAGGCGCTTCGCGTTCAAGGTATCCGATCTGATCGAGCTGGATTTCCTGGGTGCCCATCACATCGGGCCGGACATCCCGCAGCATTTCGGGTATGGCGAATTTACGGTGATCCCATCCGTTCTCCCAGTCCACGTTGTTGTTGCGGTACCGTACGTTGAAAGACATCGCGCGGAGCGTTTTTTTCGCCTTGGGCGGAGTCGGAAGCCCGCTTGGGGAATAGTCCCGGAATTCCATCACCGCGGTCAGCGGAAGATGGTCGGAAGGGTAGTGGAGGGTACCGTCGGCCGTCGGAAACAGGCTCCGGTCTATGACATAATCCAGCGGACGGAACATGTTGAACATAATATGATCCGGCCACCACTTGCTGTATCCGCTTTCATCCTTGAGATCCTGTGTCCCCCAGGCTTTGGCGTCGGCGCTCAGACGACCGGCGTGCTGGAACCAGATCCGCGCGTCCATAAACCGGGACTGGGCCAGGGAAAGGAAGTGCTTTGCCTTGTCATCGACGTTCATGTCCCCGACCAGGATCGAGGGAATATTGTCCGGGATGTGCTCATTCGTCCATTGACGGATCATCCTGGCGTTGTACTTGTTGCCCTCGTGACTCCAGGAACCGTCTTCCTGCTTCCGGGATACGAGCAGATGGGCGCTCAGGAAGTAGAATTCCCGCCCGGAAGCCGTATGACGGAAGCGGCCCCATACGCAGGGACGCATCGAACCCTTGGGAGCGTCCGGTGCCATTTCCGGGCGGTCGAAGACACCGGCCAGCCAGAAAATGCCGCTTTCCAGACACTCGAACACGGATGGTTTATAACCGATGGCATTGTCGTAGGATATGTTGCCGTGGGTGGTGTTGGGATAGAGGATCCACTTGTATTCCAGTCCTTTGGAGGCGACGATATCCCGGATGTTCCGAGGCCCGTTCCAGATGCTGTCGCAGATTTCCTGCAGGCCCAGGATGTCGCAGTCCAGATGAACGATCATATCGCCCACGGCCGTGGCGCTGTGGCACCAGTAGCGTTGCTCGCTTACATTCGGATTGGCCTTGATGACCTTGAGACGGGAGTCGGAGGTAAATATATTATAAGTACCCGCCTTGAAACGCGGCATCTCTCCGGCCTGGAGGGCCAGGGCGGCAAGAAGCGACACGGACAGTATGACAATCTTCCGGATCATTTCTGATAGGATCCCGGCCACCAGGAGGCGCCGCGGGCGTTTCCGCGTGCTTCTTTGTCAAATAAACCTTCATCCACAAGCCATTCGTAGAATGATTCTCCGCCCAGAGTGAAGGATTTCAGCGCGGTTTCCGCCTCTGCGGGCGTCGCGCAGGTGAATCCCTCCAGGACCCCGGCCGGTCCGTTCCATTCCAGTAACCCGGCCTCGGAAGGGGAAAGGGCGCTCCAGATGTCGGAGGTCTTGACTCCGGTTTTGTCGGAGGCTCCGCCTTTGTCGGTAAGCGTGAGGTTCGGCGCCTGTAACCAGACATTGTGTCCGTAGGTTGTCAATCCCCGTTTGGCCGTAGAGCTGGCAGTTCCCATCGAACTGCCTTCATTGCATAGGATCAGGTTGTTGAATATCTGGTTGGTGGTCTCATTACCGGAGGATAGGCCGAAGGCCAGGACACCGTTGGCCGTGCCGACCGTTTCCATCGCGAAGGTGCAGTTGCCGAAGAATCCGGGATGATTGATACGGATGCTTCCCAGGTTCCCCGCCGATTTGTTGGTCCCGCCCGTGAAGGTGCAGTTCCACGCAATCAGCGCCTGGGCTTTCGAGCCGAAGAGGTCCGGGCCGTTGGTGGTGCAGGCATTCTGATCGAAACTGCTGTCGACCAGATAGAGGGTGCAGTCGCTGTGTTTGAGGAGGATGGCGCCGCCGTTGGCGACCATTTCGGGGTTATTCCCGCGGAAAGTGCAGCCGACGACTTTGTTGACGGTCCCGGCGATGATAAAGATGGCCGCTCCTCCCGTAATCTTGGTTTTGTTGCCCGTAAAGGTACAGTTCCGGATGTCTGCGGATGCGGTACCGCCGATGTAGATGCCCGCACCGGTCTGGTCATTGGTCGTGGAGGTGGTCTCGTTGTCGGAGAAGGTGCATCCGGAGACCCTGTGCTTTCCCGCCAGCAGGCAAAGTGCGCCGCCTGCAGCGTTATGGGATGCGCCGGTGAAGGTGATGCCTTCTATGGTAAGGTTGACGTTGGACTGGTTTCCCGCCGTCAGGATACGACCTTCTTCTCCGCTTAGAGAAGTGGTGAAGATAGTCCCGGGATCGCCAGCGAGCCGGATCTCCGTTGCGGAGCCGTATGCGAGGACGAGCCCCCTTCCTTCGGAGGAAAGGTCATAGGTCCCGGCCGCGATGTGGACGGTGTGTCCGTTCAGGATGGACGCATTCGCGGGCGTGCCGAGGAGGGTGCGCAGGAAGGCGGCGTCTCCCGCATTGGCTGCGGAGGAACCGTCCTTGTTCCCGGCCCCTTCGACCGTGATGTAGAAGTCTCCGACCACGACGATATGTCCGTCGACAGGAGAACTGATACAAAGAATGTTACCGGCCGGGATGGAGGCCGGCGTCTCGTTGGTGGCCTCACCCTTCCAGGCGATATCATTCCCCAGTTCGAATTTGAGGCCGCTCAGGCTGATGCCGGGGAGAGTGGCCAGGTAATAAGTTCCCTTCCCGTTTACCGGAACCTCGACGGAGGGGTTGTCGGCCTGCGTCGAGAAAGCGGAGACGGCGGCGTCTGTCGTTACGTTTCCGGTGATGTTCTGCTCTGAAGTGGAAGAGAACCGGATGCGGGTGAAAGCGTCGTCTTCCAGCGTGAAACGGATCATGCCGACCGCACTCTTGAAGCGGCCGAAATCGAGGCTCTCCCGGGTCGTGTGCGACACGATGATGGCGCAGTCCTCGAATTTTCCGGTCTGGATATCGGGAACCAGAACCGTCAGTTTCCCGTCCTCGCCGACGGCGGCGGGAATGTCCGCCGGGTAAACGGCATAGTAGTCGGAAACCTCCTCCACGGTAGCGCTGAAGCGGGCTTTCGCCCCTTCCAGGTGCGCATTCGCTTTGGCGGATCCGCCTTTCCAGAGGATGGAGACCTCATCGCCTTCCTGCCAGGATACGCTCCAGTCGTCGCCCAGCGTCGTCCGGGTGGCGACGGCATCTGCCGTAAAGGTCACTGTCTGCCGGATGATTCCGTCATCGTCATTCCGGACTTGTTCCGGAACTTTCTCGCATGCCGAGGCAACGACAAGGGCTGCCCAGAGAATCATATATTTTTTCATACGCATCACCAGTTGTAGTCAATCGGGTTCATAGGATCGATGCCGCTGTCGCCGTCGAAGTTTGTCGCCGGGGGCTCCACCGTATTGTATCGGATACCGATATAGTTCCATGCCGTCGGGAAGGATCCGGAGGACGGATAAAGGATCGACGGATCCAGATAGGCGGTCTTGCTGCCTGTCTGCATTGCGGCATCCGGAATTATCCGGATCCAGACCTTCTCCTTTCCGAGCAGGGTGGACGCGGGAAGCGGGATGTTTACCGGTTTGAACCCGGCAGTCTGCCAGAGCTGTGTCATCGGACTGGTCTGGCAGAATTCGGGCAGTGAGTATTTCGCCACCGGAGTCCAGCTGCCACCGTCGAGAGAATATTCCACCCACCAGTACCGGGGACCTTCCAGATAGTAGGGAACGCCGCCGATATTCTGGGTGCTGGAGTAGAAATAATTCATCGAAGAAATCTGAATGCTCATCCGGGAACTGGAAATGCCCCGGGTGGAGAAACAGAGCGTCGTATACATCGGGGCCTTGTCGCGGGTCGTCAGGTTGGTGGCCCAGGCCGATCCGGCATCCGTCGGGATATCACCATATCCCTGCGGGTTGGCTTCCGCCGCAAATTCACTGTTGTACCCGTCCCAGCTCGGGCTCATCCAGTCGGACCCGTCTTCCAGAACAACGCCGACCCCGTTGAGGTTTCCGGTATTGCCCTCTCCGGCGGGACCGAGGTAGGAATAGTCCTTAGTCTTGATAATGGGCAGTTTCCCGGCCCGCCCGTCGGTGTATGTGTCGGGATAGACGAAACTGTAGTCGAAATACGCGGTCTTGTCTCCGTCGGTCGCATAATAGCGTTCCAGATTTTTGTCCAGGATGTACCGCCATTCGCAGATAATGCCGGAGAAAGTATTCTCCTGCATCGTTGCCGCCATGCCGAAGTCTTCCTTGCAGGTATGCCGGAGCTGGTAGCGGCCGATGTTGCCCCAGGTGTCGGGGTCGGAAGACGTGTTGTCCTGATAACTGAATCTCGGATAGAGTTCGTGTACCACGACGCCGCTCATCTTTCCGCTCCCTTCAGGCAGGCGGGATCCGTCGCGGCGATACGGACAGGTCGTGTTGGTGAACAGGTACATGGAGGACCCGATGATATCGTGGAGGAGAATCGCGAACTTGGATACTTTGTCACTGCCCGTTCCGTTTGTAAACTGCTCGCTTACAGGAGTAAGGGGGCCTTTCCGGATCGGGAATTCGCAGTCTTTGAACGTGACATAGGTAAAGATGTCATCGTCCGTCAGCGAGCCGATGTATTTCTCCTTGACGGGAATGCCTTCCCTTCCGAGGGATTCGCAGGAGAAGACCATATTCCCCCTGAATCCCTTGACATAATAATATTCGGGATCCGCCACGGCATTGAGAACCTCGGAGCGGAAGAGGGTGCAACCCCGTAGGGCGACCTTGATGCGGTCCCCCTGGAGGAAGGTGTTCTCATCCTCCGTACGGGTCTCGAGACGGAGACCTCTGGAGCCGTCCAAGGCCTCCAGATAGATGGTCCTGCGGCAACCGCTGTAGTCGATGGAGGTGACGCTTGTCTGGGGATTGTCGCCGCAGTTGCCGTTCTCCTTGTCGCTGACGACGATGCCTTCGATGACGATATCCTCCTCGATTTCGGCCCCTTCAGTCGTTGCCAGCGCGAACAATTGATCGAAGTCATATAATTCTCCGGCCGAATCCGAGGCGGACAGCTGGCTGATCTGGAACGGGATGGAAAGTACGGCCCCGAAGGCGTCGGTATAACTTACCGTAATGTTTCCGTGCCGGGGATGGCTGTCGGGATTGGCCGTGTAGGAGAAGCTGAGCCGGGAGTCTTTCAGGGTGACCCCGTCGATCCATCCTTCGCTGCCCTCGCTGTCCCATGAAAGTTTCAGCAGATCCATCGGAATATTGGTTTCAATGGCCGCTTCCTGCACTCCGGGAGAGGATCCTTTGACGGAAATGATGTGCGTGGCCGTCGAGAGTGTGGGAACTGTTTTCCCTTTCTGCCGTACGGTCAGCGTATCGTAGTGGTGTGTCTCGTCAATGGCGATGATGACCTCGGCGCTGCGGGGCAGGGAAGAATTGGCGGAATATCCCATCGTGAAGCCTTCTTTCCCGGCGGGCGCCGTCGCCGGTACGGACAGCCAGGACGCGTCGGTCCTGACTGCGTAGGTCCGTGTGGCGATGACGGGGATGGTGACCTGTCCCGGTTCCGCCTCGAGGTCGCATACCTTCTCGGGATATCCGAGGCCGGACCCCTCGTTGATCTTGCGCTCGTTGATGTCTTTGGCACAGGCAAGGGCCGTTAGGGCCGCTGCCGTCAGCATTATGTTTCGTAAAGCCTGCATAATCATTGAACTTTTACGCATCTGACATTACCGCCCCATCTGCGCTGGGGATACGCCTTGTCCACGCGGCGGTTGTTCATATTCGACTGATACCAAAGCCGGTAGGAACCGCCGTAAGTGGCGTCTTCCACCGGTGTGGCGGACCATATCCAGCCGTCGCCCATATTGGCCATTTCGCTGGCGGTCGAAGTGCTGCGCCGGTAGACTCCGCCCGGTGCGAAGAGCACCGGCTTATTGTCGTCATCCTTGATGGTAATACCCACGCGTGATTCGAATGTGATACCGGTCATCCGGGCCGCGATCAGGGAAAGGACTTCATTGCCGGAGACGGTCCAGCCTTTCGGGCAGGGATTGTTGTTGGAATTCGCCGAGGCCCAGAGGTTGTCGTCCTGGACCTCCCGCCAGTCCTGCTTCCCGGAAGCGCCGCTGCCCCAATAATAGGTGGTAGGCGTGGCGTCGGCCAGTTCCTGCGGCACGCCGTCCTGTGCGGTCACGAAGGCAATGGCGTCCGGATATACTTTTCCATGGTTGCCGTTGCCGCTTGTCCCGGTCTGGGCGCTCGGCGGGAACGGGTCTTTCCTGCCCCACTGGAAATGCATTCCGATGGAAGCGCCGGAGAAATCCGTCGCCATCGCCTCCCGGGCGCCGAGGTTGCGGTCCATAATCGAATAACTGCCGAACTTGCGGGACTCGACGGGCGTGGCCGGAGCCCAGATATGGTAACTCCAGCGGATCTCTCCGTCGGCGTTCAATACGGCGACATGAGCGTTTCCGGGCAGGTTCTGCCCCTTGCGGAAGTACAGTTTCCCTTCCTTGGCGTCGATGGCGAGGTAGGTCAGTACGTCCGGTGCCGTCTGCCAGAGGTAAGAGCAGCGGGTAATGTCCTCTGCGGGGACCGTCCCGTCCGGACGGCGGATGTCGATGCAGTAAAGCTTCTCGGCGGGGTCTTCGACCAGATAGCAGTTGGCCCATTTGCCGCCTTCGCTCAGATTCTCGGCTCCGGCAGGAATCGACAGGGTGATTTCTTCCAGGGGAACGATATCGTGGACGATGCCGACGGTTTCACTCTCGGCCGTAACGCTTCCGCTCCACGCAGAGGTCGTTGCATTCACCGTGAGGCGGCCGAGATGGCCGGAAGGTACCGTCAGGTAAAGATCGGCCGGAAGGTTGATCCCCCCTTCGGGGAGCAGGACGGAAATGGATTCCGGCCCGCCGGCTGACGGGGTATAGAAGGGCGCCTCCGCCCCCATATCGATGGAACCTTCTCCGGCAAGAGGAAGTCCGGAGCTGACGCTCAGTTCCCGCAGGCTTCCTGTACCGGCGATCTTGATGCGCAGGATCGAGCAGGCGCTCCGGAGGACGAGGCTTTCGCCTTCTTTCTTTCCGGCGAGGACCGTCAGGTCCGCCGCCCGGGAGAGGGAAGTCTTCAGTTCCTGCTCGGCAGGGATGCTCACATAGACCTTTCCGCCGCTCCACCTGGAAACATAATCTTCGGGATAGACGCCGCCGAGGATCCCTGAACGGATGGCATCGCCGTTCAGCAGCAGCGTGGCCCCTTCGGCGGAGGCTTCGCTTACCGAGGCGGGCAGTGTCGCATTTCCGTCCGCGTCCAGCAAGGTAAGGCGCTCATCCTCCGAGAGGTGGATGGCATTCCCCTGTACGGACTCGACGCGCGCCTGGAGCTCTACAGGTTCTCCGACGGATTGAAGAATGTTGAAATAAGCTGTGACAGGCGTATCCCAGCGGGCCAGCGGGAAGGTGATGCGGACGGTGGCGGTGCGGTCTGCCCCGGTTTCGTTTTCGTCGACCCGGAAGGTGACCCGGCTCCGGGATACCTCGATATCGTGTACCCAGTCTTCGTTCTCCGTGGCGTAGATGACCGTGTCAATGGCCCCTTCGACGGTCGCATCATCCAGGTCGGTGCCTGCCATGATCCGGGCGGTCGAAGCGGCACGGAGCAGTTCGACACCTTCCTTGACGAAGCGGTAATTGCCGCCGTCTGTCGTCCCTTTTTCCTGAGAGATGTACATCTCCCTGGATCCGTGGCCGTTGGAAACGATCAGCGTCACTCCGCGGGAAACGCCTTTGTTGATATCGGTAGAGACCATAATCTGTCCGTTCCCGTCGCCGGAGGTCTTCGACAGGGTGACCCAGGGCACATCCTTGTCCAGTTCCGCCGTCCAGTGTCCGTCACTGTAGACAAGCACGTAATAGGAGTTGCCTGAACTCTTGAATCTCATTTCCGTACGGTTGAGGGCAAGGGGCAGGTCCACTTCGTATCTCTGCGAGCAGGCGGCCGCACCCAGCAGCAGGACTGCGGCCAGCATCATTAATCTTTTCATATTACAGACCGTACGCATTGTATTCTTTGTTATCGAGCGCATACCCCGAGTTGACGACCTGCTCGACGGGGATCGGCAGATAGCGGTGGCAGCGCTGCAGTTTTACCGGGATATTCCGGCTGTCCATATCCGACTTCCAGTACTCTTTGACCGTATCATACCAGATTCCCCACCGCACGAGGTCGAATTTGCGCTGGAATTCGCCGAAGAGTTCCCGGGCCCTTTCGTCCCGGAGTTCCTGCTCCGCCTTGGCCCAGTTCCCCACCGTGTAGACGGGAAGGCCGGCACGGAGCCGGACCTGGTTCAGGTAAAGTTCGAAATTTTCCTTTTCCTGTCGGGCACAGTAGCATTCCGCGAGCATCAGCAGCGCGTCCGCATAGCGGAAGACGGGATAATTGTTGGAGTCATAGGTCGTTTTCATATACGGACACCAGAATTTGGGCCCCATCCACGGGTAGGCGAGACCGTTGTTGAAATTCGTTCCGTTGTAGCGACGGCCCTGATTGATATCCACGCGGCGGTCCATCCCGTCGTCGGGTTGAAGGGCTCCGTAGAAATAGGAGGTCGGACGGTTGCAGGTCCCCACTTTGGCCTCCGTTCCCAGCATCGGGATTTCGACACCGTCGAAGAGGTGGGTCGAAGAACTGTATGACGGCATGCAATTCTGCGCCAGGTTGCCTGCATAGGAGAGTGTCCCTTCGGAGTAGGTATGACGGATCTCGAAGATCCGCTCGGGGGTGTCCTTGACGCTGAATAGCAGATCGTTCAGGGGATACTGGGCCAGATTCCCGTAAACGGGGACGAGACGCTTCAGGGCGTCGATGGCAACTCCGTACCAGTCGGTGTCACCGCTCGTGTCGGTTCCGGCGTTCCACAGGGCCATCTTGCCGATCAGCATCATTCCCATCGCCCATCCGGCACGGCCTTTCTCCACGCCGTCGAAGGACCGGACCTGACTCAGGGCGCCCGTATAGTTGTCTCCGTCATAGCTGTAGCAACTCTGGAGGTCCTTGATCAGGGCGGCGCGGGTCTCTACGGCACTCATCCGGCCGAGATGGGCGATGCGGTCCATCGTAGGCTGGTCGACAACGTCATCGGTATAGAAGGGGACGTCTCCGAAGAGGGATGTAAGCATGTAATACCAGAAGGCGCGCATCGTTTTGGCTTCGGCCACCAGGTCACGCCTGACATTCTCGTCGATGGAGGTCGAACTTTCTACGCCGGCGATGGCGGCGTTGCAGTACATCACGGCTTTATATCCGGAGCTCCAGACCGTCTTGGAAATGTTGCACTGGGAAGGATTGATGTCCAGGATGGCGTTTACATCGGAAATAGACGGGACGATAACAAGATCCGTCGTTCCCTCCAGATGGGTGAAGAGCGTCGTCGTATAGATGGACTTGAGACCCTCGTAGCAGGAGTTGACTGCGCTGCGGCACTGCGCTTCCGTCTTGTAATAGCCGTCACGTCCCACGAAGGAGGAGGGATCCTCATCCAGGAAATGGCAGGCGGTCAGCGTCAGGGATGCGAGGATAAATATGACTGTCTTTTTCATACGCCCTAGAATTTAAGTTGAATCATACCCACCACTTTGCGGGGACGGGGATATGCGCCGATGTCGGCCCGCCGGATGGTGGATTCCTGGTCTTCGACCTTGCTCGATACGTCCGGATCGAATCCGTTGTACCGGGTCCAGAGGAAGAGGTTGTCCGCGCTTACGCTGACCTGAAGGCTCTTGATCCACCTGGCCTTTCTGCTCAGGTCGAAGGTATAGGCGACATTGACTGTCTTGAGGCGGAGGTAAGAGGCATCGTGGACCATGAAGTCGCTGGGCAGCATACTGGATCCGCTGGCGCCGGCCGCCGGGAAATTCGACTCGGGATTGCGGTAAGGGTGCCAGCCGTTCAGCATATAGCGGTACTGGTTGGAGCAGTAGGTGCCCGCCATAAAGAATTCGGAATAATTGTAGATGCTTCCGCCGACGGAATAGGCAAGGTAGATGCCGACCTTGAGTCCGTAGATGTGGAAGGTGTTCTGCAGGCCGCCGTAGACGATCGGGTCGGCATTGCCCAGATAGGTGAGGTCCTGGTTGTCCAGGATGCCGTCGTGGTTCTGGTCCACATACTTGGGCCGGCCGCTCTTGTAGGGTTTGGCGTAATAGTCGACGTACTGGTGCGTGATATCATTTTCGGCGATCTCGTCCGCATTGTGCCAGACGCCGCCGTACTGGAATCCCCACAGGGAATTCAGCGGATAACCTGCCTTGTAGCCGTAGATCATATAGCCCTTCTGGTCCTTCATCGCCACGACTTCGGACTCGCCGCCGATGTCTTCGACCATCTGCTTGTTGTGGGAGATGGTGAATTCGGTGCTCCAGGAGAAATTCTTTTTGACGATGTTCCTGGTCTCCAGCGTGAACTCGATACCCTTGTTGGAAGTGCGTCCGAGATTCTGCGTAAAGTTGCTGTAACCCGACTGCTGGGCTTTCTGCACGCTCAGAAGAAGGTCTCTCGTCTGTGAGAAATAGCCTTCCAGGGTCATTTTGAGGCGGCCTTTGAGCACGGCTATGTCGAGGGCCGCATTGTACAGGTCCGTCTTTTCCCAGGTCAGGTTGGGGCTGTCCAGGCGGGAAGGATAATAGAAGGTGGCCTGTCCGTCCCCGATCAGGTAACCGGAGGTGGAACTGCTGAGCCGCTGGAGCGATTTGTAGGGCGCGATGGCGTCGTTGCCCGTGCGTCCCGCGCTCAGGCGCAGCGACAGGTCCTGGAAGATGCGTGTCTTCTTGAGCCAGGCCTCGTTCGCCAGGTTCCACTTGACGGCGCCGGAAGGGAAGAATCCCCATTTATTGTTGGCGGCGAAGTTGGAGGAGGCGTCGGCACGGCCCGTGAAGGTGATATAATAGCGCTGCTTGTAGTTGTAGTTGATGCGTCCCAGGACGGAAACTTTCCGCACGACCTCGTTGTGGGAGGTGATGTTGTAATTGTCCTTGTCGCCGATGGCGTTGAGGTCATTCCACTTCAGGTCGTCCACCAACATTCCTTTTCCGTTGACCTGCTGCCAGTCGGTGGTCTTGTAGTACATCGACATGCCGGCCATCGCGTCGAAGTGATGGACCCGCTTGAAATCGGCCTTGTAGGTAATCGTGTTGTCGGTGTTGAGCTGCGTCAGGTTGGAATCCTGCCGATAGACCTCTCCGCCTGTCCCTGCCATTCTTCTTACCGGCAGCGTCCCGGGAAGGAAGCGGTACAGGTGGGTGTCATACTTATAATAAGTGTTCCGGCTCAGGATCGTCAGCCCCTTGACGGGCGTTACCGTGAGGGCGAGCGTCTGTGTGGTGGAGAAACTCTTCCGCTGGTGAACTGACTGCTGGATGGTAATGTACGGGTTGTTGAACGGGGCGCCCTGGCCGTAGTTGTACAGGTCGTTCACCTCGCTGTCGATGCCCAGGACGGGAGAGATGTAGACCGCACCCGACCATACGCCCGTACCGCCGATGCTGGTCTTGTTATTTTTGTTGCGTCGGTACAGCACGTTGGCGTTGTAGTCGATCTTGAGCCATTTGTTGAAACGGTGCCCGATGTTGAAGCGCCCGATGACTCGCTGTGCGCCGGAGTCCAGGATGATACCTTCGTCGTCGGCATAGGATACCGATGCAAAATAATTGGTTCCCTTCCCGTTTCCGCTCACGGAGACGGCATATTCCTGGAAGGGGGCCACCCGGGTGATGGCCTTGAGCCAGTCGGTCCCTTCTCCGAGGGCCTGCGGGTCGGAATATTTCTCCGCGTAACTCGGGGTCACGGGATAGACCATTCCAGTGCTGGACTTGGAGAAGTCGATACGGTCGTTGTTGTAGGTCGCGAACTCGGCGGCGTTCATATAGTCGAGGCTTCTGGCGAGGTGCGAGAAGCCCAGTTTGACGGTCGCTGTCACCGTCGCCTTGCTCACCGTGGGGGAGCCCGCCTTGGTGGTGACGATGATGACGCCGTTGGCGCCCTGCGAGCCGTAGATAGCCGTCGAGGACGCATCCTTGAGGATGGAGATGGACTCGATGTCGGCCGAGTTGAGGTCGCTCAGGTCCTGCACGGCATTCATTACGCCGTCCACGACGATCAGCGGCTCGTTGCCGGCCGTAATGGACCGGGATCCGCGGATACGGATGGAAGTTCCTTCCGTCGGGTCGCCGGAAACGCTCATGATGTCGGCGCCGGCCACCCTGCCTTGAAGGGCCTGGTCCACGGATAGCGTCGGTGAGCTCTCCACATCCTGCATTTTGACGGTGGCGACGGACCCGGTGAGGTCCTGCTTCTTCTGCTCGCCGAAGCCGATGACGACGACTTCGTCGAGGAATTCGGCATCCTCCTCCAGGGTGATGTCGAAACTCCTCAGTCGTCCCACCTTCATTTTGACGGTCTTGAATCCCAGTGACTCAAAGACAAGGACAGCGTCCTCCGATGGGACTTTGAGGGAGAATTTACCCGCTCCGTCCGTCACGGTTCCGACGGAGGTTCCCTCTGCCGATACCGTGGCGCCCGGGAGCGCCTTCCCGCCTGCATCCACCACGGAGCCGGTCACCTGGACCGGCCCCTGTGCGTGGAGCGTGAGCGTAACGATCAGTGCGGCCAGGACGGCCAGACATCGTTTCAACATAAATAATCAGTTGGTTAAACTACTCGGTCAAAACATATGCACCCATAATGGTGCCGGTGCGGTCATTACCCTTCTGGTCCTTGGCCAGCAGGGCTTTCTGCTCATCCGTGAGGGTGATGTTGTTGAAGGTCAGAGTCTGGAGCTGTTCGACGGACATGCCACCGTTATAGTCGGTTTCATAGGTGCTGTCTAATGGATAAACACCTTTAGGATCATATGCTTTTAATGAAAAGGCAGTCATATTTGTGTAATCGCTCTTGCTCTGTATAAACCGTCGAAGTGTGAATATGGAATAATCCCTTACCACATTCTGAATGTCACCAGGCGTGTTGGTCGCAATTGTATTGTGAGCAGTAATTAAGTTTGTGGTCCTGGCGATATCTTTTCCTGGTGAAGTCGTTGTCCCGTCACTTATTAGATTTTCAGACATAGTGCAACTTACCAAATAGATATATGCGTTGTTGTTTCGGGGACTTACAACGCCGTGTGACGCATTGTGCTCGGTATTGTTGCGTAAAGTACAATTTGCTAAAAGAACATTACAATATTTAAGTGCAAACACGGTACATCCTTTTTGCGAACTCCCAGAACCATCAGTGGCTGTCGTCTCATTCCCTTCAAACAAACTGTTAAAAATCGTAGTTGTTCCAATTTTCCCACTGGCTCCGTCTGCGTAGATAACAGAACCTGTGTTGGATGTATTGTTCGAGAAAACGGCATCAACGATATTTACAGTCCCGTCTGTATAGATTGTTCCTGCAGATGTGTCGTAAGCGGTACTTTTTGATTTACAAGCCGTGAATGTAATGTCGGTAGCCTCAAGGCTGCCGTGATTAAAAACTGCTCCACCTTTTTGCCCTGATGTTAATTGGGTGAAAGAGCAGTTGTTTTCCAAAGTAACCGAGGCGTTGGCCACGATACCTAACGCACCACCGTGTTGGGCGTTTTGAATCTCACCATCCTCGGACCCGGTAAATGATGTATGATTGAAATGAGCGTGAGCTTTGGCGTAAAGATATACGCATCCTCCGATTCCTGTGGGTGTGCTTGCCACATTGTTCTCGAAAATGCAGTCTTTGAAGATGGCGGTGCTTTCGGCATCTGTGTTGTTCAATGCTACAGCACCTCCTCGGATTGCGTTGCATCTGAGGAAAGAGCATTCTTCGAAGGACAGGGCATTCTTTTTATTGATATTGACAAATACTGCTCCACCTCCATATGTTCCTTCTGTTGCTGTACTGATAAAATCAGAAAACGTGCATTTTTTAAAAGTGATAATGTTGTCAGTATTGGTCGATGAGTAGTTGAAGGCAATACCGCTGGAGTTGGAGTTGCTGGCGGCGGGGTTGGCCGTGAAGGTAATGTTCTCAAAAGTGAAGTCACCCACCTTGTGCGCCTCCGTGACGGCAAAGATATGGTCGTTGTCCGCCGTCTGATTGCAGATGAACTTCGTGGGGTTGGCCTCGGTGCCTTCGCCTTTGACATGGGCGACCAGATTGCTCAGATTGTAATGAGGGGCCAGGACTTCGCCGCCGTTGAGTTCTTGAAGGTTGTAGGTTCCGGGAAGGACGTGGACGGTGGCACCGGCAAGACGCCATCCGGCCGTGGTCCCATTGAGGGAATAAGACGGGTTCAGCAGGTCGATCAGCCTCTCCGGTCCCGCAGGGGCGCTCTCAGTGTTGCCTACGCCCGTACCGGTCTCGGAAATATACCAGTCCCTGACGATCCGGTTATCGAGGGTGCCCAGGTCATAGATCTGCGAGCGTTCCCGCGCAAATGCGGACTTGGAAATGCCGCCGCCGAGAAGGTCCGTGCTGCCGGCGCGTTGCTCGATCTTAAAGCCGATGCCTTTCTCGATCGCCTCGCCGGGAAGCATCGCGAGATAATAAGTATTGCCTGCGGAGACACCTGCAAAACCGGAAGGATTTCCCTTCTGGAGGGAGAGAATAGCTTCCGATCCATTGGCAGTCTCTACTGCAAACGTTTCGGGGAAGGTTGTGGAGACCGTTCCGGTAAGTTTGGTCTGGTCGTTGGCCATCACGGCAATGGTATTGTAATCATAGGTGCTCCCCGTGCTGACTTTCAGGATGCTGGTCATATTCTTGAATTCAAGACTGAGCGCCTCCTTGGTCGTCTTGGCCGCCATAATGTTTGCGTCGGCAAAGTTTCCGGTCTGGAAACGGGGAATGGTGACGGTCACTTTTCCGGCTGCGAGGTCAAGCGCATAAGTGGCCGTTGTGGGATACACGGCGTAATAGGTTTCGACATCGGCGACGACGGCGGTGACCTGGCCGTTCTCGACTGCGGCATCTACGAAGTTACTTTCACCTTCACCCCAGAGAATGCGCACCTGGTCGCCTTCGGACCAGCCGTGGGTCGTTCCGTCCCAGGAGGTCTTGGTCTCTTCCGGATTGACGGAGAAGGTGAGCTGAATCATCCCTTCGGGAAGGTCGGCAGGCTGCTCCGGCGTGACGGCCGGTTCTTCGGTCTGCTCCTGGGGCTGGTTCTGCGTCGGGTCATCGGTCTCCTTGGAGCAGGAAACGGCTGCCGTAAAAAGGATTGCGGCAAGCGCAAAAATGCTGATGGTCTTTTTCATAACTAGATCTCCCATTCATATTCGTTTTCGGACATGTCCTCCAGAGTCGTGCCCATCGTGGTGCTCTGGCAATAGTTGCAATCGAACCATACTGTCGATTCGCTGGTGGTCGGAGGGAAGTACTCCGTTTTTTTCAAAGTGCTCATGACGCTTAAATATTTTTGATTTTTTTGGTTATCAGCTTTGCATATATCGCAAAATTGGCAAATAATCTTTCCTTTTCCGATACCCGCTTTCGAAATTATAAGTTAGAAAAAGAGTTTATAAGTTTTTTTAAATATAAAATCGGCCCCGTAGTGTATTACGAGGCCGATTTCGGTTGTTTATACCTTTAAAAAGATAGAAGTGATTTTATAAGTTTCGAGGACGTTTTACAAGTTCTTTACGCGTTGCTCAAACTCCTCTTTGGGGCACGTCGCCTGGTTCCTCATCTTGGCTCGGTAGGTATATACCGTTGAGAGCGAACACTTGAGGAAGGAGGCAATCTTCGGGCTGTCGTCGATGCCGAGTTTGAGGGCGGCGAGGATGCGGAGTTCGGTCGGGAGGGTTTTGTGGCAGGCCGTCGCATCAAAACGGGCGTCTTCCCTGAGCAGGGCATTGACATCCTCGATGAAGTGCGGGAAGATGCCGAGGAAGGTCTGGTCGAAGATCCGGTAGAATTTTTTGTAATCCGCGAAGCCGGAAGGGGAGCGCAGCATCTTCAGCAGCGCATCCGTCCCTTCATTTTTGGCGACTTGCCGCAGCGCGTGGCGGTTCTCTTCCACCCGGTCCAGGTAACGGATGCTGAGATCCATATATTTGAAGACGTAATTCTCCTTGATCTTGTTGGCTTCGGCCAGTGCCGCGTTGCTCTCGGCCAGCGCCTTGTTGGCCTGCTCCAGTGATGCGTTGGCTTCGGCCAATTCTTCGTTGGCCTTGGCCAGACTTCTGGCCTGTCGGCGTGCCAGGCGCATCATATACAGGATGATGACAAGCAGTCCGGACAGGATAATGATGCTGACTGTCAGGATGGTGCGCCGTGAGCGTTCCGCCTGCATGGAGGCGTCGACAATGATGTTCTGGGCCTGCGACGAGCGGATGACCTTGGCCTGGAAATCGCCCGCCAGCACGTCGTCGAAATGAATTTTGATGTATCGGCCGGCGCGTTTGAGGTCTCCTTCGTTGTAGAGCGTCAGGGCTAGTTCGTACAGGGACAGGAAATCCCGGTTGGGGGCCTTGAAGTCGCTGACGGCGGATTCCGCCAGCCAGATTTTCTTCTGCTCCGTATCTCCCAGGAGTCCGTACAGCATGGCGGTGTTGTACTGGATCGAAGTCAATTCGTGCCAGTCGCTCTTGTCCGCGTGCTCGTAGCAGTCCCGGAAGAGCACCAGGGCCTCCTCCGGATGTCCTTCGTCCCTGAGGTGCTGGGCCATCACTTGCGCACCTGCCAACCCCAAATGGTCTTCATTGGAAAACAGTTCGCTAGTAAAATTATGATGGCCGTCATGATATTCATCGAGCACGACAAAATTGGGATACGTTTTGGCTAATTCCAAAACAGCATCCTCCATAATCTTCGCCGCTTGACGCGTCGGACCATAACGTCCCCAGGAATTCGTATTGAGGAAATTCGGAGACTGGGGATAAACCACACCCACCACAAGAACATCAAAATTCGATGCCAACGACAAAATTTCAGTCAACTTTTCCAAATTAAATACATA
>ONSU01000030.1 GCA_900320545.1 uncultured Bacteroidales bacterium | reverse complement strand
TGCGGCTGCGGTAGTGCATCACGCGCTCGAGGAGCCAGGCGAGCACCCGTCCCATCGCATAATGGAATCCCAGCGGCAGAAGCGACCAGGGCCTCAGCAGGACCTCGGCCAGCCACACGCCAAATCCGCGTCGTTTGTCGGTCATATCGTACAAAGATAAAGAAAAATGTTGAATTCAAAGAATTATTCTTATCTTTGACACAATCTATGCATACCGACAAGACATACCCGACCGATCCGCATTCGCAGGAACTCCTCAGGCAGTACCGCGAACTCCTCCCCACATACAGGAAAATGGGCGAAACGATCCACCGGCGGATGCAGCAATTCTTCGCCGAGGCGGGGATCGTCGTCGCCAGTATCGAGCAGCGGATCAAAACCGAAGCGTCCCTTGCGGGCAAACTTCGCCTCAAGGGGAGCAAATACCGCGACATCTTCGATATCACCGACATCATCGGCCTCCGTGTCATCACTTTCTACATCGACGAGGTCGACAAGGTCGCATCCGCCCTGGAGCACCTCTTCGAGATCGACTGGGAGCATTCCGTCGACAAGCGGAAACTCCACGAAATCGACAGTTTCGGCTACCTCTCCCTGCACTACATCTGCCGGATGCCGGAGCAGGACGCCCGGATCGCCTTCGAGGTGCAGATGCGGACGGTCCTCCAGCACGCCTGGGCCAACATGAACCACGACACCGGCTACAAGAGCGGGATCGAAATCCCGAAGGTGTATCTGAGGAACATGAGCCGCCTCGCGGGAATGCTGGAACTGGTGGACGACGAATTCAGCCGCATCCGGAGAGAACTCGCCGACTACCGCCGCCAGGTGCAGAGTCTCGTCGCCTCCGGCAACCTTGCCGACGTGCAGCTTGACGGCGATTCGTTCCGGAGCTACCTCTCCATCGGTCCCTTCGACAGACTTACCCGCCGGATCGCCTCCATCAACCAGGCCGAAATCGAGGAAGTCGACCTCTCCCCTTTCCTCGCCCAGTTCAAGGATATGGGATTCCAGACCCTCGGCGACATCGACGCCCTCATCAAGGAATTCTTCGAGGCGGCCTACCAGATCGCCTGCTTCCAGATCGGCCTGACCGACATCGACATCCTCTCCTCTTCCGTCGCGCCGCAGAATCTCTGCACGGCATACATCCTCAAGAACGGCGGCGGCAAAGCCGGGCTCCGCAGGATGCTCGACACGCTCAACGGTCCGTCCGAAGGCAATGACGCCCTCGCCGGTTTCCTTGTCGAACAGACCAAAGACCTTCCTTTTATGAATCTTTAGCATATGGCGAACAACCCCCTCGACACCCGGCTGCTCGACCGGGCCATTCAATTCGCGGTCCGCGCCCACGCAGGGACGGAGCGCCGCGGGAAGGGTTTCCCCTATATCGTCCATCCGATGGAGGCCGTCACGATCGTCGCCACGATGACCGCCGACCAGGAACTCCTCGCCGCCGCCGCCCTCCACGACACGGTGGAGGACACGGACGTGACGGTGGAGGATCTCCGCGAGGCGTTCGGGGACCGCATCGCCTCGCTGGTCGCCGAGGAGAGCGACAGTTTCGAAGCCGGCGTACCGGAGGAAGAAAGCTGGCACTCCCGCAAGCAGGAAGCCATCGACCGGCTCCGGAAAGCCTCCAGAGACGCCAAGATGGTGGCGCTCGGCGACAAACTGTCCAACATGCGGGCCATCGCCCGGGATTACGCCGAACAGGGCGAATCGTTCTGGAATCTCTTCCACGTCAAAGACCGCAGCGAGCACGAGTGGCACTACCGCGGCCTCGCCGATTCCCTCCGGGAACTCTCCGACACCTGCGCCTTCCGCGAATTCGAACAACTCATCAATCAGGTATTCCATGGAACCGATTAAAATCTCGCTCGACGACTATATCCTCTCCGGCGGCGGCGCCAACGGCGAGAGTTTCGACCACAGGACCGACCCTTCGGTCATGCTGAAACTCTATTTTCCCGGCAAGATCCAGCAGCCGCTGGACGAGATGATGCTGGCCCGGAAGGTCTTTGACCTGGGCATCCCCACTCCCGAGCCGGGCGAATATGTCGTCACGGAAGACGGACGGTACGGGATCCGGTTCCGCCGCATCGAGGGCAAGAAATCCTATTCCCGCGCCACCGCGGACGACCCCGCCAACGTCGGGAAATATGCGGCCGAATTCGCGCAGATGTGCCTTCGACTGCACGCTACGCACGTGGATCCCGCACAGTTCTCCAATGTAAAGGACCGCTACTACAGCCTCCTGGCCGAAAACCCCTTCTTCTCTGCGCAGGAGAAAGACCGGATCGGCCGCTTCATTGCCGACACGCCCGACGAGGATACCGCCATCCACGGCGACCTGCAGTACAGCAATGCCATTTTTGCGGGAGACAAACGCTATTTCATCGATCTTGGCGACTTCTGCTACGGCAACCACATCTTCGACATCGCGATGGTCTACCTCTGCTGCGCCCTGAGCGACGAGGACTTCATCCGGGAGACTTTCCATATGCCGAAGTCGCTTTCCCTCGAATTCTGGCGGCATTTCGCCGCGGCCTATTTCGGGAAGGACCGTCCCCTCGGAGAGATCGAAGAGCGGATCGCCCCCTATGCGGGCCTTAAAACCCTTATCATCGAACGGGACACCGGACGCCCGATGCCCGAGTTCCGTGAATGTCTGAAACCCATCCTATGAAAAAGTATAGAACAGGACTGCTGCTGGTCATTGTCGCGGCGGTCACCCTGGAGGTGACGGCCGTCATCCAGATGTACTTCTCCCAGAAAGGCATCAAGGCGGAGGCGTCCCTGCGCGCTGAAAGCGAGCTGGAGGCCACCCAGTGCGAGATTCTGGATGTCATCGACCAGGCCGAAAGCGCCGTGAAGAACAATGTCTGGATCGCATGCTGGGCGCTGGACAATCCCGACAGTCTGAGCGCCGTCTGCCGGCGCCTCATCGAGAACAACCCCGTCGTAATGGGCTCGACGGTCGCCCTGGTTCCCGGTTACCTGCGCTCGCTGCCACTGTATGCCCCCTATGTTTTCAGAGATCCATCCGGGGCGCTGACGATCCGGTCCCTCGCCACGGAAGAGTACGATTATCCGGCGCAAGAGTGGTTCGCGAAGCCTCTGGAAAGCGGCGAAGGCTACTGGTCCGAACCCTACCTCGACGAGGGCGGCGGCGACATCCTGATGACCACCTATTCCGCCCCCGTCCGGGACGCTTCCGGGAAGATTGCGGCCATCCTGACGGCCGACATATCCCTGGACTGGCTGTCGGACATGGTCGGCGGCATCAAAGTCTATCCCCACGCTTTCAGCCTGATGGTCAGCCGCACCGGCCAGATCATGGTATGCCCCGCCGAGACGCTCGTCATGCGCCGCACGGTCGATGAGATTGCAAACCGTTCGGGAGACAGCGCCTCCATCCGCTTGGTCAACCAGGCGATGCGGAGCGGCACCTCGGGCAATCTGCCGGTCAAATATAAAGGCAGCAAGAATTACGTTTACTTCGCCCCTGTGGAGCGTACCGGTTGGTCGATGTCCATCGTCATCCCCGAGAGCGACATCTACGGCACTCTCCGCCGGATCGGAGGCCTCATCTGGATTCTCCAGATTCTCGGCCTGGCGATGATCGTCCTGATCATCCGCTCCTACGACCGGAGCCAGACGAAATACAAGGCCCTCAGTGAGAAGAAAGAGCGGATGGAGAACGAACTCCACATCGCGAGCGGCATCCAGATGGCGATGATCCCCAAGATCTTCCCGCCGTTCCCGGACCGGAACGACCTCGACATGTCGGCCGCCATCATCCCGGCCAAGGAAGTGGGCGGCGACCTGTACGACTTCTACATCCGCGAAGGCAAACTGTTCTTCTGCATCGGCGACGTAAGCGGGAAAGGCATCCCGGCCTCCCTCGTGATGGCCGTGACCCGGACGACGTTCCGCAACATCTCCGCCCATCAGGATGATCCCGCGCTCATCGTCACGATGATGAACGCCAGTCTGAGCGAAAGCAACGAGAACTGTATGTTCGTCACCTTCTTCTGCGGCGTGCTGGATCTCGAAAACGGCCGGCTCCGCTACTGCAACGCCGGACACAACCCGCCGATGATCCTGTTGGACACGATCCACCCGATCGAGGTCGATGCGAACATCCCGCTGGGGGTCGTCGCGGACTTCCAGTTCAGCGGCCAGGAGATCACCCTGCGGCCCGACAGCGCCATATTCCTCTATACCGACGGCCTCACGGAAGCGGAAAACCTGGCACACGAACAGTTCGGCGAGACGCGCATCGAAAGCGCGCTGCACGGCTGGAGATGCGCGGAAGAACATCTGCGCAACATCTCCGACCGGGTGATCGAGTTTGTCGGAGAGGCGCCCCAGAGCGACGACCTCACGATGCTGTTCATCCATTATCTCGGCAAAGAAAACCCGCACCGGATCATCCTGCGCAACAACATCAAGCAGATTTCCCGGCTGGAGGGATGGGTGGAAGGCATCGCGGGAGAAGCCGGACTGGACCTTCCCACGACGATGAACGTCAATCTCGCCCTGGAAGAGGCCGTAACCAACGTCATCCTCTACGCCTACCCCGAAGGGATGCACGCGCCGGTCATCCTCACGGCCGACCTCTCCCCTACCGCCGTCACCTTCACCCTGTCCGACAACGGCACTCCGTTCGACCCCACCGCCGCTCCAGAAGTCGACATCGACGCTCCCGCCACGGAGCGTCCCATCGGCGGACTGGGCATCCACCTGGTCCGGAAGATTATGGATACGGTCGCCTACAGGCACCGGGACGGCAAGAATATCCTGACAATGACAAAAAACATCAAATAATTATGGAAGTAACGATTGCGCATCAGAACGACGAAATCATCGTCTCCCTCGACGGCCGGCTAGACACCCCGGTCGCCCAGGAAGTGGCTGAGAAACTGGAACCCCTCAAAGAAGAGGCGGGCGGCACCATCATCCTGGACTGCTCGGCGCTCACCTACATCTCCAGCTCGGGGCTCCGCATTTTCCTTTCCCTGCGGAAAGCCGCAGCCGCAGCCGGCGGCAAAGTCATCGTCCGCAACATCGACGACAACATCCGCGGCATCTTTATGATGACCGGTTTCCTCAATTTGTTCGAAATCCAGTAAGGCGGCCGGACCGGAGTTTTCGGCGGCATTTCGGGGCGTTTTTGCGACTTAACCATTGTTTTAAGACGGGTTAAGTCGCATTTTCGGCCTTCTATGAAGCCATACCGGAATCTTCGGCATAAAAAATCAAGGACTTAAGTTTTACCTTAAATCCTTGACCGAGTGGAGCATAGGAGAATCGAACTCCTGACCTTTTGAATGCCATTCAAACGCTCTACCAACTGAGCTAATACCCCGTTTGTGGATTGCAAAGGTAGGATGTTTTTTTGAGATGTGCAAATTTTTTTTCAAAATTTTGAGAAGAGGCCTTTGGGGCGGGCTTCGTAACGGTCGAGGGCCTCGGCCATAAGGACGCGGCCGCGGTCGGAGATTTCACGGGCGCGACCGTAGTCGGCGATGGCCGTGTAGGCGTCGAAGGGCAGTTCGACGAGGATGTCGGGACGGTACTCGTCGATGGCCATCCGGGCGATGGTCTGGTTCATGATGCTGAAGGAGCGGTCGAGGATGGTGTAGTAATTGCGGTCGGCGCCGGAGGACGAACCGCTTTCCTCACTTGCCGCATTGACGTTGCATCCTACGAGGATGTCGCCCCGATGGCGGGGCACACGGTCGAGCGGGAATGTGTTGACGAGGCCGCCGTCCACCAGGATCCTCCCCTTCCGGCGGACAGGGCGGAACATCGACGGAATCGAGATCGAAGCCCGGATGGCGGCGAAAAGCGGGCCTTCGGAGAAAACCACTTCTTTGCCGGAATAGAGGTCCGTGGCCACGCAGCGGAACGGGATGTTCAGGTCCTCGATATTCCGGTCCGGGACCACCTTCTTGATGGCGGAGATGACCCGGTCGCCTTTCATAAGATAATTCTTGCTGATGGAGAAATCCATCAGGCGGACCACCTTCGAGGGATCGAGGGAAAAGAGCCAGTCGCGGAAGTCGGAAAGGCCGCCGGCCGCATAGATCCCGCCGACGAGAGACCCGACGGAAGTACCTGCTACCGAAGTGATTTCGTAGCCGCGGGAGAGCAATTCCTCTATGGCTCCGATATAGGAGAATCCCCTCGGGCCTCCGCTGGAAAGAGCCAGTGCAACACGCTTACTCGACATAAAGCAGCAAACCCTTCAAGTACTCCCCTTCCGGATGATAAATGTTGACGGCGTGATCGGCGCCCTGACCCAGGCGGGCGAGGATGCGGACGCTGCGGCCCGTTTCCGCGGCGGCGGAGAAGACAGCCAGGGAGAAGGCCTCCCTGTCGACGACCTGGGAGCAGCTGAAGGTGAATACGAGCCCTCCGGGAGCGACGGCGCGGATGGCGGCGGCATTGAGCCGCCGATAGGCGCGGAGCGCATTCTGCAAAGCCCCGCGATGCTTGGCGAATGCCGGAGGATCGACGATGATGAGGTCGTACTTCCCCTGCGGAGCCGCCTTGACGAAATCGATGGCGTCGGTGCAGTAGCCGGTATGCCGGTCGGGTCCGAAGCCGTTCAGGGCCACATTTCGGCCGACCATATCCATCGCGCGGGCCGAACTGTCGACCGAATCGACGTGCGCGGCGCCGCCCTTCAGCGCATAGATGGAGAATCCGCCGGTGTAGCAGAACAGGTTGAGGACGTTACGGCCGGAGGCGAGGGCGCCGACGCGGGCGCGGTTGTCCCGCTGGTCGAGGAAAAAGCCGGTCTTCTGTCCGCCGGACCAGTCGACGAGAAACTTGCAGCCGTTTTCGAGCACGACGCCGGAATCTTCGGTAAATCCTTCCGCCTTATAAAGATAGCCGTCGACCAGTTCGAGCCCCGCCTTGAACGGGGCGGTGCCGGAACTCTTGTCATAGACCGCCTTCAGGGTATCGCCGTACAAGGCCTTCAGGGCCTCGGTAATCTGTTTTTTGGCGCGGAACATTCCCACCGAATGCGCCTGCATCACCGCGACGCCGTCGTACCAGTCGATGATGAGGCCGGGAAGGCCGTCCCCTTCGCCGTGGACGAGGCGGTAGCAGGTGGTCTGGTCCGACAGGTTCGCAGCAACGCGGACGGCATAGGCGCGGCGGATCATCTTTTCGTAGAAGTCCTCCTGCAGCACATCCTCGTCGTAACTGAGGATGCGCACCGCGATGGAGCCGATCTGCCAGTGACCATAGGCAAGGAGTTCGCCCTCGGCACTGTAGACGGCCACGATATCTCCCTCCGCGGGCGAGCCGCTTACGCTGGCGATCGCTCCGGAGAACACCCAGGGGTGGAAACGGCGGACAGATTCGTCCCTTCCGCGACGCAGATACACTTTATCCATTGTGAATCAGTTTCATATACATTTCCCGGCAAATCCACGCATCGGTCGCCGCATAGAGTTTCTGTGCCTCCCCAAGCGTCTCGGCCTCCCAGTTGGAGAGCTGCTGCGACTTGGAGATCCTCACGCCGAGGATGATGCCGGAGAGTTTCTTCACCGCCTTGTCGGTAATGCCGTATTCCTCGGCCATCTGCTGGAGGTCCACAAAGGCGTTGCCCTGGAAGGAGTTGTAACGCTGAAGCCCGCGCACATCGTCCCGGACGGCGGCCCCGACCTTGATGATCTTTTCGGAGGAGAGGATCCGGCAGAGTTTCCGCGGCATTCCGATCTTCCCCACACGGAAGAGGAAAGCGCGTTCCTTGCCGGAAAGTTGCAGGAGAGCCGTCCCGTAATGGACGTGCGCCACGAAAGAGGGACGGGTCTCGGTGTCGAAACCGATCACCCGCTGCCGTTTCAGATAGCGGATGGCATTGTCAAAGGCCGGTCCTTCGCCGTCGACGACGACAATCTTCCCGCCGAACGCCGCCAGCGGCAGCTGTTCCAGTTCTTCCGGACTAATGCTTTCCTTGTATTGCATAATATTTTTTCACCTCTTCCGTATTCTCCTCGATAAAAGCGAGCGTCTCCAGTTCGACGATTTCCCGGCGCGACTGGATAACGGCGAAATCATCCCCGACAGGGAAAGTCTGATAAGCGTCAAGGCGAGGATAAGCGATATCGTGGGTAAAGAGATTGCGGGAACGCAGAATGCGGTACACCTCGGACGTCACGGTTCCGGTCACGTCGATGAAGCGGAAATCCGGGGCGAGCAGTTTGCAGTATTCGACCATTTCGGGGCTTTCCATCCGGCGGATTTCGGCGAGCTGTTCCTCCAGGCGCGCCAGGTCGACACCGTAATCGTCCAGTAGCAGCACCGACAGCGGGAAGGAGGTGCCGCCGTGCAGATACAGATTAAGATAACTGAGGAAGCGGTTGCCGACGTCGCCCTGCTTTTCGGGACAGAATGCGGCCAGGGTGCATTGGGAGCCCTTTGCCGCCGCCGCTTTCCGCTCGAAGGCCTTCTGATAGGCCCCGGAGGCGATGACCGCCTCGTCCGACCACACGCCGACGTTGAAAATCGGAGCGGGATGCTCGAATGCCTTCGCCATCATCGATTCGACGGGCGTCACGACTGGAATGCGCCGGCCGGCCATCTTGAACAGGGTGTCCACGTCGGCATAGCCGAACGCATTATACATCGGAGAGGAAAGGACGAGCACCTTGGCGGGCCATTTCGGAGTCACGGCGTCGGCGTTGAACGAATTGAGCCGGCTGAGGGTGTCCACGGCGGAAAGGGCGAGCCGGACCACCGTCTCCCGGAAGGAAGTTTCATCCTCGGGAAGAAGATAGGGGGCGTGGACCTCGTCGATGACAACCCCGATCCTTTCTCCGGCAAAATCCGGAAGACGGTCGTTGGCGGGACGTCCCGTGATGTTGTCGAAGCGGTCCGAAGTCAGGAACTGCTCCGCAAGATAGACCGCGACCTCCGGTTCTCCGAGGACAGCAATTTCACCGCTTGGGGAAGCAGGGTCCAGAGCCCTGATGAGCCGGTAGGGACCGGCCGACGCTGAATCGGCGACGATCTGCCTGACATAGTCGATGGTTTCGAAGTCCCGGTGCTCCCGCGGTCCGCAGGAAAGCAGCAGGACCGTGCAGGAGAGCGTCACGATAAGGTAAAGATTCTTCATAGCACAAATTAACCTACAAAGATAATAAGATTTATCGGTTTTTCAGCAAGGGAAAAGCGGAGGGGCATTGTGATTTCAAGATAATTTGGTTAACTTTGTAACCCGTATTTATTAATCTTTTTCTCTATGGAATACGGGTTCGACAACGCGAAATACATCAGGATCCAGTCCGAGCGCATCAAGCAGCGGATCTCCCAGTTCGAGGGCAAACTCTACCTCGAATTCGGCGGTAAACTTTTCGACGACTACCATGCCAGCCGCGTCCTGCCGGGTTTCCAGCCGGACAGCAAATTCTCGATGCTCACCTGCCTCAGGGACGAGCTCGAAATCGTCATCGTCATCAGCGCCGTCGACATCGAGAAAAATAAGGTCCGCAGCGACCTCGGCATCACCTACGACGTGGACGTCCTGCGCCTGAGGGATGAATTCATCGCCCGCGGATTCAGCGTCAACAGCGTGGTCGTCACCCACTACAACGGCCAGTCCAGCGCCGACGCCTACCGCAAGCGCCTCGAGAAGATGGGCATCACCGTCTACTATCACCACACCATCGAGGGCTACCCCAACAACGTCGCCCTGATCGATTCCGAAGAAGGATTCGGCAAGAACGACTATGTCAAGACTTCCCGGCCGCTGGTGGTGGTCACCGCCCCCGGGCCCGGCAGCGGCAAGATGGCCGTCTGCCTGAGCCAGTTATACCAGGAGAACAAGCGGGGGATCAAGGCGGGATACGCCAAATTCGAAACCTTCCCCGTCTGGAACCTTCCTCTCAGCCATCCCGTCAACATCGCCTACGAGGCCGCCACGGCCGACCTCGAGGACGTCAACATGATCGATCCCTTCCATCTGGACGCCTACGGCGAGATGGCCGTCAACTACAACCGCGACATCGAGATTTTCCCGGTGATGAACGCCCTGTTCGAGGACATCTACGGCAGTTCCCCGTACAAGTCCCCCACCGATATGGGCGTCAATATGATCGGGTCCTGCATTTCGGATGACGAGGTATGCCGGGAAGCATCCCTGCAGGAAATCATCCGCCGATATTATACCGCGCTGTGCAATCTGGCCGAAGGCAAGGCCGCCGAGAGCGAAGTCAACAAGATCGCCCTGCTGATGAAGAAGGCTCGCATCTCCACCGCCGACCGCAAGACCACCGTCGCCGCCAAGCAGCGGCTCGACGAGTCCGGTGTCGCCACCGCCGCCATCGAACTCAGCGACGGCACCATACTCACGGCCGCGACGAGTTCCCTGCTCGGCCCCAGCGCCGCCCTCCTGCTGAACGCGCTGAAGCACCTCGCCGGCATCGCGCATAACGTCAAACTCATTCCCCAGACGATGATCGCGCCGATCCAGAAGACGAAGGTCACCTACCTCCACGGCCGCAATCCGCGCCTGCACACCGACGAAGTGCTCGTCGCCATCTCGATGATGAGTCTCATCGACGAGAACTGCGCCCTGGCGCTCGAACAGCTTCCGAACCTCCACGGAGCACAAGTCCACTCCACTGTAATGCTCAGTGAAGTGGACCGTAAGACCTTCAACAAGCTCGGCATCGGCCTCACCTGCGATCCGGTCAAGAAAATCCGGACAGCCCGCTAGAGATACTTATCCGCTTCGAGGATATTGCGTACCGTCTCGAGGAATCCGGCGACCTTCCGCTTGTACTCCTCGGGATGTTTCGCGAATGCATTGGCGTGCACGGCGCCTTCCGCCACCCACATATCCTTGTAGCCATTCTTCTTGGCGTCGAAATTCTTCTGCAGATGGGAGAACGGGACAAAGTCGTCGGCGTCACCGTGGATAAAGAGCATCGGCCTGTCGCACTTGGCCAGCTGGTCGACGCAGGAGGCCTCCTTGAATGACCAGCCGTAACGCTTTTTGCAGACGATGCTGGCGCTGGTGAGAATCGGGAACGGAGGCATGTGGAAACTCTGCTTGAGGTTGGCGGCGAACTGATCCCAGACGGAGGAATAGCCGCAGTCCTCGACAAAGGCGCGGACATACTCGGGAAGGGTCTCGCCGCTGGTCATCATCACGGTGGCTGCGCCCATCGATACGCCGTGGAGCACCATGAAATCGTCCTGGAAGATGCCGTGGGCGACCTCGATCCATTTCAGCATATCCAGCCGGTCATACCAGCCCATGTGGGAATAATCGCCTTCCGAATAGCCGTGATACTGCAGATCCGGGAAGAGGACGTTATAGTTGAATTCGTCCCGGTACATCCGCACCAGGTAAAGGAAGACGAAATGGTTGTCGCTGTAGCCGTGTACGACGATCGCGGTTCCCTGCGCGGCGGCGGGATCGGCGGCCGGGACATAGCAGGCGTGGATTCTGGCGTCCTGGTAACCGACGATGGTGGTGTCTTTCAGCGTCCCCGCGGCCTTGAGAGCGTCATACCAGGCGGTGCTGCCCGGAAGGAGGGAATCCGCCTTGTGGCGCGTCCGCTCGATGTCCTCGATGCCGTGGGGGGTGAATTTCAGCGCATAATTGCACATATACTTGCCGACAAAGCAGCTGTTCAGGGAAATGACGGCCATCAGGACGGCCGCAGCGCGAAGAATTTTTCTCATTCTGTGGTGTTAATATTATATGGTTGTCAAAAAATTGAACAAATATAACGATTTGTGCTATCTTTGCAAAGTTTTCAAGAAGAATTCTGACAATGGACAAAGAATACAGACCACTCTCGCAGGACGAGATCGCCCTGCTTCTCGCGCAGGGATGCGAAGCCGAAGACTGGAGCAAAGTTTTCTTCACCGGCGAAGACCCCGCCTCGCTAGGGCGCATCCACAACGTCCGTTTCAGCGGCGAAGTCCGGTTCGGCCGATTCAGCGGGGAGACGCCACGCTGCATAACGTCACGGTCGGGGACGACTGCTGCATCGAAAACATCCGGGGATACATCGCCGGATACGAGATCGGCGGGCGGACCCTCATCGAGAACGTGGACGTCATCGTGACCGAGCCGGGGTCCTCCTTCGGCAACGGAGTCGAGGTCTCGGTCCTCAATGAGACCGGCGGCCGCGAGGTCGTGATCACCGATATCCTCGGCGCCCAGACGGCCTATATGATGGCGATGTACCGGCACCGTCCCGTCCTGACGGAAAAACTCCGTGAAATGGCGCTCGGCTATGCCGAATCCCGCCGGAGCGACACCGGCCATATCGGCGACGGCGTCACCATCCGCAATACCGGGGCGATCACTTCGGTCCAGATCGGAGACGCCTGCACCATCAACGGCGCCGGACGGCTCCACAACGGCAGCATCAACAGCAAGCCGGAGGCCCCGGTCCTGGTCGGATACGGCGTCGTGGCCGAGGACTTCATCCTCTCGAGCGGAAGCCGGGTCGAGGACAACACCACCCTCACCCGCTGCTTCGTCGGACAGGCCTGCCGGCTCGGACACGGCTATTCGGCCTCCGATTCGCTCTTCTTCTCCAACTGCCAGGGCGAAAACGGCGAGGCCTGCGCCATCTTCGCCGGACCGTTCACCGTGACGCACCACAAGTCCACCCTCCTCATCGCGGGTATGTTCTCCTTCATGAATGCGGGCAGCGGCTCCAACCAGAGCAACCATATGTACAAACTCGGCCCCATCCACCAGGGTATCCTCGAGCGGGGCGCCAAGACGGCTTCCGATTCGTACATCCTCTGGCCTTCCCGCGTGGGGGCCTTCTCGCTGGTTATGGGACGGCACGTCACCCATTCCGACACCACGTCACTCCCCTTCTCGTACATCATCGAGCAGAACAACGCCACCTATCTGGTGCCGGGCGTGAACCTCCGCAGCGTCGGCACGATCCGTGACGCCCAGAAGTGGCCCCGCCGCGACAAACGCACCGACCCCGACCGGCTGGATCTCATCAACTACAACCTGCTGAGTCCCTACACCATCCAGAAGATGTTCAAGGGGATCAAGCTCCTGAAAAATCTCCAGTACGCCTCGGGCATCCTTTCGGAAGAATACGCCTATCACAGCACGAAGATCCGCAACCGTTCGCTCGTCAAGGGCATCGGATATTACGAAATGGCCATCACCAAATTCCTCGGCAACTCGCTCATCAGCCGGCTCGGAGAGAAGACCTACACCTCCGACGCGCAGATGCAGGCCGCGCTCGCTCCGGACACTGCCGTCGGCAAGGGCGACTGGGCGGATATCAGCGGACTGATCGCCCCGAAGAGTGAAATCGCCGCCCTGATGAACGCCATCGAAAAGGGCGAAGTCGCCACCGCGGAGGCCGTGAACGCCGCTTTCCGCGAAATGCACGCACACTACTATTCCTACGAATGGACCTGGGCCTACGAGCGCTTCGCGGAATTCTTCGGAATCGATCCCGCGCGGATGACCCGGTCGGAGGCCGTCGACATCATCCGCAGATGGCAGACCGCCGTGACCGACCTCGACCGGATGCTGTATGAAGACGCCCGGAAGGAATTCTCCCTGGCCTCGATGACCGGCTTCGGCGCCGACGGCTCCCGCGAAATCAAGGAGAAAGATTTTGAGAACGTGCGCGGGGATTTCGAAAGCAACGCCTTTGTCAAGGCCGTTCTCACGCACATCGAGGTCAAAAACGCCCTCGGCGAGGACGCGATCGCACGCCTGCAGGCAGAATGACGCCGTTTGCGGAAAAATTGCTGACCTGGTATGCGGCCTCCGGACGGGATCTTCCCTGGAGGCGGACGCGGGATCCGTACCGGATCTGGCTCAGCGAAATCATCCTCCAGCAGACGCGCATCGCCCAGGGGACGGCTTACTGGGAACGGTTTGTGGAGCGCTTCCCGACCGTCGGCGACCTGGCCGCCGCCAGCGAAGACGAGGTGCTGCTCCTCTGGCAGGGACTCGGATACTACAGCCGTGCACGCAACCTGCACGCCGCAGCAAGGCAGATTGTCTCGCTCGGCGCTTTCCCTTCGACGCTGGAGGGAATCCGGGCGCTGAAGGGCGTCGGGGACTACACCGCCGCAGCCATCGGATCCTTCGCTTTCGACATCCCCGCCGCCGTCGTTGACGGGAATGTATATCGCGTTCTGTCAAGGATTTACGGTATCGATACGCCCGTCGGGACAACCGCCGCGAAAAAGCGGTTCACCGCCCTGGCGCAGTCGCTGCTGCCTCCGGAACGGCCCGGGGATTTCAACCAGGCGATGATGGACTTCGGGGCGACGGCCTGCACGCCGCAGAATCCCGACTGCCCGCACTGCCCCTTCGCCGGGGAATGCGTCGCCCTCCGGGCGGGCCGCGTGACTTCGCTGCCGGTGAAAAAAGCCGGCCCCGCGATCCGGGAGCGCCGATTCACTTATATTTATTTCAGATGTGAAGGGATGACCGCCATCCACCGTCGCGGCGCCGGCGACATCTGGCAGGGCCTCTGGGAGCCGTATCTGATCGAAGGGGCACCGAATCGACTCCCGAATGACGGCAAGATCACCCCGATCCGCACCGGCGTCCGCCACCAGCTCACGCACCAGACCCTTTACGCAGACCTGTACCTCTGCGAGACCGCCGTGCGGCCCGATCTCCCGCCGGAATACATCTGGATCCCGGAATCCGCCCTCTCCGACTACGCCCTCCCCCGGCTCATCCATAACCTTCTGGAGCAAGCGTAAACCACAACTATCTTGTAACCAGACACTTACGAAAAAGGCCTTACTCGTTTTCGAGTAAGGCCTTTTCAATAAAACCCTGTAATTCAATACATTCCACTAAACGGCCAGCACGCCGTGCTCTTTGTTGTAGGCGGCGTTGATCAGGTTCATCGACTTGAAGAACTTGTAGTAATAGATAAACGGCCCCACAAGGATCAGGGTGCCGAAAATATTCCAGCCCCAGTAGGTTCCCGCGTCGAAACTGTAAGCGATGCCCCGGGCCATCAACTCCTCCCCCATCCGGTTCGAGAGTTTATGATACCAGACAATCTGGGCGATGCCGAGCGTTACGGCATTGAGCAGGAAAAAAATCAGCGCATAATGCATCGTCTGTTTCCCGTCGCGCCGGGAAGCGACCTGGTTGATCTCCTCGGATATATGACACAGGACGACAAGTCCGTAGATGCCGAAAGTGAGGATGGAGAGAAAGAAGAATTTTGCAAGTCCGCGGTTGGTTCGCAACATGATATATAACGATTTAAGGGTTAACGACTTAGCGCAGCGGCCGTTCTCGCCGCGAGCCGGGCGTTGTTCAGCACCAGCTGGATGTTGGAGGCGAGACTGTCACCGCCGGTAATATCTTTGATGCGGGCGAGCAGGAACGGAGTGGTCTCCTTGCCGTGAATTCCCTGCTCCTTCGCTTCCCGAACGGCCTTGTCGATGGCCGCGCCGATGACTTCCGGGTCCATCGAGTACTCCTCCGGAATGGGGTTGGTGACGAGCATGCCGCCCCTGAGGCCCATCTCGAGTTTGGCGCGGAAAGCGGCGGCGAGTTCTTCGGGGGAATCGAGCCGGTAGTCGACCTTGAAGCCGCTCCTGCGGGTGTAGAACGCCGGCAATTCCTCGGTCCCGTATCCGATGACGGGGACGCCCTTGGTCTCGAGGTATTCCAGCGTGAGGCCGAGGTCCAGGATGGATTTGGCACCGGCGCAGATGACCATCACGGGCGTCTGAGCCAGTTCCTCCAGGTCGGCGGAGATGTCCATCGTGGTCTCGGCGCCGCGGTGTACGCCGCCGATGCCGCCGGTCGCGAAGACCCTGATGCCGGCCATCGCCGCGATAATCATCGTGGTGGTAACCGTCGTAGCGCCGTCCATTCCCTTTGCGACCAGGACCGGCAGGTCACGGCGGGAGGCCTTGGCGACGCCCCGACCCTTTTTGCCGAGGTATTCGATCTCCGCTTCGGAGAGGCCCGCCTTGAGACGGCCGCCGATGATGGCGACGGTAGCCGGAACAGCGCCGTTGTCGCGGATCGTCCGCTCCACAAGCAGCGCCGTCTCGACATTCTGCGGATACGGCATTCCGTGCGAAATGATGGTAGACTCCAGCGCCACGACCGGCTTTCCGGCCTCCAGCGCCGCTTTTACCTCACTTGATACTTCTAAATACTTATTCATTTCAATTACATTTATCACCAAAATATGTTGTATCAGTTCCAGAAACTTCCGGAACTTCGCTCCTCCATCCCTCCCATAAATGGGCCCTTCCGGTTCACGTGGCCACGGGCGGCCACGCTTCGTTAACGGCGTCGGGACTTTCTACGGCGTACTTCGCGCAGAGGAGGCCGAGGCGGGCGGCTTCGGCGACGGAGGCGTTCACCCCGGCGTGGATGATGCCGGCGAAGAGGGCATCTCCTCCGCCGGTGACGTTGACAACCTTGCACGGCAGGGCCGGAAAGTCGGTCACGACGGAGCCCTCCACCACGCGGAGCCCTTCTGCGCCACGGCTGATGTAGCGGCGGGCTACACCGGGCGCGTCGTGCAGGACGGCGGACTCGAGGGCGTTGCACTTAAGGGCGTGCACCTGCTTCCGTTCCGAAAGGAGAAGGGCGTCCCGGAGACGGACGGCCTTGGCGCCCGACACGGCGTCCAGGTAGAGCGGAACGGAGCAATGGTCGATCAGGAAGACGAGGGATTCGATGCTGAGATTACTGTCGGCGACGACTGCGTCCGCCTCGTTGACCTTCTTTATCCGATCCTTCAGGAAAGCGGGCGTAATCCCCTCTACGGCAGCCATATCCGCAATCCCGCCGAGCATCTCGCCGTCGGCGTCGTTGATGCTGACGAAGCAGGAATTGGCCGCACCGAGGGCCGTTGCGCTCAGACAGAGATCCATTCCTAGACGCGCGCAGTCAGCGGAGACCATCCGCCCGAATTCATCGCTGCCGAACAGCGTCACGAAACGGACGTCGTCTCCGAGAAGGACTAGATTGTGGGCGATATTCCGCGCGACGCCGCCGAGTGAAATGCGCACGCTGCCGGGATTGGAGTCGTGTGGAACGAATTTTGAAAAAGAGGCGGCGGTTATATCCACATTGGCCCCGCCGATGACACAAATTTTCATAGTTGACTACAAATTTAACATTTTTTGCGTATCTTTAACCCCTGTAAACTGAATTAGCAATGAAAACTGTTTCCAAAGCGATTCTTGCCGGCCTCCTGACCCTGCTCACCGCTTGCGCCGCCCTGGCCGGAACCCCTCAGAAAATCGACGAATTCGTCGCTAAGACGGAAAGCGAGTGCCAGAACTATTCCAAGGAAGACTGGCAGAAATCCCGCTCCGAATACCGCGCCCTGCTGGACGAATACAAAAACTCCAGGAAAGAATTCACCCAGGCCGAGAAAGAGCAGGTCGTCCGCGCGATGGGCCGCTACAACGCCCTCCTCATCAAGAACGGCATCATCAAGTCCTCGATGGGCGTCCAGGAAATCAGCACGCTGCTCCCCGACTTCATCAAGGGCCTTTCCGAAGGGCTCGAAGCCAATTCCGAGGAGATCAACCGGTCGCTCAAGTCGCTCGTCGACACCAACAAACTCAACAGCGCCATCCAATCCCTCGGTAGCGCCCTGGAAAAGATTTTCACGCCCGCCGAGTAAGACCGCCCTTCAATGCTTTCCAAAGCCGTATCCTTCATCAATGATATCATCTGGAGCCCCGCCTTGGTGGTGCTCCTGATTTTTGCCGGCGTTTACTTCTCCTTCCGCAGCCGCTTCGTGCAGGTGAGACGCCTGGGCCTGATGGTCCGCTCGCTCTTCGCGGAAAGCGCCGGCGACAGGAAAAACGGCATTTCTTCCTTCGAGGCCTTCTGCATCGCCCTCTCCGGGAGGGTCGGCACGGGCAACATCATCGGGGTCGCCACGGCCATCGCACTCGGCGGCCCCGGCGCCATTTTCTGGATGTGGCTGATCGCCTTTTTCGGCGCGTCCACGGCTTTCGTCGAATCCACCCTCGCCCAGCGATACCGCTTCAAGCACGAGACCGGCTACCGGGGCGGGCCGGCCATGTATATCGAAAAGGCGCAGGGGCAGCGCTGGCTCGGCATCCTGTTCGCCATCCTGTCGATCATCGGCTACGGCCTGTTCCTGACGACCGTCCAGGCGAACGGCGTGTCGAGCGCGATGGCCAACACCTTCCGGATCAGTCCGCTCGTATCGGGACTCGCCCTCGCCGGCCTGCTGGCCCTCGTCGTCATCGGAGGCATCAAATCCATCGCCAAAGTCGCATCCGTCATCACCCCGTTCATGGCGGCGGGATACATTATCATTACCATCATTGTCCTCGTGAGCCACTCAGACGCCATCCCGGGCGTACTCAAGGCCATCGTGACGCAGGCGTTCGGCATCAATCCCGTCTGCGGCGGCATCCTCGGCAGCACGATTATGATGGGCGTCAAGCGGGGCATCTTCTCCAACGAAGCCGGACAGGGCGGCGGGGCCATCGTCTCGGCCTCCGCCGATGTGCCGCACCCGGCCCGCCAGGGGCTTGCTCAAGCTTTCTCGGTCTATGTCGACACCCTGCTGGTCTGCACGGCGACCGCCTTGATGATCCTCTGCTCGGGCACCTACAATATCCTCGACGGCGAAGGCAACATTCTCGTCGCGAATGCGCCGGAACTCGGCGCCAATTACGTCGGCTTCACCCAGGCCGCGGTGGATTCCGTATTGCACGGATTCGGCGGCACATTTGTCAGTATCGCACTGATATTCTTCGTGTTCAGCACGGTAATGGCGTATTATTTCTACGGTGAATCCAGCATCTTCTACCTGTTCCGGAAGAAGGAAGGCGCGCCGGCGGATCCCCTGCGCGACAAAAGAAGAGCCAGAGGAGAGCGCATCGTCCTCTGGCTGTTCCGGTTCGGCCTTCTCTCGGCCGTCATCTTCGGCGCCCTCCGCGAGGCGGACGTCATCTGGCAGCTTGGCGACATCGGCGTCGGCCTTACGGCCTGGATCAACGTCATCGCCCTCATCCTCCTCTGCCCGATCGCCTTCAAAGACCTGAAGGACTACGAGAAATCACACTGACCATCGCGTCCCTCTTCCCCATCGCCGACCGCCACAGTGCCATCTGGTTGCGGGTGCGAACGAGATTGTGTTCGGGATACCCGATCTTGTAATACGTGTCCCCGTTGATATAATCCGTCAGGAAACGCACGGCCTGCATAAAGGGGAACAGGCAGGCGGCATAGGGCAGATTGTCCCGTTCGATGTCCGTAAGGAAATCCTTCGTCGCAGCCAGATACCCCTCGGCGAAGGCCTCGAAAATATCCATCCGGAAGTCGATTTTCTCCAGTTCGGTGGAATCTTCCGCCACGGGATTGGCCGCCGTCCGGAGGAAATCGCCGAAATCGGAGAACACATAGGACGGCATTACCGTGTCGAGATCGATGACGCAGAGAATCCGACCGTCGGCGTCGAAGAGCATATTGTTGACCTTGGTGTCGCAGTGGCAGATGCGCTTCGGCAGCCGCCCTTCGCGATGAAGCTGCTCCGCCTTGCACATATCCGATTCATTGTCAAGCATTTCCCGAACGATGGACAGCACTTCCGGATCGCTCATCCTTCCGACCTTGTCCCTTGCCACGGCGAGCCGCAGCTGCCGGGCCCGGAGTTCCATATTGTGGAAATCGGGAATGGTCTCCCCCAGCGTGTCCGGGATGTCGGCGAGCATCGCCTCGAAGCGGCCGAAGCCCTGACCGGCAAAGCGGGAATACTCCGGATTGACCAGTTCGTAGGTAAAGGCGTCCCGGATAAAGACGCTGACCCGCCAGAATGCCTCTCCGTCGCTCCAGTAGGACTTGCCGGTCTCCCTGCACGGCAGGAAGCGAAGCACTTTTCGGTCGATGTCGCTCTCCCCCGCCGCGACAAGTTTGCCGCGGATGTGGCGCGTCACGCAGTCGATATTGTGCTGCAGAAGTTCCACGTCCCGGAAAATCGCATTGTTGATCCGCTGAAGCACATAATCGTCCGGACCGTCCGTCCGCACGAGAAGCGTATCGTTGATGAGCCCGTTCCCGAGCGGCTTCACTTCCTTTACTGATCCCTCAAGGGCGAAATGCGTTAAGATCGACAGATAATCATTCATAATAACCGTGCGCTGATTTTTCTGCAAGTTAGCAAATATTTCCGGAAGAAGTCGATTTTAATGACGATTTAACGGAAATATTTGGATTTTTCGAATGCGCGCCGTATCTTTGCATTCCCAATGGTGCTATGGCCGAGCGGTTAGGCACAGGTCTGCAAAACCTGGGACAGCGGTTCGATTCCGCTTGGCACCTCCAAACGAAAACAGCGATCGATGATCGCTGTTTTTTCATGTTTGGAGGTGCCGATTATCCGTTTCACTCACTGAGGGGCGGATCGCACGATGCTTTGATTTATTAATGAGAAGCGAGTAGCGCGTGATAACCATGACCGCCTGTGGGCGCGTTAACGCGAGGGGTGTATTCTCATTTTCTATGTTCAAATTACATTTTTCATCAAAAACGCTTGCATTTCAACGGGATAAAAGAATTTGTGCCTCCTGGCGGGGCTTGGGAGTGTTTGCTGTTCGTAAGTCCGAGTTGCAAATAATAAAATTATTTGCTAAATTTGTGGGCTAATGAGATTGCAAGTAGATAGAAGGATTCGGGTGACTTGGCTACTTTGCCTGCTAAGTGTCACTGTATCAGGACAGACGATGGATTACCAACCGCCCCGATACAGTTATTCTCCGTTCGGAGAAGAGGAAAACCAGAACCTGACCGGCGAGCACCGCAGCCTTCTGACCGAGACCGAAAGGACCGACGAATTCACTTTCTACTTCCGTTGCAATCAGGCCGTCGTCGACGAATCCTACCTCTGGAACCCGACCGAAACCGCGATGCTCCGCGGCCTCCTCAAACGGGATGGCGTCCGGATCGACACCCTTACCGTTTACGCCTATTCCTCCCCCGAAGGACCCGCACGGTTTAACGCCATGCTTTCCCGCAAAAGGGCGGAGGCCACCCGCGACTACATCCTCGCCCACTGCACGCAGGCGCCCGGGCAGATCAATATCGTCGAGAAACAGGAAAACTGGCCGGGACTCCGCCAGTCCGTCCGGACCTCCTACCGCCGGAGCAACCGGGAAGAGGTGCTCGACATCCTGACCGGAGAGATGAGCGACGAGGCGCGCAAGAGCGCCCTCAAGAATCTGGACGGCGGCAAGACCTACCGCTATCTGATCGACACCCTGATGGGGCCGCTCCGCAACTCTGTCTTCACCATCCGGTGGGCCCCGGAGCAGACCATCGAATCCGATGTACCCGGGCCGGTCGCCTCGCTCGCGTCCTCGTGGATGCCGGAAATCGCCGAACCGCAGCAGCAGCCCGAAGAACAAGTTCCCGCCGCCCTCCCCGAAGACCCGGAATGGACTAAACGGACCATCTTCGCCCTCAAGACCAATGCGCTCTACGATGCCGTCACGGCCTTCAACTATTCGGTCGAGGTGCCGGTCGGGAAGCGTTTCTCCATCGCCTGGCAGCACTACTTCCCCTGGTGGCACACCAAAAAGGAACTCAAATACTGCCTCCAATACCTCACCCTTGGCGGCGAATTCCGCTGGTGGGTGGCGCCCCGTCCCCGGCCCGAAAGCGAAAACCGGATGCTCCGGGACGTGCTGACCGGCCATTTCATCGGCGTCTACGGATTCTGGGGCAAGACCGACATCCAGGTGCTCCGCACCATCGGGATGTACCAGTGCGCCAACGTCTTCAGCGTCGGCCTCACCTACGGCTACAGCCTTCCCATCACCCGCCACTGGAATATGGAATTCTCCATCAGCGCGGGTTACGCGCAGATCCCCTACCAGCACTACATCCCTTCGGAAGACTGGCAGTTCCTCTGGCGCGATCCGGAAAATACCGGCGTCCTGCACTACTTCGGACCCACCAACGTGGCCGTCAGTTTCGTCCGTCCCATCGTCATCAGATACAGGAAGAAATGAGACGGAATGTGATGCATATCGTTCTGGCGGCGCTGCTCGGATGGGTGGCGGCGGGCTGCGACTTCCGTCCGCTCACGGATATGAACAACGTGAGTTACGTCCGCATCTACATCAACGAGCATCTCCTCAACGTGACCGAGGGCTATTACAATCCGGATTTCCGCCATCCCGACTACATGAGGCCGGAAATCTTCCGCGTCGCGCTTTATGACGCCTCAAGCGGGGACTTTGTCACGGAGCGATACCTCCGCCATCAGGGCGACGACGAACGCGGACACTATTACGACGGCTACCTGATCGTCGATCCGGGCTCCTATCATCTCTACGCCTGGAATTTCGGCACGGAAACCACCGTCGTCAGCAAAGAAAGGAAATTCTTCGAGACGGACGCCTCCACCCGCGAGATCTACACCCGCAACCGGAGCGGCGACGAATCCGTCCGCTACGACGCCGACCACCTCTTCGTGGCCGACCGGCGGGACATCGTCATCAAGCGGCACGACAAGGTGGATACGCTCCGCAACGAAAACGGCGACCCGTTCCTCCTGGCGGAGAGCGTCGTCAAATCCTATTACCTCCAGATCGGCGTCAAAGGCAGCCAGTGGCTGTCGTCCGCCACCTCGTACCTGAACGGCGTCGCGGCCGACGTCCGTCTTCACGACCGCTCCCTCGGAGAAGAGGGAGAGGCGACCCTCGCTTTCGGGATGACGCGCGGCCGGCTCGCGGACACGGAAGACCACGCCTGCATTTACGCCACCTTCGGCACCTTCGGGCGTCTGGAGGGCACCTCCAGCGACCTCCGCGTTTCCTTCGAGGTCGTCACGACCTATGGTAAACGTTTTGAAGTAACCATCCCGATGGATGAAATCTGGCTTACAACCGACGCCCTGGAGCACCAGTGGCTTATCATCGACCGGGAAATCGAGATTCCCGAACCGCCGCCGGCTCCGGGCGGAGGCGGCATGGACCCCGGCGTGGAGGACTGGGGTGACATTGAAAGTGATATTGTTATTTAAAAAATATATGTTTAACCCAAGTTTTTATCAATTATGAAAAAAACACTTATTATGGCAGCCCTTGTTTGCGTAGCGCTTGCAGGCTGCACCAAGAACGAGAAGCATGTCGCCACCGACGACAGCGCCATCTCCTTCGCTCCGATTTCGCAGCGGACCTCGACCAAGGCCGAGTTCTACGGCGAGCAGAACGCCACCTACACGGGTGAGGGTTCCACCTATGAGAAATTCACCGCTTTCGCCGCCTACACCGAGGACGCGACGACGGCCCCGAGCGAGAATTTCTTCCCCGCAGCCGGTGTCGAGTGCGAGCATGCCGGCACCGCTCCCGCCGACTACTGGAAGCCGACGACCGCCTATCTCTGGCCCAAGGCCGGTTACCTTACGTTCCACGCCATCTCCCCGTCCGTGCTGACTCCGTATGCCGGCACCGTCGCGAACGCCTGGACCACGGGTCTCACGATCTCCAACTTCGTCGCCTCGACGAATATGGATCAGCAGGTCGACGTCCTCTACAGCGACTTCAACTTCTATCAGCAGCGCAGCATGTACACGCCGACCAACGGGATGCCGTATGACGACGATGACGACAGCGCCTTCACCCACGAAGGTGTCAACCTGACCTTCCGTCACGCTCTGAGCGCCGTGCAGTTCCGCGTCGTTACCGCCGAGGACTATGCTCCCGCCACCGCGACCGCAAAGCACGAGTTCACGGTCACCAAGATCGAAGTGCTGAACGCCAATTACAAGGGTGAGTTCCATGAGAACCGCAAGGGCGACGCCACCAACGACTATACGAACGCCGCCGCCGGCAGCATCACCTTCAACAAGGACAACGCCGTGACCGCCTCCCCGTACTGGGTCCCCGCCGCCGACGAGACGACCTACACCGTTTTCACCGGCTCGACCGATGTCACCACCGCCGACGCCGCTGCCGCCAAGACCTTCGGAGACTATGGCAAGCTGATGCTTCCGATGCCGCAGGCCCTCGCCCACAGCGCCAACGAGGTTACCGTCAAGGTCACCTACAACTACAAGTTCACCCTGAACGGTACCGAGCACAGCTACACCGACCTCACGACCCAGGTTTCGCTCGCCGGCGCCCAGGCCAAGAAGTACAACGGCACCACGGAAGACTACGATGTCAACTACTGGCTCATCAACCACAAGTACCTCTACACCCTGGTCTTCAAGCTGGACGAGATCATCTTCGATCCCAAGGTCGAGGCCTTCGTCGAGGTTTCCGACATCAACATCGACCTTCCTTACCAGAACTAAGTCTTTTTCATAAATGACGCTACGCAACATACCGGGAGTCCGCCGCAGAGGCGCCGCAATGCTTTTTGCGGCGGCACTCTCCCTGTATGGATGCATCGATCGCAGAGACCTGTATGACCCCGATCTCGAAATGACGTTCGACCCCTGCCGCAACCTGGAAACCTTCGGTGTCCGGGCCTGGGCCTGTCCCGAGGGGAGCGGGCCCGCTGAAGGGACGCTCCTTCTGGATGACGCCCGGATCATACGGGACGGCGGGAAGTGGCTCCCCGAAAAGACGCTCCTCTGGCCGGCCAGAGACAGAAAGGTCTTCGTCCTTGCCTACGCCCCTTACGGGACGGCTTCCGCCATCAGTCCGGAGCGGGGTGTCGAGTTCGAGGGAATAGACGCGGAGGCGATCGCGGAGGATCTGCTTTACAGCGATCCGGTCCCCGATGCCTCCAAGGGGCGTGACGGAGTCATTCCTCTGACCTTTTACCCGGCGCTGTGCCGGGTGGATTTCCGCCTGCGCACCGACGCCTTCCCGGTGGAAAAAGTCGAAGTCAAGGCTCTCAGGGCCCTGACGCTGGTGACAAGGGGCGATTTCCAGTCGCTGCCCTCCCCCAAGTGGACACTCTCCGGCAACCCCGGTCCCGTGACGCTTGCGGAAGGGTCGTTCCTGCTGGAAGGAGAGCCGACGGTCATCAGCGGGAATCATCCGCTGATCCCGCAGCGGATCTCGACCCGCTTCGAGGCCGAGATCGACTATACGGACACCAACGGAATCCCTTCGCACTGGACCGTCTCCACGGAACCCGTGGAAAAGAATTTCATCCCGGGAAGGAGTTACTATGTCGATCTGATGTTTAGCGTAGAAACCTGCACGCTGACTACGTTGTGAAAGGGAGAATCTGCATAATGGCGCTGGTGGCGGTCCTCGCGGGCTGCACCAAAGTCGTACCCGCTCCGCAGCAGGAGCGGCGGGAGCCCGTGTATTTCAACATTCCCGTCGTCTCCCCCGCCACGCGGACGGATCCGGGTGCGGCCAATCAGGAGATCGGGCAGAACTACGACACCCGGGAGCACTTCTCGGTGTACGCCCTCGACCAGGACAGGCCGTTCAGCGAACTGACGGCCGCCATGAAGGAACGCTATTACATGCAGAATCTGGAATGTGCGTACGATGCGACGGTAGCAGGCTGGAAGCCGCTGGAACCCTATTACTGGCTGCCGGCTTCGGCAGGACGGTCCTACCTGTCGTTCCAGGCGTATTCACCTTCGGTAGCGCAGGAGGATATGACCGCCCTTTCCCACAACTGGACGGACGGATTCACCTTCTCGGGATTCCGCCCCCGGACGGCGGGATCACAGTACGACCTGCTCCTGACCGACATCCACAAAGACCGGCAGCGGGCCCAATATACTCCCGAACCGGGAGTTCCTTACGACGACACCTCGGTGAATCCGTATCAGGGCGTCGACCTGAATTTCTCCCACGCTCTCACCTCGATCGTGTTCAAGATCCGCGCGAATGTGGACGAGAACGCCCTCCAGACGGTCCGGCTGCAGAGCATC
This sequence comes from uncultured Bacteroidales bacterium, assembly GCA_900320545.1. Taxonomy (GTDB): domain Bacteria; phylum Bacteroidota; class Bacteroidia; order Bacteroidales; family UBA932; genus Cryptobacteroides. The sequence continues at coordinate 8,461 of ONSU01000030.1, read as the reverse complement.
CGGGTCGTGCAGGCCTGGGACAAAGCGACCTTCACGCAGAACCTCGGCGGAGGCACGCCCGGCTGGACGGCGGATGCGGACGCGGGTGAGACTTCCTATTATGCCTATCGCAATACGGGAGCCGCAACCGCAGGCATCCAGCTGACGGCGACGGACTACACCGCCCCGAACGCCCTCCTGCTGATTCCGCAGGATCTGGACCACGCTACGACCGGCAATCACGTCAAGATCGAAGTGAGTTACTCCCGCACGACGGGCGGACGCACGACGGTGTCCACCGATACCATCGACCTCGTGACCGGCAACGGCGACAGTTATTATCAATACAAGGATGCCGATGACAATTACATCGACATCGACCGGTGGAAGATGGGCTACCGATACACTTACCGGTTCACCATCAACCTCTTCAAGATTTTCGTAGACCCCTCGGTCGACCCCTGGCTCGATCACGGAAGCATCGATGTAGAACTATGACAAAAGTATCAGCATACTGCCTTGCGGCTGCCTGTGCCCTGCTGAGCCTGTCCTGCGACAGGCGGAGCACGGATGCCGACGTGCGGCGCCCCATCCGCTTCGAAGTGGAGCAGGAGGCCGCCGTGAGCAAGGCGCTCATCAGCAGCGATGACGACCTGATCCACGCCTGCACCCCCGTCGCGGACGGAGGTCTGGGGAAAGCCATCGGCCTCTGGGCCGCCATGACTGACGCATCGGGACGCACGACCAACGACGTGTTCCAGGGTGTCCAGCTCCGTTGGTTCGACCGTGAGGGCGGCCACGAATTCAACCCGGACACGGACGAGGAATCCGACCGCCAGAAATGGAACACGGTCATCGTCGAGGACCAGGGCGAAAGGGCGGGCGAAGTCTATTGGCGTCCCGGCGAAACTTACCGCTTCCGCGCCTACTACCCCGCGGGCGTGGAGCTCCGCGAGAACACGAGCGCCAGCACCTTCATCGCCGATTATCGTACAAGCACCCAGCAGGACGACATGCTGGCCGGCTATCAGAAAATGACGCTTTCGACCCTTGCCGACCTGCAACAGCACGTCCAGTTAAGGATGAAGCATATGCTTTCCGCCGTCAAATTCACTTTCCGGTTCAAGGAGGACTTTCCCTCGACGGATTACCTGACGGGCGTCTGGCTGGAGAACGAGGCGGAGGGCGAATTTGTGGATTACGGCCTGCTGGTCTTCGGCGACGGCACGGAAAGCGGCGTCGAGAGAATCCAGTGGTATGGCATTTCCGCCCCGCTCGAGGGCAAGAAGATGTACCAGTGGGCCACCACTCCCGGACTGGCATTCTCCTCCACCCCTGAGAGCCGGGCCGTGGCCTACCAGGCGTCCGACGCCACGAGCACGGTCACGGCGGGCGAATTCTACACGGGCAACGACGGCTTCGTCCTGATGATCCCGCAGACCGTCGGAGAAGGTACTTCGATCTGCTTCACGACCCGTAACAGTCTCGGCTACACCTTCAAGGTGGCCCTCCCGGAAGGAACGGTCCTGGAGCCCGGCTACCGCTACACCTTTAATATCATTATCAGCAAACTGGACGTCGAACTCTTCATCACCATCAAGCCGTGGAACGAACTGGAGTCCTCCTATTCCATTAATTTCTAGCGAACGATGAGAAAAGTCTGCATACTGCTTACGATTTGGGCTGCCGCCGTGATGTTCGCCGGCTGCGGGAAGGGTGATTCCGGGGACAAGCCCCGGAATGACGGGGCTCCGGCGGACCTGACTTTCTCGGTCCGCATCCCGATGATGACCGCCGGCACGAAGGCCGGCTATGCAGACGGCGCCGTCTCCCCTGCCGACACGACCGGCTGGAAACGCTGGGAACTGCTGGTGGACGGACAGTCCTTCTACCGGCTGACCCTCTTCCTGATCCGGAGCCACGACAACACGATGGTGGCCTACCGCGACTTCTATCTCGACAACGGCACCCTTAACGACTATTGCGACATCACCGGCAGGGAAAATGGCTTCTGCTCTGCCGACGGCACACTCCTGCCCGCCAATACGCAATATACCGTAGCGGCCGTGGCGCACTTCAGTTACCTTTATCCTCAGCACGGCGACGCCGCGTCCTCCATCGAGAAACTCCGCTCGGGCGAATACCGTCTCCTCGCCGTGGCCAATCATTCCGCCACGGGCCCCGTCACTTCCGAAAGCGGTGTCCGGACCTACGCCGGCCTGCAGGACAACGGGACGGCATTCACCACCCTCGTCGACGGCGTCATCACCGCATTCAACAGCCACCTGACGGAGGGGCTTCCGGACTTCACGGCCGACAATCCCGCCTACGCCCCCCTGTTCAAATATGACATCCGCACCGTCAAGGCGGACGGCACTTACAGCGGATCTTCCGATGAGCAATATGTCTGCGAGCAGCGCCCGCAGCCGCTCTCGCTCGTCAAGGATTTCCTCGTGCTCTCCGGCACCTGTCATGTCGACGGCGAACTGGTGCGCACCTATTCCCGCATCCGCCTGACGCTCAACAACGAGAGTCCCATTGAGGACCTGACGCTCAATACTTTCTCCTTCGAGACGCCATTCTCCCAGAAGCAGACTTACCTGTTCGACTTCGGCGACGGCAGCCGCTTCACCGACTTCGCCGACGGCATCGGCACCCCGCAACTTGACGCCGCTGCCGCCATCCACGCCTATCCCGGCGACGGGCTCCTTATCCCCACGGAGGAGAACCGTGTCATCTACGACGCCTACATCCTCGAAAGCCGCCGTGGCGAGGACATGTACAAGTACAAGGTCGATGTGGAATACGCCGGCATCAACAGCGATGAAATCACCCTTACGGACGGCACCCCGATCTTTACCGCGGAGGCCCTCAAATCCTCCTGGATCGCCGGGCACTACAAATACCTGTTCAAATCGCTGAACTCTTCCCGCGGATTCCTCTATGACAACACGCTGAACGAGAGCCTGACCCAGAACAACCGCTTCGTCAAGAGCGAAAATTACATGCAGCAAGGGGGCGTCAAGACCTGGCTGGACAAGAATATCCTTGGCGGAACCCGTACGACCACCCTTCTCGTAGACCCTACCACGCTGGCTTTGACCCGCACGGACGGCGGGACGCTGACCGATCTCCGGCTGGACGGGGACTACGACCCCTTCATCTGGACTCTTGAACGGGCGGGAGACGGACAGTATTTTATTCTCAATGAGGCCACGGGGCAGTATTGGGACAAGAGTATCGTCACCAACGACAACAACGTCAAGCTGACGACGACGATGATCGGGTACTCCTATTATATGCCCGTGAATTTCGTCAACGGCACCATCAAGGGCGTCGCCTTCCAGAACGGCGTATCTTCCGGCGCACCCTGCTACCTCTATTGCGACGGCTACGGGCACGCCAGCAGCGGTAAAAATACGACCAACGACATGTGGGCGCTCTACGCCTGTGACAGCGGCACTCCCGCAGCGGCCATGAAGGTGATTCCCCTACAGATCATCGATCCCGTCACCCATCAGCCCGAGAATCTGGAGGAACTGAGCCGCAACGATTACATCAAGGTGAATATCTTTGCGTCCGTCCAGAGCGACGGCGGCATCATATCCTTCAAGGTCATTCCGTGGGTACCCCGGGAAGGAACGATTGAATTTGAATAAACGACTATGACGAAGAGATTCCTGTATATATTGCTCCTTTCTTCTCTCCTGACGCTCTCCGGATGCGCCCGGGAAGAGGAGCCGTCCGAGTATACCGTCGGAGAGGACACCTGGGTCACCATTCCTTTCGGTGCCTCCTCCTTCGGTGCCGTCGATCTGTCGACCCGGAGCGACACGGGCATCATCGGCGAATCCCGCGTCAAGAATCTCTTCCTTTTCATCTTCAGCGAGGACGGCAGCAAACGCCTCTACGCCCACTTCTTCGACGACCGCAACCTCGGCAGCCAGACCGACATTCTCGCCGGGCAGTTCGACGGCTGGTGGCGTACCAATACGACCGACCGCAGCGACAAATACGGCGCCTACACGGTCGACAATCCGGACGACAGCAAATGGACCCACGGCGGGCTCCGCATCAAGGCTCCTTCGGCGACCGGAAAGATTTACGCCGTCGTCAACATCGACGGCGACATGATCAACATTTCCCCGGAAAGTCTCAACCTCATCCGCACCGAATCCGCCCTCAAGGCACTGACAGCCCACATGCAGCAACCGACGCTCCAGCGCAACGGGTACTTCCCGATGACCGGCGTCAAGTCTCCCGTCAAGATCGTCGGCGGAAAGGAAGCCGTGCAGTGGTACGACGGAAGCGCATGGACGGAAGACTGGTATCTCCCCCTGGAGCGGATGGACGCCAAGATTCAGTTCAAGATCCAGGTGGCCGAAGGCAACGCCACCTTTGACGGAGACGAAACCTACCGGCAGATGACGCACTTCACGCCCGAATCCTGGCAGGTCGTCAATATGCCCAAGGGCTGCACGGTCTTCGCCGACGCCTCCGCCGCGAGGGATACGGACGCCGCCGAAGCGGAAGGGTATTTCGACTCCATTCCCGTCCCGGCCGAGACCACCGAGAATGCGGAGACCGATCCCGTCTATGGCTTCACCTTCTATATGATGGAGAACCGCGAGAGCGCCAACAAGAACGGCACCGTCCCCGGCTCGACGGCCGCCGAGCGCTGCCAGATGCGGGAAATGCGCAAGAAAAACGCGGACGGCACCTATTCGGTCAAGTCCGGCGACATGTGGCAGTACGCTCCGGAAATGGGGACCTATGTCATCATCAAGGGCGTGCTGAACATGGACGTACTGGTCGCCTCCGAGGCCAAGGACCAGACGCTCTGCGCCGATGTCACCTACGTTATCCATCTCGGGGACTTCGGCTCCGACCAGAACAATTACGACATCCTCCGCAACAACTACTACACCTACACCGTCACGGTCAAGGGCGTAGACAAGATCCTCCTCGAGGTCGAAAGCTCCCAGTACGGAGCGTCGATGGTACAGGAACTCAATCCCGGCGCCTGGGGATCCGTCAACGTCGCCAAGGAATCCACCTTCACCTTTGACTCCCATTACGGCCAGCGGGTCTTCAACTTCGACGCCGACCACATCGATCCCGACCACTGCTTCTGGTATGTCAAGACCCCTTACGGCAAGGAAGGCATTCCGCCGCGCGTGGGCGACGCCGACATTCCCACCGGCTACGACTACAAGTGGGTCCACTTCATGGTCAACAACATCGACAATACCGCGACGGCCGACTCTCTCCGCTACGGGAAATACCCCTACCGGCACAACAATCACCCCTACCCCGGCGACGACTCTCCCCGCCTGATGAATGTCGTGCAGTTCACCCAGTATCTGCGGGAGCAGAAAAACCTCTACCTGGCCGGGGATCCGAACGACTTCCGGGACGAATATGACCAGCAGTGGTACGACTGGTCGTTCATCGACGCGGACATGGAGCACGGCGTCACCGGCGGCGGACTCAATTCGCGTACCGACCTCACGGCAGAGGAGAAGGATGCCATCGCAAGGGGTAATGCCTGCCGTCACCGCATCTACGTAACGGCCTTCGTGGACGAATTCTATTATCAGGCCGATCCCATCAATCCGGCCAACACGCCCAAGGACTTCTGGAAGACCTTCTGCAACCAGCCCAACCGGATGATGTTCCTCCTGTGCGACAGCAACTTCAGTCTCGACCAGGCCAGTACCGCGACGGGATCGGTGATCACCATCCGCCAGCGGTCCATCCAGACCCCTTACAACCTCACCCGCTCCCTGGAAGAGAACAGCGAGGGCTGGGGAACGGAGACGATCGACGAGACCGAAGGCATCGTCTGGTTCTACAGCCAGAACGAGCATGCATACCGCCGCGGAAGCAATTACACCAGTTTCGCCAACGAAATTCCCAATTACATCTCCCTCCCCGTCAACAGCAAATTCAACGGCCGCTACAACACGGTTTCCAACTGGCAGCTTCTTCAGGGGGGCACTTTCCAGAACAATATCCCGTGGTCCGACCACCTGGACTATGAGGCCGAGAACGATGCCAATTACGTCTTCCTCAAAGACGATCCGGACGATCCGTCGGACGCCACGATGCGCTGGTCCTGTATGATGCGCAACCGCGACAATAACGGCAACGGCATGATCGACGCCGAGGAAGTCCGCTGGTATATGGCTTCCAGTGAGCAGATCATGGATATGTTCCTCGGCGGACAGGGTCTCTCGGAAGAGGCGATGACCTATTCCCAGTCCTGGGCCAGCCGCTCCGGACGCTTCCCCGCCGACGATCCGTATTTCCCGAATGTCGACCGGTGGCGGGTCCATTACATCTCCAGCACCATCAACCGGAACTCGACCGTCGGCAAAAATCTTCCCGATATGCTGCGCTGCGAGGAGGGTCCGAATATGGGTGCCGGCTATTACCACATGGACGTTTACTGGGACAATTCCCACAAGCAGGGCCGCTTCACGACCCGCTGCATCCGGAATCTCGGCCGGGACGAGGTCGAGCTCGATCCCGCGACGGCCGCATCGGTCATCGCCGACGTCGACGCGATTCCTACACCGCTGGTAATCGCCAGCCCGCAGTCCGGCACGATCAACTCCAATACGGTCTATACCTTCGACTGCCGCAACATCAACGAGAAGTCGCTCCGTTACTACTCCTCCTTCGAACTGGAGCCGGACAACGAGTTCAGCCAGAGTTCCCGGCTCTGGAAACGCTTCGAAACCGGCCCGTACATCCTGATGAAAGATTACACCGGATCGGAAAACGGCCCGGTCAACTATGACTATCTCCACCAGATGCTCATCGAAGGGCGCTCTCCCTGCCCCGAGGGCTACCGCGTCCCGAATATCCGCGAGGCGGCCGTCATGTTCAGCTACACGTCCAAGAACTGGTGGGCCAACTGCCCCCAGACGATGGTGAGCTCCTATGTCAACTGCTGCTATAAATACGGCAACGGCTACGACTTCGCCTCCACCGGGAGCAGCACCGAAAAGACCAAGCACTCCTGGGACGTCCAGGGCAACAACCAGCGCATCACCATCGGTATCGCCGGCAACTGCTACCGCATCCGGTGCGTAAGAGACATTCCGGACTAGGGCACTGTTACATTTTTGTAGTAATTTTGTAACAATTATGAAATTTTTTCCTATCTTTGCACCCCAGTAGTGTAAAAGTTGGAAAAAATGAAATTGTTACAATACCTTAGAAGGTACTCCCGCCCGACGTGGGAAATCCTCTCTCTGGAAACAGAATCTTTCTGTACCGTATCCGGCACGACCGACGGATACAATTACAATGACGATTACGAAGAAATGGAGTAAAGCTATGAAAAAGATGTATTTCACGGCGGTACTCATCCTGACGGCCGCCTGCGCGAAAGAGCCGCAATTCAACGAAATTCCTCAGGAAAAACTCATCCGTCTCGAGATCCCCGCATCCAGGGCCGCGACCCGGACGGTCCTCGCCGATACGGAAGGAAGTTCCGTTCTCTGGTGCGAGGGGGACGACATCACCGTGTTCGACAATCTGAGTGGCTGCAGCGGCCACACCTTTGCCGGCACGATCGATGACGATCCCACCCGTTCTTTCTTCTCCGGTGAAGTGCACGAAGGGGCGGAAAGCATTTACGCGATTTATCCCGCCGACGGAAACGCCCGCATATCCGGACAGACCATCACGACAACCCTCCCCTCCTCGCAGACGGCGACTCCGGGCTCTTTTGCCAATGGCGCGGCCCTGGCGCTCGCCGGCGGAGAAGTTTCCGGCGGAACGGTAAGCGGCGGACTGTCATTTGCGAACCTTTGTTCCGTCATCGCCTTCAAGACGCCCGCCTATCTGGATCAGGCCCGGAGTGTCGTGGTTGCCGCCAGGAGCGGTGCCGCTATCGCCGGATCGGTGACAATTGCTTCCGGGGGAACGTATGGATCAAGAAGGTGAAAGTATCCGGAGGCGTATCCGAGATCGGCGACTACGCCTTCGAAGCCTGCGGACAGGCGAAGGACGTCACCCTTCCCGGGTCTCTCAGGACCATTGGTGATGGCGCTTTCAACGGCTGCGCACAGATGCGGGTCTGCGATCTGCCAAACGGCGTCACCAGCATCGGCAAGGGCGCGTTCCTCTACTGCAGCCATCTGGCTGGCGTCGCGCTTCCGAAGAATCTGAAGACGATGGGAGACTTCGCCTTCGCCGGATGCGAGAGGATGACGGAATTATCATTCAACGGAACGGCGCTGACAGAGATTCCGAATCGGGCCTTCTGCGAGTGCGGCAAGCTGGACCGGGTGGATATCCCGGCCAACGTGACGACCATCGGCAAGCGGGCGTTCTCCGGATGCAAGAGCCTGGAATTGTGCATGATCAAGAAGTCTGTCTCCATCGGGGATTACGCTTTCGAACGCTGCTATCCCAGCACGCTGTACACGGAGGATCAGAAAGCTTCGATCGAATTAGGGTTCGGGGT
>ONSU01000018.1 GCA_900320545.1 uncultured Bacteroidales bacterium | reverse complement strand
GGTGGTCTTGCCGGTGCCGGAGAGGCCGAAGAAGATGGCGGTGTTCTCGCCGTTCATGTCGGTGTTGGCGGAGCAGTGCATCGCGGCGATGCCCTTCAGAGGAAGGTAGTAGTTCATCATCGAGAACATACCCTTCTTCATCTCGCCGCCGTACCAGGTGTTGAGGATGACCTGCTCACGGGAGGTGACATTGAAAGCGACGCAGGTTTCGCTGCGGAGGCCGAGCTCCTTGTAGTTCTCGACCTTGGCCTTGGCGGCGCAGTAGACGACGAAATCGGGTTCCTGGTCGAATTCCTTCTGGTTCTTCGGACGGATGAACATATTGGTGACGAAGTGGGCCTGCCAGGCGACTTCCATAATGAAGCGGACCTTCATCCGGGTGTCGGCGTGGGTGCCGCAGAAACCGTCCACTACGAAGAGGCGCTTGCCGCTGAGCTGCTTCTGGGCGAGTTTCTTGACGACCTTCCAGGTCTTTTCCGACATCTTGTGGTTGTCGTTGTGGTAGCCTTCGGTGTCCCACCAGATTTCGCCGGGGGCGCCTTCCTTGGTGGTCTTGTCGTAGACGATGTATTTGTCCTTGGGCGAACGGCCGGTGTAGATGCCGGTCATCACGTTGATGGCGCCGAGTTCCGTGACCTGGCCTTTGTCGTAGCCTTCGAGGCCGGGCTTGGTCTCCTCATTGTAGAGGACCTCGTAAGTGGGATTGTAAAGAATCTCCTTGACGCCGGTAATACCGTAATTGGCTAAATTGATCTGTGCCATGATTGGAATATATTTTAAGGATTAGAGGGCTTTGCCGTCGGAGCCGAGCACGTTGACGATCTTGTGCATATAAAGCTTCTTCATCTCGTCGCGGGCGGGGCCGAGGTATTTGCGCGGGTCAAACTCGCCGGGCTTCTCGGTGAAGACCTTGCGGACGGCGGCGGTCATCGCCAGACGGCTGTCGCTGTCGATGTTGATCTTGCAGACGGCGCTCTTGGAGGCCTCGCGGAGCTGCTCCTCGGGGATACCCACCGCGTCGGGCAGTTTGCCGCCGTTGGCGTTGATGATGTCGACATACTCCTGCGGGACGGAGGAGGAGCCGTGGAGGACGATCGGGAAGCCGGGCAGCTTCTTCTCGATCTCGTGCAGCACGTTGAAAGCGAGCGGCGGAGGGACGAGGCGGCCGGTCTTGGGGTCGCGGGTGCACTGCTCGGGTTTGAACTTGTAGGCACCGTGGCTCGTTCCGATGGAAATGGCGAGGGAATCGCAACCGGTACGGGTGGCGAAGTCAATCACTTCCTCGGGCTTGGTGTAATGGGAGACCTCGGAGGCAACCTCATCCTCGACACCGGCCAGCACGCCGAGCTCGGCCTCGACGGTCACATCGTACTGATGCGCATAATCGACGACCTTCTTGGTGAGAGCGATGTTCTCCTCATAAGGGAGGGAAGAAGCGTCAATCATCACAGAGGAGAAGCCCATATCCACGCAGCTCTTGCAAAGCTCGAAGCTGTCGCCGTGGTCCAGATGGAGAACGATCTGGGGATGCTCCCAGCCCAGTTCCTTGGCGTACTCGACGGCACCCTCGGCCATATAGCGGAGAAGCGTCTGGTTCGCATAGTTGCGAGCACCCTTGGAGACCTGGAGAATCACGGGAGACTTGGTCTCGGCGCTGGCCTGGATGATGGCCTGGAGCTGCTCCATATTGTTGAAGTTGAATGCAGGGATGGCGTAACCGCCTGCGACGGCCTTGGCAAACATTTCACGGGTGTTCACAAGGCCCAGTTCTTTGTAAGATACCATAACAAAAATATAATTAATTTACGTGTTTCACGTTTTCAAGCGACGCAAATATAATCATTTTTAAAGAATTTTCAAATAGATTTCTCGTCCTTCCGTCATTCCGAACTTGTTTCGGAATCTTTTACGGACGGACGGCCCGGATGGTCCTTCCCAGATGGCGGCCGTTGCCATTGCAGCCGGCCTCATCACGATCCCAGAAATCGAGGCTGTACGCCGTGGCCGGGCCGGAGTATGGGCTGGATGTCCAATAGCTCCCGGCCTCGTCCAGTCCGGAGACACTCTGGCCGAACCAGATGCCCGCAGCGGGGAGGAAGATCCAATTGTCTGTGTGTCCCGCCTTCTTGCTTGTGAAAACCATCCCTTTCACACCATGATAGGTCCTGTGTTTGATGGCGCAGTATTCGAGCAGTTCCAGATACTCCCCGACGGTCGGCATCCGCCAATCGCCCTCCCATTGTACGTGGGCCGCGTCATTTTCCGGTGCCAGATTCAGCGGATTGCCCATATAGGTATAGGATTCTTCCGTGTATGTGCCTTTCGGCTGCGTCTCACCCCAGGCGTAGTAGTCGCCATATTCCTGCGGAGCGTGCGCGCCAAGGTTCATATTGGCCCATTTGACGCTGAGACCCAGGTCGACGGCCGCTACCTCCGGCGAATGGAAAGTATTGTCGTCCGGAGAAATGAACGATTCGAAATAAAGCGTAACCTCGGCTTTGTAATGATAATCCAGCCCCCATCGGAGCCCGTCATATTGGGCGGAGAACATTCCGCCTCCCGCGGCAACAGGATTGGCGCTCACACGGATCGGATTGGTCAGAAGCCCCTCCTCCGTCTCGGAGAGAAGGAAACAGACGTTCGCCTGTGTCTGGATGAACGTGCCGCTGGGAACGGTAACATTGATGCTTACCTGCCCGGAGAGCGCGACGCTGATATTGTCGTTCTCCGTAATGATGTTATGAGTAAGATGTGAGAAGGTAATGCTGTTGAATTGGACGGCGGCCTGCCGTGTCGTGAAATGCTGCGTCTCGCCGTAAGATGTCTTGCCGTCGATGCTCACGCCCGCCCGGAAACAGTAATCCGAGAGCGGTGTGAGGTCGTATGCGGTCATTCCGAAGTCGCCGCCCTTCGCGGGAATCTCCTGTACGCCCTGTTTGGGTGCAAGCGGAAGCTGGCTTTCGGATGTCGCGATCTGGAACCAGGCTTCGCCCTTGCCCGCAGCCGCATTTTCGATCGTTGCGGTTGCCCCCAGGATGGCTTTATAGGCATAGATGTCACTGTCGGGAACCAACTTCGTGACGACGGTAATCGACACATCAGGGGAGCCTTTTTTATCTTTCTTGCAGGAAATGGCGGAAAGGAGGACCACAAACACCACCAGGAAGAGTCGGAATGGTTTTTTCATATTCTCTGAATTTGATTCTAACAAAAATAAGTTATTTCCGGCGGATTTGCAAGAGGGGAGATATCGGGGATTTTTTTTATCTTTGTGGAAACATTCACTTCTATGGCAGGCAAAGTTCTCATTTTCTCGGCGCCGTCCGGATCCGGCAAAAGCACCATCGTGGGCAATATCCTCCGCAAACGCGACGATGTGGAATTCTCCGTCTCGGCCACTTCCCGGCCGCCCAGGGGCGAGGAGAAAGACGGGGTGGAATACCTCTTCTACAGCGCGGACATCTTCCGGCTCCTGGTGCGGGACGACAAATTCGTCGAATACGAGGAAGTCTACGAGGACCGCTTCTACGGCACCCTCAAGAGCGAAGTCAACCGCATCTGGTCCAAGGGTCACGCCATCGCCTTCGACGTGGACGTCAAGGGCGGCGTCAACCTCAAGAAATACTTCGGCGACGCCGCGCTGTCGGTCTTCATCCAGGCCCCGTCGGTCGAGGAACTGCGCAGGCGTCTCGTCGCCCGCGGGACGGATACTCCCGAGGCCATCGAAGAGCGTGTCGCCAAAGCCGCCGAGGAGATGACCTATGCCCCGAAGTTCGACAGGATCCTCATCAACGACGACCTCGAAAAGGCCTTCCGGGAGAGTGAGGAGATGGTGGCCGCCTTCCTGGCGGAGTAACCGATGCGTATCGCCGTCTATTCCGGATCGTTCAATCCGCTTCACATCGGGCATCTCGCCATCCTGCGACTGCTTGTGGAGCGGTATGACGGCGTGTATCTTATCGTGAGCCCGCAGAATCCGTTCAAGGACGCGTCCGGCAATGCGACGGCGGCCGATCGCCTGCAGGCCGCCCGCGAAGCCGTCGCCCGCCATCCGGAACTGGGCGGGAAGGTCCGGGTGGACGACATCGAACTCGGAATGGAGCCGCCGCACTACACCGTCCGCACCCTTTGCGCCCTGCGGGAGCGCGAGCCCTCGAACGGGTTCACGCTGGCGATCGGCGCCGACAATCTGGAGAGTATGCCCCGCTGGCGGGAGCACGAAGTCATCCTGCGGGAATTCGGTGTCACCGTATTTCCCCGCAAGGGATATCACCGTGGCCGGCTCAAGGCCCGGCTGCTCCGCGAGGATCCGTCCTACCGGATCGAACTCCTGCGGGCCCCGCTGGTGACGATTTCCTCGACGGAAATCCGCGAGGCGCTCGCCTCCGGACGGGATGCCTCGCGCTGGCTGATGTGACGGTCCCTTTTACAGTGGCGGACGGTTCGTTTTAACTATCTGACAGACTATGAGTATCAATGCAATGCATACGGAAACGGAACGGAAGTTCCTGGTGCGGAGCGAGGCGTTCCGCTCCGAGGTGACGGAGAGCCATCGCATCTCGCAGGGCTACATCGCCCACGACGGGGGAAACACCGTGCGCGTGCGGATTCTGGACGACAAGGGTATCCTGACCATTAAAGGCCCTACGAACGGGATGAGCCGGGCGGAATGGGAGATCGAAGTCCCGCTGAAGGATGCCGAAGACCTGATGCGGCTCACCAAGAGCGGCCGGATCGGGAAGGTGCGGCATATCGTGCCGGCCGGGAACGGACGGGTGTGGGAGGTGGATGAGTTCCTCGGGGAAAATGCCGGACTTATTATGGCCGAGATCGAGCTCGGGAGCGAGGACGAGGCCTTCGAGCGGCCTTCCTGGCTCGGAGAGGAGGTCACCGGTGACAGGCGGTATTACAACTCTTATTTATCGAAGGTACCGTTCGGTACGTGGAAATAGTTCATTCCAGCACGAGGCCGTCGTAGGCGGGCCGGACGTCGGAGGTAATGCCGCGCTCGGCGCAGAGGGCGCGGAGATCTTCGCTGAAGGCGGCGTGCGGGGGGAAGGTGTGGGAAAGATGGGTGAGCCAGGTGTGCTCCGCCCCGATCCGCCGGGCGAGTTCCAGCGCTTCGTCCAGACTGAAGTGCGAATGGTGTTTCTTGTATCCTACCGTATTGAGCGTCAGGTGTTTCAGTCCCTGCAGTTTCTTGAATTCCTCTTCCGGCAGAGCACTCATATCCGTCAGATAGGCGATGTCGCCGAAACGGAATCCCAGCACCGGCATCGTGTCATGGAATCCGCGGATCGGGATGACCGTCACCCTGCGCGGCGGCGGCACCGGCCCTTCCTCGGGATGGTACCGGTATCCGACGTCGTGCACCCATTCCAGATAGTAACCGTCATTGGAAACGACCTCGAAGGGCTCGTCTCCGATGCGGTGGATGTTCCATTCCGGCGAGCCGGGATACTTGGGCGTAGCGAAGGCGTACGCATATTCGCGGCGGATCGTCTCCTCGACCTTGGGCTCGCAGTAGATCTCCACGGCTTTGCGGTCGATGTAGTTGAGCGAACGCACGTCGTCGAGCCCGCCCGTATGGTCTTTGTGATTGTGCGTCAGCAGGATGGCGTCGAGGTGGCCGACTCCCGCGCGGAGCATCTGGCTCCGGAAATCGGGCCCCGCGTCGATAAGGATCGTCAGGCCGCCGGCCTCCACGAGGGCGCTGGACCGGAAGCGCTTGTCCCTCTCGTCCGCCGATGTGCAGACCGCGCAGCGGCATCCGATGATCGGCACGCCCTGCGAGGTTCCCGTGCCGAGAAAAGTCAGTTTTGCATTCATATCGTCTCCTCCGTAATCGTTCCCACGAGCGTGCGGTCGTAGGGCCGCGTGACTTTGATGTAATTGTCCGTGAAGCCGCTCATCATTCCGTCCCGCACGGTGGACTCCCACAGCACGGGCGCGCGAAGTCCCTTGTTGGCGGCGACGAACTCCGCGTGCAGTTTGTCCGAGAGGGCTTCCAGGCGGGCCACCCGCTCCGTCTTGACGCGGTCCTGCACCTGGTCGGGCCAGAGTGCCGCCCGCGTCCCGGGCCGGCGGGAGTAGGGAAATACGTGCAAGAAAGCCGGACGGATGCGCTCGGCAAGGAACCGGTACGTCTCTTCGAACAGCTCCTCCGTCTCGCCCGGCAGGCCGACGATGACGTCGATTCCGAAGAATACCTTCCGCCCGCCGGGGTGCTCCATCGCAGAGCGGACCTTGTCGATCCGGGAGGCGAAAAGCGCCGTGTCGTAGCGCCGCCCGACCCGCCTGAGCAGCGTGTCGCTGCCCGACTGGAGCGGGATGTGGAAATGCGGCAGTACCTTGGTCCCGGAGGCGATCCAGTCGATGATCTCATCGGTCAGGAGATTGGGCTCGATGGACGAAATCCGGTAACGGTCGATGCCTTCCACCTTGTCCAGCGCCTGCAGCAGCGATAAGAAGTTCTCTCCCGTCGAACGGCCGAAATCGCCCGTATTCACCCCGGTCAGGACGACTTCCCGGATGCCCCTGGAGGCAATCCCGGCGGCCTGCTGCACCAGGGCGCAGACCGGCAGGTTCCGGCTCCGGCCGCGGGCGAAGGGCACGGTGCAGTACGCGCAGAAATTGTCGCACCCGTCCTGCACTTTCAGGAACGAGCGGGTCCGTTCGCCGGACGACCAGGCCGGCAGCGTGTCGCCGGGGATGTCTCCGCCGCTTCCGAGTCCGAGATCTTCCCGGATCACACCTGCGATCCGTCCTTTCTCCCCGGCCCCGAAAACGCGCCGGACGCCCGGCAGAAGGCCGATCTCGCCGCCCCGGAGTTCCGCATAGCAGCCGGTCACATAGATGGCCGCCTCCGGCGCGAGCCGGTGCGCCCGCTGGATGAGGTTGCGGGATTTCTTCTCGGCATGCTCCGTCACGGCGCAGGTATTGATCAGGTAGGCGTCCGCAGGAATATTCCAGCCGACGGCTTCGGCGCCGGCTTCCAGCAGCGCCCGCCGGTAGGTGGACGTCTCTGCAAAATTCAGCTTGCAGCCGAGGGTGGTGAATGCGATCTTCATCAGGCCAGCACAAGAAATACGCACGGCCGTTTTCCGATGACCGGCAGGTTCTGTTTCCACTCCGCCGCCGTCCTGGTGCGGATAAAGGCGGAAGGAAGGGTGATGTCGGCGGCGACGGTGATCCGGGTCGTTCCGCGGCAGATCGAGACGAGGTCTCCCAGAAGGGCGTCGTTGCGGTAAGGCGTCTCGATGAGGATCTGCGTCTCGTGCCGGATAGCGGAGTCTTTTTCGAGCAGGCGGATGGCGGAGCGGCGTTCGTCCGTCTTGGCGGGGAGATAGCCCCGGAAGGCGAACCGCTGGCCGTCCAGGCCGGAAGCCATCAGGGCGAGCATCAGCGAGGATGGCCCCACCAGCGGGATGACCTCGATGCCCCTTCGGTGGCACAGCGCGACAAGCTGCGCGCCCGGATCCGCCACGGCCGGCAGCCCGGCTTCGGAAATGAGCCCGACGTCACCGCGGGAGAAGAGCGCTCCGAGCGCCTCCACTTCGGCCTGGGTCGTATGCTCGTTGAGCGTATGGAATTCCAGTTCCCCGATATGTCCCTTGAGTCCGGCCGCGGAGAGATAGCGACGGGCCGTGCGCACTTCCTCCACGACGAAGGTCTGCAGCGTCTTCAGGCGCTCCAGCACCGGACCGGGTATCACGAGCGCGGGATCGTATTCCCCCAGCGGGGAAGGGATCAGGTACAGTTTACCGCTGGTCATCTTTCTTTCTGTTTTTGCGTTTTTCATTCCCGACGACATTGCCGTCGCGGCCGATTTCCAGCGTCTTGCTCCGGACATTCTGATTCTCCAGCAGGAAGTCTTCCTGCCGCTTCCTGCGCGAGCGGAACAGCGTCTTGAAGAACTGGCGGAAGGAGTTGAATTCCCGCTGATAGGAGATGCCGATGCCGTTGCGCTGCGAGTTGTCGAGGTAGTTGGTGTACTGGTCCGCGGAATGCGAGAACGCCTTGAGCCGCACGGCTCCCTGGCGGTCGAGCTTGACCTCGACCTCGATGTCGCCCACGACGTTGGTGGCGCTCCGGGAGGCCTGTTCGCGGTTGCCGATGGAGCCGTTGATGACGACGCGGTTCTTGAAGAGCTGCGTGGAGACGGCCACGTCGAAGAGATTGTTGCCCGCCTCGGAGGACTTGTAGTTGAGGCCGAGGTCGAGCGGGATGTTCAGTCTGGCGAATATGTTGTTGAGCTGGTTCGTCATGATGTTGGTCACGTTGGAGTACAGCAGGTTGCTCGTGTTGTTGGCGATGCCGCTGAAGTCCGACGGCATGAACGAGCCGGAGATGAGCAGATAGATGAACTGCCGCTGTACCTTGTCCTCGCTGCTGAGCGCGCTGTTGACCTGCGCCTGCGTTCCGCTGTCCAGATCGGGGATGTCGATGCTGAGGCCGATCTGCGGGTTGCGGAGTTTGTCGCTGATGTGGATGCCGCATTCCACCGTACGGCGGCTTTCGACGGCGTCGGTTTCCCCGAGCAGCGGCTGGAGGGAGGCCTTGGTCGTATAGACGGCGTCGATGTCGAGGTCGGTTTCTTTCACGTCTCCGTTGAACCGGATCGATCCGCCCTCGCGGACCTGGAATTCCTTGTTGATGATGTTCAGGGCGTTGAACATATAATGTCCCGAGTTGAGGATGTACTGGCCGCCGATCCCGAAGTAATTGTTGCGGGAGGTATAGGTCAGGTCGATGGTGCCGTTGCCGGTGGCGGAGAGGATGTTGCCGGTGGCCTTGTTGACCTCGATGTAGGTGGTGAGTTCCGGCGTCGCGAGGACGCGGATGCCCACGTCGAGTTCGCTCTTGCCCGCCGCCTTCTTCTCCCGCTTCTTCATCATCAGTTCGTACGGGTCGGTCGTCTCCGCTTCCTCGGCCTGGGTGTAGGTGAGGAAGGTCCGCTTCTCTCCGGAGGCGTTTCCGAGCGGAATATGGATGTCGCCGGGCCCGGACGTGCGGGCGTTGATGCCGATATTGATCTTGCTCGTGGGGCCGGTCACGTCCACTGTGCCGTCCGCGACGATGTGGCCGTAGTAGGTGGGGTCGTCCCCTTCGTGCGTATCCAGCACCAGCATGTTGCGGACCGCCATATGGACGCCGAGGGTGATGTTCTTGAGCGTGTTGAAATACACCCCGCCCGTCACCTTGCCGGTGCCCTTGAGGGAATCGGTGATGTCCACGCCGGAGAATTCGATGCCCTTCTCGGTGATGTCGACCGGACCGTTCACCGTATAGACGCACTTGGTGTAATCGAGGCCGAGGTGGGCGTTGTCGAGCCGGGCGTTCTCGCTCTGGAGGCGGAGCTGTTTTGCGGAGCCGCTGGCGCGGACCTTGCCGGTCAGGCCGCCGTCGAACGTGCTGAATACCGAGGCGAGAATGGGTTTCGCGACCCCGAGGTTGAACTGGTCGAGGTCTGCGGAGATGTCCAGTTCGCCCTTCGGCGTAATCCATCCGTGCGCGTCGATGCCGCTCTTCCCGTTGAGATGGTTGGTCACGTCGACGAGGAATCGCTTGCCTCCCGCGTCCCAGCGGCTTCCGAGGTCGAGCGTACCGAGCGGATATCCTGCCACGGCGGCCTCTTCGCACTGGAGCGATGCCAGCAGGCCCGGCATTCCCTTGGCGGGAGAGGTGACGAACGCGTTGCCGGTGACTCTCCCCTGGAAGGTGTAGCCGCCCTTGACAATGCCGTCCAGCAGGGAGATGTCGAATCTTTCGAGCCGGACCGACAGGGTGTCTGTCCGGGTGGGGGAGTAGCCGCCGTCCACGAGGAGCGACTGGTCGGAACTGGCGCCCAGGAAGCGGTTGACGCTGATGTCATTCCCCCGGATGAGAATCTCGTCGGAGGATATGCGCCAGAGGTCGTCGTCGTAGAAGATGTTGGACGGGAGGACATGGGCGGAGCATTCCAGCTGCTGCGCGGCGTTGCGCCGGAGCTGCGCGGCTAGACTCAGGTCGCCCTTATTCTCCTTTTCGGTCTTGTTGTCGTAGCGGATGTCGGCACCGACGGTGTTGTCGTCGGCATAGATGTTGGCGTTGGCGCCGCCCAGGCGGATGCCGCCGATGCGGAGTTCGCTGCTCCGGAGCGTTCCGTTGAGACTGTTGTCCCTGTTGTCGATGTCGAGGGTGACGTCCTTGATGAACTTGTCCCCGATGGCGAGGCGACCGGAACGGACCTTCGCCTCCAGGTTGCCGTCCTCGTCCAGATGCAGGTCGAGCCGGGAATCATCCTCGATGTAGGCAGACGGAAGGGCGAATTCGAGCAGCTTGCCCATATCGTGGAAGCGGAAGGCCAGGGCGTAGTCGGCGGGGAAGTCTCCGGGACTCTTCTTCGTGAAGAGGACGGGCATTTCGCGGCGCGCCGTGACGTTGACGAGCTGCTTGACGAAGGCGTCGATCGGCCGGGTGCTGACGTAAGTGCCGTTGAAGAAGCGCGAATCGAATTTCATCCGGTTCACCTCGTCGTTGAAATGGGACTGCACGGTGAGGTCGCCGATGGAGAAGGTGCCCCGCTCGTTGGCGAGGTTGATGTCGGACACGCTGATGTCGCCCACGAGGTCCCCTTCCTTCGTGCGGATGAAGTTGATGTCGGAGTTGAGGGCGATCCGCATCTTGCCGTTCTTGTCGAATCCCAGGGCGCCGAGGTCGGCGTAACCGAGATTGACGTAGCCCTCGTAGGAGGTGTTGCCGCTTCCTTCCGAGATGCTGAAGAGGCCCTGTGCCATCAGGTCGAGGTTGGGGTCGTGGCTTACGATGCGTCCGTCGAAGGAATTGCCCTTGTACACGCCCTGCGCGCGGATGTTGCTGTAGTCGTAGCCGAATGCGTGAAGTTTACGGACGGAGAGCGAATCGAGGGTGACGACGGGATTTTTCCCGAGCGTGGCGTCCAGCGAGGAGGTCATCGTCAGTTCGCCCAGCTTGTCGTTGCCGATGATGCGTCCGATGTTGAGCCGCTCGGAGGAGAGGCCGCCGCCGATGGTGACGGGTTTCGTCTTGTCGGTAAGGTTCTCGAGGATGAGGTCGTTGAAGCGCGCGTTACCGGCCGAGGAGAGCAGCGTGCCGTCGATGATGAGGCGGTTCAGGGGGCCGTGTCCCTTTGCCGTCAGCTGGAAGGTCTCGCGCGGGGCGAATTTCGAAAGGTCCAGCCTGAGCCCCGGCGCCCAGCTCCGGATAAAGGATCCGAGCGAAGCCGTCGTGAAGGAGAATCTGTCGAGGTTGAACCCGAGATTGAAGTTCTTGCCGGGAAGGCCGGTGATTTTGCCGTCCAGGGTGCCGCTGACCCCGCTGGAGAGGTCCTTGAAGCGGATGTCCTTGATGCCCAGGTCGCTGACGGGTCCGTCTACGCCGCCTTTCTGGACGTCGAGGACGATGGGGTTGTCGAACAGGACGTCGGCGAAATAGGCGATGGTCCGCCCGAGGTCGACCTTCGACGGATTGATGTCGGCCACGATGCGCACGCCGTTGACAAAGTCCCGGAAATGCTCCTGGTCGCCGTAGAGGAACTGCATCGAGGGAACGTCGATGTCGGAGTAGGCATCCCTGATGCGGAGGTCGTAGAAGAGGGATTTGCCGTGTCCGACCTCCGTGCGGCCCTCGACGTGGTCGATGAAGCAGCCGCTTTTCTCATAGATCTCCACATGGTCGGCCGTTCCGTGCATCACGCGTCCGACCATCCCGAGGTTGCGGCCCTTGACGTCGGTGATGAGTTCGAGATCGTTCCAGTTGATGCCGGTCTTACCAGGGTGTCCCTTTCGCGCGCGGCGCTGAAGTTCCCGCTGCCGGTAGTTGATGAGGCGGAAGATGAAATTTTCGACCTCCACGTTTTTGATCTCGAAGATCTTGCCTTTTTCCGGCTTTTTCTTTTCGGGAATTTTGAGGCGGAAAATCTGCTGCAGGTTGGTGATGCCCCTCCCGCGGGCCTCGACTTCGAAGTCGGGCTGGACGCAGAGGTTGAATTCGGCGTTGCGCACGACGGCCTTCCGGATGTCGACGCCTTCTCCGCCCAGAAGGGATTTCAGCGACAGCCGGACCGAGGCGTAGCCGACATAGGCGAAGGTGTCCCTCGGGTGCGGGTCGGGGTCGTAAGGATCGATGTAGGGTGATTTGTCAAGAATGAGTACATCCTTGACAATCAGCGTGTTGAATGGAAGGAGCTGAATGCTTCCAACGCTGAATTCGCCGTCGAATACGCCGTTGGTCTTTCTGATCACAAGCTCGAGGATCTTCTGCTGCACGGCAGGAATCTGCAGGGCCAGCATAACCCCGCCCAGCAGCAGCAGAATCGACGCGATCACGATCCCGAGTATTTTCAGAAATTTGCGCATACTTAAGCAATCTACAAAAATACAAAATCCCTGCAAAATTTCCAATTGACCTCCGTCATTCCGGGCTTGTCCCGGAATCTTTTTCTTGCTATATTTGCAAACATTATGGCAGACATCATCCTCGGCATCGAATCCTCCTGCGACGACACCTCGGCGGCCGTCATCCGTGACGGATATCTTCTCTCGAACGTCATCGCCTCGCAGCAGGTGCATAAAGACTACGGCGGCGTCGTCCCGGAACTGGCATCCCGGGCCCACGAACTCAACATCGTCCCGGTGGTGAGCGAGGCGCTCCGCAAGGCCGGCGTCAAACCTTCCGACCTCACGGCCATCGCATTCACCCGCGGCCCGGGCCTCCTTGGCTCGCTGCTGGTTGGTACTTCCTTCGCCAAATCGCTTTCCCTCTCGCTCGACATCCCCCTCGTAATGGTCAACCACCTGCAGGGGCACGTCCTGGCCAATTTCATCCGGGAAGAGGGCAAACCCGTTCACGAACCGTCCTTCCCGTATCTCTGCCTGCTGGTGAGCGGCGGCAATTCGCAGATCGTGAAGGTCTCTTCTCCGCTCGAATACGAAATCATCGGCCAGACCATCGACGATGCGGTGGGCGAGGCGTTCGACAAATGCTCCAAGATGCTTGGCCTCGGCTATCCCGGCGGCCCGGTAATCGACCGGCTCGCCAAAGAGGGCGACCCGCTCCGCTTCACCTTCGCCAAGCCGCACATCCCGGGACTGGATTACAGCTTCAGCGGGGTCAAGACGTCGCTGCTGTATTTCGTCCGGGACGAGATGGCCGCGGATCCTTCCTTCCTCGACAACAACAAGGAGGACCTGTGCGCGAGTTTCCAGAAGACGCTCATCGACATTCTACTCGACAAACTCATCAAGGCGTCGAAGCAGACCGGCATCCGTGAGATTACCATCGGCGGCGGCGTTTCGGCCAACAGCGGCCTTCGTGACCGGATTACCCTGGAGGGGAAAAAGCGTCACTGGAATACCTATCTTCCCGAATTCAGATACACGACCGACAACGCCGCGATGATCGCCATCGCCGGCTACTACCACTACCTCGCCGGCGAGCGCACCCCCCTGGACGTCGCCCCGGTCAGCAGAATGGCCGATTTTTAATTATGAAAGAGTTTGAACTTGTTAAAAAAATCGGGCAGGAACTGTCCGGAGAGGAAGTCCGTGCCGCTGCGGCCAGGGCGCTCGGCGTGAAGGCCGACAAGGTGGGGGCGACGAGGGTTGTGCGGCGCAGCATCGACGCCCGGCAGGATGTGTTGTACCGCTACAGGATCGAGGCGTTCCGGGAAGGGGAGGAGGTGCCGGAGTATACGCTGCCGGAGTATAAGGATGTGCACGACGCTCCCGAGGTGGGCGTCATCGGGGCCGGTCCGGCCGGAATGTTCGCCGCGCTCAAACTCCTTCAGCTGGGTTTGAAACCCGTCATTCTCGAAAGGGGCAAGGATGTTCACCGCCGCAAGGTCGATATGGCAACCCTCTCCACGACCGGCGTCGTGGATCCCGATTCCAACTATTGCTTCGGCGAAGGCGGCGCAGGCGCATTCTCGGACGGCAAACTCTTCACCCGCTCCTCCAAGCGGGGCGACATCCGCGAGGTACTATATCAGTTGGTCCGTTTCGGGGCCTCCGAGGATATTCTCATCGATGCCCATCCCCATATCGGTACCGACCGCCTTCCCGTTGTGGTGGAAAACATCCGCCACTGCATCGAAGAGCACGGCGGGGAGTATCACTTTGAGTGCCGGGTGACGGAAATCATCCGTCATTCCGGGCTTGACCTTTCCCGTCATTCCGGGCTTGACCCGGAATCTCAGCCTGGCTACGAAGTCATAGCGGGGGAGAGGACGTTCCGGTTTGACCGGATTATCCTGGCAACGGGACATTCGGCACGGGATATTTATGAACTCTTTCATCGGAATGAATGGGCTATCGAGCCGAAAGGATTCGCCCTTGGCGTCCGGGTGGAGCATCCGCAGTGGATGATCAACCAGGCCCGGTATCACGGAAAGTATCAGCCCTTTATGCCTACGGCCGAATATTCCTTCGTGACGCAGGTCGAGGGGCGCGGCGTGTTTTCCTTCTGTATGTGCCCGGGCGGCATCCTGGTTCCTGCGGCGACGACCGACAAGTCGGTGGTCCTCAACGGAATGTCCAACAGCGCCCGCAACTCCAAATGGGCCAATGCCGGCGTTGTAGTGCAGGTGGAGCCGGAGGATGTGCCGGAAGAATACGCGCAGTATGGCGTGTTCTCCGTGCTGTATTTCCAACGGGATGTAGAGCGGAAAATGTATATGTACTCCCGTTCGCTGGTCCCGCGGGACAGTCAGGGCCGGCCGCTGGAGAAAGTCAATCTTCTCCGGGCGCCCGCCCAGCGGATGATGGATTTCTGCCGGGGCGTCGTTTCCAAGGACCTCCCGAAAACGTCCTATCATCCCGGCGCCGTATCCGCCCCACTTCACGAACTCTTGCCGGCGTGCGTCTCAATGCGTCTCCGCCACGCATTTCCCTTTGTTGGCAACAAACTCATCAAGGGCTACTACACCAACGACGCCCTTCTTCTGGGAGTCGAATCCCGCACCTCGTCCCCGATTCGCATCCCGCGCGATCCGGAGACCCTCGAACACGCCCAGCTGCCCGGCCTCTACCCCTGCGGGGAAGGCGCGGGCTACGCCGGCGGCATCGTCTCCTCCGCCCTCGACGGCATCAATTGCGCTGTCAAGGCCGCCGAATAAAAAAACCGGCTCGCATCTGCGGGCCGGTTTTTCTAAACTGAATGGGTAACTGCTACTGGGCGGGCTTGAAACCGATGTTGTAGCAGTTGACAGCGGCACCGACATAGACGTAAACAACGGCCGCTTCGGTGATTCCTTCGAGCTGCGCGGCAGTAATCTCTGTCTGGACTGCGTCTGCTGAGGAAACCGTCGGGCAGGCGCCTTCGTAGAGCTTCGTGACCTTCTTGCCATCGGCCGTAACGGTCACCAAAATGACGGTTGCCATACGTGAGGCATCAGAACTGGATCCGGAAATAATCTTGTGCGTGATGGTTCCGGGGCTGACCACCTTGAAGGAGATGCTCCGGTTAACAGGGATACCGTCCTCTCCGACGGTGGATCCGCCGTTGAACTTGACACGGGCCGCACCGGTATCGAAGGTCATCTTCTTATCGCTTGCAGCGGTATAGGTGACCTTTTCAATGGTCTTGACATCGGTAAAGTCACCGGTGGGGAATGTCGTCGTGTTGGAGAAATCCGCATTATACTCCGTGGTGATGCAGTCCGTATCGTCGATGACGACCGATCCGCCACCGCTGTCATCCGGTGTCCAGGTTATGGAGTAGAGGTTGATGCCTTTGTACTTGGAGTAGATGTTGACCAGGTCACCTGCCGCAGCGTTGACGGTATAAGTCAGCGTTGTCGGTTCATCCGTACTGACGGGCGCATCGATCTGGGCGACATCGGTCGACCCAATGGCAACCGCGAGGGCACGGGTTTCAGTACCGCTGGAGCGGGCTTTGATGGTCAGCGTGCCCGGGCCGCCCGCGATGAACTGCAGGCTGCACTTGGTACCGGCAGCGCCCGTACCGCTGACTTGCACGCGGTATTTCGGGTCGGTATCGGCGTTGTCGATGCCGAACTTGAACTTGCCGCCTCCGGCCACGAAACCGAGGTTCCCATAGACCATATTCTGCGTGAGTTCGGTACCATTGCCAAACTTGGTGACACCGGCGGTCATATAGTCGAGACCCCATTCCTTGGGAGCCGTGGCGCTGAGCTTCTTGAGCACCTCCTTGACGGTGAAGGAAACCTCTGCGGCGGCGGAAGGCTCGCGGACGAGGTCATCGGCCGCAGGCTTGGCGACCACGCTCACGGTGTAGTCACCAACCGCAAGGGCCTTCGTTGCGATGGCATAGGAAGTGGCCGTGACATTCTTGGTGCTGCCGTTGAAGGTGACGTCGTAGCTGCCGGCCTTGTTGACGGCATCCCAGCTAACGGTGACGGTCTCTTCCTCGCCCTGGCTGACTTCCGTCTTGTCGATGGCAAGTACCGGCGTGTCAAGCACGGTCGAGCCGCCCGTATCGATATCGTCCGTCCACTGGAGGCCGGAGAGGATGATCGGCGCGGTCGGGTAGAGGTAAATCATCGTTTCGCTGTTCTCCTCGATGTCCGCAAAGACCACCTTGTTGTTGGTCGTCCCGACGGGGAGTCCGGCCTTGACGGAGCCATTCAGACTGACTGCGAGGAACGCCCCGTCATCACCGTTTGCGAGGGTCGAAACCACCAGTCCGCCCGGGCGATCCACCAGGATGCCGAGACCGCCGTCCGAAGGGACGCCGCCGGCCACCGTGGCTGCTGCATTGAAGGTAAATCCATTAGAGCCGATGGTCACGGCTTTATCCTTTACGTAGAAGCGGATACCGTCGCGGACCATATCCTTCTTTGCTTCTTTGCCGAAGGTCTTGGTGTCGGAGAGCGTCCACGTCTTGACAGGCGTCGTTACGGCGAGAGTCAGGTCCTCCGGTTCCTCGACATAGCCGGAGAGCCAGCGTTCTGCACCGGCCTGGGCCGCGAGGACGGATTCGTTCATCACATAGAAGTTGCCACCTTCGCTATTGACGCAGGGATCGCTTGTCAGGATCTCGCCGCCGTTTGCGATGCAGGCATCTTTGCCCAGCTGCTCGACACTCGATACCGGGTGGATAAAGAAGGACTCGGCGCAGTTGTAGAAGAAATTCTTCGAAACTTCGGTAGGAAGTTTGTCCGCCGAATTAGACCCGATGAGGCCACCGCGGTTGGTGGCGCTGGCATCTCCATAGATGCAGTTGAGGAAGAGGTTCTTCTTCAGGATGATGGCCGGATCGGTTCCGTCTTTCTTCTTGGCACGGATGTGCAGGACGCCGTTGTTGTTGCTGTTGACGACGCTGCAGACATTGTTGACGGTGTTGTTGGAGAACTCGAAGGATTCCAGTTTCGGGTTGGCGTCGATGCGGACAACCGTGCGGAAGCCGTCGGTGAAGGTACAGTTGCTGAACTTGACGCTGCCGATTTCGCAGGATTGGCGGAAGTCAAATCCGTCGCCGCCGTCACCGGCAATGTTCGTGAAGGAGACATTGTCGTAGCTGATGGAAGATGCGGTCAGACCGTAGTTGTCGTAGAGCATGCCGCGCAGGAACTCGGTAATCTCGCACCTGAGGTAGGAGATGTCGGAAACCGTGCCGGCTGTGGAGGTTGTGATCGCGTGGGTGTGCTTGTCGCTCAGGTTGCCGGTGAAGACCATATTCTCGAAGTGGAGCGAAGTGACGGCTTCCACGGAAGGGTCGAGTTCGAAGTGACCGATCATGACCGGACGGTTGCCGTCGGGCGTCTCGTCGCCGTAGATGGCGACGGAGCTGACGAGCTTGGCGGATTCGTCGCCGAAGTCA
This sequence comes from uncultured Bacteroidales bacterium, assembly GCA_900320545.1. Classification (GTDB taxonomy): domain Bacteria; phylum Bacteroidota; class Bacteroidia; order Bacteroidales; family UBA932; genus Cryptobacteroides. The sequence goes on along the minus strand of ONSU01000018.1, from coordinate 65,003 downwards.
TACGGCGTCTCGCTGTAGGCGACCTCGATCTTGGCGGCGCCGTCGGCGAGGGCCTGCTTCAGTTCATCGATGTTCGTGACTTTCGTCGCACCGGTGAGGTCGGGCAGCGTCCAGGCCGCCACGGCACCTCTCTCCGCGCTCTTGAAGTGCACGGTAAGGGTGTACTTGGTGGAAGGCTTGAGACCCGTCATTTCCTTTGCGGCAGCCGCCACTTCCTCGGCGGAGACGTCAAAGCGGGTATATTCGCCCTGGCCGTCTACGGAAGGGGTGACGCGGATATGGTCCACCTCGTCGTCCTTTGTCCAGGAGATGGAAATGCTCGTGGCGGTACGGTCGACCAGCTCGGGCGAGAGAGAACTCTTGATTGCGCTGGTCTCCAGCGGATTGGCGTGAACGTACCATTTGGACGGATCCTTCGTGGAGGAGGTTGCGCGGACGCGGAACCAATAAGTGACATCGGCCTCGACATGGGCCAGATAGGGAAGGTCTTCCTTCGGGATGGTCAGGGTGATGGCCGGTTCGCCTTCGAGTGCCTCGTTGGTATAGAGCTCCACTTCGAACGCTTCGGCGGTCTTGGACTTATCCCAGTTGAAGTTGATGTACTCGCCGTTGCGGACAATGGCGGTCACATTGGTCGGCTCGAGGCAGCGTGCGAGGTCGAGTTCCTCGATGACGGGCTCCTGCTGGCAGGCGGCGAGGCCTCCCAGCGCCAGGACCGACAGAATAAGGGAATATATCTTTCTCATAATCAATAGCCGTAATCGTTAACAATGGTATTAACGGAGTTAGTAAGGTCGACCTGGCAGATGGGCCAGTACATGTGCTGCTCGGGATCGACGGTCTCGCGGTAAAGCGTGTTCGCCTTGGCCGTCAGGCCGCCGGTCTCGCTGGTGGAGTAGTACTTGGTAAGTTCTCCCTCGGTGTTGAGGTAAGGCTCCCAGCCTTCTCCCAGAGAGTCATAGTCGGTCTCGCCGGGGTTCAGGCCATACATCCTGATCGTCTGTCCGTCCGCCTCATAGCTATAGTAGACATAGTCCGGAAGAGCCGCATAGTCGCCGGTGCGGTCGCGCATCGCGAGCAGTTCGGCCCTGGCCTCGTCGAGCTTGGCCTTGAGGAGGTTCCAGCGGATCAGGTCGGCTTTGCGGAGGAACTCGCCGCAGAACTCGAGGGCGCGCTCCTCGACGATGGCGTCGAAGAAGGTTTCGCGGGTAAGGCCGTTGACGTAGGCTTCAGCCTCAGCCTCGTGGCCCTTGTAGGCACGGGAGCGAACCTGAAGGAGATACCCCTTCGCATCTTCGAATTTATTCAGCTCATTGGCAATCTCGGCCGCCATCAGGAGAACGTCGGCATAGCGCATCGAGATGGGCTTGATACCGTCATCGTTGCCACCCGTGTAGGGAGAGTTGGTCATCCAGTCGAAACGATACTTGCCGAAGTACCATTTGGCGCCGCCGTTGGGCAGTTCGCGGTCTACGCCGTCCGTGCCTTTCTCCCAGTGCCAGGGAATACAGGTCAGGTCGCGGCGGACATCGTTCTCGCCATACTTATAATAGAGATAGGGAAGCGGACCCGCATCACCGCCGCGCTTGCCGGATCCGACCCAGGCGGTACCCGTGTCGTTGGCGATGGCGAAGTGATAGTTCCAGCGGCCGCGGCCATTGGAGAACGGATAGGCGAAGAGCACTTCCTTGCCGGCGGTCATGTCCATATTGTTGAAGTCGCGCCAGAGCTGTTCGTAGATAGAGGACGCCGGCCTGGAGTTCGGGATCCGTAGAAAGGCGGATGGAGCCGGGGTCGCCGGTACCGACCTTCCCTTCCGCGGGACGCATCGAGTAGCCGGCGGCGGCCAGGGCGAGACGGGCGTAGAGACCTTCCGCGAAGGCACGGCTCATACGGCCGGTGCTTGCCGTGGCGGCATTGGCATTGGGCCATGCGAGATAGGGAATGGCCTCCTCAAGGTCGCCGAGAATCTGCTTGTAGATGACGTCGCGGTCGCTCTTGTTGCGGTAGATGGTCTCCGGGGTGACCGGCTCGAAGCGGGCCGGAACCTCACCGTAGGCCTTCATCAGGTCGGCGTAGAAGACGGCGCGCAGGGTGAGGGCCTCGCCCAGGAGATAGCGCATGTCCTGGTCATCGGAAACATTGCCGTAGGTGCGGAGCCCCTTGATGGCAAGGTTGATGCGCTCGATGCCGGTAAACATTGCGGCGAAGGGGCCTTCGCTCACGTTGAGCTGCTTGTTGTTCACTGCGCAGTCATAAGCGGCCATTTCGAGTTTGCCGTCGGAGTACACGGTCGTGGTGTAAGCCTCGATATCGGTGTTGAAGCCGTACCAGGGAAGGAAACGGGAACGGTGTCCGTTCGTCATTCCGAAGGCGGCGTAGGCGCCCATGATATCGTTTTCCGCGAGCTTGTAGTTGGAGAAGACGATAGATTCGTCGAAGGACGACTTCGTCTCGGTGGTCAGGTCGATGCAGGAAGTAAGGACTGCCGCAAGACCGAGGGCGGTAAGAATTCTATAGAATGTTTTCATCATCGTACCGTTTAGAAAGTAATGTTAATACCGCCCACGACGCCGATGCTCTTGGGATATGCGGAGTAATCCACGCCCGGAGTCAGCGGAGTGGAACGACGGGAGTCGACTTCCGGATCGAAGCCGGAATACTTCGTGAGGCAGAACAGGTTGGTGCCCGTCACATAGAAACGGAGCTTCTTCATCTTGATCTTGGAAGTCACGCTCTCGGGAAGGGTGTAACCGATGGTGGCGGAGGAGAGGCGGAGGAAAGAACCGTCCTCGAGGGCCCAGTCAGTGACGATACGGTTGGTCAGCGGAGACCACATCGTAACGCCCCGGTTCGCAGCGGCGAGCTCGGCCGGATCGGTGATGAGTTCGCCGGTCTCCCAGTTGATGTTGGTCCAGCGGTTGCCTGTCTCGCAGGATTTGAGAAGGTTGCGCCTCCAGTAGTCCTGGGTCGAGGTGAATTCGACCTTGTTGGCATTGTAGATCTTGTTGCCGAACACGTAGTTGAAGTTGGCGGAGAAGTCCACGCCGTAGGCGGTGCCGCTCAGGCTGAAACCGCCGGTTCCCAGTGGCAGGGTGTTGCCGATGATCTGGAGGTCGGGCTGGCCGTCGCCATCCTCATCCGCGAGTTTCGGGGCGCCCGGGCGGAGGAATCCGCTGCCGACCTGGTTGGAGCAGTCGACGACGCCTTCATTGAGTTTCCACTGGTTCTTATCGCTGTCATATGTGAAGTCGTCCACGCTGTAGATGCCGTCCATCTTGTAGCCGTAGACGTTGCCCAGGGGCTGTCCCGGCTCGACGACGAAGTCGGCGTAAGGGGTAATCTTCGTGGAAGCCCAGTTGGAATAGGCCTCGATGCGCCTGAGGTCGCCGAGGCTCTTCACCCGGTTCTTGTTGAGGGCGATGTTGCCGCTGAAGGTGAGGCCCCAGTCTTTCTTCTCCACGATGACGGCGTTGAAGCTGAGTTCGATACCCTGGTTGACGATGGTACCGGTGTTGCGATACTGGTAGGTATAGCCGCTGCCGGCGGTCGGGAACTGGATCAGCAGCTTGTCGATCGTGTTGTGATAGAGTTCGATGCTACCGTTGAGGCGGCTCTTGAAGAAGGAGAAGTCGATGCCGAGGTTGTGGGAATAAGTGGTCTCCCAGGTCAGGTTCTCGTTGGGCATCACGATCTTGCCGTCGACGACGGTCGTCGCCCACGGGGTCGTGGTATTGTAAACCCATCCGGCGGCGCCGGTCAGGGCCGAGAAGGTCATGGACTGCACGCCCGCAGGGATGTTGTTGTTACCGGCGGTACCGAAGCTGTAGCGCAGTTTGAGGTTGTTGATCCACTTCACGTCGCGCATGAAACTCTCGTTGGAAATGGTCCAGGCCGCGGCGGCGGAAGGGAAGATACCCCACTGGTTCCCCTTCATGAATCGGGAGGAACCGTCGGCGCGGACCGTGGCGGACAGGCTGTAGCGGCCGTCGAAGTCATAGTTGGCGCGCCCGAAGAACGACAACAGGATGTCGTTGGGATCGTAGAAGGTGTTGGCGACAGCCCTGTGGTCGGCGGACGACATGAAGTTCCAGGCCTGCTTCGAGCTGAAGAAGTCCGGATACCCTTCGTTGGCGATGGTTGTGGACTGCGATTTGGTCAGCACGAGTTCTTCGCCGACCATCAGGTCCAGTTTGTGACGCTTGTCGGGAATGACCTTGTCGAACTTGTAGTTGAGGGTGTTCGTGTTGCGGATCTTCTGGCGCGAGAGGGTAATCTGTCTTGCGGCAGGATGGTTCTGGAATTCCTTCGTGGCGGAATTGGCGACATAGTAGGAGGTGAGGCCGTAGAACTGGTCGTCCTGCTGCCGGAACGAGTCGATGCCGCCTTCCACCCGGAGGTTGAGGTTCTTGATGATATGCCAGGTGACGGCGCCGTTGAGGGTCCAGTTGGAACGGATCCGCCGCTTGTCGTTGTCGGCGACGCTGATGAGCGGGGGGGCGTTGTCGCCGTAGTCTTCCTCGAGGTCGGTGTCGGTAGCCGTATTCGCGAGCGGAATCGGGCTGTAGATGACCGCGTGTTTGAGTCGGGCGTTGCTGCCGGAGGTGCTGCCCGCGTCGTTGATGGAGTTGGCGCCCGCACCGTTGACCTTGGTGTGCGAGTAACGCAGGTTCAGGTCGAAGGTCAGCTGCTTGACGGGCTTGTACTGCGTCTTGAAGGAGAGATTGTCGCGATGGTAGTCGGAGCCGGTCATGATCGCCTTCTCGTTGATGTGGGCGTAGTTGGCCGACCACTTGACTTTCTCACCGCCGCCGCTCACCATCAGGTTGTGGCTGAAGGTGCGGCCCGTATTGCCGAAGAGCTGCTTCACCCAGTCGTTGCCGGGAACGTTCTCGTAGAGGTCGATGTCGTCGAAAGAGCCGAACAGGGGGACATAGCGCTCGTCCACTTTGTCGCGGACCGAGGTGAGCTCGTACTGCGTACGGACAAATTCGTAAGGAGACATCACTTCGATCGCGTCCCTGTTGGCCATCCACTTGCCGCCGTAGTAGGCGTTGTAGGAAAGGTTGATCTTGCCCTGGTCGCCGCTCTTGGTGGTCACGAGGACGACGCCGTTGGCGCCGCGGCTACCGTAGATGGCGGTGGAGAAGGCGTCCTTCAGGACGTCGATCGACTGGATGTCGGAAGCCGCGATGTCGCTGATGCTCTCGACCGGGAATCCGTCGACGATGTACAGGGGAGCGCTGTCCTGGGTGATGGATCCGGAACCGCGGACGCGGATCTTGATGTCGGCGTCGGGATCACCCTCGGTCGTGGTGACCTGCACGCCGGCCATCTTTCCGGAGAGGGCCTCGCTCACGTTGGAGACGGGCGCGGCCGTGATGGTTTTGCTGTCGACGGAAGTCACCGAACCCATCACGTCGCGGCGTTTGACCGCGGCATAACCGATGACGACGACCTCGTCCAGGAATTTGGTATCTTCCTTCAGCGTGACGTTGATCTGCGTACGCCCGTCGATGGGTTCGACGGAGTCGGACAGTCCGATGAAGGAGAAAACCAGGTTCTTCGCGTCTGCGGGTACGGTGAGGGTGTAATCACCGTCGATGCCGGTAATCGTACCGGTCGTGGTGCCCTCCACGAGGACACCTGCACCGATCAGCGGCTCCCCGTTGGCGTCCGTGACGATACCGGTAATGGTCGTCTGGGCCATCAGAGAGAGGGCTGAACCCAAGCAAAGCGCGGTAAGAAGGAGTTTCTTCATGACACTTTTCATTGGAATCTGTGGTATTGATTATGGTTAATAATTATCAGTTTCGTGGCAAATATACATAAAATTTTTGAATTCCGTGCACGGGCACGGAAATTTTTTACAAGGCTTTGTACGTGCCGCCTTTCACCTGCTCTTCTGTAATATCCCGCACGAGATAGTGAAGGTACATCTCCAGGTTGGTGTAGCGGCCCTTCTCGTCGAGGGTGATCGTCTTTCCGTCCGCGTCGTTGTTCTTGTTCAGACCGAACGCATCTTCGAAGGCGTCGGGCATCCCGTCGCCGTCGGTGTCCTTCAGCGCAGATTTTTCGCCGGCGGTCGCGGTGTACTGCGGCCATCCGCCCACGTCGGTCTGCGTGTCGATCAGTCCTTTGACGGATATGCTGCCGCTTTCGGGATGGAGGTTGCTGCCCTGATAGGTATAGGTGCCGTCCTTTGTCTCGCGGGCGATGCGCGCATCGACTTCATCCCGCCTGAGGCAGGCGCCGGCACAGGTCAGGACCGGCGTCAGGCAGCCTTCGCCCGTGTGGACCGTCTGTTTCCCGGGAATGGGGTAGGGGGTGCTGTTTTTGATACCGGATACCTTGCCCGCATCGATGTACACGCCGATGGGCGAACTCTTTCCGGCCTTCCAGTTGTCGGCACTGATTTCGCTCTTGCCGTGCATCACGTTGCCGTCCATATAGAAATGTCCGGGGAGGATGGTGCCGCCGCAGTTGCTGCAGGAGGTTGTGGGCTGGAGGAACCAGATATGGTTCGACGGGGTGACGGGCCCCGGCTTGTAGTAGTTGTTGAAGAAATTGTATTTGCGGTAAGCGGTTCCGTTGTTGGAAGAACTTTCTCCGCCGTAGCAGGTGTTGCCCGACCAGTTGTAGACGACATTGTTGAAGATAGACACGGGGCCTTTCTGCGAGGAAACATAGTCGTGGTCGATCCGGGGATTGCGGCTGTCGTGGTGGGCCAGGAGGTTGTGATGATAGGATGCGTTGGTACCGCCCCAGATGCCGCCGTAGCCGTGCGAGCCCTTGTCGTGGACGGAGTTGCGGAGACTCTCGGAGACGATGTTCCACTGGAAGGTGAAATCCTTCATCCCGTAGAAAGAGGCGCATTCGTCGGTGGACCAGCTTATCGAGCAGTGGTCGATGATGATGTTTGTGAATTTGTCGCCGTCGTGGTCCATGACCTGCATCGCATCGTCCTCGGTCTGTTTCTCGTCTCCCATCCGGCAGCGGATATAGCGGACGATGACGTTGCTCGCGTTGATGCGGAAGGTATAATTCTTCAGGCAGATGCCGTCGCCGGGAGCGGTCTGTCCCGCGATGGTCACGTTGCCGTTTTTGATCTGGAGCTGGCTCTGTAGGGCGATGATGCCGGCCACGTCGAAGACGATCGTGCGGGCGCCGGTCTCGTTGAGCGCGGCTCTCAGCGATCCGGTACCGCTGTCGTTGAGATTGGTCACGTGGATGACCTTGCCGCCGCGGCCGCCGGTGGTATACATCCCGCCGCCCTCGGCGCCCGGGAAGGCGCGGACGGCTCCGTCTTCATCCTCGCAGGCGGGAATCTTGAACTGCGCATACTTGTCCTCGGGCTGCGGACCCGGACCGGGCGTATCGCTGCCGGTCGTGGCCGCCGTCACGGTTTCGGACCAGTCCGATTCGCCGGCGCTGTTGACGGCTTTGACCTTGAAGGAGTAAGTGGTTCCGCTTGAGAGGGTCTTGACCGTGATGTATGTATGGTTGGTGGAACCGCTGTTTACTTCGGTTCCTTCTCGGGCGATCATCCATGAGTAGGTGGAAGCCCTTTCCGCCGCATCCCATTCGAAGAAGAGGGTGTTGTCGGTTGCGTTGGACGCCTTGACGCCGGTCGGGACGGCGGGCGCCTGGAGCGTGGGTTTGTCGTCTCCGCCTTCGCCGCCGTCGGGCTTTGTGGGATTCTCTTTCCCTCCGCAGGCGGCCGTCAGGACCGCTGCCGCGAGAAGAAGGTGTGTCAGTTTCATAGCTTTTCGTATTCGACCGAAGCCCAGATGAAGGGACCGATGCCCTTGGGATCGTTCTCGGTTATCGTTTCGTGTATATAATAATCGTATGTGCCGCTGCGGTTCTCCTTGCCGCCGAGGCCGGCGACGGCGCAGCAGTCGACAAGACTCAGCGTGCCGTCTTCGCCCACGCGGATGAAGGCCTCGACCAGACGTTTGTACAGCGTAGCGGGATCGATTTCCACTTCTTCCGGCATCCAGCCCTTGCGGGAGGCCTTGAGATAGACGTATGTGAACATCGCGGAGCAGGTGGCTTCCACGTAGTTGCCCTCGCGGTCGGGGGCGTCGAGCACCTGGTACCACATCAGCGTCTTGGGATCGGCATAGCGGGGGAGGGTCTTCAGAAGCTGCTGCAGGATGTCCAGCAGGGCCTGCCGCTCCGGATGGTCTTTCGGGAATACCTCCAGCACTTCCGCGAGCGCCATCGCGTACCAGCCGGTCGCACGGCCCCAGCTGTGGGCCGACTGCCCGGTCTCCTTGTCGCACCAGAACATCTCCCGGGACTCGTCCCAGGCGTGGCGGGGGAGACCGGTCACCGGATCATAAGTCTTTTCCCAGGCGACCTTGAACTGGCGGGCGATGTCATCGAAATATTCGTCGCGGCCGGTCTCTGCCGCGTATTCGGCATAGAAGGGCTCGGCCATGTAGAGTCCGTCGAGCCAGACCTGGTACGGGTAGACCTGCTTGTGCCAGAACGCGCCGGCCTCCGTGCGGGGCTGGTTCTGGATCTGGGCGAAGATGCTGTCGACGGCGATGTCGTACTTGGCCCTGGGACGGAGTTTCCGCAGGGAGAGCAGCGTCCGCGCCGGGCAGACGTGGTCGAGGTTGAACTTTTCTTTCTTGTATCCGCCTCCGATCTTGCCGGTCGAGTCGATGACGGCGTCGTACCACGCGTCGACATAGTCGGTTTCTCCCGCCTGCAGCATCGCCTGGAGCTCCAGTCCTGTGGTGTAGTTCCACTTCAGCGTACCGCCGCGACCGTCCAGATATGACGCTTCGGGGCAGCGCGTCATCTCCGACCGCACCATCTGCAGCGAAAGCGGCTCCTGCTTCGGAGAGCAGGCCGCCAGCAACACCAGCGTGGAAACGGCCAGTATCCGGAGTGTGCTACCTGTTTTCATACGGATTCCATTTAATGCCGTCCTGGCTCTGGAACATCACCTTCTCGAAGGCATATTCGGCGGCTTCCTTCGCCGTCAGGCGGTGCGACCAGGGCACGCGCTTCTTCTGGGAAGCGGCACCCGGACCGCTGTTCTTGTATTCGGCGTAGTAGGAATTCTCCTTCGTGTCGGGCTTCCCGGGCTTCTCCCAGTCGTGCCAGCCTTCCGGAAGGATATGTCCGCCGAGTTCGCAGTGGATGAAGACTGTCTTGGCGTATGCGCCCCAGGGACGTCCCAGATAGCATTTGTCGATGCCCGGGGCCGCCGTCAGGGTACAGTTGCGGAATACATAGCCGTATTTTTGCCCCTGCAGCGTGGAGGCCGCCGTCACGTAACTGTTTTTCTTGCTGTGGACCGTGCAGTTCTCGAAATAGGCGATGCTCGGGCCGAAGATAAAGTCGGTCGTACCCTCTATGTAGCAGTCTTTGAAGTAGTTGCGTTTGATGCCGCCGTCTTTTCCGTAACGCCCGTAGGTGTAGAGCGTGTCCTGGTTGCCGAGGAAGCGGCAGCGGTGGAAGAACAGGAAGTCCCCGTCGGTGAAAACAGCCACGGCCTGGGCGATTTCCTTGCCCTCGCCGGCGCTGTTCTCGAAGGTCAGGTCCTCGAAGGTGATGTAACTGGCGTGGATGTAGATGCTGGCGCTGCCGGAAGTGCCGATGGGGAAGTCCCGTCCGGGCCACAGTTGCTTCGCGTATTTGTCGTAGGTGAGAATGGTGTTCTCCGCGCCGTCGCCTGTAATCTTCAGGCGGAATTTGCTGTGCGGGATGCGGACGCATTCCTTGTAGGTGCCTGCGTTGATGTGGATCGTGGTGATCTCCTTGTGGCTGTAATCCGGGGCCGCGTCGATGGCGTCCTGGACAGTCAGGAAGTCTCCGAATCCGCCTTTGTCGACGATAATATCCTGATAGACAAGATGCTGGCCGATCTCTGGGAGCTGCTCCCGAATGGCGTCGCAGATAATCAGAGCCACTTTCCGGGCGCCGCAGGCCACGGTGTGGGTGTTGTCATTCTTCCCGGTGGAAATCATGAAGTAGGGCTTGCTGCCCTCGTCGCCGAGACCCTCCAGCCAGTCGAGCGTGCTTGTGGTGATGTCCAGAAGGGGTACGTCTTCCTGCAGGGCCACCTGTTTCATCGCGGCGGGGTAGTCGGTATGGCAGTTGCGGTCGAGTTTGCCGCCCTTGAACCATCTGCGGGCCACAGGGGTCAGCAAGACCGGCCGGGCGCCCTTCGCCTTCGCCGTCCTTACGAACAGGCGGAGGTTGTCCTGGTAGGCGCCCCAGGGGGCTGCGTAGCGGACCGAGTCGGACTGCTTGGAGTCGTTGTGGCCGAACTGGATGAAGACCCAGTCGCCTTCCCTGACATTGGCCATGACCTTGTCCCAGCGGCCTTCATCGATGAAGGATTTGGTACTCCGGCCGTTCTGGGCGTAGTTGATTACTTTGTAATCGCTGTCGACGAAATTGCGGAACAGCATGCCCCAGCCGCGTTCGGGATTGGTACCGCCCTTGATGTCCTTGTCGGCGCAGGTCGAGTCGCCCGTCAGGTGGATGGTCGTCACGGCATTTCCGGGCAGGATGGCGGCCGTATAAAGGGCCAGGGTCAATAGGATTTTTTTCATAGGGTTTCTCCGTTAACGGTCACGCCTTCGAAGGTGATGCCTTCGGCGTAATGGGATTCGGCACCTTTGTCGGCAGTAAAGCGGCTGTCGCTGAAGGTCAGGTTGCGGATCGGAAGTTCCGGGAGGCCGTTGATGAAGATGGCCTGGGCGGCGCCGGCGCAGACAATGTCACGGAAGTGGCAGTCGCGAAATTCCGGCGTGGTCTCGTCCACGGGAATGATGTCTTCCCCGGTTTTTCCTGACATTTCCGTCGCGGCGACTCCGGCATAGTAGAGATTGAATATGACGCCGTAGGTGACGATATCTTTCATATAAATATGCTCGCACCAGATGTCCTTCACGAGTCCGCCCCGGCCGCGGGTGCTCTTGAAGCGGAGCCCCACGTCGGTGCCGATGAAGCGGCAGCCGCTCACGAGGATATCCTCCACGCCGCCCGACATCTCGCTGCCCACCACGAAGCCGCCGTGGCCGTGATAGACCGTGCAGTCGGTGATGATGAGCCCCTTGCATTTGCGGGCGTGGCGCCGGCCGTCGGCGTCCTTGCCGGACTTGATGCAGATGGCGTCGTCACCCACGTCGAAGGTCGATCCGGTAAGGATGACCCTCTCGCAGGCGTCGATGTCGATGCCGTCGCCGTTGGCGCTGTAGTGCGGATTGCGGACGGTGATGTCGCGGATGATGACATCCTTGCACCAGAGCGGATGCAGGTTCCAGCAGGGGCTGTTCTGGAAGGTGCAGCCCTCGATGAGGATGCGTTCACACTCCCGGAAACTCAGCAGGACCGGGCGCAGGAAGGTCTTGATCTCCTGCTCGTCCAGCGAGGGATCGGGATAGTTGAGACTGCCGGCCGTGGCCCGGGCTTTGGCGTAGCCCTCGTCCGGATACCATACCTTCCCGTCTTCGGAAACGAGACCGCCCCGCTGGAGGATGCGCTTCCACTGGTCGTCGCCGACCTTGCGTTTCTTGACCTCGCGCCAGGCGTCGCCGCTGCCGTCGAAAATGCCCCCGCCGGTGATGGCGATATCGTGCACTCCGGTCGCGTTGAGCGGGGAAACACAACGGCGGACGTCGAGTCCCTCGAAGTTGGTGTCGATGATGGGATAAAGATCCTGGTCAGAACTGAAAACCACGACGGCGTCATCATCCAGTCGCAGCCCGATATGGCTCTGCAGCGTGACGGGCCCGGTGAGCCAGATCCCTGCAGGCACGTTCACCCAGCCGCCCTGTTCCTTGCCCTGTGCAGTTCTCCGGGCCTTGCCTTCGCATTTCGTCGTGCCGTCATTCTGACCGGTCAGGTATGCAATGGCTTTGGCGAACGCCTCCGTGTTGAGGGTGACGCCGTCTCCGACGCCTCCGAAGTCGGCGAGCGAAACGCTGCGGTCCGGGATCCGGGGCAGGGCGGGCGCCTGCATCTCGAAGGGCGCCGCTTTGCAGAGGGTGGCGATTTCTTGGGACGAGATGCCGCCTTTCGTCGCTTGGGAACAGCAGCCGGCTGTCGTAACGACCAGCAGGGCGGCCAGGACAATACGGGAGGGAGTACTTTTCATAAGGCGGTGGGGAAGGTCGGATTTCAGTACGGGGACCTTCACCGGTTAAAGTGTGTCAGAACTATGTGGGATAAGATATTTTTGGGGAAGGCCCGGCATGTCAAATCCGACCTTCCCCAAGCGCAGTACTACTTGCCGAACCAGGCGAGGCTCTTGCGGCAGAGTTCGCTCACCGCGGCCCAGTCACCCTTGGCGAGGACTTCCTTCGGGAAGAGTTTGGAACCCATTCCGACGGCGGTGACGCCGCTCTTCGCCCAGGCGGTGAGGTTCTCCTCGGTGGGCTCCACGGCGCCGGTGCACATAATCATCGCCCACGGAAGGGGAGCGAGGATGTTCTTGACGAAGGCGGGGCCTCCGACCGTGCCGGCCGGGAATACCTTCACGAGGTCGCAGCCGAGTTCCATCGCATTGCAGATCTCCGTGACGGTTCCGCAGCCCGGCGAGTACGGGACTCCCCGGCGGTTGCAGAGGCGTGCCACCTCGGGATTGAGGCTCGGGGAGACGATGAAATCGGCGCCGAGCTGGATGTAGAGGGCCGCTGTGGCAGGTTCCAGGATGGTCCCTGCGCCGAGTGCCATCTCCGGGCATTCTGCACGGACGAACGGCATCAGGTCCTTGAATACGATATGGGCGCCGTCGCCCCGGTTGGTGAACTCGAACGCGCGGATGCCGCCGTCATAGCAGGCCTTGACGACCTTCTTGGTCAGTTCCAGGTCGGCGTTGTAGAACACCGGCACGATCCCCGTGCCGCGGATGATACCGATGGTATCGATTTTCTTGAATTTGGACATATGCGTTATTTTTCTTGATATACTTTTATGCCATCTCCCGTGTCGCCTGAATGTACACTTATAATGCAGACACGTTCTTTCCCGCTTTCATTGTTTTGAACGGTGATCCGAGTTTGCATTTTACCCTCACCTTCATAGAAGTTTTTTACTTCAATCCAATCGTGCTGAAGGTAGGTTAATAGATCTCCATTGCTACATCCTTCAGGTAACTCATTGTCAGGAGTGGTTTTTTTGCCACAATTAAAGACTTCCTCATACTTCCCGTCATCCTGCAGGAAAGCCAGGCAATCAAGATGAATACCATTGCTCTCAATAATTTCGGATCCGGCCGCGGAGGAAAAATGGATGGAGTGACGAGATATTCCAGAATCTTTTCTCGAGACTTTCCTGCAACCCAGAGTTGTCAGACAAGATATGATTATTAGGATAATTGATATGATAAGGTTTTTTTTCATCGTGCCGTTTAGAAAGTATTTATCTGGAAACCCTTCCGGAGCCGCCGCCGGCGATGAGGCCTTCGACCTCGGAGACGGAGACGCGGTTGTAATCGCCGAAGATGGTGTGCTTCAGCGCGGAAGCCGCTGCGGCGAATTCGATGGCCTTCTGGTCGTCGCCGTACGCGATGAGACCGTACAGGAGGCCGCCCATGAAGGAATCGCCGCCGCCCACGCGGTCCACGATGTGGGTAAGGTCATAGCGACGGGACTGATGCAGGGTCTCTCCGTCGAAGAGGACGCCGCCCCAGGTATTGTGGTTGGCATTGACCGAGCCGCGGAGGGTGATCGCCACCTTCTTGCAGCGGGGGAAGCGGGCCATCAGCTGACGGCAGACGCTCTCGAAGCGGGTCTGGTCGATCTCGCCGCCCGTCTTCTCGGCGTCGAAGCCCTCCGGCTTGATGCCGAATTCCTTCTCCGCATCCTCTTCGTTGCCGAGGATGAGGTCGCAGCCCTCGACCAGCAGCGGCATCACTTCCGATGCGCTCTTGCCGTATTTCCAGAGTTTCTTGCGGTAGTTGAGGTCGCAGGAGACCTTCACGCCCATCTCATTGGCTACCTTGATGGCTTCGAGGCAGGCGTCCGCGGCGCCCTGGCTGAGGGCGGGGGTAATGCCGGTCCAGTGGAACCAGTCGGCTCCCTCGAGCACCTTGTGCCAGTCGACCATACCGGGCTGAATCTCGGCGATGGCGGAATTGGCCCTGTCGTAGATGACCTTGCTTCCGCGCGCGATGGCGCCCGTTTCAAGATAGTAAATGCCCACGCGGTCGCCGCCGTAGACGATGCCGTCGACACCGACGCCGAAGCCGCGGAGCTCATTCACGCAGAGGTCGGCGATGTCGTTCTTGGGAAGCCGCGTCACGAAATGCGCGTCGACACCGTAATTCGCGAGGGAAACGGCCACATTGGCCTCGCCGCCGCCGAAGGTGGCTTCAAACTGACGGGCCTGGGAGAACCGGAGGTAACCGGGGGTGGAGAGGCGGAGCATCACTTCTCCGAAGGTAACTACTTTTGCCATAAACGTTTATAGTTTTGTTTGATCCGGAAAATACCGGAGGTTATTTGCTGTATTCCGCAAATATACAAACCTTTCCGCGACTTTCCAAATAATTTTCGTGCACGGGCACGGAAACGACGGAAAGGCGGGAAAAAGCTCGCACGCGTGATAAATAATTTGGATAATTAAAAATAATATGTATATTTGCAAATCGGGAATTGGTTAACCAATTTTGCCAAAATCCCCCAATAGAAACACTTAAAACTACCACAATGTCTCCGACTTTCAAGTTGAAACACCTCCTTCCGACGGCGCTGCTGTTTCTGGCATGCTGGATGGCGGGTGCGCAGACCAGGACGGTGAAGGGTACGGTCACTGACGTGCAGGGACCGATGCCCGGCGTATCCGTCATGGTGAAGGGGAGTTCCGCCGGCGCCAGCACGGACCTGGACGGTGCCTTCTCCCTTCCGGTTGCCGACAAGGACGCGGTCCTTGTCTTTTCGTTTATCGGGTACCGTACCCTGGAAATCCCCCTGGCCGGGCAGACCACCCTCTCCGTGTTCATGGAGACGGATGCCACCCTGCTTGACGACGCGGTCGTCGTGGGTTACGGCACCCAGGCCAAGTCTCACCTGACGGGCTCCATCTCCAAGATCGGCGGTGAAAACCTGATCGACACCCCCGTGTCCGACGTCACCACGGCCCTCCAGGGCCAGATCGCCGGCCTCTCGATCAACAACAACACCTCCGAGGTCGGCGTCGCCCCGGCGATCCGCGTCAGGGGTACCGGTTCGATTTCGGCCGACAGTTCTCCGCTGGTGATCGTGGACGGATTCCCGGATCCCCAGGGCCTGAGCAACGTCAACGCCAGCGACATCAAGTCCATCGAGGTCCTCAAGGACGCCGCCTCGGCCGCCATCTACGGATCGCGGGCCGCCAACGGCGTCATCATGATCACGACCAAGAGCGGAGACGCGGAGAAGCCCGTATACAGCGTGAAGGCCTATCAGGGTGTGAAATACGCCTATAAGCTGCACGATATGATCACGGCGACGGACTACCTGCGCCTGCAGGAGTTCGAGGAGTCCGTGGGCGGCATCCCCGTCAAGGCCCAGGACCGCGCCGCGGCCTGGATCGAGAAGAATATCGGCGCGACCGACTGGCAGCGGGAAGGCCTCCGCAACGTGGCTTCCATCACCAACGTGCAGTTCTCGGTCTCCGGCGGCCGCAAGGGGCTCAAGTATTATACTTCCGCCTTCTATACCCGCGACCAGGGTATCATGCTGCAGAACCAGGTCGACAAAATCGGCTTCCGCACCCGGATGGACGTTGATCTCTCCCGGCACTTCCGCTTCGGATACAATCTCTCCGGAAGTTACCAGAAGGCCAGCCGTCCGCGCAACAACTTCATCGACTTCTACAGGACCCCGTCCTTCCTGCCGGTGATGCACAACGACTGGACCACCGCCTTCACGGGCGGTTACACCGGATTCGCCCGGGGCAGCCACTTCAACAACATCTATACTCCGACGAACGGCGAGGATGAATACGGCAACCCGATATGGGACGGCGGCTCGAGCGGCGTCAATCCGTTCAACTCCGCCAACAACAACCCCAAGAGCGTGATGGCCAACACCGAGCGCTGGAGCGAGAGTTTCTCCGGCACGGCCAACGTCTACGGCGAGGTGACCATCGTCAAGGGCCTCACCTTCCGCTCCTCGAACGGTGTCGTGGTCCGTTTCGCGCCTTCTTACAACTACGCCAACATCAACGCCCTCAAGGACGGCAACCCGAGCGAGGCGTCCTACTTCAGCAACCTGTATGTGGACCTCCTTACGGAGAACACCCTGAATTACAACCTCAACAAGGGCCGCCACAAACTGGACCTGCTCGCGGGCTTCACCTATGAAAAGACCCGTGTACAGCGCGTGGCGATGACGGCGACCGGCTTCCCGACCGACGACATCCACACGCTCAACGCCGCGACGGTCTTCTCCCTGGCGGAATCGGGCAACGGCAATACCGCCGGCACCGGCACTTTCCGCTATCCGGACAAGCTCCTGCAGTCCTGGCTCGCCCGTGCGACCTACAGCTTCGCCGACCGCTATCTCTTCTCGGCCTCCATCCGTCTCGACCGTTCCTCCCTCTTCCAGGGCAAGAACAAGAACGCCTGGTTCCCTTCGGTCTCGGCGGGATGGCGCATCAGCGAAGAGCCGTGGATGCAGCACGTCAGCTGGCTGAGCAATCTCAAGCTCCGCGCATCCTACGGCGTTACGGGCAACAACAATATCCAGTACTCCTCCGCGCTGGAGGTGCTCAACGGCGCCAACTATGCACTCGGAAAGGGCAACGGCTCCCTGGTCACCGGCGCAGCCAATACCTCCGGCACCCTGGCCAACCCGGACATCACCTGGGAGCAGACGGATGAGTTCAACGGCGGTCTCGACGTCGGCTTCCTCCAGGGACGGATCGCCCTTACGGTGGACGCCTACTACTCCGTCACCCGGGCCCTCCTGTTCGCCCAGTCAACGCAGTCCTTCACGGGCTTCAACTATTTCTGGAACAACATCGGCCGCGTCCGCAACGCCGGTGTCGAAATCCAGCTGAGTACCGTCAACTTCGACCGCAAGCACTTCAAGTGGATGACCGACATCAACGTGTCCCTCAACCGCAACAAACTGCTCGAACTCGGCGGCGAACGTCAGCAGATCACCCCCGGTGAGCGCAACGAGACCTACATCGCCCTCGTCGGGCAGCCGCTCATCCAGTATTACGGCTATAAGACCGACGGCGTCTGGAACAGCGTCGAGGAAATCAACGCCAATCCGCACAGCACCTCCGACGTCCCCGGCGGTCTCCGCCTCGTGGACAGCAACAACGACGGATTCATCACCGAAGACGACCGCGTTCCGCTCGGCAATCCCTATCCGGCCTTCTCCTACGGCATGACGAACACCTTCAATATCGGGAAGTTCGACATTTCCTTCCTCATCCAGGGCGTCCAGGGCATCACGGTCTTCAACGGCGACGTCTACTACAACGAGACCCACAAATATAACGCGGCCTACCTGAAGGACCGCTGGGTCAGCTCTCAGCACCCCGGCAACGGCAAGGTTCCCTTCGGCAAGAACGGCTTCGACATCATGTATACGGACTATCCGCTGCAGAACGGCTCGTATGTCTGTCTCCGCAACGCCACGGTCGGCTTCACCCTCAACAAGAAGGACCTGAAGAATCACCTCAAGGGACTTCGCATCTATGTCTCGGGCAACAACCTGCTCTATATCTGGAGCAAGGATTACAAGGGTATCAACCCCGAGTCCCGCTTCACTTCCGGCAACTACTCTTCTCCGATGATCTCCGGTTACCAGAGGGGCGGCTTCCCGCTCACTTCCACGGTCACCTTCGGATTTGACATTAAATTCTGACGGTTATGAAAAAGACAATCATACTCGCAGCCGCGGCCCTTGCAGCCGTCGCCTGTAATCTCAACCGCTATCCCGTTTCCGAAGTGGCGGCCGATGCCTATGTCAAGGATGCCAAAAGCGTCGAGAACCTTGTCGTAGGCGCCTACAACGCACTTTACGACGTGGCCTATAACGAATGGGCCGTGACGGAACTCCGCTCCGACAATGTCCGCATGAGGGTCAACGCCTCCACGGCGCAGGACACCAAGGAGATCCAGCAGCTCGACAACGGCACCATCCTCTCCGGTAATTCCTTCGTCGGAAATTACTGGGATGCCGCCTACCGCGTCATCAACCGGGCCAACTCGGTGCTTCCTCACCTGGATGTGGTGGAAGATCCCGACGCCCGCGCAAGTTTCGAAGGGGAAGCCCTCTTCCTGCGCGCGTGGATGTATTTCAATATCGTACGCCTCTGGGGCCCGACGTTCATCGTGACCCGCAAGACCGGAGCCGACGAAGCGCGCCATATGCAGCGATCCTCCGTGGATGAAGTCTATGCGCAGATCGAGGAAGACCTGGAGAAGGTCGTCGACGAGGGACTGCTTCCGCTGGAGCGTCCCGACGCCCAGTTGGGACGGGTCGATCTCCGTGCCGCCAAGGTGATGCTCGCGAAGGTCTATGTGACCCATTACAAGGTCAGCGACGAGCATTACGCCAAGGCGAAGACGCTGCTTTCCGAGGTGTTGACCGCCTGCGGCAACCCCGCTTCGGGAAGTCAGCTCGAGAAGTTCGACAAGGTGTTCGCCACCGACAACGAGATGAATAAGGAGATCATCTTCGCCATCCGCTACCGCAGCGGCAAACTCGGCATCGGCTCTCCGTTCACCACCCTGTATGCCCCGATCAACAACGGCGGAAACGTGGCCATCGGTTCCCCGAAGCACTACAACTTCCCGTCCGACAACCTGATCGCCGCCTTCAACGAGAACGAAGGCGACCTCCGCAAGGATGTTACCCTGCAGGAAAGTTACTTCAACAAGACGACCGGCCAGGTCGTGAACGCCCGCTACTGCAACAAGTTCATCGATCCTGCGATGACGAGCGAATGGGATGCCGAGAATGACTTCCCGGTCATCCGTCTCGCCGACGTGATGCTCCTGCTCGCGGAGGTGTCCAACGAACTCTCCGGTCCTTCCGCAGAGGCCCTGACGCTGCTGAACGCCGTCCGTGAACGGGCGGGCATCCCGACTTATACGTCCGGCGATGTCTCTTCCAAGTACGCTTTCCGCGAGGCGGTCCGCAAGGAGCGCCGCGTGGAACTCGCCCTGGAGAACCAGTACTGGTTCGACCTGCTCCGCTGGGGAACGGCGGTCTCGCGGGTCAACGACTTCTTCCTGAGCGAGCCGTTCTTCGGCGCGTACGACTTTACGGTGAATCCCATCGCCGAATGGCAGACGATGCTTCCGATTCCCCAGTCCGTCAAAAATGTCAATTCCGAAGTTGCACAGAATCCCGGTTACTAATATGAAAAAGTATTTATTACCACTCGCTGCCGCAGCCTTTCTGGCAGCTTCCTGTGACAGGGTATATGTGGACGAGGTCGTTCCGCACGAGCCCGTCATCACCGCTTTTACCCCTGCATCCGCACCGGTCGGCGCCGAGGTGACCGTAACCGGAGAATACCTCAGCGACGTGACTGCGGCCTATATCGGTGACGTCCAGGTCGAAATCGCCGCCAAAATATCCAATACGCGCCTTGTCATCAAGGTGGTCTCCGGCGTCACGTCCGGTGCCGTCAAACTGGTCAACGCCCAGGGAGAAGGCCTCTCGGACGCGACTTTCCGCTGTACGTTCGCCGTTCCCGAAATCGCGGCTTCGCTCCTGCAGGCCCAGGCGGATATGGGCGAAAGCATCATGCTCTCGGGAACGAATATGCTTTCCGTCAAGAAGGTGTTCTTCACGGCGGAAGGATATACGGAAGGCCACGAGGCGCAGATCCTCAGCGGCACCGACGACGAACTCATCGTCAAGGTTCCGTATGTGGAGGATGCCACCGCCCGCATCACCATGACCTATTTTAACGGGACGGCCGACGTGGAAACGCCGCAGGCATCCGCCCCGAGCATCACCGTGATGCGTTATGTGCCGCATTTCAATGCCTATGAATTCGAGAAGACGGCCGTTGGCCGGAGCATCACCCTCACGGGCGAATACCTCAATAATATCGACCGCATCACGGTCGGTGAGGAGGAAGCCCAGGTTTACAAGAGCGCGGGCGAACTGACGTTCACCGTTCCGGCCGGGGACTTCCCGGACGGAGACACCGTCGTCCCCCTGACAGCCTGGTATTTCGATAACAACGAGAGCATCGTGCTCGCGGAGTCGTTTACCGTGTATGTCCCTTATATCAAATTCTGGGAGAATATCCAGGCCTGGGCCCAGGGCCGTGTCCCGGAGAATTCCTACGCATCCTTCTTCAGCCCGGAGAACGGTAAACTCTATGAGAACGCCAAGTGGAAGACGGATCTCGATCCTGTGGCGATGCGCCTGCACAACGCGCAGTGGGGTTCCGCCAATGTTCCCAAGCCGGGCGTGGTCAGTGACGAGGACTACAATTCCGTCGTACCGTACTTCTTCTTCTCGGCCGTCAGCGGAAACGTTCTCCAGGTCAATGGCCCCGCCAACAGCAACGGTCAGATCAAGAACTTCTTCGTGGATGCGACTTCTACACCGAGCAATGACTTCCGTGTTCCCGGAGGCAACGACAACCTGCCCGGCACGCCCATCATTACGTTCCGCTATCTCGATCCCGGCAATGCGACCGAGAATGAGTTGATCCAGAAGGTACTGAACGATGAGATTGAGAAACTCGACGAGGAAACATTCCCGATCGATGTCACCAACTCTACCATTGCCGGGATCAGCGTAACTTCCCTCGCCGGCGGCGTCAAGAGCAGCAGTTGGTGCGATCATCAGACGACAACGCTCGCAGACGATTCCGGCTACAAACTGGACGCGGTGTTCATCGTGGCTTACTATCAGAACTACGGATACAACCCCGATCAGCGGGCCGCCGGCATCAAGCGTCTCGGCCTGCTCCATGTCAAGCAGATTGACTGGGGTGTTTATACGAATGGAAGCACCACCAACTATGGATCTACGGTTGTCACCTTCGACTGCTACTGGCAGAAGTATGATTATGATTATTCAAAGCTCTAGGATATGAAAAGCATGAAACTGGGCCTGGGCGTCCTGTTGATCGCCCTTCTGGGAGTCTCCTGCAAGCAGGAAGCGCCCGAGACCGTCAACACCCCGGCCATCAATATTACCAACAAGAAGCTTTCCCCGGATCCGAACGAGAGCGGAACGGTGCGCGCCTATATCGGCGACGAGGTGACGGCCGAGGGATTCAACCTCGACAAGGTCGGAGCCGTCCGTTTCGACGGCGTGGAGGCCGAGATCGTCTCGCAGACGATCAAGAAGATTGTCTTCAAGATTCCCGTCCTGAACCTTCCCCAGGCCGATGAGCCCGCCAAGGTTCTCCTGGAGGTGTTCGACGCCGACAAGGAGACCGTCATCTTCAAATATGACTATTACGTGACAGTTCCGGTCACCGACGCCCTCGTGAGCGGCTTCGCCCCGAAGACGGGCACCGTCGGTACGGAGGTGACCATATCCGGCCGCAACCTGTCGCAGGTGACCGCCGTCCGTTTCGGCACGACGGAAGCGACGCTCTCGGACGTGACGGATGCCGCCGTCAAAGTGACGGTTCCGGCCGTCCCGGCGACGGAAGCGACGTCCGACCTTGATATCACGGCAGTCTGGAGCGGTGGCGATATCGATGTGACTGAGCAGGAACCGTTCGTCTACAAGATTCCCGTCTTCGCGGCTTATACGCAGACCGGCGACGCCCGTCTCGGTGACGAAATCGCCCTTGCGGGTGAGAACCTCGACCTTGTGGACGGCATTCTCTGGGGTGATATCGCCCTGCTGATCAGCGATCAGAGCGCGACGGCCCTCACCGTCAAGATTCCTTCCGGTATCGAGACGATGTATCCCGCCGTCCAGGCGAAGAAACTCGCCGCCACCTACGGTACGCCCGCCCAGCAGGCCGTCGTCGCGGAATCCTTCCGCATCGACACCACGCCGGTCGGTCCCGCGGCTCCGGTCTTTACGTCTGCCAACCCTGCCGAAGAGGGCTACAATGCGCTCTATCTCGGCCGCGAGGTGGTCGTGAAGGGAGAGAATTTCGCTTCGATCGAGAAGTTCAAGGTCGACGGCATCGAGGCTCCGCTCACCGCGGCCGCGACCGACATCGAGGCCCGCTTCGTCATGCCGAAGAACATCACCGGCACGGCGGCCAGGGAAGTCGATCTCATCGCGGTCTGGAACGGCGGCAACGAGCTCGACTGCGGCAAGATCACCGTCCTTCCGTTCTATTATACAAAGGGACTCCGAATCGGCATCGGTTCGAATTCAAAGAGTACTTATCCGGACTTTAACGCGGAGAATGCGTTCATCCTGCTGGACGAGGGCATCGTCATTTCTACTGATACCTGGTACAATACCCCCGTCGATCCTTTTGCCAAGAGCGGAAACAATACGGTGACCGCCGCCGGCGGAACGGTCAATGGAACGGAGGAACAGTATTACAGTGTCCCGCCTTACCTCTTTGCTGGCAGTAATTCATCCCATAAACTGACGTTCTACAATCCCGCCAATACGGCCAACCAGCTGAAGACGCACTGTATCAAGGTCGACGGGTCCTGGACGAATCTTCCTGCGACGGCGGGTACGCCGGTAATCTGGCTGGGCGTCATCGTCGATGCCGATATAAAAGCCTCCGTTGCAGGCGGAACGCTGTCCGATATTGCGACAACTGTTCCGAAGGCTTCCTCCGGAGCGCCGGCTTTCGGCAAGGCGGAAGACAACAAGACCTGGATCAAGGGCAGTGTTCTGACGCTCCAATATACGGATTACAATACTGCTTGCAAGTCCGGTGGCAAGCCGGGAGACAATCTTGTCGGTGTCCGCAAGGCCGGATTCATCTATGTCAGCGACATTACTTGCGCGGATGCCGCGACCGGGCTTGCCAACGCTGACAGGGAGGGCTATATCGAGGTTGATCTCTACTGGTCCAACGTTCTGACGAACTCGATTGGAAATGAGACCCATTAATTGTTTCAAAGGCGTTCTGGCAGTCCTCCTGATGGCGGGCTGCCAGACGGCCTTTTCCATCCCTCCCGTCGTAACGCCTCCCGTGAAGGACGGGAGTATCCTCGTCAGCAATGCGGAGGGGTTCAAAGCCGCGCTCAAAACCGTAAAACCCGGCGATGAAATCGTCTGGAAAAACGGTACCTATGAGAATGTCGCGCTTACGGTGAATGTCAGCGGGACGGAGACCGCTCCCGTTACGCTCCGGGCCGAAACGCCCGGCGGTGTCATCTTCACCGGCCTGTCCTCCATCAAGCTGCAGGGGTCATACCTCGCGGCGGAGGGCTTCGCCTTCAAGAATCTCGACACCTCGGTGAAGAACCAGATCCTCACCTGCGCCAAGGGCAGCTCCTATTGCCGCCTGAGCGATATCCTCATCGACGGCACCGGCAGCGAGGTTTCTGACATCGACACCAAGTGGGTCAATCTCTACGGCCACCACAACGAGGTGTCCCATTGCACGTTTATCGACAAGCGCAACATGGGCTGCCTGCTGGTGGTCTGGATGGAAGACGGGATCATTCCCCGGCATCTGATCGCCGACAACTATTTCTCCCGCCCCTACACCCATTTCACCGATGGCGGAAAGGCCCGGAACGGCCAGGAATCCATCCGGATCGGCACCAGCGATTTCTCGCTCAACGAGGCCGGCTGCACCGTCCGTGGCAACCATTTCTATCGCTGCGACGGCGAACAGGCCGAGATCATCTCCAACAAGAGTTGCGGCAACCTCTACACCGGCAACCTTTTCGAGCAGAGCAACGGCACCCTGACCCTCCGCCACGGCAATGACTGCATCGTCCGCGGCAATTATTTCCTTTCGGGCAACCGGACGGAAGTGGGCGGAGTCCGCATCATCGGCGAACGGCACC
The DNA here is from genome assembly GCA_900320545.1 of uncultured Bacteroidales bacterium. GTDB lineage: Bacteria > Bacteroidota > Bacteroidia > Bacteroidales > UBA932 > Cryptobacteroides. The sequence goes on along the minus strand of ONSU01000018.1, from coordinate 41,101 downwards.
TTGTAGAGCAGAACATTTTCCTGAACCTGACCGGATCGGGGTATAAGAGCGCCCTCTGCGTCGTGCGCGGGGAATCCAATGCCGCTCTCAACGGATATTGGACGGTCAAGGACGCCATCGTCCGCGACAATGTCTTCGTAGACTGCCGCTATGGAATCACCGTCAATTACACCGGTCGTGACACCCAGGACACCGCCCCGCAGAACCTCACGGTCTCGGGCAACCGGATCGTATCCTCCAAGTCCTTCATGGTTCCCGTCCAGGTCATTGACGGGACCGTCGTCAAATGGGAGAACAACACGATTTACGGAGGCACGCAGCAGGGGGTCAGCCTTCCTGCGACGAGCGTCGCTCCGGAGATTCCGGATTATTCCAAAGAAATCCAATCTATTCGGGAAAAAGCGGGAGTCAGATGGTAAGACGCATCCTTTTCACCTTCGCCGCAGCCCTGACGCTGACGGCCTGCGGGAACGGTCCGAGGGACCTGTCCCAAATAGCCGACGCCCTTTCCGGGGCCCAGCCCGGCGACACGCTTGTCGTCCGGGACGGCACCTACACCGATGTGATATTGAAGTGGGAGGGGCACGCCTCGGCGGAGCATCCCGTCGTCGTGCGTCCCGAGACCCCGGGCGGCGTCCGGATTACCGGTGCGTCGCAGCTCAAGATATTCGGCGAAGGCCTGACGGTCAGCGGTTTCCTCTTTGAGAAATGCACGGCCGAGAAGGGAACGGTCATCGAATTCCGTAACGGGGATTCTCTCGCGAACGGCTGCCGGCTGACGGAGACGGTCCTCATCGACTGCAATCCCGCCCGCCGCGATGTATCCTATAGCTACGTGCACCTGTACGGGCGCGGGAACCGCGTGGACCACTGCTCCTTCCTCGGAAAGAAGAACCTCGGCGTCACGCTCATCGTGATGCTGAGTCACGACAACTGCGACGATAACCACCACAGCATCGATCACAACTGGTTCGGCCCGCGTCCGGTGTACGGATCCAACGGCGCGGAAACCATCCGCGTGGGCACTTCGCAGCAGTGCATGCAGAATTCCCGCACGCTGATCACGGAGAACCTCTTCGAACGCTGCAACGGCGAGGTGGAGGTAATCTCCATCAAGTCCAGCGAGAATGTCATTTCGAAGAATGTGCTCTACGAATGCGAAGGCGTCCTGGCCCTCCGCCACGGCGACCGCAACGTCGCCGAGGGCAACCTCTTCATCGGCAACGGCCGCCGCAATACGGGCGGTGTCCGCATCGTCGGCGAGGATCAGGTTGTCCGCGGCAATACCTTCTCTGGCCTGGCCGGCAGCCGTTTTTTCTCGGCGCTGGCGCTGATGTACGGCGTTCCGAATTCGCTGCCGAACCGCTACATGCAGGTCAGGCGCACGCAGATTACGGGCAATGTCTTCGAGGGCTGTAAGAGTATCGAATTCGATACCGGAAAGGACTTCGAGCGCACCCTGCCGCCGGTGGAAACCGTGTGGGAGGACAACCGCGTGAGCGAAACCGTTTCTACGGCCTTTCCTTCCCTGGAAACGCTCCGGGAGGGCAGGGGAGCGGCGTGGTATGCCGTGCCGGAGGCTGAAACGCTTGTCGTTGAAGAGATGGTCCTTGCAGACAGCCTGTATGTCCTTGACAAGAGCATCCGCGTGAGCGGTCCGATGGTCATCCGCGCTGCGGAAGGCGCCCATCCCGAGGTAATCTTTGCCGGGAGCAAGTCCGAGAGCATGATAACCCTTTGCGACGGGGCCGTCCTGACGGTGAAGGGCATCCGCTTCAGCGGCCGCCTGACGCCGGGCAAGAGCCTTGCGAACGGCATCATTTCGACGGACAAGGACATGATCGAGCCGTATAAGCTGACGGTGGAGGACTGCATCTTCGAGGAATGCGGCGAGAGCGGATTCGTGCCGGTACGGGGTCTCAAGGGAACATTCGCGGACAGCGTGACCATCCGGCGCTGCACCTTCCGGGCCCTTTCGGGCGACGGCATCAACTATGCCGCCGAGACCGAAGACAAGGGCCGGTACGACGCCGACGACATCCTCATCGAGGACTGCACCTTCGAGCGCATTCTGGGCATCCCCGTCCACATCGCCCGCAACGGCAGCGACGAGAGTACGGCCGGCCCGTACGTGACCGTCCGCGGCTGCCGCTTCGACGATTGCTGCAACAAGGTCCGCGGCTCCGTCGTCCGGATCATCGGCGCCCAGATTCTCGACCTTGAAAACAATACGTTCACCGGCAGCGGCCGCGGCGGCTACAGCATCCGCCTCGACGACGCCCCGTGGGAGCAGGTCACGTATAAGGGAAATACTTTCGCCGATAGTGGTAAAGTATTGTCTAATAGAAAATTATGATGAAAAATTCTAATATGTTGGTTTCCGAAACTTCCGGAGCTTCGCTCCTCCATCCCTCCCACAAGTCTGAGACTTGCGGGCCCCTCCCGTTCACGTGGCCACGGGCGGCCACGGTTTCTTAAACCAACACATTAGAATTTTAAAACTTATAAGATGAAAAGACTGTTAATTTTATTGGTGGCCCTCTCTTTGGGCGGCATGCTCGCGGCGGCGGAGCACCCGATGCTGCTGCTGACGCGCGGGGGCGTGAAGGAGATGAAGGCGGCGCGGGGCAGCGTCCCGACGTTCGACAAATCGCTTGACCGCCTGGTTGCCGATGCCGACAAGGCCGTGGAACGCGAAATCTGCCTGCCCGTTCCGAAGGACGGCGGCGGCGGATACAGCCACGAGATGCACAAACTCAATTATTACGACATGTATAATTGCGGTATCGCGTTCCAGCTCACCGGAGACAAAAAATATGCGGAAAAGGTCAGGAAGATTCTCTTCGCCTATGTGGATTTCTATCCCTCACTGGACTTTCATCCGCTCGGCCTCTCCAGTAATCCGGGCCGCATCTTCTGGCAGACCCTCAACGAAAGCGTGTTCCTCGTGCATACCTCCGTGGCGTACGACTGCATCTACGACTTCCTTTCCAAGAAGGATCGCAAGACCCTGGAAGAGAAGTTCTTCCGTCCGTATGCCGACTTCATCATGACCGGCCTCCCGCACAACCGCGCCAACATCAAGATGTTCGCCACGCTCAACAACTGGGCGACCTGGGCCTGCGCCGGCGTCGGCATGATCGGCATGGTGATGGGCGATGATACCCTGGTCCAGAAGGCCCTGAAAGGCAGCGACCTTACGGGCGAGAGCGGATTCCTCCGCCAGATGGACGTCCTTTTCTCGGAGGATGGCTACTTTACGGAAGGGGCCTACTACCTCCGCTATGCGATATGGCCGTTTGTGACCTTCGCCGAGTGCCTCGACCACTACGATCCTTCCCTGAGGATTTTCGGCTACCGCAACGGCATTCTTCTCAAGGCCGTGGACGCCCTTCTTCAGATGGCCTATGAAGGGGAATTCATGCACTTTAACGACGCCCTGGAGAAGGGCTATAGTGCCCAGGAGTTGATTTCCGCGGTGGATATCGCCTATCATGCGAATCCTTCCGACAAGGCCCTCCTCTGGGTTTCCGATACCTATCAGCACAATGTCCTGGTCTCGGATGCCGGCTTTGCCGTCGCCAAGGGAATCCGGAACGGGGAAGCGAAGAAACTCCAGCTCCGGAGCGGCTATTACCGCGACGGCGGCGACAGCAACCAGGGCGCGTTTACGATTCTGCGTCCCTACAATAAGAAACTCAACAGCGCCGTGACCTTCAAGGCGACCTCGCACGGTCTTGCACACGGTCATTTCGACCGGCTGACCTTCGCCTATTACGACGCCGGCAACGAAATCATCACCGACTACGGCGCCGCCCGGTTCCTCAACATCGAGGCCAAATACAACGGGCACTATACCCACGAGAACGAGTCCTGGGCCAAGAGCACCATCGCCCACAATACGCTCGTCGTCGATCAGAAGACCTATTACGGACACAAATGGCGCAAATCGCAGCAGACCTGGCCCGAGCCGTATTATCACAGCTTCCGGGAAGGACTTCAGATGGCTTCCGCCGTCGAGCGGAACGCTTATCCGGGCGTCGTTTACGCCCGCTATCTCGTCTACGCCGACGTCCCGTTCCTGGAGTATCCGCTCATCATGGACCTGCTGAAAGTCAAAGCCGACGGCCCGCACCAATATGATTATCCGATCCATTACAACGGACATATGATTTCCCTGTCGGTCCCTTATACCCGGGCCGTCACGGAAATGAAGACGCTCGGATCCGACAATGGCTACCAGCATCTCTGGGTCGAGGCGGAAGCGTCCGGCGGGGAAGGTACGACCTCCTACACCTGGCTGACGGGCTACCGGATGTACACCGTCACCACCACCACGACCCCTTCCACCGAAGTGAAAATCTGCCGGCTCGGCGCCGGTGACCCGGACTTCAATCTCCGCAGCGAGCCGATGTACCTGCTCCGCGAGAAGAACGCCGCCGACCACCTCTTCGCCTCCTGCGTCGAGACCCACGGCAAATACGACCTCCAGGTCGAGCAGAGCGCCAACCTCGTCCATTCCTGCAAAGGGATTGAAACGCTCTTGGACGATGGCTCCGCCCTGGTTGTCCGCTACGATTTCATCGGCGGCCACAGTGCCACGCTCTGCGTCTGGACCGCCTCCGCCGACGAATCCCTGACCCATACCGTCACCCTTCCTTCCGGAGAATCCCTCTCCTGGACCGGTGTCGTCGATGCGAAATATATTTAATTCAAATTCAAATAGTATGAAAACACGCAGTGAAACATTCCAGATTGCCGCGGAAATGCCCTGGGAGAACCCGGGTCCCGGTATCCGTCGCCAGATTATGGGCTACGACGGACAGCTTATGATTGTCAAGGTTCATTTCGACAAGGGCGCCGTCGGCACGCTCCACGAGCATTACCACAGCCAGGCCACCTACGTCGCCAGCGGCAAGTTCGAGCTGACCATCGGCGACAAGAAGAAGGTCCTTGAGGCCGGTGACGGCTACTATGTGGCTCCGGACGAACTCCACGGCTGCATCTGCCTGGAAGAAGGTGTCCTGATTGACGTATTCTCACCGATCCGCGCCGATTTCCTCGGAATCTAAGCCATGAAAGTAAAAGGACTCCGCTGGTGGGTGCTGGGACTCATTGTCCTGGTGACCATCATCAACTACCTCGACCGCAACACCCTCGGCATCATGTGGGCCAAGATCGTCGAAGACCTCGGCCTCATCAACACCGAAGGGCTCAGCGAAGCCGAGTACAACGACCTCAGCAAGAAACTATTCCGGGACATCAACATGGTGTTCATGGTCTTTTACGGCCTTTCCCAGATGTTCTCCGGCAAGCTGTATGACAAGATCGGAACCCGCAAGGGCTTCTCCATCTCGGCCATCGTCTGGGGTATCTCCGACCTGCTGACCTCCCTCGCCACCGGCGTCAAGGGCATCATGGGCTTCCGCGCCGGTCTCGGACTTGGTGTCGCCGGCCCCTGGCCCGGAACCGTGAAGAGCAATGCCGAATGGTTCCCGCAGAAAGAGCGGGCGACTGCCCAGGGTCTGTTCAACGCCGGCGCTTCCATCGGCGCCATCCTCGCCCCGATCCTGATCGGCGTCATCTATGCCGCTTTCGGCTGGAAGTGGACCTTCGTCACCATCGGCGTACTGGCCCCGCTCTGGGTGATTCCCTGGCTGATTATCAACAAGAAAGGCCCCAAGGAGCATCCCTGGATTACCGATAAGGAGCAGGAGTATATCCTGACCGGCCAGCCGGAATGCAAGGTTACCAACGACAAGGGCCTCTCCTGGGGCCAGCTGCTCGCCCGCAAGAAGAGCTACGCCGTCATCCTCGGCCGCTTCTTCCTCGACCCGATCTGGTGGATGTTCGTCACCTGGCTGCCGATCTATCTCGGCCAGAAATACGGCATGGACATCAAGCAGCTCGCTACGCACATGTGGATCCCGTACGTGGGCGCAGCCCTCGGTTCCATCGTCGGCGGCTGGACCTCCAGCCATTTCATCCACATGGGGAAGAGCGTCGGATTCGCCCGCAAGGCGGCCATCCTCATCGGCGCCTCGATCCTCCTGCCTTCGCTCGTATGGGTCGCGTTTGTCCACGAGCCGGTGACGGCGGTCCTCGTGATGGCCATCATCCTCTTCGGCTACCAGTTCACCATCAACAACATCCAGACCCTTCCCGGTGATATGTACACCGGCAAGTGTGTCGGATCCCTCGCCGGACTCGGCGGCGCCGCGGCCACCCTGGGCACCATCCTGATGATGCTCTTCGTCCCGATGCTCACCGCCGGCGACAACTGGACGCCGTTCTTCATCATGGGAGCCAGCCTCGTGCCGCTGAGCCTGCTCTGCGTATTCCTCTTCGGCGGCAAGATCGAACATGAAGCCAACAAAAACTAAACTTTATATTTTTTAAAAATGGGTAAATTAGAAGGAAAGGTAGCCGTTGTGACCGGCGGCGCCCGCGACATCGGTCGCGCGATTTCGGTCAAGCTCGCGCTCGAAGGTGCAAAAGTATGTCTGAACTATTTTGACAACCCGGATGATGCGGCCGCTACGGTCGAGATGATCAAGGCGGACGGCGGCAACGCCATCGCCGTCCAGGGTGATATGACCAAGGCCGCCGACGTGAAGAACCTCTTCGCCAAGGCCGCCGAGGCATTCGGCCCGGTCGTGCATATCCTCGTCAACGTCGTCGGCGGTATCGTCGGCCGCAAGCTCATCGTCGAGCAGGACGAGAAATGGTATGACTTCCTGATGGACGTCAACATGCGCAGCACGTTCCTCTGCACCCGCGAGGTAGTCCCTATGATGACCGAAGGCGGCTCCATCGTCAACTTCTCCTCGCAGGCCGCGCGTGACGGCGGCGGTCCCGGCGCTTCGATGTACGCCACCGCAAAGGCGGCCGTGATGTGCCACACCCGCGCCATGGCGAAGGAACTCGGCCCGCAGGGCATCCGTGTCAACGCCCTCGCCCCGGGTATGATCAATACCTCGTTCCACGACCGTTTCACCAAGCCGGCCGCCCGTGAGAACCTCCACAACACCGCTCCGCTCCGCCGCGAAGGCGAGGCCACGGAAGTCGCCGACCTCGTCGCCTTCCTCGCCAGCAGCGAGTCTTCTTACATCACCGGCGCCTCCATCGACATCAACGGCGGCGTGCTGTTCTCTTAACCGATCGGGAATGAAAAGAACATATTTGACACCCCATGCCCATTCGACGGATTTCCTCATCGAGGACAATCTGCTGAACAGCAATCTCCTTCCGGGTTCGGAAAGCGAGAAATTCAGTGATGACGGGGAGTTTGACTGGGGGGATAACAATTAATAAGGAGCAGCTATGAAAAGAGTTATTTTGATTACCCTTGCTGCCCTTGCAGCCCTCCTGACGGCTTCCTGCGAGAAGGAAGCGAACATCTCCGCCCCCGTTGCCAAAGTCCCCGCGACACTTTCCGTCTCCGTGGATGATGCTCTTACCAAAACCGCCCTCGGCTCTGACGGACTGAGCATCCTCTGGGAAGGTACCGAATCCCTCGGTGTCTTCGACGGGATTGCCACCGCTCCCAATAAATTCGATGCGGCCTCCGCCGGAGCCACCACTTCCTTCACGGGAGAGGTTTCCGAAGGTGCGTCAAGTTTCATCGTATTCTATCCGTATCAGGCGGAGGCCGTCGTGTCCGATGCCGCCACTTCTACGATCAAGGTCCGGATGCCGGCCGTACAGCAGGCCGTCAAGAACGGGTATGACCCGGCCGCAGGCCTGGCCGCCCGAGTGGTGACGTCCCTGTCGGATCCCGTCAAACTCTACAACCAGTTCGCACTGCTCAAGGTCAACGTGGACCAGGATGGCGTTACCGCCATTACCGTGTCCGCCACCAACCGGAAACTCGCCGGCGGCATCGCCCTGAAAGTTTCCACGAACGGCGGTTCCAACGGAGATGCGCCGACTTCCAATTCCGTCACGCTCAAGAATGCCGATGATTCGGCACTGGAGCAGGGCTTCTACTACATCGCCGTCCGTCCGAGTTCCACCACCAGCCCTTATGAAGGGTTCGCGATGGAAGTCGTGAAAAACGGTGTCACCAAGACCCGCACCGCCAGCAACGATCTGGTTGTCGCCCGCAATCACATCCTCTCCATCGGCAAGGTCAGCACCCTGTTCGACGAAGGCGGCGGTGAAGACCCCACCCCCACGTACAATGGCCGTTACGAGGCCTATATGGCCTATGAGGACGTCGTCATCGGCGGCAAGACTTACAACAGGGGGACGGACGGAGACGCGACGTTACTTGCAAACGGTGCTGTACTCAAAACCGGAAATACAGGTGTCATTTTCGTGGCTTCAGATGCCGAGATTACCAACACATCCGAAGTTACAATTACCGGGAATGTCATCCTTGCCAGCAATGACCTTGACCATCCGGCCAAATATACGACAAGTACGAAATCGTTCCTTTTGAAATCAGGTTCATTGGTGATGGACCATCTTGCTGTAGATATGGCAGCTTTTGCTTCCTCCGGACAGTTTTTCACCAAGAAGGACAATGACGGCAATTTCTCATCCCTGAATCTGGAAGGATGCCACTTCAAGAACATAAAAAGGCCCGTGTACGCACCTAACAGTTCTTACCTTAACAACGGCATAGAGTCGATAAGGATAAACGGCTGTATTTTTGCTACAAGCGCAGCTGTCCAGCTATTCTCCATCAATTCTAACGCGACTACTCTGGCTGGGTACAAGGATTTCACCTTCACCAACAATGTGTTCTATAGCACAAGCGGTGCCGCCCAGTCATACGTTTTCGCCACATCCGCTGAGGGTATTAATGCAAGTACCTGCCAGCAAGAGGTAGTGATGGATAATAATCTCTTCTACAACATTGCCGCCAGCAATGGCATATTCAGAACTTATGCTCTAAAGTCCATCTATATTAGAAACAATGTACTCTGGGCAGAAGACGGAACCTATAGCAGTAACATCAAGATGTTCAAAGCAAACTCCGGGACAGACGATAATCCATCAGTGTTCGAGGGCGCGTCCTCCAATAATTACTGTTATGGAAATCTTGGGTCAAAAAAATGGAGCATTTCTGATGCAGCCTGCAGGGGACCGCTGACCAATGTCACTACGCTGACAGAGACCCCCATTGATACAGCAGACACGGCTACCGGGACCTTCACGCTGACTTCGACATACAGCGCATACGGCCCGCAGCCGATGCCGATACCGATGTGAGGGGGGACCGCCCCGTCGGTCGATCCAGCGGAAGAAGGAACCCTCGTCGCCGATGGTGACGACGAGGGAACCTATTCCCTGATCACCGGCAAAGGGTACAACTACGAGACGCCGGACGCGGACCATTCTCCCGCCGTGAGGCATATCCGCCAGGCATACGATGCGACCCTGGGCCGCAATATGTTCCTGATGGATATCCACCTTGACACGGATACCAACAAGGGCGAGGATGTGGACCGTCAGCGCAACGAGTTGAAGACCGACAACGGTTCGCCCGCTTCTATGGTCGCACAGCAGGGACAGACGCTGGAATGCCGGTGGCTTTTCCGTCTGCCTGAGGGAATGCAGACTACGACAGAGTTTACCCATGTCCACCAGATAAAAGGCATCGACAACAGCGCCGGCACGGCGGATATCGACAAACCGGTGATTACCTTCACCTGCCGATCCACAAGCGACGGACAGAAGTTCCAGGTGATCCAGGTTTCTCCCTCCTCGGAAGGCAGTACGTTGACTTACCTGGCCAATGTGCCGCTGTCGGACTTGCTGGGTGAATGGGTGAGCGTGACGGAGCGGATGACCTGCTCGGTAAGCGGAAGCTACAGCGTCACGATCACACGCGTCAGAGACTCCCGGGAGCTGGTAAAAATCAGCAACGCATCCCTCTGCCTCTGGCGGACCGGTGCGGCGGGAATGAGGCCCAAGTGGGGCATCTACCGCTCTTTCGGGACCGGTCACTCTCTCGCCTCACAGCTTCGCGATGAAACCCTGGGTTTCGCCGATTTCTACGTTAACTCCCATTCGTAGCGTTAATTGGATCTGGCTGATCCTCAATTATTTACGTAAAACACCCTACTGGATTTCCAGTAGGGTGTTTTGTGTAACTTATTGTCAGAGAGTAACTTCTGCTTTACAGCAGATTGGCGACGATAAAATCGGCGGTCTTAAAGAAGATTTCTTCCATCTTGTCGGAGGTCTTGGAGGACAGGTTGTGATCGTAGTACTGGTAAACCTGAAGGTCCACCTTGGCCTTGTGACGCTTCAGCGCGGCCGCGAATTCCTCGCTCTGTGTGCACTCGACGGTGATGTCGCAGGTGCCGCAGAAAAGCTGGGCTGCAATGGAGGTCTTCTTGGGAATCAGGTAGAGCGGAGAGGTCTCGCGGAGGACCTTCTCGTCGCGGTCCTCGAAGTAGGCGATTCGTTGCTCATCCTTGGTCTTCTGGACGATTTTGGCGGTTGTCAGGTCATAGATGCCGGAGTAACCGACAAAGACCTTGGTCCCGGGGTGCTTCATCGCAGCGACGGCAGCGAGATGGCCACCGGCCGAGGTGCCGAGGAAGCCGATGCGGGAAGGATCGATATTGAGTTCCTTCTCCCTGCTGATAATAAACTGAACGGCATCCAGCACATCCTGGATCGAGACCTCAACGTTGGCGCCGGGCTGCGGAGCGAGGGTATATTCAACCCGGACGCCGGTGATGCCGTGCTGCTGGGCCATATACTTCGACAGGGAGCGGGAAGAATCAAAATTTCCCCTCGCCCAACCGCCGCCGTGGATATAGAACATCACGGGAGCGGGTTTCTCGGTGACGGCTTTGTCGACGGCCAGCTTCAGTTCGTAGTCGTCACAGGTCTTGTAGATGAACTCCTCGGTCTGGGTCTTGTTGTAGAGCTTGCCCGTCAGCCGGTCATTCTGATGGACATACGGGACGAGCAGGTCCGGAATCGCCGACAGATCGACGATCTTGGCGTAATTCTTCTCCTTCTGGAGCACGTAGGAACCGTCCTCGCGCTGCTCCATCTTCATCGAATACTTGTTGGTAGGCACTTTCTGGGCGAAGAGCGCGGGGCTGCCCGTCATGAGAATGGCAAGAATTATGCATACCTTGCGGGAAAAATGATTCATAATGTTCAAATTTTATTATATTTGCAAAAATTGGTCAACCAATAACCAATTGCAAATATAACGAAAAGTTATCAAGATGAAAATACGCCACATTCTTTTTTCGATGCCCATCCTGATGGCGGCATGCAGCAGCGGATTCGTCATTCCCGATCCCGTCCCCGGCGGAAAGCCGACACAGCCCTCGAATCCTTCCGACGAAGAGGAGGACACTCCCATTGTCGACGAACCGCCCCAGGAGCTCAAGGAAGGGATGCTCTATGCCGACGGCAACGATGAGGGAACGTATGAACTGATTCTCTCGCGCGGATACAACATGGAGCCGCCGGACAATTCCGGCGCGCACGCTTCCGCTCCCTGGCGCCACATCCGCCAGCATACCGATGACATCCTGAAGCGTCCCGTCTTCGATTTCTACATCCACGTGGAGAATGACGACGACCGGGGCAAACCGGAGATCACCGACCGCCAGCGCAACGAGATCAAGACCGACGGCAAGTCGCCCGCCGCCCTGGTGGCGCAGGAGGGGGAGACGCTCCGGATCAGCTGGAAGTTCCGCCTTCCAGAGGGGTTCCAGACGACGACCAATTTCTGCCACATCCATCAGCTCAAAGGCATCGACAACTCCGATGGCACCGCCGATGTCGGGATGCCGCTCATCACCTTTACCTGCCGCTCTCTTTCGAGCGGGGGGCAGCAGTTCCAGGTCATCCACGTCGGCCGGACCGAGGACAATGCCTCGAACAATTATCTCAAGAAGGTCAATCTGGCGGATTTCCTCGGGGAATGGGTAACGGTGACCGAGACGGTGAAATTTGCCCAAAACGGTCGTTACCAACTGGTTATCTACCGGATGTCCGACGGCAAAAAACTGGTCGAACTGGACAAATCCGGCCTCGATCTCTGGCGTACCGGCACCACCGGACTCCGCCCGAAATGGGGGATTTACCGCTCGCTGGGCAAGAATCACGTGCTCGCTCCGCAACTTCGCGACGAGGTGCTGAATTTTGCCGATTTTTATATCGAAAAACTCACGAATTAAATTGGTTGAATTGGTTATTTTTCGTAAATTTGTACGATTGACAATAACCTATGTCTAAAGATAAAGCCGCCGCCCAGACTTCCCAGGAAAGGAAAGTCGCCCTCCATATCCTTCAACTGCTTGAGAAGGGAGATCTCAAGCCCTGTGACCGTCTTCCCGCTGAGCGGAAACTCGCGGAAGAGGTCGGTGTAAGCCGGGCCCACGTGCGCGGCGCCATCCAGCGTCTCGAGATCTACGGCATCGTCAGGACCTATCCCCAGAGCGGAACGGTCCTCGCCGACCAGACCCTTTCGGTCCTGAAAAATCAGATCCACAACATCCTGGAGATCGATGGATTCGATTTCTATTCGCTCGTGCAGGTCCGTGTCCTTCTGGAGACGGAGGCTATCCGCCTGTGCGCCCTCAACCGGGACGAGGCGGACATCGCCGATATCCGCGCCACGCTGGACGAATTCATCGCCTCCATGAATACCCCGCTCCGGGACGAGAAAGACCTGGCCTTCCACCTCTGCATCGCACGGGCGTCGCACAATCCCGTCATCGCGTCGCTGCTCCTCAGCATCACGCCCGACGTGCTGAAGTACTACCGCAGCCTCGGCGCCTGCAAGGTCGAACCCTCGAGCGTGGCCGCCGAGCACGAGGAAATGCTGTCCTGCATCGTCCGTTCCGACCCCGATGCCGCCCAGCAGTGTATTCGCAATCATTTCAAAGCCATAGCTTCCTTCTCGGAGGATTATCGCGACAACCGTATTCCCCGCACCCGTATCTAGAAACTCATTTTAAACTTTTCATTTATATGGCCAATCTGTTTTCACTCGAAGGGAAGAACGCCTGGATCACCGGCGCTTCCTACGGCATCGGCTTCAACATCGCCAAAGCGTTCGTCGCGGCCGGCATCAAGAACATCATCTTCAACGACATCAACGAGGCCGCGCTCCAGCGGGGTCTCGCCAACTATGCCGAGGCGGGCATCAAGAACGTGCACGGCTATGTCTGCGACGTGACCGACGAGGTCGCCGTCAAGGCACTGGTGGAGAAGATCCACGAGGAAGTCGGCCAGATCGACATTCTTGTCAACAACGCCGGTATCATCAAGCGCATCCCGATGCACGAGATGGAGCGTCGTGAGTTCCAGCAGGTGATTGACGTCGATCTGGTGGCTCCGTTCATCGTGTCGAGCGCCGTGCTTCCCGAGATGATGGAGCGCCGCGAAGGCAAGATCATCAACATCTGCTCGATGATGTCCGAACTCGGCCGCGAGACGGTTTCCGCCTATGCCGCCGCGAAGGGCGGTCTGAAGATGCTTACCCGCAACATCTGCTCCGAGTATGGTGAATACAATATCCAGTGCAACGGCATCGGCCCCGGCTACATCGCCACGCCGCAGACCGCTCCGCTCCGCGAGAAGCAGCCCGACGGCAGCCGTCATCCTTTCGACAGCTTCATCTGCGCCAAGACCCCCGCGGGTCGCTGGCTCGAGCCCGAAGAGCTCGGCGGACCGGCCGTATTCCTCGCTTCCCACGCTTCCGATGCCGTCAACGGCCACATCCTCTATGTGGACGGCGGTATCCTGGCTTACATCGGCAAACAACCCAAGTAATCATGTCCAAAATCAACTGCACCGTACGCCAAGCCTCCAGCAATCTGGACGCGAAGCACTATGATACCGAGCGTATCCGTAAAGAATATCTCGTCGAGAACGTAATGGTTCCGGACGAGATCAACATGGTCTATTCGATGTTCGACCGCATCATCGCGGGCGGCGCCGTTCCCGTCAAGGAGGAACTGGTGCTGACCGCCCCCGACGTGCTCCGGGCGGACTTCTTCACCCAGCGCCGCGAGGTTGGCATCATCAATGTCGGCGGCCCCGGCAGCGTCAAGGTAGGGGAGGAGGTCTATCACCTCGATACCAAGGAGGCGCTCTATGTCGGCCGTGGCAACCGGCACATCACCTTCTGCAGCGATTCGCCCGAGGCCCCGGCCCATTTCTACTTCAACAGCGCCACCGCGCATAAGGAAACCGGTGTCAAAAAGGTGTCGAAGAAGGATGCCGTCGTGATGCACCTCGGAAGCCTCGAAGAGAGCAACGAGCGCACCATTAACCGCCTTCTTGTAAAGGAGGTCGTGCCGTGCTGCCAGCTCCAGATGGGCATGACCGAGCTCGCTCCGGGCAGCACCTGGAACACGATGCCGGCCCATACACACGACCGTCGCATGGAGGTCTATTTCTACTTCGAACTGCCCTCCGACGCCGCTGTCTGCCACTTCATGGGCGAGCCGCAGGAGACGCGTCACATCTGGATGCACAACGAGCAGGCCGTCATCAGCCCGCAGTGGAGTATCCACGCCGCCTGCGCTACGCGCAACTACACCTTCATCTGGGGTATGTGCGGCGAGAATGACGACTACGGCGACATGGACGGTGTCGCCACGACGGATCTGAAATAATTGCCATTCCCGGGCTTGTCGGAATTGTCATTCCTGGGCTTGTCGGAAATGTCATTCCCGGGCTTGTCCCGGGAATCTTTAATCCAACATATTTATGAAGAGACTAGTTCTTATATTGGCGGCCCTGTGCTGCCTCCTCGCCTGCAAGGCCCCCGAGCAGAAAGTGATGGCGCGGTTCGTTCCCGAGCGGGCCGATGATTTCGTGTTCGAGAACAACCTCGTGGCCGGCCGTTTCTACGGCGAAGCCCTCGAGGGCAATCCCACTTCGCCCGGAGTGGACATCTGGGTCAAGTTGCCCGGAGCCCTCGTGGCGAATGACTGGTACGCCCACGCTGTGGAGGATGCCGGCTATTATCACCACGATCACGGCGGCAAAGACTGCTACAAGGTGGCGGTGTCTCTCGGAGGCGGTGCATCGGTGCCGTTTATCGCCGATTCGCTCCGTTTCCCGGCGACCAACTACCGCTCGTATGAGATTCTCACCGAGGAGCCGGAGAAGGTGGTGTTCGTCCTGCATTATCCCGCCTGGGATGCGGCCGACGGCATTTCCGTAGCGCTCGACAAAAAGGTGACGGTCTGCGCCGACACCTATTTCGTGGAGGTTGAGGATACTTACACCTTCAGCGGTGCGGATTCTCTTGTCGTCGCCGCCGGCATCAAGCTGCACGGTGCACAGGAAACCATCGTCGAGAAGCTGGCCGCAGAGGACCGCTATGCCATTTGGGAAAAGGCCTCCGACCAGAGCGTAGAGCCTGAGGACGGCATGCTCGGCGTCGCCGTCGTGATGCCCGGTGCCGACGAAGTCGTTCTCCGCGAGGACCTCGACCACGCCCTCCTGCTCAAGAAGGTCGTTTCGGGCGAAAAGGTTTGCTACAGCTTCGGCTCCTGCTGGTCCAAGGGCGACCTCCAGACCGCGGACGCCTGGTTCGACGTTGTCCGTAAAATGTAAGTTACACGGAACCAACTGATTATGAAAAAGGCCTTACTCATTTTTGAGTAAGGCCTTTTTTGTATCTCTTTGTAAAACAGCGATTTGTGATTTACACCTCGATGGGCTTGTACTTCGGTACCAGGGCCTTCATAATGCTCCAGGCGATGAGGTAAGCCAGACCGCAGAAGCAGAAGACGATGAAGTAGCCGGCGGGCTTGCCCTCGAAGCCGAGGAAGGTGAAGGCTGCTCCGGCATTTTCCGCGTAAGTGAACAGGTTACCGGCGGCTTTCTGGATGATCATCGAGCCGACGCCGCCTGCCATGGCACCGATGCCGGTGACGGTGGCGATGGCGCCCTTCGGGAACATATCCCCAATCGTGGAGAAGAGATTGGCGCTCCAGGCCTGATGCCCGGCTGCGGCAAGACCGATGAGGATGGCCGGCCACCAGGGCGTGTTGAAGTGGACGCCCATCGGCTGGGCCATCAGCGCGCAGAGCGGGAAGAAGGCGAAGATGAGCATCGCCAGCATACGGCCTGCATACGGGTTCATCCCCTTCTTGTCAACGAAAATCTTGGGCAGGTAGCCGCCTCCGATGGAAACCGCCGTCACGATGGCGTAGAGCGTGAAGATCAGCGCCTGGCCGAGGCCGGAAGTGGCGGGAGCCTGGAACTGGTTGCTGAAGTAGGAAGGTGCCCAGAACAGGAAGAACCACCATACGCCGTCGGTGAAGAATTTGCCGACGATGAAGGCCCAGGTCTGCTTGTACTTGAAGCATTGGAGCATCGGGATGGTCTTTTCGGCGGCGAGGGCGGCCTTTTCGGCAGCTTCAGCGGCGTCATCCTGGTGAATGTATTCCAGTTCGGCTTCATTGACGTGTTTCGATTTCTCGGGCTTGTCGTACATAAACTGCCAGAAGAACATCCAGAGGAAGCCCAGTCCACCGATGATGATAAACGCCCATTCCCAGCCGAGCGCCTTGGCGAGCGGCGGGATGCAGAGCGGGGCGGCGAGGGCGCCGACGGAAGCACCTGCATTGAAGATAGAGGTGGCAAAGGCGCGGTCCTTCTTGGGATAATATTCCGCCGTCACCTTGATGGCGGCGGGGAAGTTGCCCGCTTCACCGAGCGCCAGAATACCCCGGCACAGGAGGAAGAGCCAGACGGATGTGGCGGAGATGGCCAGGGCGGCGTTGGAGCCGATTTCGACGGCGCGCATTGCGGCGACGCTGCCCATCCCGGTCAGATGCGCTGTGGCCCAGCCGCAGGCGGCGTGGAGGCAGGCGCCTCCGGACCATACGCCGATGGCGATAAGGTATCCCTTCTTGGTGCCCATCCAGTCGACGAACTTGCCCGCAAACAGGCACGCGATGGCGTAGAAGATGGAGAAGAAGGACGTGATGGTGCCGTAATTGGCGTCCGTCCAGTGGAATTCGGGCTTGATGAATTCTTCGTAAGTGAGGGAGAGGACCTGGCGGTCCAGGTAATTGACCGTCGTAGCGACAAACAGCAGCGAGCACAGCCACCAGCGCCAGTTGGTCATCAGTTTGTTTTGTGTTGACATTGTATAATTTGTTAATAGTTATTGCTTAATCACATACTCGCATATCCTCCGGAAGAACTACCGATGCTAAAAGAGTAGCCTTCTTGGGCGTGCGACGGTAGAGAGGGTCAGGAAAAATTTGAGTAAGTTCACCTTCGGCAGAATTTGATCAACTACAAATATAAGAAGAATTTGCGATAGGTTTGTATTTTCGGAAATAAATTATAAATTAGCAGAAAATAAAATTTTAATAAATATGATGCGAAAAGCTTTTTCTCTTCTTCTGGCCGGCCTTTGCCTGTGCTGTGCCATTCTCTCCTGCAAGAAGTCAGAACCCCTTGACAAACCTTCCGATAACCTGACGTATGGCGCGGATGGAAAGACTCCGATGCCGACGGCGGTGGATATGGGCATTGATGGATTGTCAATCAAGTGGGCCTCTTTCAATCTGGGCGCTTCTTACCCGGCGGATTATGGGGACTACTATGCCTGGGGCGAAATGGCGGCGAAGGAATCCTACACGGAGGAAAACTATACATTGAAGACAGCACCATCCAATCTGACGAAAGCCGGCCGCGATGTCGTGCGGGAGAAGCTGGGCGGAAACTGGCGGATGCCTACCGGCGAAGAATTGAAGGCCCTGAGACGAACGTGTCATCTTACCCATGAAATGATCAACGGGGTCAAAATGGCAAAATATACCAACCTCAAAAACAACAATAGCATTTATTTCCCGATGGGAGGATACAAACGGGACAATTCCGTCCGGGAGATTGGCCGGTCCGGCTACTATTGGGCGTCGGATACCGACGAATACGAGGATATTCAGTACAGCTACGTTATCTATCCGACCCCTGACGAAGAGGCCTACTCGGTGATTGATACCGCCCCGTGGGACGGCTTCATGATCCGTCCCGTCTGCGAGTAATACTCTTCGTCGCATTCGAAATAACAGATTTTTCGTGCACGGTAACGGAATTTTTTATATCTTTACATTGTCATAAAGTAACTGACATATGCAAAAGAAGAATTCCATTACTATCAAGGATATAGCCCGGCAGACAGGACTGTCGAAAGGGACGGTGGACCGCGTGCTGCACAACCGCGAGGGCGTGAGCAAGAAGAGTTACGAGAAAGTGATGCGCGTCATCGAGGAGGCGGGGTATCAGCCCAACATTTATGCCTCGCTCCTGGCGCAGCACAAGGATATCGTCATCGCGGTGGTCCTGCCCGAATGCGTGAAGGGCGAGTTCTGGGAGCTGGCCGAATCGGGGCTGGTCCGGGCCCGGGAAAATGTCAGCCATCTCGGCGTGGATATCCGGCGGGTCAGTTATGATCAGTACGATATCGAATCTTTCCGTGCCGCCTGCGAGGAGGCCATGGCCCTCGATCCGGCCGGGGTTGTCGTCGCGCCGATGTTCAAGACGGAGACGATGCTTTTCGCCGCCCGCCTGCAGGAGAAGGGGATTCCGTATGTCTATATCGATTCCAAACTGGAGGAAGACGGCTATCTGGCCTATTTCGGAATGCCGATGTACAAGAGCGGCTACCTGGCCGCCGACCTTCTGACGCAGGGCTATGCCGTGGATGAAGTGGCCATTGTCCGCATCCGTCGCGACCAGCACCGTCAGTCCGACCCGACGATCAACCGCCGTGCGGGCTTCATGGACTATATGATGGAGCATTATCCCGAATGCAAGATCCATACGATTTTCGTCCGGCCGGATGCGCCCGAAGAGACGGCCGCGGCGATGGACGCCTTTGCTGCGGAGCATCCCGACGTGCATCACGTGGTAATGTTCAATTCCCGTATTTACCTGACGGCTGCCCATATCGAGCGCCTCGGCGTCGCCGACAAGATCCGGGTCGTCGGCTTCGACAACCTCGCCTCCAACCTCGCCGCTCTCCAGCGGGGGACCGTCAACCTCCTCATCGCCCAGCATATCGACGAGCAGGCCTCCATGGCTATCCAGGCCCTCGTGGACTACAGCATATTCAAAAAAGTCCCGGCACGCCGGGACAATTATATGCATATGGACATTCTCACGCGGTATAACGTGGAGTATTACTAGTATTTTGGGGAAGGTGTGACGAAAGGATGGAGACCTTCCCCGGCAGACATATCTCAGATGCTAATTTATGGGGAAGGTGCCACCAATTTGATCACACCTTCCCCATTTTCGCACCCCACCTTCCCCATTTCGCACCTCAGCGCGTCCATTTCTGCACTATGGCAAGAGCATGGGCCGGAAACCTATCCCAGTTTCCCCAGCAGGGCGGCAAATTTCCCGCGGATTTCTCCCAGGATGGTCCGCCAGTCTTTCAGCGAGCCGTCCAGATTGTCCGATACGGCTTTGAGGCAGTAGAACGGAATGCCGTGCATCTTGCAGAAGCAGGCGGCCGCATAGGCCTCCATATCGAAAAGGTCGTATTGGGCAGAAAGCGTCCTGACCTGCTCCGGGCTGAAGGTCTGCGTGCTCATGAAGTAATCTCCCGAGAAAATGGTGCACCCTTCGCCGGGGAAATCGATGTTGTCATAGATGAGATCGCTTCCTCCGTTGATAAAATGGGTCACCCGCAGGATTTTGCCGATGGGGTAACGCGCCGAGCCGGCGCTGCCGATATTCAGGATTACCGGTGTGCCCTCCGCCTTGCGGCTTTCATGCCATTTCACCAGGGCGCTGAACATCCGCATCTTCCCCATGCCCGTATAGACAACGGGAAAGGGAGACTCGGTCTCTGAAATCTCATCTTTGTCGGCGACGAAAAGATAGACCTCCCGTCCCCTGAGTTCGTCCAGTAATGTGTTGTCAACCATCGGACTCTCTGTTTATAGCGTGACGCCGGTCTTGAAGATGGCGATTTCGCGGTAGTTGTTCTTCTCGTTGTTGACGGGCTCGCCGGAGGCGACGCGGAGGACGTAGTCGATAAAATGCTCGGCGCAGGCGTCCATCGGCGTGTCTTCGGCGATGACGCCGGCGTTGAAGTCGATCCAGTTCGGCTTGTGCTCGTAGAGCGGCGTGTTCGTGGAGATCTTCATCGTGGGGACGAAGCTGCCGAACGGCGTGCCGCGGCCGGTGGTGAAGAGGACGATCTGGCAGCCGGCGGAGGCCAGGGCGGTGGAGGCGACGAGGTCGTTGCCGGGGGCGCTCAGGAGGTTCAATCCTTTGATGCTCAGCCGTTCACCATACTTTAGGACGCCCTGCACGGTGGAGGTGCCGCACTTCTGCGTGCATCCCAGCGATTTCTCTTCCAGCGTGGAGATGCCGCCCGCCTTGTTGCCGGGCGAAGGGTTCTCATAGACGGGCTGCCCCTGCTTCATGAAATACTCCTTGAAGTCGTTGATGAGGTGCACCGTCCGGTCGAAGGTGGCTTCGTCCTTGCAGCGGTTCATCAGTATGGTCTCGGCGCCGAACATTTCGGGGACTTCGGTAAGCACCGTCGTGCCGCCCTTCGATACGAGCCAGTCCGAGAGTCGGCCGAGGAGGGGATTGGCGGTGATACCGGAGAGGCCGTCGGAGCCGCCGCACTTGAGGCCGACGCGGAGTTCGGAAACCGGAATGGGCTCCCCGCGGTCCTGCGACGCGATGGCGTAGATCTCCCGCAGCTGCTGCAGGCCGTATTCCACCTCGTCATCGACTTTCTGGGTGACGAACATCCGGACGCGGCTTTCATCCACGGGGCCGACCAGCTCGCGGAACGCGTCCAGCTGGTTGTTTTCGCAGCCGAGACTGACGACCAGCACGCCGCCCGCGTTGGGGTGGTGAACCATATCGGAGAGGATGGTACGGGTGTTCTCGTGGTCGCCGCCGAGTTGCGAGCAGCCGTAGTTGTGCGGGAAGGCGACGACGGCGTCAACGGAGGATCCCTTCGCCGCTCCCGGAGTGCAGGAAGCGTCGCCGGCAATCTCGGCGCGGAACCGCTCCACGATCTCCTGGCAGATGCCGTTGACGCAGCCCACGGTGGGGATCACCCAGATCTGGTTGCGGATGCCGACCTGACCGTCGGAGCGACGGAATCCGAGGAAGGATTCCCGACCCGCGTCACCCCCGACGTTTTTCTCGTCATTCCCGACCTGACCGGAGGCCTTCACCGGCTCATATTTATACTCCAGCAGCCCTTCCAGGTTGGTCTTGATGCAGCTGTGGTCGATGAGGGTACCCTTCGCGGCCGCACGGGTCACGTGCCCGATCGGGTAGCCGTACTTGATGACATTGTCACCTTCGGCGAGGTCTGTGAGGGTGAATTTATGCCCTCTGGGGACATCTTCCTGCAGCACTGTCTCCGGCGCATCGGAAAAAGTGGCCACCGTGCCCTTCGGGAGGTCCCGGAGGGCGACGGCGACGTTGTCGGACGGATGGATATGCAGATATTCAGCCATATTCCTTCGTTAAAGAATGGATTGCACCGCGGCGCGCATGCCTTCGTTCTTGATCTTGCAGAGGAACGACTTCAGCAGATCCGTCAGGCCCGGAATCTCATTGAGGTTCTCGCCCCAGATGAATTCGGCACCGAGCACGCCCTCGGCGACGGTCCTGCAGCAGCCGCTCGCCCAGAGGTCGGTCAGCAGTTTCTTGATGGCCTCGTCATCGTTGACGACGATCTCGTCCTCGCCCCGCTTGCCGCCCTTGTAGTAGGTCGTGATGGCCGCGAGACCGAGCACGATGCCCTTCGGCAGCTCGCCCTTGCGCTCCAGGTAGGTCTTGAGGCCGGGCAGGTCGCGGGTCTTGAATTTCGGGAAGCTGTTGAGCATGATCGAGGTGACGAAGTGCTTCACGAACGGGTTGACAAAGCGCTCCAGCACATCACCGGCGAACTTGCGGAGTTCCTCTTCCGGCAGATTCAGCGTCGGGAGGAGTTCCTCGTACATCACCTTGCGGACGAAGGCGCCGATCTCGGGATCCTCGCAGCATTCCTTCACGGTGTTGAGCCCGCTCAGATAGCCGACGGGGGAGAGCACGGTGTGGGGACCGTTCAGCAGGGTGACCTTGCGCTCGTGATAAGGGGCCTCGGAGGGCACGAAGAGCACATTCAGGCCGGCCTTGTCGGCAGGGAATTCCGCCGCGACGGACTGAGGGGCCTCGATAACCCAGAGATGGAAGATTTCGGCCTTGTCGAGGAGGTTGTCCTGATAGCCGACGCGCTCGCAGAGCTGGGCGGCCGTGTCGCGCGGATAACCGGGCACGATGCGGTCGACCAGCGTTCGAACCAGTTCTTGAAGCCCTCGCCGAGGTTCCAGAGGTCGATGTACTGGCGGATGCATTCCTTCAGGTGCTTGCCGTTTTCGAAGATCAGCTCGCAGGGGAAGAGGATGAATCCCTTGGAGGGATCGCCCTTGAAGTACTCATAGCGATGGTACAGCAACTGGGTAAGCTTGCCGGGATAGGAGGCCGCGGGAGCGTCATCGAATTTGCAGGCGGGATCGAAGGCGATGCCGGCTTCCGTCGTATTGGAAATGATGAAACGCATTTCCGGCTGCTCGGCGAGTTTGAGGTAGTCGGCGAAGTCGCGGTAGGGGTTGATGCCCCGGCTGACGACATCGATGAGGTCGACGCTATCCACTTCCTCTCCGTTCAGGATGCCCTGGAGGTTGAGGTGATAGAGGCCGTCCTGCTCGTTGAGCCAGTCGACCATACCCTTCTCAATGGGCTGAACGACGACGACGGAGGCGTTGAAATCGGTCTTCTGGTTGGTCTTCCAGATGATCCACTCGATGAATGCACGGAGGAAGTTACCTTCTCCGAACTGGATGATTTTCTCGGTGTACTTTTTGGCCTGAGGGGCGCTGGTGCGGTTTAATCTTTCCATATTTATAAAGTTATTAGTTGTATCGGTTGGGATTCGCAGCAAAGATAATAAAAAATTCGTGCCCGTGCACGGAAATTCGGATTTTTTTGTAAATTTGCAGTGGAATAGATTCCGGGTCAAGCCCCGGAATGACGGGAGAAGCGGCCCGGAAATGACGAAAAACGACAACAAATACCAATTAATAATACTTATGGAACCGTTTATCAACAAAGACTTTATGCTGGAGGGCGAAACCGCCCGCGAATTGTATCACGAGAGCGCCGAGGGGATGCCGATCATCGACTATCACTGCCACCTGGTGCCGCAGATGATTGCCGACAATTATCAGTTTGCCGATCTCACCGAGATCTGGCTGGGGGGCGACCATTATAAATGGCGCGCAATGCGCGGGAACGGCGTCCCGGAGGAATACATTACCGGCGACAAGCCTTCCTACGAGAAGTTTGAAAAATGGGCGGCGACCGTGCCTTACACGCTCCGCAACCCGCTTTACCACTGGACGCACCTTGAGCTTGCCCGTGCCTTTGACGTGCACAAGATCCTCAAGCCCGAAACGGCCCGCGAGATCTACGACGAGTGCACCGCCAAGCTCCAGACCGAGGAATTCCGCGGCCAGGCGCTCATCCGGAAATTCAACGTGAAGGTCGTCTGCACCACCGATGATCCGGTCGACGACCTCCGCTACCACAAGCAGATCGCGGCCAAGCCGTTCGGCACGAAGGTCATTCCGGCCTGGCGTCCCGACAAGGCGATGGCCATCGAGGATCCGATCGCCTATAAGGCCTATATTCAGAAGCTTTCCGAAGTCTCGGGCATCGAGATCCGCCGTTTCTCCGACCTCATCGACGCCCTGCAGGTGCGCCACGATTTCTTCGCGTCGATGGGCTGCAAGCTCTCCGACCACGGTCTGGAAGCGTTCTATGCCGCCGATTATACCGATTCGGAGATCGACAGCATCTTCAACAAAGTGATGGAAGGCCGCTATGCCGACGATGACGAACTTCTCAAGTTCCGCAGTGCGATGCTGTATGAATTCGCGGTGATGGATCATGCGAGCGGCTGGGCACAGCAGTTCCACATCGGCGCCATCCGCAACAACAACACCCGGATGTTCGCCCAGCTCGGCCCCGACACGGGTTATGATGCCATTCACGACCTCCCGACGGCCGCCGCGGGACACAAGTTCCTCGACCGCCTCGCCAGCGAAGACAAGCTCACCAAGACCATCCTCTACAACCTCAATCCCAAGGACAACGAGGTCTTCGCGACGATGGCCTACACCTTCAACGACGGCACCGTTCCCGGCAAGATGCAGCTCGGCAGCGGCTGGTGGTTCCTCGATCAGGAGGACGGGATGCGCAAGCAGATGAACGCCCTCAGCGCCCTCGGTCTCCTGAGCCGCTTCGTCGGAATGCTGACCGACAGCCGCAGTTTCCTGAGCTATCCCCGGCACGAGTATTTCCGCCGGATTCTGTGTAACGTGCTCGGGCACGATGTCGACAGCGGCCGTCTCCCGAAGAGCGAACTCCCGCAGATCCACCAGATGGTGAAGGATATCTGCTACAACAATGCGGACCGGTATTTCGGGTTCTGAATCCTTCCGCCTCCAATGCTGCTGAACCTCCGTGCTCTGGAGGTTCAGTAGTGTTTTAAGCGAATTATGCTACTTATCCTCCGTTTGCCCGGAGGTTCAGTATCACAAGTTTTCAAATAAATGGTTGTGAAAAATATGCTACAGGGACATGTTGTTGCGCTATGGACACGGATCGCGTCGTGGGTACTGGCTGCCACTCTGGGGATACTGGCTGCGGTCGCCTGCTCGCCGCGGGAAGTGGGGCCGATGTATGTGCTCCAGGTCGATAAGGAGGCCGATGCAGCCGTGCTGCGGGCGCAGTCCCGCGACCTGACGCCCCGGGAGCTCCGCAGCCGCCGGACCCGTACCCTCGTCCGACGGATGTATGCGACGGTAACCGATCCGTCCCAGGACGGTGTCGGCATCGCGGCGCCCCAGGTGGGGGAGAACCTCCGGATCATCTGGGTCCAGCGGCTCGACAAGCCCGAAGAACCCTTCGAGTGCTATCTGAACGCGCATCTCGACAGTCTTTACGGCGAGATCAAGGTCGGCCCGGAGGGCTGCCTGAGCATTCCGCCGTACCGTGGTGACGTAGCTCGCTATCAGGATGTCATTGTGTCCTACGTTACTCCGGAGACGCTGAAACCGGCCCGTGACACCGTTCACGGCTTCACGGCCGTCATCTTCCAGCACGAGTGCGACCACCTGGACGGAGTCCTTTACATCGACAGGGCCGATACGGTCTATATAGACAAGGAATGGGAAGCGGAGCTCGCTGCTCTTCAACAGTAGCGTAAAGTGTAAGTTGTTGTCTATCAGGAAAAAACGCGAAACGCCTTACTCAGAATCGAGTAAGGCGTTTTTCGTAAGTGTCTGACTGATAAGTGATTGCACTTAACACCTCGCTATCGGCCGGGCGGGAGGTCAGGTTGTAGGCCCCGCGGTTGGTCACACTGCCGGCCGGTCGGCGGAGACGCTACTGATTCAGCGCGTCGGCGGACTTGATGAACTTCGCGAGGTCCTCCTCGGAGACGTGGTAGTTCTGCATTTCGCCGGAGAAGTACTTGTCGTAAGCCCCCATATCCACGAATCCGTGACCGGAGAGGTTGAAGAGAATGGTCTTCGCTTCGCCGGTCTCCTTGCATTTGAGCGCCTCGGTGATCGTGGCGGCGATGGCGTGGCAGGATTCGGGAGCGGGAATGATGCCTTCGGTCTGGGCGAACAGCACGCCGGCCTTGAACGAGTCCATCTGCTCGATATCCACGGCCTCCATATAACCGTCCTTCATCAGCTGGGACAGAATTACGCCCGCTCCGTGGTAGCGCAGGCCGCCCGCGTGGATGGACGCCGGCTTGAAGCTGTGACCGAGGGTGAACATCGGCAGCAGCGGCGTCATGCCGGCCTCGTCGCCGAAGTCGTATTCGAATTTGCCCCGCGTGAGTTTCGGGCAGGAGTACGGTTCGGCCGCGATGAAGCGCGTTTTCTTGCCGTCGAGGATGTTGTGCCGCATGAACGGAAGGGCGATGCCGCAGAAGTTGGAACCGCCGCCGAAGCAGGCGATGACGATGTCGGGATATTCGCCCGCAAGGGCCATCTGCTTCTCTGCTTCGAGGCCGATCACCGTCTGGTGCAGGCACACGTGGTTGAGTACCGACCCGAGCGCGTATTTGCAGTTCGGCGTGCTGACGGCCAGTTCGATGGCTTCCGAGATGGCGCATCCGAGCGAGCCGCGGTCATTGGGATTGACGGTCAGAATGTCCTTTCCTGCGCGGGTGGACATCGAAGGGGAGGGGGTGATGGCCGCGCCGAATGTCTGCATGATGCTGCGGCGGTAGGGCTTCTGCTCGTAACTGACTTTGACCATATACACCGCGCAGTCGATGCCGAATTTCTTGGTGGCGTAACTCAGCGCGCCGCCCCACTGGCCGGCACCTGTCTCGGTGGTGAGGTTGGTGACGCCCTGCTTCTTGGCGTAATAGGCCTGTGCCAGGGCGGAATTCAGTTTGTGGCTGCCGGCGGGGGAGACGCTCTCGTTCTTGAAATAGATGTGCGCCGGCGTGCCGAGGGCCATCTCTAAATCATACGCGCGCACGAGCGGGGTGCAGCGGTAGCCGGCATACTGTTCCCGGACTTCCTCCGGAATGGGAATCCATACATCGGTCTGGTTGAGTTCCTGATCCGCGCATTCCTTGCAGAAGATCGGATACAAGTCTTCGGATCTGAGCGGCTGCCGGGTGCCCGGGTGAAGGAAGGGGAGCGGCTTGTTGGGCATGACGGCCTGGATGTTGAACCATGCCGTGGGGATTTCGCTCTCGGGGAGCAGGAATTTTTTCTGTTTCATAACGGTTCGTTTATAAATTAATAGTTATACATTGTTTCGTTTGATTTCTCGACTGCGGCCTTACGGCCTCCGCTCAAAAATGACAAATAAAAAATGACGTGCTGTAAGTCCAGCACGTCACCCTATACTATATGCTATGCGACGCCGGCTTACAGCTTAATACCGTAAGAGCGCCACCACCACATATTTGCGTTATTCATCATACCAATGACAAAGGTCAAAAAAAAATTCCGGAAATCCAAAAAAAATAAAGATTCCCGGGCTCGTCCCGGGAATGACGCGGTTCGACAGGCTCGCCAACCTACCCGAGGATCTTCCGAATATGGTTCGCTTCCTCGATCAGGGCACGGATGCGGGCCTCGTCGCCCTCGGCGATGGCGTCGCGGAAGGCCTGCATCTTGCCGATGTAGGTGTCCATCACGCGGAGGATGTTGTCGCGGTTCTGCGCAAGGATCGGGACCCACATGTCGGGCGAACTCTTGGCGAGCCGCACGGTGGAGGAGAAACCGCCGGATGCGAGGTCGAAGATGTGCTTCTCGTCGCGTTCCTTGTCGAGAACGGTCAGCGCCAGGGCGAAGGATGTGATATGGGAAATGTGCGATACGTATGCCGTGTGAATGTCGTGGCTGGCCGAATCCATCTGCGTCACCCGCATGTGGAGGGCGTCGTAGAGCGCCTCCACGGTGGCGACGGCCTCCGGATCGGAACGGTCCGGGTCGGCGATGATGCAGGCCTTGCCGTCGAAGAGGTTCGGCATCGCGGCCCAGGGACCGGAATACTCGGTGCCGGCCATCGGGTGCGTGGCTACATAGCGGCGGCGCATCGGATGCGATGCGACCGTTTCGGCGAGGGCACGCTTGGTGGAACAGACGTCGATGACGATCCGTCCCCGGTCGCCTTCGGCGGCGAAGATGTCCAGAATTTCCGGCAGCATCACCGAGGCCGTCCCGACGGGAACGGCCAGGACAAGGATGTCGGCGAGGGCGATGCACTCCTCGCGCGAAACAATGCGGTCTGCCAGTCCGAGCCGGAGCGCTCCTTCTGCATTGACCTGGTCATTTTCAACGCCGAGCACTTCGTCCGCGAAGCCCCGGCGTCTGAGATCGATGGCCATCGAACCTCCGATGAGGCCGAGACCGATGATGCCTATTTTTCTCATACGTTAGAATGGTTGTCCGGTGCCGTGAAAGCGACCCGGATGGTGACATACCAGTCGAGCGGATTGCCGGATTCGTCGAGGGCGGGCGTCCAGGTTCCGGCGATCGAGCGGACGGCCTTGAGCGCCTCCTCGTCGAAGGCGTCGTCCATTCCCTTGAGGATTTTGCTCATCAGGAGTTTGCCGTCTTTGGAAATGAAGAATCCGACCGTGACGGTTCCTTCGCGGCCGTCAGCGATTCCCTCCGGGTAGATGAGGGTATCCTGCACCTGACGGGTGAATGCGGCGATGCCGCCCCCGTTGAACGAGGGCATTTCCGAGACCCTTGTAAGCGTGAAGCTTTGGGCGAATCCTCCGGCTGTGAGGCCGAAGAGCAGCGCGAGGGTGATGATCCATTTTTTCATTGTGCGTCATTCCCGGGCTTAGTTCCGGGAATCTGTACTTTGTCAAAAATCAGGCCAGTTCCTCGGCGTACATTCTTTCGAAGATTTCCCGGAGGCGGGCTTCGTCGTGGATGATTTCGCGGAGACGGGCCAGGGCAGCGGCATTCGGCGATTCCGGAATCCAGAGGTGCAGGTACCCGCCTTCCGCATATTTCTCGTGCATATGCTCCAGCGTGCGGGCCCACTGGCCTTCCCTGGCGACCTCCGGATAGTGCGCGAGGCCGTACTGGATGGCGCGGCGGATGATCTGTTCGGGAACGATGAGGCGGTCGGCTTCGGCGATGATGCGGCCTTCCACGGTGCGCGGGGCACCCTTGGCGGAGGCCCGGTGGTCTTCCGCCGCGGCCGCAATGGTTTCGATCTGGGCGGGAGAGAACCATTCCCGTAGGCGGGTGTCGGAGCGGATGATCGCCCCGGAAGCCAGATGGTGCGTTTCCCGGCCCTCGACAAGGCCGAGGTCGTGGCAGGCCGCCGCGGCGTAGATAACGCTTCGCTCGACGGGGTAGTGGGCGGCCAGAAGCATCGCGCGGCTGATCACTTCCCGGGCATGGTCTTCCCGATGCGCCTTGTCAAAAGCGGCGTATTTCGGGATGACCTCTTCTTCTATATATAGGGCCAGACTCTGCGGGATGTCGAGCAGCCGGGAGGCGATGAGGGGAAGCAGTCCGTCATCGGCGGGAAGCCATTTGACATCGTGCAACTCCTTGTAACTGAGCCATCTGGCTGATTCGTGCTCCATCAGCAGGGGCTCTCCGTCCTGCAGGGCGGAGAGGAAACACTGCATCCGGAGACGAAATTCCGGATAATCCCATTCCACCGTGCTCAGCTTTTCCCCGATGGCGATTCCCACGCCGAGTTCTTCCCGGATTTCCCGCAGGAGGGCGGCTTCGGCGGATTCCCCGGGCTCGATCTTCCCGCCGGGGAATTCCCACCAGTCCTTCCATGGGCCGTACCCGCGCTGCGTCGCGAAAATCCGGTCTTCGCGACGGATGATGGCCGCCACCACCTCGATCTGCTTCCGAGGCTCCATCACAGGGTGGGGAAAGGGTTGGCGACGGCATCCGCGGCCGCCTTCCTGATATCGGCCAGGCCTTCCTCGCAGTAGGTGAACGGCGGGTGCCAGGTGATTTTCTCCGGGTCCGTCCCGTACAGGGTGGCGGCCCAGGTCAGGGCGGCCAGATAGCGGCCGACATTGTGGGAGAGATGGTAGCCGTCGCGGGTGATGTTGTCGCCGTAATGCCCCTTCCGGAGGTATTGTACCGCCGTCCCGGCCGGAATGACCTTTTCGAAGACGGGCCGGGTGAGGATCATCTCCCGCACGGTCGATACGATGGCGTTGAACATCCGGATCTGGTCGTATCCGTAGGGCTCGAAATAGGATCTGCGGGAATCCTGCTGATAGGCCCAGGTCATGTGCCAGACCAGTCTGGCGTGCGGACATTTCTCCCTGACCATGGCGATCAGCTGGTCGAGATAGGGCTCGAAGGAGTCGGGCTGCCCGGACAGGCCGCTGGACTGCTGCATCGTGATGTAATCCCATTCCCGTTCTTCCAGGGCGCCCAGCGGGGAGAAGTGTTCGGTGAAGGTCCACTTCCCGTCGGTGTTCTTGTAGTATTTATAGGAAGGGGAGTCGAGGCGGAAGTTGGCTTCGTGCCGGACGAGGGTGCATCCGCCGATGTAGAGGTTGCCGAGGACGATTTCCTCCGCGCCGTCTTCCTTGAGGATGTCGTAGAGATATTGCATCGCGTCCACTGAGAAGCTGTTGCCGATGGCGAGGATGCTGATGCGCTTATCGGTCCGCTGCTGAGACTGTGCCGTCGCCGCCGCCCCTGTCAGGATGATTGCGACACAAAGAATCCATTTCCGCATTTTTCAACGTTTTTACAAAAATAACGGGAAAAATTGTTCTTTCAAAATTGTTCGCTAACTTTGCTCCGACACGGAAAAAGTTATGAATCGAGAATCCCTCTTTGCAGGCATCCTGATCGGCCTCGGGGCCTGCGGCTATCTGGCGCTCGGCGGCATTCCGGGCGCGGTCATCTTCGCTTTCGGCCTGGTGGGCGTGGTGCTGAGCGGCGTACCGCTTTATACCGGCCGCGCCGGTGTGATGCCGCTGCGGGAGACGCATAAACTGCTGCTGATCTGGCTGTTCAACGTGGCAGGATGTATCCTGCTGGGGCTCCTGATGATGTCGCTGGGCGGCGAACCGGTGGAGCGGGCGCAGACGATGGTCGCCGGACGGCTGGCCCAGGGACCGTGGCGCAGTTTCCTCCGCGCCGTCGGATGCGGCCTCATCATCGATATTTCCGTATGGCTGTACAAGCGGTCGAAGTCCCTGGTTCCGGTGCTTTTCGGCGTGCCGCTGTTTATCGTCTGCGGCTTCTACCATTCCATCGCGGACGTGGTATACCTGGTGGCCGCCTGGAAGTGGGATCCGGGCATCCTCTGGTACTATCCGCTGATCGTTCTCGGCAACTGGGCCGGCTGCAACCTCCGGCGGGTGGTCCTGCCACCGTCCTCACCGGTTTAATTGTGGACGAAGACGAAGAACACGGCCAGGATCAGGCAGGCGAAGGCCGCGAAATGATTCCAGTGGAAGGATTCCCCTTTGAACAGGAACGTGATGATGACGGTGAAGACCGCCAGAGAAATCACTTCCTGAATGACTTTGAGCTGCACGAGGGTGAAAGGCCCCCCGTTCAGTCTGGAGCCGATGCGGTTGGCGGGGATGGAGAGGCAGTATTCGAAGAAGGCGATCCCCCAGGACATCAGGATGATGAGAATCAGCGGCCATCCCGTTGAAATTTTCATCTCCTGCAACTTGAAGTGCCCGTACCAGGCGAAAGTCATAAACACGTTCGATGCGACCAGCATCAGTATCGTCCAAATTCCCTGTTGCATAGATTCCTTTTTTACAGCAACGCGCCCAGGCGCTCGATCTGTTCTTTCGTCGTGGCCCAGCTGGTGGCGAACCTGACCACGGTATGGGTTTCGTCATAGGGCTGCCAGATATCGAAACCGACTTCCTTCGACAGGCGTTCCATATAGGTGTTCTCGAGAATGACGAACTGCTGGTTGGTCGGTGATTCGAGGAAG
This sequence comes from uncultured Bacteroidales bacterium, assembly GCA_900320545.1. GTDB lineage: Bacteria > Bacteroidota > Bacteroidia > Bacteroidales > UBA932 > Cryptobacteroides. Next base: position 9,601 of record ONSU01000018.1, on the reverse strand, counting down.
AAGGGGATGCGCTTTTCCTTGAGAACCGCGACCAGGTCATGGGCGCGTGCGATGGCATTTTCGGCGATGCGGCCGTAGAGGTTGTCCGTGAACAGCGTGTCGAACTGAACGCCCGGAAGACGGCCTTTCGCCAGCAGGGCGCCGTGCTGCTTGACGGTGGTGAAGAAATGATTCGGGGCGCCGTGCGGGAAGACGACGGCCTCTCCGCAGAGGGCGCCGACCTTGGTGCCGCCGATGTAGAAAACGTCGCACAGGTCTTTGAGGTCGGAGAGCGAATAATCGCAGGCGGGACTCGCCAGGGCGTAGCCGAGTCTGGCGCCGTCGATGAAGAGCAGAAGTCCGTATTTATGCGCAATGTCCCGGATTTCGGAAAGTTCGTCGCGCCGATACAGGGTTCCGTATTCGGTCGGCAGGGAAATGTATACGAGCCCGGGCCAGACCATATGGTCCTTGTTGGGATCCGCGTCGAATGCCGCGAGGAAATCAGCTAGTTCGCCGGCGTCCATTTTGCCGAGGTGCTGGGGGAGCGTGAGGACCTTGTGGCCCGTATATTCCACGGCGCCGGCTTCGTGAACGCCGATGTGCCCGGTCTCTACCGCTACGGCACCTTCATAGCCGTGCAGCATTGCGGCAATGACGGTCGCGTTTGTCTGCGTGCCGCCGGTCAGCAGGTATACTTCCCCCTGCGGGCAACCGCACGCCTGCAGGATCTTTCGCCGGGCGCTCTCGCTGTAAGGATCGCAGCCGTAACCGTCCATCTGCTCGAAATTCGTCTCCACCAGCCGCCGGAGGATCTCCGGGTGCGCTCCCTCGCCATAGTCGCATCGAAAAAGGATCATATCGTTCCTGTCATTGATTTCAAGTGCAAAAATATATCAAAAACGGCAAAATAGAAAGTCTTCCCGCCGCTACAAAAACAACTTCCGGTATGCCTCCGCCTTCTTCTCCAGGGGGAGGGGGTATGCGCGGGAGGTGGAAGGCATCCGCCAGAAGCGGACCGGGCGTGTCCCGATGACGACGTCGACATATCCGCCGACCGGCGGCATCGCGCATCCGAATGTCCCGACAATCACCTCCGAGGCCTTCTGCCCCGTGGTGACGAGATTCCCGCACCCGGGAATCTGCCCGAGCAGGGCCGGAATGTCGCTGGGTGTCACCACCTCCAGAAAGGCGTCGGACGCATTGTCCTTCAGTCTCCTCACCTCACAGGCGGTATCGTAGAACGCCAGTCCTGCTTCCGTGCAGAACGCGCGGATGCCCGCTTCGTCAAACCGTTTCTCCCCGCGAAGGCAGAAATGCTCCCGGTCGCTGAAATGGATCAGCCCGATGATCCGCCAGAAATCATTGATCCAGTTGGGGTAATAAAACGGGATGCACCACCGCTTCGGCTGCGGCGGAAAACTCCCCAGAAAAAGAATCCGCGCCGACGCCGGCAGAAACGGCCGGAAAGGATGTGTCTCAGTCTCCATACGCAAGAAATTCCCTGCAAATATGGGGAAAAAAGTCGAATTCATTCAAAAAACGCATTCAAAGTTCTCATTCAAAAAAATAAATTTCTGTTTTTTGAATTGACTTTCGCCGATAATCCGGAACTTTATCCCGGCCGGGCCATTATCATTAACGGGCTGGAGGGAAGTTCCGCCCGGTCGTTCCCGAGGCCGCAAAGTCAAATGCCATGCAATCCAAACCAAAAAGAAGAACAGACCTCGAAACCAGGAAGATCGATTACGGGGTCGCACTGGAGAAAATCGAATCTAATCCCAAACTCCGTGGACTGTCAGAGGAAGAAAAACGGGTCATCATCGACAACATCATGCTTGCTCCGTTCCTGGACCTGACCGATGACTGGGCGTTTAAGAAAGTTCTGGGCCACAACGCGAACATTCTGCGGGTTTTGCTTTCCGACATCCTGAAAGAGAAAATCGTAGAGGTAAAGTACGAGTCCAATGAGATTCCCGTATTGGCGGAGGAGGATAAACGGGCACGGTTCGATGTTCTCTGCAGACTGGATGACGGCCGATGGATCGTCGTCGAGATGCAGAACATGAAAGAGGATGATTTCCATCAGCGCCTCTTCTATTACGGCGCGGCTTTGGCCGCAGCACAAGTGAAGAAAGGATCCCCCTATAAAGATCTTCTTCCGACCTACGTCGTCGCCTTTCTCAACTTCGAACGTCCGCACTTCCCGCTTCGGGCGGACAAGGTCGTATTCTACTATACTCTCCTTGAAGAGGAGACGAACGAGAAGTACGAGTCCGATCCGCTCTCGCTCTATCTGTGTGAAATGCCCCGGCTGAACAAGGGTATCCGCGAACTGACGTCTCCGATAGAGAAATGGTTGTATATCTTGAGGAATTGTGGTAAATTTGCAACGAACGAGCAAGAAGAATTCGGTCAGCGTTACGCAGAACTATTTGCGAGAGCTCGGACCAGACACCTTACAGATACGGAACTTATGGAATATTTCGACTCAAAGATTACGGCATACCGGGCGGAAATGCTCCAGAAAGCCGGTTATAAGGACGGCTTCAGGGACGGAGAGGCGAAGGGCATAGAGAAAGGCATAGAGAAAGGCATCGCCCAAGGTAAGGTCGAGATCGCCAAGGCGATGCTCTCCCAAGGATTTGCCGTTTCGACCATCGTTGAACTTACCGGCCTCACCCCCGAGGAAGTCGAGGCCCTTTCCAAGGGATAATCCTTCCGCCGTCGCCCGGTTCTCCGGGAATGCCACTTAACGCCGTCGTTGTCAGAGACAAGTGACGGCGTTTTTATTCGAATTTTTGTTCAAAAAACACATTCAGCGTTTTTATTCAAAAAAATAAATTTCTGTTTTTTGAATTGACTTTCGCCGGGACTTCTTTCTTTGTAAATAAAAAAGTTATGAAACCAAAGAAACAGTACCCCGAGTTCCGCTACGTTCCGATCACCGTCGACAAGGTCTTCAAACTGATCTTCTCCGAGCCCGTCCACAAGGGCATTCTTATCCGTCTTCTGAATATCCTCATCCCCGACAAACACATCGTCGACCTCAAATACCTTGATAAAGAGCATCATGGTTTTGTTTTTTCGGATAAAACCACTATTTTTGACGTGTATTGCGAGGCGGATAACGGCGAACAGTTCGTGGTGGAGATGCAGGGAAGGGGGCAGGCGGCCTTTGCGGACAGGAGTTTGTTCTATTCGACATACCCTCTGCGGGAGCAGATGATGCGTCGGAAGCAGACAATCCTGGACCGAGTGTCGGACCTTTTGAAGCGTACGCGTCCGAAGATTGACTACCGTCTGACCCCGGTGTATATGGTAAGCATCACGGACTTCGCGATGCCGCACCAGTTGGACGGGGCGTTGGAGGACGGGCTTGTGAGCCGGTATTCGATCCGTGACGACCATTGTGGGGAACTGATGACCGACGCGCTTCATTTCGTCTACTTCGAGATCGGCCGCCTTCCCTACAAGATCGGCGAGGAAGGGAAGTGCAAGACCCGTCTTGAGAAGATCGCGATGGCGATGCGGTATATGGAAGAATACCGTGAAGTGCCGGAAGCGCTCAAGGACGAGATACTGGTGGGAGAACTCTTCGATGCCTCCGCCGTCGCAAACATGACACTGAAGCAAAGAAAGTATTACGACAGAAACTGTATGGAAACCTGGATTGACAAATACGCGCAACTTGACTACGCCGAGGCGGAGGGGTATAAAAAAGGGATTGAACAAGGAATTGAGCAAGGGATCGAGCAAGGAATAGACCGGAGTAAGGTCGAGATCGCCAAGACGATGCTCTCCGACGGGATGAGCGTCGACCTCGTCGCCAAGTATACCGGCCTCAGCCCCGAGGAGGTCGAGGCCCTTTCCAGGGGCTAACCCTTCCGCCGTCGCCCGATTCCCGGGAATGCCACTTAACGCCGTCGTTGTCAGAGACAAGTGACGGCGTTTTGTTTTTAAGAAGATATGTAACGATTCCGCGAAAAATCCGCAAGAAAGGCAGATATTTTTATATAAAAAATCAGCATATTAAATTTTTTTAAAATGCTTGTTTTTCTTTTGAAAAAGGACACAAGAACTCTGTTTGGGAATATCTCGTAACAGTTTGATTCTCTGCACCTTACGATATTAACAGATAATTGTTAAAAAGTTCTCAAAAAACTCTCAAAAACACTTTTTTATCCCGAAATATCATCGTAACTTTGTGCCGAATTTTGGAAACTTATATCTTATCACATAAGATACTGTGTTGAAATAAATAAAAAAAACATATGATGCGTATGAAAAAAAATTCATTCTACACCGCTCCTGAAGCGGAGTTCCTCGATGTCTGGTTCGAGGAAAATATTATGAGCGTGAACGATCCGGGCTCCGGATACGGCGACAATGACCTTGGAGACCTTGGAGACGATTAATTCCTGCGATTATGAAAACTGTATTCAAATATTTTGCGATTGCTGCAGCAGCTGTGGCGACGCTTGTTTCTTGCAATAAGGAGATCGGAACAGTTGATCCCGTACAAAATCAAGAAGGGATTGTTCTCAAATTTGCTTCAGATAGGCCTGCTCTTATTGACGCTAATACCAAGACCGTCTATAATAATGGCACAATAGAATGGTCTACGGGAGACAAAATCAAGGTGGGTATCACGGTTGGTGGTGTCTGGATGGCTGCCGATGGAGCTCCGTCTGAAGGGAAAACCCCGAAATTTTATGTTTCTGATGAGCTCCAGGAAGGTGCTTCGACCTTTACGGTGTCTAATTACTTCACGCTACAAGAGACAGGAACTTACAAATTCTATGGCCTTTATCCGTCATCAGCCTCAAGCAGCAGTGATATTGGAGGTGCTCCGTCTGTTTCCGTTACTATTCCGGCAACTCAGACACCTGCGGCCAATAGCTTTGATAATGCTGCGGATTTGATGATTGCTGTTTCGGAAGATTACGATGGGATCCCGCAAGATCGTACCATCGATTTGGATTGGACTCGTCTGGTTGCACATGGAGACATTACCCTTAAGAATCTTCCTGCTTTTTCCAATGGCGAAAATGTCAGAAGTATTGAATTCTCAATTCAGAGCGGTGGCGATATGGTTGGCCAACATTATGTTGATCTTACCTCGGGTGCTATTTCTCTCCCGAATAACGCTACGGCAAAGAATGCTGTAACAGTTAAAGCCGACAATCTCTCCGTTTCTGGCGGTCAATTGGAATTCTGGTTTACCTCGCTTCCTTTTACTGCCACATCCATTAAGATTGTTTTGACTACCAATCTGAAGATTTATACCAAAGAGTACACTAACATAAGCAAGACGTTTATGGTTAATAAACGTAATACTCTTGGGATAAGTATGTCTAATGCGGCAGTGGAGAATAACGAGCAAGTTATTGAGGATGGTGACTATGTGATCGCGTATGTTGGAGAGGAGGAGAGTTATATGATGCTTTCCGATAATCTTGTTCAGGCTACGGGACCGTCCACATTCTTCCGTGCAGCAGCTTCCTTGCCGACGCTTTCTGCGGACAATAAGATGCATGTGGACGCGAATGCTGCCTGGAGGATTGAATATGACTCAAATTCTGCGACTTACACAATTCAGTCCCTTGCAACAGAGCAATTCTTAAAAGGGAAGGGGGATGATACGAGTCTAACAATGGGCACTCCAGGTGCTGGATTTACTGGAGCGTATACTGATGAGACAAAGACAACCGTTAAATTTATTGTGACTACGGGGGATAAAACCAGAGGCATTGGATTCAATACATCTACTACACCTGTCCGTTGGGGAATGTATCAGGGTTCGGCCGCTCAACCTATTTCTCTTACTCTTTACCCTGCTGTTGCCACGCTCAAGTGCGCCACTCCGACGTTCTCGCCGGAAGCTGGTGCTGTTACAGAGGGTACGACTGTCAATATTTCTTGTGCAACGGATGAGGCAACTATCTATTATACTACGGACGGATCCACTCCTACGACTTCTTCCACATCCGGTAATTCGGTTGTTATCAATTCTGCTACTACAATTAAAGCGATTGCGGTTAAGGAAGATTACGAGAATAGTGATGTGGCAGAGGCTAGTTACACAATTGGCGCAGGGATTCAGACCGTGACCATTTCCGAATTCTTGAATAAGCCGGTGAATCAGACCGATTGGTATCAGTTGACGGGTGTTATTACCGGAATTGCCAGTACTACTTATGGTAACTTTACAATGGAAGATGCTTCGGGTAGCGTGTATGTTTATGGTTTAACTGCAACTGAACAGGAAACTAATGACAAGAGTTTCAGCTCTTTGGGTCTTCAGGTTGGCTATACTGTTACCATTATTACACATCGTGCAGAACATAATGGTACTGCTCAGGCAGGTGGTAATATTCCGGCTTATTATGTAAGTCATATTGTTCCTCCTTCCTTAGTTGTTTCTCCTACATCTCTTGTTTTCGATGCTGCTGGCGAGTCAAAGACAGTAGAGGCGACCGCTGATAATTTTGATGGCTCTGTATCTATTACTGCATCTTCTGATAATGCTCATTTTACGACATCTGTTTCTGGAACGACTATTACAGTAATAGCTGCCGCAAATCAGGGAAGTTCTTCGATCTCTGGTACAATAACAGTGACGGCGACAGATGGCACCGCGACGAAGACGGCTACTGTCAATGTTTCTCAAAATGCTGCTAGTATTACTCCTGCAAACGATGGAGATATCTTATGGCAGGAAGACTTCACCGGATATGGAACTTCTATGCCGACAACAGCAACTGGCACTCATGTTTATGGTGGAGGTACCGTGACGTACTCTTTGACTAATGGAGGTTCGACCACCAAGTTATATGAAGAGTCCTCTGCGGGAGGGACGTCCCCTGAACTATTGATTAGTAAAGCTAATGGGACCTATTCCATCAGTGGTATCCCTACTGGGAATGCAACAACGATGACTTTGACATTTAAATCAAACTATGGAGATCGTTGTGTTATCTCTAGTTCAACTTCCGGAATCACAGTTGGTACTCCGAGCATTGTAAATGGTATTGTTACAACATCCATTTCAGCTACGAGCGGCGTTACATCATTTGACCTTACAATTACTAATACGAATAGTAGTAATGTCCGGGTGGACAACTTCGAACTTGTTGTTGGGGTGCCGCCTGTAACGTTAAGTTCCATTGCTGTTAGTGGTCAAACGACATCATTTACTCAGGGAGCTACGTTTAGTTTCGGCGGAACAGTAACTGCCACATATAGTGACGGATCAACTGCAGACGTAACCAGTTCTGCAACCTTCTCCGGTTATAATATGTCTACTACTGGCAGCCAGACGGTAAGTGTTTCTTACACAGAGAATGGAGTGGAGAGGACCACAACGTATACGATAAACGTTTCTGCTGCTGGCGGCGGTACAAGTACCCTTACTTTTACCGCGAAATGTAATGGTACCGGTACGGCTGATGATAATGTTTCATGGACGGTTAGTTCTGACGGTACGGAGTCTAATTTTGATAGCGATAGGGGTATCCATTATGGAACGAACAAAGCCGCTGTTAAATATATAAAATTAAATACATCTGGAATTTCCGGTACAATTACCAAAGTGGTCGTTAATGCCTCCGCTGCTAGTACTGCAACAGTTGGTGTGACAGTAGGTGGTTCGACTTTCGGTGGTAATCCCCAATCCTTAACAAATAGTGCAGCCAATTATACATTCACAGGATCTGCATCAGGCGAGATTGTAGTAACTGTCACTAAACCCTCTTCTGCAAACAAGGCTCTTTATGTTAAGAGTATTGCGGTAACGTATACTAATTGATACTGATCCTGAGGCGAAACCTAACAGTTTTCCACCTTGTCTCTAAATAGATCAGCCCGGCCAAAACCAAACAGCCGGGCTGGTCTTGTTTCTTTGAAAATAAAGTGTATATTTGTCACTGTCTATGAGTCAGAAGGATATCATACGAGGTATGAGTGAAATTGCTTTGTCCGTGCTTCCTGCAGGGGATAAGGCGATTCTTTATGGATCGCGTGCAAGGGGAGATGCGCATACCGGTTCGGACAGGGATGTTCTGATTCTCATAGAGGGAGAAAGGGCGTCCGGCGCTGATTTTGACAGGTATGCTTATCCATTCGTGGATTATGGGTGGTCCGTCGGGGAGCAGATTAATCCTCTGATTTATTCCTTCTCCGAATGGAACCGTCGCCGGATTACTCCTTTCTATAAAAATATTGAAACCGAAGGAATCAGTTTATGCCATTAATCGAAGAAGAGAGGGCGGCCATAGTGGAGTATCGCCTGGAGAAAGCGAACAAGGCTTTCGTTGAAGCGAAGGATTGTGCTACCATGGAACATTGGACTTTGGCGTCGAACCGACTGTATTACGCCGTCTATTATGCTTCTTCTGCACTTATTGTCAATGCCGGACTGGCAGCGAAGAGCCATGAAGGAACCATAGGCATGATTGGACAGCACTATGTCCGTACCGGGATTCTTTCCAAAGAAGATGGCCTTTTGCTTGCTCGTCTTCAGAACATGCGCCATACCGGTGATTACGATGATTCCCTGGACTGAACAAAGGACGGTGTGGAGCCGTATATCCCTAAGGTTGAAGCATTCATTTGCAAGGTAAAAGTTCTTTTATCTAAAAACCCAGTAGATTGATATTTGCCTCCATGTCGGAAGTGGTGTTGACGTAAGCGTCCGACGAAGTACGTATAAGTGACAAGGAGTTATATGCAAGTAGCAGCAACTTTTCCGAAGTTTCGGCAAGTTGCTGCTACTTTCGCTTAGTTGCATGCTACTCGCTGCTAGTCGCTGCGACTTTCTGCCAGTTGCACGGGAGTAGCTCTCCGATGTCGCCATTATAGGCAGGCAAGCGCACCAGGATATCTTCCAGCCATTCCCGGGTTCAATACTGGCAGCCTTGCAAGATGAGAACAGGGAGTAGGGTCTGCAATTTAAAGAACGTTCAAAAGATCATATAACGTCAGGTGTAATAGGTCCTCCGCATCGGTGGAGGACTAGTTACGATAACGGCGCAAATCGATACAGGTCCTCCGTGCTCTTGGAGGACCAGTAACGGACAAGGATGTCCGTGGAGTCGGATGGTGGGCTTTCAGGAGACTGGCCGCCCTCGGCCTGTGGAGAGGGAGGGGCCCGCGGAGGCGGTGTAGTTTGCGGAGCAAACACCGCCCGTGGGAAGGGCGAGCGATAGACTTTACCAAGTCTTGAGCGAGTTCTCCTGAAAGTCCACCATCCGGCGGAACTACAGTAGGGATTGCCGTATAATGTTTTCAATTTGAGTAGTGCGGTTGACATTCCCGTCGTTTGCTGCCGCGTCTTACTCGTTATTTTATTTTTTCTTGCCGCAGGGAGCAGGGTTTGAAAACCGTGGCCGCCCGTGGCCTCGTGAACGGGAGGGGCCCGCACGGCATCATCAGCAACGCTGATATGCCTGTGGGAGGGATGGAGGTGCGAAGCACCGGAAGTTTCTCAAACCCTGCTCCCGGAGACAAGCAGACGGTGGAGGGAATAGATTCCCGGAACAAGTCCGGGAATGACGTTGAAGACTGTCGATATCCCTCCGGATGTGTGGGTGGTTATCGACGAATTTGCCCGAAAACGTCG
>ONSU01000052.1 GCA_900320545.1 uncultured Bacteroidales bacterium | reverse complement strand
CGCCGAAAAGGACATCGACGGCGGCCTCATCGGAGGCGCCGCCCTGAAGGCCGATGACTTCATCGGCATCGCTACGTCGTTCTAATTCAGGATTTTGACCACCGCACCGGTCTTGTCCGCGCTGTTCCACAGCCAGACAAGACCGGTGTTGTCTTCGTATTTCTCCACCTTAAAGGTAAGGCCGTTAGAAGACTTGATGGAATTCTCGGTCCATCGGAGGTTCGCCCGGATTTCCTGTCCCTTCGTCCGGGGGAGCTCGTTGGTGCAGGTAAGGACGAAGAAGGTCGTCATCTCGTCGTCATTGCCGGCGCGGAACTGCTTGAGCGTCCGGTTGAAGGCGAGTTGACCTTTTCCTTCGTCGAAGGTGTAGACCAGCTTACCCTTGACCATGAGGCAGACTTGATTGCTTTCGAACATGCCAGAATCCATGCCCGCATTCTCATTCTCCTTCTCCCGGCAACCTGTGGCTGTCAGGATAAGTATAGCAATGAGATAAAGATACTTTCTCATTTCACGACGATTTTCTTAATGATGATTTCCGTGCTGCCCGAAGGATAGGAGATGACCGCCTTCAGCTCTCCGGAACGGGTCAAGTGATAGTATCCGTCTTTCCCATGGGAAATCGGTGAACCGTTGAAATACCAGGAGACGCCGTCGGCGTCCGGGGCGTTGTATACCCGGAGGGGAATGGGCGTGTCCGGGGCGAAAGTGCCGTCGCTTCTGCTCATGTACTTCAGGTAGATATAGGGATAGCTGTCCGCCTTCTTGTCGGACTTAGTGGTAAACGTGTCGGTGAACATGGGCCCGGGAATGCCGTCTTTACGGCATAGCAGCTGAACCTTGTAGTTGGTAGTGGGTATGAGCCCGTCGATGACGTAGGCAAATCTGCCTTTCTCATAGGGCTCAACCTCGACCTCCTTCAGTTGCGTGTCGTCGGCGAGGTACCGGATGACGCCATTTCCCGTAAAGGTGGGATCGACGCTGCTCCATTGGATAATAACGGCATCCTGGAATTCGGCCCGATTGTCGAGTTTCACCGCCGGAACCTTCTCTGTCTGGTCATCGAAGACCGTGAAAGTGACGCTGCCGTCCGAATTCACCTGGATGTCCAGGAGTCCGAGGGGAGAGCCGGCCCCGCTCCAGAACTGGAAGGCCGGATCCGTGTCGCAGGTATAGACGTTGACGTTGTAAAAAGTCTGGCGATAGGGCCAGAAAGCATGGGAGGCCAGCGCGCGGATGGCCTTGGGGTCCCCGCTGACGGCCTGGAACTTCTGCCGGGCCTCGGTATCCGGTTCGATGAGGTCGGCGCATTGTCTTTCGGGGCGGGCGTTGAGTTCGTTCAGCCCCCATCGGTCTGAGGCGGTGACATTCTCGCCGAGCGTAGAGGATCCGCCGGCATCCCGATCGGATTCATCGATATGATAGATGAGCAGGCCGTTTCCGCCGATGAAAGCGTCCCAGCCGCGGGTGCGTCGACATTCGAAGAGGAAGATTTCCTTGTCGTCGTCCGTCTTCATATAATAATATTCCCCGCCTTCCGCCAAGGGACGGAGGGTATGGGTGCCCGTGGTGAGCTCGACGCCCTCGCTGATCCCGAAGCGCCAGTGCTCCAGCGCGCTGTAGCCCGGTGGAGTACGCCCGTTGTCGTTGTAGTTGCCGGCGTCCATCAGGTCGATGCCTCTCCACATCCCCTCGGAATAGCCGCCGCTGCCTGCATCGTCGGTGTCATAAAGGTCAGGGATGCCGAAGGTGTGCGTGTATTCGTGGCAGAAAGTACCGATGGTCGCGAAATACGTCGTGCCGTTGTCGTCAAGCCGCAGCTCCGAGGTACAAGCGTAATTGTCCACAAGGACTCCATCGCGTCGGAAGTAGATGTCGTTCTCGATGAGAGACCATTGATGGGGCCAGATATAGTCCTCACCGGCTCCTTCGGCTTCATTGGGGCCGGCGTAGAAGACGAACACATTGTCTACCTTGCCGTCGCCGTCGTTGTCATAATCGGCGAAATTGATGTAGGAGCCCACGGCCTTGCAGGCATCCCGGATCATTTCGGCGGGTTTGTCGTCCTCGTCGTTGTCATTGTTGGCGCCGTAGTAAGAATAACTCTGCGGCAGGGTGACGACATCGGTGATGTCGAACTTGAAAGAGCAGGCGTCCTTCCATTGGTCGTTGAAGTAAGAGAGGGCCGATGTGGCCGCGGATCCGTTGATGAGATCCTCGAAGCGGTCCTTTCCGTAACGGAACTCCAAATCCTGGAACTGGGCCAGGATGATGAGGCCGTGGCGGACGCGGCTGCCGGAGCCGTCCGCGGTGAAACTCCGGGTTTTGGCCATTTCCCGGGCGCGGAACGGCCGGGCGCGTTGTACGCGTGAAAGCCGTTTCTTGCGGAGAAGCTCATAGGGGATGTTACGGCTGGCGGCGATGACGTCTCCCGGCGTGTCCGGGGCGCCGACACGCTCGCCGGAGTTCAGTCGGTGTCCATAATAGTCATATCGTGCGTAGCACCACCAGCCTTCGTCGTCCTGGGTAATCGCACAGCCGTCCAGCGTGGTGGTCAGGTGTCCGTGTTCATCGCCGGAAAGGGTGGCTTGGATGATGGTCCCGTCCGGTTGTCGCAGATTGATGATGCCTTTCCGTGCGGGCACAGCGAAAGAGACAGCCTGGGACAGGAGTATAGAACAAATCAACGGCAGGAGCCGCAGAAAGGGTTTCGGTTCCATACTGTACAAATGACGGCATTTTTTCGCGCATTCGCAAACCCTATATGCAAAAAACCGGCCTCACTGAAAGTGAGAACCGATTCTTTGACGTGTACTAAAACCTAA
>ONSU01000019.1 GCA_900320545.1 uncultured Bacteroidales bacterium | reverse complement strand
GGACATCGAGAGCCTGCTGGTAAGGCTCCTTCAGGCATGTGACTACAATGTCAAGGAGGCCGAGCGGGGCATCGTCTTCATCGACGAGATCGACAAGATTGCGCGCAAGAGCGACAATCCGTCCATTACCCGCGACGTATCCGGTGAAGGCGTGCAGCAGGCGCTGCTGAAATTGCTGGAGGGGAGTGTCGTCAACGTCCCGCCCCAGGGCGGCCGCAAGCATCCCGAACAGGAATTCATCCACGTCAACACGCAGAATATCCTTTTCATCTGCGGCGGCGCCTTCGAGGGGATCGAGCGCAAGATCGCCCAGCGTCTCAACACGCAGGTAATCGGCTTCGGCGCCTCGGAGAAGCAGCGGGTCGACAAGGACAACCTCCTGCAATATGTGGATGCGCAGGACCTCCGTTCCTACGGTCTCATCCCCGAGATCGTCGGCCGCCTGCCGGTCGTGACTTACCTGGACCAGCTCGACAGGGATGCGCTGAAGCGGATCCTGACCGAGCCGAAGAACGCCATCGTACGGCAGTATGAGCGGCTCTTCGAGATGGACGGGCTGAAACTGGTCATAGAGCCGGAAGTGCTTGATTTCGTGGTGGATACCTCCATCAAGAACAAGCTCGGCGCCCGGGGGCTCCGAGGGATTTTCGAGACGGTGATGACCGACGCAATGTTCGAGGCCCCGTCTTCCCGGAAGAAAACATTTACCCTGACGTTAGCATACGCGCAGGAAAAACTGAAAAATTCACTGTAGAATGGCTTATGCCCTTGTCACCGGCGGCAGTTCCGGAATGGGACTGGAATATTGCCGGCAGCTCGCGCGACGCGGGTATGATATCATCATGGTCAGCAACCGCCAGGACCAGCTGGATGAAGCGGCTCCGGCCCTCTCCGGCGAGTCCGGCGTCAAAGTGATTCCCCTGTTCCTGGATCTGGCGGATCCGGCTGCGGCCTCGCTGCTGCTGGAGAAGGTGGACGCGATGGACGCTTTTCCGGAGATTGTGGTGCACAACGCCGGAATGTTCTTCTTCCTGGAACTGAATCCCGAACTGCTGCCGAAGGCGGAGGCGATGGTGCGCCTGCACGTCGGTTTCGTCACTTCGTCCGTGGTGCTTTTCGGTGAACGGATGAAACAGCGGGGGAGCGGCCGGATGCTGCTCGTCTCCTCGATGGCCGCAAGGATTCCCGCACCGGGGATCTCGGTCTATGCCGCCTCCAAGGCCTATCTGCGGAGTTTCGGCGAGTCGATGTACTACGAACTGAGACCCTATGGCGTGACCGTGACGACGGTCTGCCCGGCCGCCATCGACACGCCGCTCTACGGGCTTTCGGACAAGATGCGCCTCTGGGGAAGAAGACTCGGCCTGATCCACACGCCCGCCTGGCTGGTGCGCCGGGCTCTCCGGGCCCTGATGCGCGGCCGCTGCCGGGTAAGTCCTTCGCTGATCAACGGGCTTGTTCCCGCCCTCGTCTCCCTGCTTCCTCCGCCCTTCGAGGCCTGGATCTGGAAGAAACTCAAGCCCCGGCTCGGGAGAGGGGCGAAATCCCGGACGCCAGCCGCGGGGGCATAAAAAAACAGAGTCGGATCCGACTCTGCTTTCCTTCGCGGTGGGTGAGGGATTCGAACCCCCGATACGGTCTCCCGTACACCTGTTTTCGAGGCAGGCTCCTTCAACCACTCGGACAACCCACCGGGTTAAGGGACTGCAAATGTAGCGATTTTTTCGGAAATGACAAAAAATATTATGGAAACTAAGAAAGAACAGATATTGATCCGCATCTCCGGCAAAGACCGGATCGGCCTCACGGCCGAGATTATGGCCATTCTCGCCAAGTATGACGCGCAAATCCTGGACATCGGTCAGGCCGACATCCACAGCACGCTTTCGCTCGGCATCCTGATCCGTCTCGACGACAACCTCTCCGGCCAGGTGATGAAGGAACTGCTGTTCAAGACCACCGAACTCGGCGTCACCATCGGATTCGAACCCGTGTCGGACGACGACTACGAGGCCTGGGCGGGGCGTCAGGGGCGCAACCGCTATATCCTGACGGCGATCGGCCGCAGCCTGAGCGCCAGCCAGATCCAGTCCGCCACGCAGATCATTTCTTCGCACAACCTCAATATCGACGCCATTAAGCGTCTTACCGGAAGGATGAGCATCATGCATCCGGAGCGGAACGTCCGCGCCTGTGTCGAATTCTCCATCCGCGGCACCCTGGAGGACAAGGCCGCCTTCCAGCGGGAACTGATGGCCCTCTCGGCCGAATCCGGGATGGATTTCTCCTTCCAGAAGGACGATATGTACCGGCGGATGCGGCGTCTGATCTGCTTCGATATGGACTCGACGCTCATCCAGGCCGAATGCATCGACGAACTGGCCCGCCGCCACGGCGTCTACGACAAGGTCGCGGCCATCACCGAGCGCGCGATGCGGGGCGAAATCGATTTCCGCGAGAGTTTCACCGAGCGTGTGGCCCTTCTCAAAGGCCTTGACGTCTCCGTGATGAGGGACATTGCCGAGCATCTTCCCATTACCGAGGGCACCGACCGCCTGATGACGGTCCTCAAGACCTGCGGCTACAAGATCGCCATCCTCAGCGGCGGATTCACTTTCTTCGGCGAATACCTCCAGCGCCGCTACGGCATCGATTACGTCTACGCCAATGAACTCGAAGTGGGGGAGGACGGCAAACTCACCGGCCGCCATGTGGGCGAGATCGTCGACGGCCGGCGCAAGGCCGACCTGCTGAAACTCATCGCGATGACCGAGAAGGTCAACCTCGCGCAGACGATCGCCGTCGGAGACGGAGCCAACGACCTCCCGATGCTGATGGAGGCCGGTCTCGGCATCGCTTTCCACGCCAAGCCCCGCGTCAAAGAAAGCGCCCGACAGTCACTGAGTACTATCGGGCTTGACGGGGTCTTGTATTTCCTGGGCTTCAAGGACAGTCACCTTGGCGCGCAGGGGCAACTCTAGCGGTTCCCAATCAGACTGAAGATGGTGCCGAGGGCCGACATTGCGTCGGCCATGCCGGCCGTCTTGTTGTTGACGGTGGTCGCAGCGCCTGCCTGGGCGTTTGCGGCCGCAGCTGACAGGGCGGAGGTATTGGCGTTGCCGAGCGTGAGAAGGCTGCCCAGGATGCCGCCCAGGTTGGACTGGTTGACAAGGTTGGAGGAGCCGGTCATCATCGCGTTGGAGAACTCGTTGGTGTAGCTCTGCGTCGCGTTCGGAAGCGCGCTGGCGCCTGCGAGGATCTGTCCGAGACTGATCAGGTTGGAGGCGTTGGAGAGGTCGATGCCGTAGTTGTTGGAGACGCTGGGCGTCCTGCCGCCGGCGCGGAAGGCCTGGTAGAGCTGGTAGAGGTTCAGCAGGGCGCTGCCGGTGTTGGTGCCCGTGGTGGTGGCGTTGCCTGTGAGGCGGCCGAGGATGGAACAGGAGGAGATCAGGAAGATGCCGGCGATGAGCACGGCGATGCGACGGATTGCTTTCATTGTGCTATAAGGTTTTTGTTCGTTTCAAATTACCTACGCAAGATAGGGATTTTTTTATATTTTTGCAATATGGAAACGATAATTATTGCCATAGCGGCCGTGCTGCTGATTGCCGTCCTCATTGTGGCGGGGGTGCTTCTCGCACGGAAAAACGCCGCCCTTGCGCGGAAAGAACTGGAGTTGGTGCAGGTGCGCGGGGAACTGATGACGGAGGAGGCGCTCCGGCAGAACGATGCCCGGCGGCACGAGAAAGAACTGAAGGAATTGCAGGAAAATCAGGCCCGGGCGATCGAGGCGGCCCGTGCGGCCCTCGCCCTTGATAACGAGAAAAACCTCAAGGCCCGGGAGGAATCCCTCAGGAAGGAAGCCGCTGAGACGATGAAAGTTATCACCGGCGATCTCAACAAAGACATCAATGATATGAAGGAGGCCTTCGAGGCCCAGAAGAAAGCGCACACCGACGAAAGCGCCACCATCCGGACGAAATTCTCCGAGACGGTGGAGAACCTCCGGCGGCAGACCGAATCGATCGGCAGCCGGGCCGAATCGCTTGCCAGCGCCCTCAAGGGCCAGAACAAGATGCAGGGGATTTTCGGCGAGACGATTCTCGGCAACATCCTCAAGGAGGAGGGGTTCCGGCAGGGGCGGGACTACGATGCGGAATGTTGGCTCCGGGACCGCGACGGCCGGATCCTTTCCAACCAGGAGACGGGCCGGCGGATGCGTCCCGACTTCATCCTTCATTATCCCGACGATACGGATGTCCTGATCGATGCGAAAGTCTCCCTCAGTGCGCTGTCCGACTATTTCTCGGCGGAAACGGACGAAGACCGCGCCGACGCTTCCCGCCGCAATCTCGAATCCGTCAAGAGCCACATCCGGGAGCTTACCGGCAAGGAATACCAGAAATATGTCGTCGGCCGCCATACGATCGGCTATGTCATTATGTTCATTCCGAACTACGGGGCCTGGCAGCTGGCGAAAAAGGAAGAACCGGGAATATTCCGGTATGCTTTCGAGCAGAATGTCCTGATAACGACGGAAGAAACCCTCATTCCTTTCCTCCGGCTGATCCGTTCCGCCTGGGCGCAGAAGGAGCAGATGGACAATATCTCCGGCATCGTGGACGCCGCGCAGGAAATGGTCGAACGCGTGGGGATCTTCTGCCGCCACAATGCCAGACTTGAGAAAGACCTGGAGACAGTGCTGGAGGGCTTCAGGGAAAACACCAAACGCCTGGTGGACGGCCGTCAGAGCATCGTCAGATCCGCGATGAAAGCCATCGGTCACGGAATCACGCCGCCCGCCGGACAGAACGCCCTTCCGGAGCCGGCCGGAGAATCAAGTGATTCTTAAAGAATTATTTTGTTTTTTTTCGCGTGAATGTTAAATTTGCATTATAACCTCTTAATTCTTTAAATTATGGATGAAAATCAAAACGTCCTCAACACGCCGGAGACCACGGCCGAGTTCGATCCCCAGGACATCGAGAAAAACAAAGTGATGGCTGTTCTGGCCTATTTCGGAATCCTGTTCCTCGTACCGCTTCTCGCGGCGAAAGATTCGAAATTCGCGAAGTACCACACCAACCAGGGCATCGTCCTGTTCATCGCCGCCATCGCGGCCGTCATCGTCAGCGCGATTCTCGGCGCTGTTTTCGGCGCCATCAAGCTGGGATGGCTGGCAAGTATTATCGGCTCCCTGCTTTCGCTGTGCGTCGGTATCCTTGCCATCATCGGCATCGTCAACGCCGCCCAGGGCAAGGCGAAAGAACTCCCTCTGATCGGTAAATTCCAAATTCTCAAATAAAATGAAAAAACTCCTTCTTGCACTCCTGTGCGTCACATCTCTTGTGATGATGTCTTCCTGCTCCAATGTCAGGAAGGCCGGCCGTGAAATCGCGAATATCATTTCTTACGACATCACCTTCGACGTCGGCAAGGCCACTCTCAAGCCCGAATCCGACAAGGAGATCGCTCGCATCGTCGCACTGATGATTGACAATCCCAACCTCAACTACGAGGTCCAGGGGCACACCGACAACACCGGCAGCGCCGCTTCCAACATGAAACTCAGCCAGAAGCGCGCTCAGGCCGTCGTCGACCGGATGGTCAAGCTCGGCGTTCCCGCCAGCCGCCTTACCGCTGTCGGCAAGGGCCAGGAAGAGCCCATCGCCGATAACGATACGGAGGAGGGCCGCGCCAAGAACCGCCGCGTCGTCTTTGTAAAGAAGTAGTCTACCTCAGCGCCCGCATTGCGTTAAGCACTGCAATGACGGTGACGCCCACGTCGGCGAAGACGGCCATCCACAGGGTGGCCACTCCGAGGGCCGCCAGCACCAGTACGGCCACCTTGACGCCGATGGCGAACCAGACATTCTCCCGGGCGATCCGGACCGTCCTCCGGGCCAGCCGGACAGCCAGTCCGATCTTGGAGGGCTTGTCGTCCATCAGGACCACATCGGCCGCCTCGATGGCCGCGTCGCTTCCGAGCCCGCCCATCGCGATGCCGATATCGGCTCGGGAAAGAACAGGGGCGTCGTTGATGCCGTCTCCGACAAAGGCGAGGGGTCTTTCTCCGCCGAGCATTTCCTCTACGGCGGCAACCTTACCGTCCGGAAGCAATTCCGGGCGGTATTCGTTTATCCCCAGTTCTCCGGCCACCTTGGCTGCGATGGCCTTGCGGTCGCCGGTCAGCATCACCAGACGGCGGACTCCCAGCCCGCGCAGGTCGGCCAGGGCTCCGGCACTGTCGTCCTTTACCTTGTCGTTGATGACGATATGCCCGGCATAAAGGCCGTCGATGGCGACGTGGATGATTGTGCCGGGGCAGTGGCAGTCATGCCAGGCGGCACCGACGCCGTCCATCAGCCGTGTATTGCCGACGGCGACTTTCATCCCCTCCACCAGGGCCGTAATGCCCTGTCCGGCGATTTCCGTGACCTCGGACACCTCGCAGCCGTCGGTGGCTTCGTCCGGGAAGGCATCCCGGAGCGCCGCCCCGATCGGATGGGTGGAGAAATGCTCGACATGGGCCGCCAGATGCAGGAGCTGCCGCTCGTCACAGGTCTCGGGATGCACGGCTTCGACGGCGAACTGGCCGCGGGTCAGTGTGCCGGTCTTGTCGAAAACCATCGTTTTCACCGAGGCGAGGGCGTCCAGATAGTTCGCGCCCTTGACGAGGATGCCCCGTCGGGATGCGCCGCCGATGCCGCCGAAGAAGGTGAGCGGAACGCTGATTACCAGCGCACACGGACAGGATACCACAAGGAACATCAGGGCCCTGTACAGCCAGGTCGGGAAGGTTTCGCCGAAATGTCCGCTCACGAGGGGAGGGATCACAGCCAGCGCCAGAGCGGCGAACACCACGACCGGCGTGTAGATGCGGGCGAACCGGGAAATGAACGTTTCGCTGCGGGATTTCCGCTCGCCGGCGTGCTCGACGAGTTCAATAATGCGGGAAACGGTGCTCTCTCCGTAGGCCTTGGTGGCCCGGATGCGCAGGACGCCGCTCAGGTTGACACATCCGGAGATGACTTCATCCCCCTCGGCGACGTCGCGCGGAGCGCTTTCTCCCGTCAGGGCCTTGGTGTCGATGCCGGAAGCGCCCTCAAGGACGATCCCGTCGAGCGGAATCCGTTCGCCCGGACGGATCACAAGCGTTTCGCCGACAGCGATTTCCTCCGGAGAAACGCTTACCTCGGCGCCGTCTCGCAGCACTGTGGCCGTTTCGGGCCGGATATTCATCAGGTGGGAGATACTCTCGCGGCTCTTCCCTTCGGCATATCCTTCGAAGAGTTCGCCGACCTGGAAGAACAGCATGACGAAGACCGCCTCGGGGAATTGCGTCTCCGCGCCCGGGAGGAATCCGATGCAGAGGGCGCCCAGGGTGGCGACGCTCATCAGGAAATGCTCGTTGAAAGCTTCTCCGTGCACAAGTCCTTCGGCCGCCTCTTTCAGCGTGTCCCAGCCGACAATGAGGTAGGGGACCAGATAGATCAGCAGCAGCTGCCAGGTGGCGAGGTCGCAGAAATGCTCGACAAGCCAGGCGGCGGCAAGAAGCACGGCGGCAAGAATGATCTTGACGAGGGTCCCGTGCCCTTCTTCTTCGTGGTGATGCCCGAGCTCGCAGCACTCTTCTTCGTGATGGTGGTGATGATGATGATCGTGCGACATATTTATGTATATTTTATTTTCTGCCGCAAAGTTATTGCTATGTTTCTGCAACCCGGTTGCAATTTATTGAAAAATAATACTTACCTTTACAACCGGACATACCGAAATGCCTAATCTTTTAACTTTTATACTATGCGCAAACTTTTCATCCTCTTCCTCTGCACGGCCAGTGTCTTCGCTTTCACGGCCTGCGGCAACAAGGCCGGCAAGAAAGCCGCCTCCGACGACGGCGAAGTCGACCTCGGCAAGGTCGTCGAGAACATCGAGAAAGCGACGTTCGACGGCGAAAAGAACACCAAAGAGGCCGCAGCTTTCTACTTCAAGAAGAATTTCGGCCTGGACATCAACAACCTCAAGCCCGATTTCGCGCTCCAGGGCGGCACCCCCGGCAAGTACGATTTCCTCGGAGAGGAGAAGTCATCCAGCTATATCACATTCATCGCGAAGGACAGCACCCTCGTCCGTGACGAATACATCGAGTATGTGAAGAAAGTCTATGCGGCCACGCAGAAGGTCGCCGACGGCGGCATCAACGTCTACGGTTTCATGGCCAAGGAGAAACCCGAAGAGGCCGCTGCCGAGAAGACCCTCGAAACGGTTCTCGACGAGGGCAAGCCCAGCAAGCTCTTCGGCATGGAGTTCTATATCGGCAACTACGGCTGGGAATTCATCAAGGACGGCGTCTACTACATGCTCGACGTCAAGCAGCTCGAGAAGAAGGTCAACGGTGAGGACAAGCCCTATGCGGCCCGCGTCATCATCGACCAGGGCCTCCAGAAGAGTTTCAACGAAACGATGGACGAGGCCGAGAAGGTCCTCAGCGATCCCGAGGTGCAGAAGCAGCTCAAGGATGCGATGAAGAACCTTTCCAAGTAAGCGTTACGGAATCACTCAATATCCCAGGCGCAGGAGGGTTTCCTCCGCGTCTGGGATTTTTGGTGCCCCGGGGTCGCGGAGCCCTTTCCCGACGAGGTAGGCGAGGGTCATCTCGGAACGGTTGGTAAAGAAGCCGTCGCTGCGGGCGGTCTGCGTCTCCATCTGTTCCGGGCTGTCGAAGGAATAAGGGTGGTCGAGCATTCCGGCTTCATGCACGAGGGCGGCCTGCCAGGCCTGGTTGAGTTCGGCGTAGTTGTTCGGCGCTCCGGAAATGGACGGGCCGATGATGTCGGCGCCGTTCTCCCGTGCCCATTTCAGAATGGTGCGGAATCCTTCCTCCGTATCAAGATCGCCGCCTTCGATATCGGCCGGGCACGGGGGCCACAGCAGGAAACACATCGGAAGGCGGCCCTTGAAGATGGCGTCGGCCCTTTTCAGGGAGGCGGTGGAGAAGGTCTGAAGGATGACTTTGCCGGCTGTTCGGCCGACGTTGACCTTGCCGTCCTTGTAGAAGGCCTTGTCTGTGGCCGGGCGTGTGATGATATTCCATCCGGCGGCATCCAGCACGTCATACACGCGCTGCTCCATATCGACCGGGTTGACTTCCGGCTCCTTGAATTCGATATAGATGCCGGGCCGGTTGCCGGTGTCGGCGGGATCGTCCTCGTAGGCCCCCGAAAAATCATAGGAGAGGAATTCCATATATTTCCCGCCTTCCTTGCCTTCGGCGTAGATCTGTGCGAGCGTCTTCCCGGTTTCTTTCAGCGAACAGGGGAGTATCCGTCGGCCGTCTTCGTCGCGGCGGAGGCGTTTCCCTTCGGCATAGGCGATCTGGTCCTGCAGGGCGGAGACATACTGACTGCGGGCATAGGCCTCCCGCGCCCGCTCCGGATGTGCTTCGTTGAACCATTTCCCGGCATCCAGCATCAGCAGCTCGGCATAATAGTAGGATGCGGCGTGATAGGGCTCGAAGGTGGCCTTGTCGCGTTCGATCTGGGCTTCGGCATCCTCTTCTCCGAAACCGAGGGAGAGGTAGAAGTCCTTCCGGCCGGCGGGAATCCCTTCGCCGAAGACCTCTTCGATGTCGGTCGTCCGGGTGAGATTGACGTCGTGATTGGCGAGGATGATGCCGTCCTTGGTGCACTGGAGGTCGGATTCGAGATAATCGGCGCCGATTTCCCGCGCCCATCTCCAGGCGCTTTCCGTCTCTTCGGGGGCCCAGTAAGTGGATCCCCTGTGGGCCATCACGGCATAAGCCGGCACATAGCCCTTCACCTGCTCGTACAGTTTATCCGCACCGCTCCGGCATCCCGCCGGCATCAGCGCCGCCGCCACCGCGGCTAGAATGATCGCATATCGTTTCATAGAACAAAAATACAAAATTTGAAGACAGGGTGTGTCAAATTTAAATTATAATTGCTATTATTGCAGAAGTTAGTAACCTTTGCCAGATGAAACCGATTATTCTTTGTATGTCTATGTTATTATCCCTTTTCGGATGTCACGGAAATATGGAAAACGGCTCTAAGCCGGAAGGTGCGCTCCTGTCCTATCAATATCGCCGTTCGGATATGCGGATTTCCCCTTCCGTCTATTATCTCGTGGAGCCGTCCGAGAAGGGCGGCGTACAGCTGACCTGGGCGAAAAACGCCTCCGACGGGACGGTCATCCGGGTGGAAGATGACGCTCTGGTGAAGATCGACGCCCTGATGTGGCAATACAAACTTTACCGGCTGAAAGAGAATTACCGCCCGCTCGCCCATGTCCTGGACGGGACCATGTGGAGCGTGCGTTTCCGTTACGGGAACGGAACCGTTTATTCCGGCGGCGACAATGCCTGGCCGGGAACGAACCTGAAGGCCGGGATCGATGCGGTCAATGCGTATATCGATTCGCTGATCGAAGCTGCCGACGAGGCCGATATCATCGGCACCGTGGACCGGATGGACCTCTAGAACAGCATTACCCTTATATAATCCTGCAGGCGGGCGTAAGAGTTGCCTTTGCCGCGTTCCGAGTCGTTGACGAGGAGGACGGTAAGATGGCCGTCGACCATCGGCCCGAGGCACATTCCCTCGAAATTGGCCAGCTGCGGATCGGCACCCATCAGCAGGCTGAGCGGGCCGGGGAAGCGGGTGTAGAACGATCCTACCAGCACTTTCGACAGCAGGGCCTCTTTGGAGGAAGGATCTACGAGGTAGAGTTTGACTTTCGCGGCGGCCGTCGTCAGCATCGAGAGCATACTGGCCTTGTCGTTTGAATTATAGGTCGGGACATATACTTCCCGTTCCAGGACGAGGAGGGTGCCGTCTTCCAGGGCCAGCAGATCAGCCACGCCGTGCACGTAGGTGTCCGCCTTGGCCGGTTTGTACTGGGGCGCGTCCATCGCGTAGAAACGCTGCCGCTTCGGCTCGAGGGTATTGCCGTCGAAGGCCAGCAGGCGCAGCATCCGCCGTTCTTCCCCGGCGGGGATCCAGTCCAGATCCTTTTTCAAGGGCTCTTCCGTGACGGTCCACATCAGTCCGGTCGCGGGTGAATAGGAGAGCGATTCGAAGCCGTTGCCGGTCGAGAGTTCCCCTGCCCCAAAATCGGAGGGTACAGCCATCCGCCGGCCTGTCGGGCGGCCTTCCAGGTCGTATTCGAGGATGCTCTGATCCTTCTCGCCGGAGACCCAGAGCGTGTTGGTCGAGGGCATATAGGCGATTCCCTCGGGGTCACGGACGTCTTTTGCATCGAGCGTCCCGGGGGCGGCCTCGATCCGGGCGGATGTCACCTTTCCTCCCTCGATGGCCAAATCGGCGAAATAGATGCCGCCGCCTTTCGCGCCATTGTGCACCAGGGCGTAACGGCCGTCGGAGACCGGCGTGATGCCGGAATATTCGCCGCAGACATAATCTTTCCCGGTCGACAGGTTCCGCGTCTGGAGGGTCGTGGCCATCAACGAACTGGGAAGGGCGAACCAGGGATCTTCGGAGAAGGAGACGGCCCTGCAGCTCCCGGCTTCTCCCGCCGAGAGGACCGCAGACCGGACCCCGGAAGTGTCACGGATGATTGCGGCGAGTTCCTCCGAATTCGGCGGAAGCATCACGAGAAGCCCGCTCTCCTGCACCTTGACGGTTTCCCGGGAATAACGGGAGGAAAGGAACGGCTCGATCTCCACCTGCGGATTGCCCGGACTTAGCAGCACGTAGGCTGAATTGTGCATCAGAGTAACGTCCAGTACGCCGTCCTGCACGGTGCCTTCTCCCGAAAGCGCGTCTGCCGGATTCTTCCATCCGTAACGGACGTCCCGCCCGAGAAGGACGGTGAAGACCGCGCCCTCCGGAAGAGCCGGATTCAACGTGAGCGTCCCGTCGGGCGTTCCGACTCCCTCCTGCAGTTGCAGCAGCGTGACTGAGGTCTCCCCGTGCAGTTCGATCCGATCGTCCTGCTTCCATACATCCTGCAGGACGACTTGTCCGCCGCCCTCCATCAGCACGGGCGCAATATGCAGCCGCACCACGGTCGTCGTATCGGCCTCCGCTTTCTTTCCAAGGCGGACCGGCGGCTTACGGTTCATCGCCTGTGCGGCCGTTCCGGCCAGGATCAGTATCACGACGGGGAGAAGGATTTTTTTCATTTTCCGTTAATTTTTCCCAAAGATAGCAAGATTTTGTGTAAGTTTTTTTCCGGGGTCTTGTATATCGGGGTGACGACTGATCATTTTACATAAATTATATGGATTGTTTGTATTCTTACAGCCTGCACAAGGTCGGCGCCCGCTTCGAAAATTCTTACATCAATTTCATCGCTTTCTCCGAGGATAACGAGGAGGATTATGCCTGCATCTCCAAGGCCTTGAAGGGCCGCCTGCCCGGTGACATCTGCGGGGTGACCTCCTATGTCAGGTGGTGTGGTGCGGAAAACGCCAGCCGGCCGGTGATCCTCATTCTCATCAATCGGGATAAGCAAACGGAGGATAAACTACGTCTGATCTTCGAAACCGTTCCCCACGAACTCTATCATGCGATGGCCGCCGTCGAAGAACGCAGCCAGATCAAGTCCGGTACGGAAATCCTGGCCAAGGAATTCGGCAAGGCCTGCGGCATTTTCCAGCGGCGTCTCCTCAGTAATATAGGCTACGAAGTCGTTCCCAAAGCGAAGTAAACGTGTACCCTCCGTTACTCCACCCTTGCGTCTTTCTTGCGGATGAAGAGGTTGTCGTGGATGGTCCAGAGGATGTAGTAGCCGTTCTCTTCGGTGAATTCGTCGGCGAGGACGGTGCCTTTGGGAACGGTGCCGAAGAGGGGGAGCTGGTTTTCGCCGGAGAAGTCTTCGCCGTAGAGGGGAGTGTTGTCGCGGGCGGCGACGAGTTTGCGCTTGCCTTTGCCGGTGTACCAGGTCTGGAAGCCGAGGTATTTGTTGTAGACCCAGCCGGTTTTGCCGTGGACCTGGACTTTGCTCCACTGGTCGCCTTTTTCGATGAGGATGCCGTCTCCGAGGTCATGGAAACGCATCGCGAGGGTGGTGAGGATTTTCCCTTTGTTGGAGGGTTCGGAGCGGACATTGAGGAAACCGTCGTCCGAGGTCGCATAAACTACCGTCAATACATCCTGGGCTTTCAGTGCAATGCACGTCAGTACCATGCTGAGCAATACGAGAATCCGTTTCATATTCCTGTGGGTCTTTTCGGCAAATATAATGTTTTTTCGCTATAAAATGACCTGCCGGAGCCAGGGGGTACGGTAGTGGTAGGCGAGGCGGGTGAGGTTCCATCCGGGCTCGGTGAGGAGGAGTTTGGCCTGTTTGCCGCGGGTGATGGAGCCGGCGATGTCGCTGATGCCCATGGCATAGGCGCTGTTGAGCGTGACGGCGTTGAAGGCTTCGACCGGGGTGAGGCGCATGCGGATGCAGCCGAGGGCCATGACGAAGCGCATGTCGCCGGAAGGGGAGGATCCGGGATTGTAGTCGGAGGCCAGGGCGAGGGGGAGTCCGGCGTCGATGAAGCCGCGGGCGTTTCCGAAGGGAATTCCGAGGAAGAAGGATGAACCGGGCAGCATCGTGGGCATGGTCGCTGAGCCCTTCAAGACATCAATTTGTGCCGGAGTGGTCCGCTCCAGATGATCCACGGACAGCGCATCGTATCGGACGCCGACCTCGACGCCACCGCTGACGGCGAGTTCGTTGGCGTGGATTTTGGGGCGCAGGCCGGCCGCCGCGCCCGCTTCGAGGATCCGGGCGGTATCTTCCGGCGTGAAGAAACCTTCGTCGCAGAACACATCGATGAAATCGGCATATCGGGCCGCTTCCGGGGTGGTGTCGATGACGGTCTGCACATATTCATCGTGGGAATAACCCCGTCCGACGGCGTGGGCGCCGAGGTAGGTGGATCGCACGATGGCAGGAACCGACTCTTTGATACGCGCGATGACCCGGAGCATTTTGAGCTCATCCTCCGGATTGAGGCCGTAGCCGCTCTTGATCTCCATCGCTCCCGTTCCGTGGGCCATCATTTCCCGTACCCGGGCCATGGACTGGGCATAGAGGTCCTCTTCGGAGGTCCGGTGAAGGAGGTCGGAGGAATTGAGGATCCCGCCGCCGCGTGCGGCGATTTCCTCGTAGGACAGACCCCGGATCTTGTCGAGGAACTCACCTTCCCGGCTCCCGGCATACACGATGTGCGTATGGCTGTCGCAGAATGCCGGCATGACCATCCCGCCTTCGGCGTCGATGACCTCGTCATGCCCGACCTGATCGGGCATCTTTCCCATCTCTCCGAAGTCGGCGATCCGGCCGTCTTCGACAAGGAGCCAGGCGTTTTCCAGCGTCCCGGTTTCGGCCATCTCCACGCCCTCTTTCCGAAGGACGCCTTCCGGCACGATCCCAGCGAGGAGGCCTATGTTTTCGATCAGCATTTTCATCTCAGAGTTCGGGATGGCTGCGAAGGAAGCGTACCGAGGCGGCGATCAGCGGAGACATATAGGTGTCGTTCTTGATGAAGGGAACGACCTGGCGATACGCCTTGAAAATGGCTTCCAGGGCGGGGGAGGACTTTGCCGGACGGCGGAATTCCAGGGCCTGGGCTGCGTTGAACAGTTCGATCGCGAGCACGCGCTCCACATTGTCCACGATGCGGACCAGCTTGGTCGCCGAGTTCGACCCCATGCTGACGTGGTCCTCCTGCCCCTGCGAAGAAGGGATGGAATCGCAGGAGGCGGGCCAGCAGAGCCCTTTATTCTGGCTTACGATCGAAGCGGCCGTATACTGCGGAATCATGAAGCCGCTGTTGAGTCCCGGATTGGCCACGAGGTATTTCGGGAGGCCGCGGAGGCCGTGGATGAGCTGGTAGGTGCGCCGCTCCGAGATGCTGGCGAGTTCGGACATCGCGATGGCAAGGGCGTCCATCGGGATGGCGATGGGCTCGCCGTGGAAATTGCCGGCCGAGATGACCATGTCCTCGTCGGGGAAGATATTGGGGTTGTCGGTCGCCGAATTGATTTCGTTCTCGATGACGGACTTGACGTACATGATATTGTCCTTGACCGCGCCGTGCACCTGCGGGATGCAGCGGAAACTGTACGGATCCTGTACGTGCTCCTTGGGACGGCGGATCAGTTCGCTGCCGTCGAGCAGTTCGCAGAAGCGTTCGCCGGTCTCGATCTGCCCGCTGTGCGGACGAAGCAGATGCGTCAGCGGCAGGAACGGCTCGATCCGGCCGTCGTAGGCGTCGAGCGACATCGCGCCGATGCGGTCGGCCCAGCGGGAGAGCCGCATGCTCTTGAGAATCGACCATACGGCGTGTGCGCTCATGAACTGCGTGCCGTTCAGCAGAGCCAGGCCTTCCTTGCTCTGGAGGCGGATCGGTTCCCAGCCGAATTCGGCCCAGACTTCCGCGGCAGGCCGGACGGCGCCCTTGCAGAGCACTTCGCCGAGCCCGATGAGCGGCAGACTCAGGTGCGCCAGCGGGGCGAGGTCGCCGGAGGCGCCGAGGGACCCCTGCTGGTAGACGACCGGAAGGATGTCGTTGTTGAACATGTCCATCAGGCGCTGCACGGTGATGAGCTGCACGCCGGAGTGGCCGTAGGAGAGGTTCTGGACCTTGAGGAAAAGCATCAGCTTGACGATCTCCGGACGGACAGTCTCTCCGGCGCCGCAGGCGTGCGACATTACGAGGTTGTGCTGGAGCTGCGAAAGGTCTTCCTTCGGAATGGTGACGTTGTACAGGGACCCGAAGCCGGTGGTGATGCCGTACATCGGCTTGTCGGTCTCTTCCATCTTGTCGTCCAGGTATTTACGGCACTTGACGATGGCGGCCGTCGCTTCGTCTGACAGCCGGATTTCGGCGTGGCTGTCGATAATCTCTTTCAACCTCTCCAGGGAGAGCCAGTCTTTGGAAATATAATGGATCATAGATTCAATGCTTTTTTTACCAGATTTTCATCCGCGATATTCGGGAGGGTGACGCGGAGGCCGGGGGTGCGGGCCATCTCGCGTTCGATGGCGCTGCGGGCACCCTCGTTGCGGGCCCAGCTGCGACGGGTGATGCCGTTGTTGACATCCCAGAAGAGCATCTCACGGATGTGGCGGTCGCTGTCGGGGGAGCCGTCGATGACCATGCCGAAGCCGCCGTTAATGACTTCGCCCCAGCCGACGCCGCCGCCGTTGTGGACGGATACCCAGGTGGCGCCGCGGAAGGCGTCGCCTATGACGTTCTGGATGGCCATGTCGGCCGTGAACTGCGAGCCGTCGTAGATGTTGGAGGTCTCGCGGAACGGGGAATCGGTGCCGGAGACGTCGTGATGGTCGCGGCCGAGAACGATGGGGGCCGTGATTTCGCCGGTGCGGATGGCCTCGTTGAAGGCGAGGGCGATCTTGGTGCGGCCTTCGCAGTCGGCATAGAGAATGCGGGCCTGGGAGCCGACTACGAGGTGGTTGCGGCCGGCCTCTTCGATCCAGCGGATGTTATCGCGCATCTGGCCGGCGATCTCCTCCGGTGCCGTGGCGGCGATCTCGGACAGGACCCTGACGGCTAGGGCGTCGGTCTTCGCCAGGTCTTCGGGCTTCTCGCTCATGCAGACCCAGCGGAACGGACCGAAGCCGTAGTCGAAGTACATCGGACCCATGATATCCTGCACGTAGGACGGATAGCGGAATCGACCGTCTTCGAGGAGGACGTCCGCCTTGGCGCGGGAACTCTCCAGCAGGAAAGCGTTGCCATAGTCGAAGAAGTACATTCCTTTGGCTGTAAGCCGGTTGATGGCCGCTACCTGACGTCGCAGTGAAGCTTGTACCGCCTCTTTGAAACGCACCGGCTCGGTTGCCATCATCCGTTTGGATTCCTCCAGGGAGAACCCGGCCGGATAGTAACCGCCCGCCCAGGGATTATGCAGCGAGGTCTGGTCGGAGCCCAGGTCGACGCGGATATCTTCGTCCGCGAGTCTTTCCCACAGGTCGACGACATTGCCGACGAATGCGAGGGAGACGACTTCTTTGCCGGCGACGGCCTTGCGGATGCGGACGATGAGTTCGTCGAGGTCGTCGTGGAGTTCATCGACCCATCCCTGCTCATAGCGTTTGCGGGCGGCGAGGGGATTGATTTCGGCCGTGACGGAGACGACGCCGGCTATGTTGCCGGCCTTGGGTTGGGCACCCGACATCCCGCCGAGACCGGCGGTGACGAAGAGCATTCCGCCCCGGTCGTCGGTATTGGACGCTCCCCGTGCGCGCAGCACCTTCCGGGCGGCGTTCATCACGGTGATCGTGGTGCCGTGGACAATGCCCTGCGGACCGATATACATATAGGAACCGGCCGTCATCTGGCCGTACTGGCTCACGCCGAGGGCGTTGAAGCGTTCCCAGTCGTCGGGTTTGGAGTAGTTCGGAATGACCATTCCGTTGGTAACGACCACGCGGGGGGCGTCTTTGTGCGAAGGGAAGAGCCCCAGCGGATGGCCGGAATACATTACGAGCGTCTGCTCCTCTGTCATCGTGGCGAGATACTGCATCACGAGGCGGTACTGCGCCCAGTTCTGGAATATGGCTCCGTTGCCGCCGTAGATGATCAGTTCGTGCGGATGCTGGGCCACGCGCGGATCCAGATTGTTCTGGATCATCGCCATGATGGCCGCGGCCTGGCGGCATCGGGCGGGATATTCGTCGATCGGGCGGGCGTACATCTCATACGAAGGACGGAATCGGTACATGTAGATACGGCCGTAGCGGCGCAGTTCCCCGGCGAATTCCTCCGCCAGCACCGCGTGGTGCCGCTCCGGGAAATACCGGAGGGCGTTGCGAAGGGCCAGGACTTTCTCCCGGTCCGTCAGGATATCCTTCCGTACCGGCGCGTGGTTGACCGCCGGATCGTATGGCATCGGCTCCGGCAATTCCGTCGGAATGCCTGAGAGAATCTCTTCACAGAATGTCATCGCAGTTTTCTATTATGCGGAAACGCTGGCGCTTCTCTTCTTTACAAGGGCGTAGATCAGCCAGACGCAGGTCAGGACCAGCGACATCGGAACACCGACGGTGAGCATCTCACGGAGCATGATGGAGGCGCCGCCCGTTTCGCCGAGGGCGGTGAAGAACGGGAATCTCCAGGTGAGTTCGCCGTTGATGATATGGTCGACGATCAGCATCACCGAACCGCCCCAGAGCATTTTCTCGAGGGCCGGGATCTGATGTTTGAAAGTGCTCGATGCGGGATTTGCAATGGATTTCTCATTGCATTTGCGGTAGATGCTGGTGGCAACTGCCTGTACGAGGGGTACGATAAAACAAGCCATAGGTTATAATTTTCTACAAACTTACAAAAAGCATCTTGTTTAAGCAAACTGTTTTTGCGCGGGAAGCATAAAAAAAGTAACAAAGTGAAAGTATTTTTGTACCTTTGCAGTGTTTTTGAGGAGGAGATATGAAAATTCTATTCGTAATCGACAGTTTTTACACGACCAACAACGGCACTTCCATCTCGGCGCAGCGTTTCTCCATGGAACTTCGCCGGCGGGGACACGAAGTAAAGGCGCTTTGCTGGGATTCGCCGACGCCGGACACTTATCAACTGACCCTGACAGACGGCGATTTTACGACACCGCGTTTCCACATGCCCGTGTTCCAGTCCCTGATGGACAAGCACGATTTCAGTTTTGCGAAGATCGACCGGGAAAAGATCCACGAGGCCTGTGACTGGGCGGATATCGTGCATATCCTGGTACCTTTCGCCATCTCGGTGGAAGCGATCGGATATTGCGAGGAGATCGGCAAGCCCTTCACGGCGGCTTTCCACATCCAGGCCGAGAACCTTACATCCTCCGTCAGCATGGGTAAAGTGGGGTGGTTCAACGACATTTTCTACCGGAGTTTCCGTTACTTTGTCTATAACCGGGCGCGACACGTCCATGTCCCCTCGAAGTTTATGGGCGATATGATTGCCGCCCGCGGATACAAGGCCAAGATCCACGTCATCTCCAACGGCATCCAGGACGCTTTCCTGGAGGCGGGGGAAAAAAAGATCGCCGGCCGGCCCCCCCGGGTGGAATCGGAAGACGAAACACGGCTCCTGAAAGTGATGATGATCGGCCGTCTCTCGCAAGAAAAGCGGCAGGACGTGATTATCAATGCTTTGCAATACTCCCGCTATGGCGACCGGATCCAGCTGGTCTTTGCCGGCCGCGGCCCGGAATACGACCATTATGTCGAACTCGGGAAGTCCCTTCATCATCCGCCGAAATTCATCTACGTCGATCGGGACGAACTCATCCGGGAACTGCTGGAAACGGATCTTTACATCCACGCATCCGATATGGAGAGCGAGGCGATCAGCTGCATCGAGGCTTTCGCTACCGGACTGGTGCCCGTCATCTCGAACAGCGACAACAGCGCAACACCCCAGTTCGCGCTGGATGGACGGAGTCTTTTCAGAGTCGGGGACCCCGGGGACCTTGCCCGTGCGATGGACTACTGGTTCGACCATCCCAACGAACGCCGCTACATGGAGGGCTGCTATCACGAGGCGGCCAAAAACTACACCCTGTCACGTTCCGTCACACTCTTCGAGCAGATGCTGCAGGAAGAGATTGACGAACACGCCGGAGTTAAATAGCCCCTACAGGTTTTTATCCACTTCTTCCAGAACCTTCGCTTCCAGGGCGGCGGCTTCGGCTTCGATGGCCTTGGCGCGCTCCAGGAGGGGAGCGGCGGGCGCCTTGTCGGCGAGTCCGGCGGCGTTGATGCGGACGTTGAGATGCGCTCCGCGGATGGCGGCACGGGCGGCAAGCGCCGCTACGCCGGCGTCGGAGGCCGAGGCGGGATTGCCTTTCGATGCCATTTCCAGGGCCAGCGGAAGCGCCTTCAAGGCCGCTTCCATCGTCTTGAGAGGCACTGTGGCGGCATAAAGAGTGGCGTCCTGTATCGCGGAGGAGCGGGCGGCCTTCTCGGCCTCGTTGCCTTTCGGCATCCCGAGCGCTTCCATAATCCGGTTGAAGGCGGCCGTATCTTCGTCTATCAGGGCGAGCAGTTCGTCCAGGACGGCCTGGCCTTTTTCGGCGACGGCGGAGAATTCTTCCCAGCGGTCGTCCCAGCCCCGCTTGTGGGCGGAGAGGTTGGCGACCATCGTGGCGAGGGCGGCGCCGAAGGAACCCATCGCGGCGGAAACGCTGCCGCCTCCCGGTGCGGGGGATTCCGACGCGGTCTCCCGGGCGAATCCGGCGACGGACATCGCGGCCAGGGGACCGGGAATCCCGTCTCCGAGGAGATATTCGATGACTTTTTCGCGGGGCTCGAACGGCTTCAGATCATCCAGTGACATCGATTTGACGGCGATTTTGACAATTTCCGCCTCCGGGATGCCCAGTGAGCGCTGCTGCCGCGCCAAATAGAAGCGTCCGGCTTCGATCAGCACGCGTTTCGGCACCAGGCCGACGATCTCCGTACCCGTCACGCGCAGGCCGCGGGCCGCGGCGGCTCTTGAAACTTCCTCGAAAGCCACATGCAGGGGAGTGGCGTCAATGTCGGTGATATTCATCGAAACCTGAGCGATGCCGTATTCCTCGATGTACCAGCCGATGGCCTTGCAGCCCTTCAGGGTGCCGGGAATCCAGATCTGCTTCCCCTCGGCGTCCTTGAGAAGCGCGCCGTCCAGCCGTCCGCCCTCCCGCGCCTTGCGGCCTTTTTCACGGACGTCGAAGGCGATGGCGTTGGCCCGGCGTGTGGAGGTGGTATTGAGGTTGAAATTGACGGCGATGAGGAAGTTGCGGGCTCCCACATTGGACGCGCCGCACCGGGCGACGGTCTCGTTCCAGGCGCCGCCGAAATCGGGCTTCCGCTCCGGGTCGGCCATTTTTTCGGGCAGGGCCTCGTATTCTCCGGCACGACAGACCGCGAGATTGCGGCGTTCGGGCCTGAAAGCGGCGGCCTCATAGCAGTAGCAGGGGATGTCGAGTTCGGTGAACATCCTTTCGGCCAGCCCCCGGGCCAGCGCGGCGCATTCCTCCAGCGTGATGCCGGCTACGGGAATCAGCGGAAGGACATCCGTCGCTCCGCTCCGGGGATGGGCCCCGTGATGGCGCCGCATATCGATCAGTTCCTGCGCTTTCTTCGCCCCCTGGAAGGCGGCCTCGCAGACCGGTTCCGGGGCGCCCACGAAGGTCACCACGGTCCGGTTTGTCGCCGCTCCGGGATCCACGTCCAGCACTTTCACGCCCTCCACTTCCGCGATCGCGGCAACGATGGCATCGATGATTTTCCGGTCTCTTCCCTCACTGTAGTTGGGAACACATTCAACAAGTCGTTTCATAAGTATTATTTCATTTTACCATTTTCCTGTAAAAATCCGGGGGGCGACGGTCAGCATCAGCCAGCCCCAGTGGAGTTCGCGGCGGTCCGCCGTTTTTTTGAGGACCGTCATCGTATCGGTACCCTTCATGAAGGAATAGCCGAAACTGAGTTTGCAGTCGCGGAAGAGCTGGAAGGAAGCCGCGACTTCCAGTTCGTGCCCGAGCGGCATATCGGCATTGCGGAGCTTGGTGCCCGTCGCCAGGAAGTGATAGGAGGCGCTTACCGAGTGCTTCTCCTTGAAGGTCCATCGGAGTCCGGCGTAGGCGTTCTGCAGGCCGGGGGTGAATCCGCCCACGTAGGTGGTCAGGTAGAAGAAATCCATCGCGCCGTAGAATTTGTGATGCGAGCCGTAGAGCGAACTGAATCCGCGGATGACCTCGTGGCGGGTGAGGCCGATGGTGCCGCCGACAGGGGTGGCGAAGTCTTTGTCGCCGCTCAGATAATCGTAGCCGGCCGTGACGGTCCAGTGCCTCTCCGGAGTGCAGGTAAATTTGGCGCTCGCCATAAAGGCGTTGACCGGGAGGCCGTGCTCTTCTCTGCCGAACTGATGGTAATAGGCGGCTTCGGCCGACCATTTCGCCGGGGTATAGGCCAGGTAGGCGCCGGCGAGCTGCTGATGCCAGACCTTTTCACTCTCATCCTGCTCGCCGCCCTGCATGCCGGCGTCCATAAAGAGCACGGAGAAGCCGAAATCGGTTTTGGGAACGTCGTAATGATACCACAGCGCCGCCATCGATTTGTAGGGCTGGAGGCCGCCTTTGTAGTAGGTGCCGCCCGCGATGTTGGCGAGGTTCTGGTTGTAGGCGCCGATCAGGTGCAGTTTGTGCCCGTGGCCCTCGTATCCGAGCCGGAGCGCGTCGTGGGAACGGGCCGTCATCGCCCAGTCGTCGGAGCCGAAGATGCGCTGGTCGTCGTAGGAAATGTCCTGCCGTCCCACTTTTGCGAAGAATCCTTTCCTGGAGGCGAGCTGGATCCATACCTCGTAGAGACTGAAAAAACTGTTGTCGTTATTGCCCCAGGTACCGCTGTGCTGGGCGGTGACGCGGGCCGAGAGGAAGGATCGCTCATAGCCGATGCCGAGCAGGGTCCGTTCCAGGATGAAGGCGGCGAAATCGGGTTTGGTGTCATCGCCGTATGTGAGTCCGCCGCCACGGACCTCGCCGCGTGTCAGGAAGTCAAGGTCGATGGTCAGCGTGTTTTTTTTCAGGGAATCGGGCCGGTCCTGAGCCTGCAGCCCGGTGAGGGCGGTCAGCAGCAGGAAGATGAGAAGCGGTTTTTTCATGGGCGGGGAGGGTTTAGAACAGCGAAAGGAGGCGCTCCATCAGGAATCCGAGGTAATTGCCGGCCGCATAGCCGACCACCCCGATGGCAAGGCCCGCGGCGATGATCCGCGGATTTTTCATGGCGGTGGCCATCATCGGCACGAAGGGCGGGGAACAGATATAGGTCACGCTGCTGATCATCATCGTGTCGGCGTCGATCCGGAAGATTCTGGCCAGGATGACCTGAATGAGGAGCGAGCCGAAGATGACGAAACTCAGGTAGCCGAGAAGGGCGGCGCCGCCCTTGAAGTCGAGGGCCTGGAGGTCGGCCATCGAGGCGACGACAATCGAAAAGATATAGATCAGATACATCCCGATCTCATAGCCGCCCCTGCGGCTTCTGACCGGCTTCCAGAACGAGGCCGCGATGCCGAGCGTCGTGAGCATCAGGATCAGCACGGTCATGAACCATCCGTCGCCGGCAAGTACCGCCAGGCCCGCCGAAATCCCGATGATCAGGATATCG
Source organism: uncultured Bacteroidales bacterium (assembly GCA_900320545.1). Classification (GTDB taxonomy): domain Bacteria; phylum Bacteroidota; class Bacteroidia; order Bacteroidales; family UBA932; genus Cryptobacteroides. Next base: position 19,718 of record ONSU01000019.1, on the reverse strand, counting down.
GCCAGCAGCAGGAATCCGGCATCCTTGAGGCCTTCCTTCGTGAACAGACGCCGGTAGTCGGACGTTTCGCTTCCTTCCGCCAGTCCGGTTCCTGTTCCCTCCACCGTTTCCACGCTTGACATTTCCGTCATTTTCGGGCTTGACCCGAGAATCTTCCTGAACCACCTGATCCCGAACGACAGCAGAAACGTCAGGAACAGGAAACTGATGAGCATATCGTACGAGTTCATCAGAATGAAAGTCTCCTCCGGCACGCCCAGCATCGTCTTGAGGGCGGCCAGATTGATGGTGCCGCCGGTATAGACACCCGTCAGCATTCCGCCGATCTTGGGGGCGTCGGTGATATTCTTCCCGAAAATGAAATAGCCGGCGATGACGGCCGTGATGACGGCGAGAAGGCCCGTGATCAGCGCGAGCAGCTGGCTGCGGGTTTCGCTCCGGCGGAAGGTGCAGGTAAAAAGCATCAGCGGAATCGCGAGCGGAACCGCCGCGCTCGAAAGGATATCCTGCAGCTCGGCCTGATGGGGAACGTGGACCAGATTGCCGATGATGACGCCGAGGATGTACAGGATCAGCACCGGGCCGATTTTCCCCAGCCAGCTCACCTTCCGGCAGACCCACATTACCCCAGCCGGTGCCAGCACAAACACCAGCGCAAGCAGAATCGTGCTAACGATCATTTGGGTAAATCAACGATGCCGATAAAATGATACTCCTCGCGGAAATTATCCCCGTAATCGCTGTAATGCCAGGATAAAAATGTATCCTTTCCCTCCTGAGCGATATGGTCGATGGTGATCGTAAGGGGGTTCGGGTCCAACATCTTGGTCGGAACGGGGGTCAACGTCAGTTTTTTGCCTTTCACCGTCCAGGTGTACGGGGTGGAATTCCAGGTCATTGTCCCGTCGTTGTAGAATGTGACGGTTACTTCCCCTTCAGGCATATCGCTGATGCCGTTAACGGACCGATGATCCAGGGTCCAGGAACCAAGCAGGCGGTCACCCATTTTTTCTTTTTCGCAGGAAACCGCGGCCAGCGTTGCGATGAGGGCTGCCGCCATAAAGATCCACTTTCTCATAATTTGCGAGATTTATTAAACTTGCCCAAATATACGAAACCTTCCCGAATTCCACAAATTCTCACTGTTTGACTGCGCCTAATCGTGCATTGCTTGCATGATTGGGTGCGGATTTGGCCATTTTTCGTACCTAATCGTGCGTCCGGCTGCACGATTGGGCGCAGTTCGTCGAAAATTCTTTGTAAATTTGCGCTGATGTACCGAATAGACATAGCTCCCGGCTTGCCGCTGCAGGCGTATCTGGACGCTGAGCAGGCGCTGGCGGCCCATTTTGCGGAGATGGCTGATGAGCAGCAGCAAGCCGGCCTGTTTATGGTCTGGCAGTCGCCCCCGACAGTGATTTACGGCCGCAATCAGGTGGCGGAGCAGGAGGTTAACCTGGATTTCTGCCGGGAGAAGGGGATTGCCGTGGTGCAGCGAAAGAGCGGGGGAGGGTGCGTGTATTCCGATCCAGGGAATGTGATGGTTTCGATGATTGTCCGCCCGGGCCCCGTGGAAGAAGTGTTTCCCCGCCAGATGGAGCGCATCGCCGGCTTCCTCCGGAGCCTCGGACTTGCTGCCGAGGTATCCGGCCGCAACGACATCCTCGTAGACGGCCGCAAGGTCTCCGGCAACGCTTACTGCAAGACCCCAACCGCCGACATCGTGCACGGCACGCTGCTGTTTGATGTCGACTTCGACATACTTGAGCGGGCCATTACGCCCTCCGCGGAAAAGCTCGGCCGGCACGGCGTCGCCTCCGTCCGCTCCCGCGTCGCCAACCTCCGCCCCCTCCTCGCCGCCGCCGGCCGCCCGCTGGATCTCCACGGCTTTCTGGAGCGCCTTACCTTCTGGCTCGAAGATTCCGGATCAAGTCCGGAATGACTTGCTGTTTACTTCCGGAGCCAAATAGCTGTTTTCGGAACAAAAGCTATGAGAAGAGCGGAATATTTATTATCTTCGCGAAACAATGATTAATTACACCACATTTTTATGTCAGAACCGATAACCAATGCTCCGCTTCAGTTGACCTGCCTGCACGACAGGCACGTTGCGCTCGGGGCGAAGATGAGCCCGTTCGCCGGGTTCGATATGCCCATTCAGTACACTTCCATCATCGAAGAACACAATGCCGTCCGGCAGCGGGTTGGGATGTTCGATGTCTCCCATATGGGCGAAATTTTCGTGGAAGGACCGGAGGCTGAGACGTTTGTCAACTATATTTTCACCAACGAGATCCGCGGATTCGCTCCGGGAAAGGTCCTCTACGGGATGATGTGCCAGCGGGACGGAGGCACCGTTGACGACTTGCTGGTCTATCGCGAGTTCGAGCCGGATCACTTCCTGTTGGTAGTGAACGCGGCCAACATCGACAAGGATTTTGCCTGGATTGAAAAGCAGGCAAAGGCCTTCCAGGTCACCGTCCGGAACGAATCCCCCGACTGGGGCCAGATCGCCGTGCAGGGTCCCCTCGCCGAAAAGACCGTCGTGGAAGTGCTCGGCCTCAAGGAGGCCGCTGAGCTGGAATTCTATACCTATTATAATACCGAATTCGCCGGAAGGCGCCTCATCGTCAGTCGCACGGGCTATACCGGCGAGGATGGCTTTGAGCTTTACACTTCGCTCGAGGGGACGCAGGCTCTGTGGGATAAATTGATCGTAGCGGGCGTCGCTCCCTGCGGTCTTGGGTGCCGGGATACTCTCCGCTTCGAGGCCGGTCTGCCGCTCTATGGCGACGAACTCAGCGAGGAGATTTCGCCTGTGATGGCAGGTCTTGGGATGTTCTGCAAACTCGACAAGGCTTTCATCGGCCGAGATGCCCTCGCCGCCCAGAAGGCGGAAGGGATGCCGCGCAAGCTCGTCGGGCTTGAGGTCCACGATCGTGCCATTCCGCGCGCTGGCTATCCCGTAGAGCTTCCGACAGGTGAGGAAATCGGCGTTGTCACGACAGGCTACCATTCCATCACCCTCGACAAGAGCATCGCCTTCGCGCTGATCGACAGCCGCTATGCGCCGCTCGGCACGGAACTCCTCGTCCGTATCCGCAAAAAAATCTTCCCCGCCACAGTGACGGGGAAGCGATTCTACAAGCCGAATTACAAGAAGTAATTATTTGGCCTCCGCAAGGTGGACGCTGCGGTAGATGTCGGTGAGCATCTTAAGATAACTCTCCGTTTTTGACTGGGCGTACATCGTTATCGTGTAACGTCCGTCGAAGGTCATACAGTTGGCCTCGACGTAAAGGTCCTCCCCATTCCAATGGCCTTTGGCATATGTATGCGCCTCCATCTGGCCAGTGGTGGAATTGTGGGAGACTTTGACGTCCGCCACGGATTCGGGTTTCTCGTAGAACTGGAAATCCTTGTCCTCCAGGGCCATCATCGTAATCTCGTCAAAAGCGCTCTCGGCAAGAAATTCTCCGAGTTCGGGCTCACTCGCATCCGCCAGCTCGTCGGGATCCTGTTTCCAGATTTCGATGGAGATCAGATCAAGTGAACTGTCGATCCCGTCCTCCACGAAGAAAAGGTGACGGTTCGGATTGTCGTTGATGTCATTCTCCGGGAGTTTGACCTCGTAAAGGCCCGGATAGTCGAAGACCAGGTCTTCCCAGGTGTACTGCTTGCTGCCGCAGGATGCGAGCACGACCGCCGCGGCGGCCAGAAGGAGGAAACGTTTCATATTGATACAGGGTTTGATAAGTTGTCTTTTCCGCTTTCTGCAAAGTAACGTAAAAACCCTGATTTTTCCAAATCATTATGGAGTGGTATTATTTTTAGGGTTATTCTTTGAAGATTGATGAGAATTCGTTAAATTTGAGGATTAAATTTATAAACAGTATGAGCAAAATTTTGGAAGGACTCAAATATAGCGAGTCGCATGAATGGGTAAGCGTCGATGGCAATGTCGCCACGATCGGTGTAACGGACTTCGCGCAGAGCGAAATGGGCGATATCACGTATGTGGATATGCCCGACGTGGATGATGAGGTGACCGCCGGAGAAGAATTCGGCGCCCTGGAGAGCGTCAAGGCCTCCAGCGACCTCTACAGCCCGGTTTCCGGCACCGTCATCGCGACCAACGAAGCCCTCGAAGACAGCCCCGAGACCGTCAACGAAGACGCCTACGCCGCCTGGATCATCAAGGTCGAGATGAGCGACCCTTCGGAACTCGACGCCCTGATGGACGCCGCCGCCTACGAGGCCTTCATCGCATAAAGAACAACCTATGTCCGGATTTCCTTATTTCCCCCATACAGAGGGGGATATTTCCGCAATGCTCTCTCGGATCGGCGCCGCGTCCCTGAAGGACCTCTACGCCGACGTCCCGGAGGAATTCCTCCTGAAAGGGGAGCCCGATCTTCCCGACGCCCTGTCGGAGGAGGAAGTGCGCGCCTGGTTCTCCCGGATCGGCGCGAAGAACCAGCCGCTCAAGGTATTCGCCGGAGGCGGCGTATACGACCATTATACCCCCTCCGTGGTGCCCTACATCCTCTCCCGCTCGGAATTTCTCACTGCGTACACACCCTACCAGTGCGAAATCTCACAGGGAACGCTTCGTTACATCTTCGAATATCAGAGCATGATCTGCGCCCTCACCGGGATGGATGTGAGCAACGCCTCGATGTACGACGGCCCTACCGCCGCGGCCGAGGCGGTCCGCATGGCGGTCGCTTCCGCAAAGAAACGCACCCGCGTGCTGGTATCCGAAGGACTTTTGCCGCAAGTGCTGGAGGTCGTCAGGACCTACGCCCACTATGGCGGAATTACCGTCGATACCGTTCCCGTGATGAAAGGGCAGACCTGCCCGGGCTGCCTTCGCGGCGCCCTTGCCGCGGGGGATGTCGCGGGGGTTCTGGTGCCCCAGATAAACCGGTATGGCAATATCGAAGATCATTCCGGCTTTGCCGAAGCCGTGCACGGCGCCGGCGCGCTCCTGATCGAGTACTGCGATCCTTCCGCCCTGGCGGTCATCAAGACGCCTGCCGAGTGGGGTGCCGACATTGCGGTCGGGGACGGACAGGCGCTCGGTATTCCGATGTCGTTCGGCGGCCCCTATGTGGGCTTCATGGCCGTTAAAAAAGAGCATCTTCGCAAACTTCCCGGCCGGATCGTCGGCGAGACGGTCGACCGCGACGGCAAGCGGGCTTATGTGCTCACCCTGCAGGCCCGCGAGCAGCATATCCGCAGGGCCAAGGCCACGAGCAACATCTGCTCCAACCAGTCACTGATGGCGCTTTTCGCGACGGTTTATCTGTCCCTGCTGGGGCCGGAAGGGCTTCGTGAAGTCAATCGGCTCTCGGCCGACGGTGCGGCATATCTGCACGGTCAGCTGCTGGCGACGGGTCTGTTCGAGGAGGCCTTCCCCGGAAAACCGTTCTTGAAGGAATTCACCCTCGTGTCGAAAATTCCAGCGGCTACGCTGCAGAAGCATCTGGCGAAGGCCGGATTCTTCGGTGCGCTCGACCTCGGCGAAGGCCGCGTGAGCTTCGCGGTCACCGAGCGGCGGACAAAGGAAGAAATCGACGCACTGGTCGCTTGTGTTAAGGAGGTGCGGCTATGATTTACTACGACAAACTCATTTTCGAACTTTCCGCCCCCGGACGGAAGGGCTATACGCTCCCGGCGAACCGATATCCCGTCCATACAGCCGTCCCCGAGGCGCTCCGGCGTGCGGAGGCCCCGGCGCTCCCCGAAGTGAGCGAACCCGATGTGGTACGGCATTACACCAATCTCTCGCAGATGAATTTCGGTGTCGACACGGGCTTCTATCCGCTCGGCAGCTGCACGATGAAATACAATCCCAAGATCAACGAGGAGATCGCCGCAATGCCGTCCTTTACCGGACTGCATCCGCTCCAGCCGTCGGAAACGGTCCAGGGCGCCCTCGAGGTGTACTGGGAGACGGAGCGGGCTCTGAGAGCCCTGACGGGGCTGGAGGCCTTCACCTTCAATCCCTGCGCGGGCGCCCATGGCGAACTGACGGGCCTGATGGTCATCAAACGCTATCACGAACTGCGCGGCGACACGGCCCGCGTCAAGATCATCGTCCCCGACAGCGCCCACGGCACCAATCCCGCCTCGGCGGCGGTCTGCGGCTTCGATGTGGTGGAAGTCAAGTCCCTGGAGAACGGACGGATCGACGTAGAGGCGCTGAAAGGGCTGCTTGGCCCCGATGTGGCCGGCATCATGATGACCAACCCCAACACGCTGGGTCTTTTCGAGACCGAGATTAAGACAATCGCCGCCCTGGTTCACGAAGCCGGCGGCCTGCTCTACTACGACGGGGCCAATATGAATCCGCTGATGGGCGTCGTCCGCCCCGGAGATATGGGCTTCGACGTGATGCATCTCAATCTGCACAAGACCTTCTCGACCCCGCACGGCGGCGGCGGCCCGGGCTCCGGTCCGGTCGGCGTGGCGGCGCATCTGGTGCGCTGCCTGCCCCTGCCGCGGGTGATCCGGGAGGCCGACGGACATTTCTCGCTACTGGGTGAGGAAGAAAATTCGGCCGGCAAAGTATCCGGTTTCCTCGGCAACTTCGGCGTCATCCTGCGCGCCCTGGCATATATCAAGATGCTGGGCCGGCAAAATGTCCGCCGTGTGGGCGAGCTTTCCACGCTGGGCGCCAATTACATCAAAGAATGCCTGAAGGATGTGTATAAACTCCCGATCGGAGGTGTCTGCAAGCACGAATTCGTCTTTGACGGACTCTTGAATGACGGCGCCCGCGAAGGCGTCCCCGGCGCGACGACCCTCGATGTGGCCAAGCGCCTGCTCGACTACGGCTTCCACGCACCGACGATCTATTTCCCGCTCCTGTTCCACCAGGCGCTGATGATCGAGCCCACGGAGACCGAATCCAAGGAGACCCTCGACCGCTTCATCTCCGTGATGCGGCAGATCGCCGCCGAGGCCGCGGAGGATCCCGAAATCCTGCACAATGCGCCGCACGACACTCCGGTCCGCCGACCGGACGAAACCCAGGCGGCCCGTAATCCCATCTTGAAGTATTCTATATGAAACTTACGATTATAGGCGGAGGCCCCGGGGGCTATGAAACGGCCCTGAAGGCGGCGGAGAGGGGACTGGAAGTGACGCTGATCTCGTCGGGCCCGCTGGGCGGTACCTGTCTCAATGAGGGTTGCATCCCGACCAAGGCGCTCCGGCGCAGCGCGGATGTGGCCGACCTCGTGGCCGGGGCGGCCGGATTCGGCGTCGAGGCCTCGGCGGGCGGCGTGGACCTCCCGCGCGTGATGGCCCGCAAGGAAGAGATCGTGGGGCAGTTACGCGGCGGGATCGAGTTCCTCCTCAAGAAAGCCAAAGTAAACGTATTGAGCGGCAAGGCGTCCTTTGTCGATGCCCGGACCGTCCGCGTCGCCCTGCAGGACGGGGGAGAGGCAACGGTCACTTCCGATGCGATCTTTGTAGCGACCGGATCCGTATCGGCCTCGCTGCCGATCCCGGGAGCGGAGTTTGCCGTAGATTCGACCGCTCTCCTGTCGGCAGACGCGATCCCGCATCGGCTCTGCGTCATCGGCGCCGGCGTCATCGGGCTGGAATTCGCCTCCATCTTCCGGAGTTTCGGCAGCGAAGTGACCGTGCTGGAATACTGCAAAGAGATCCTACCCCGCTTCGATACCGACCTATCCAAACGTCTGAAACAGAGTTTGTCCCGCAAGGGAATCTCCATCGATACTTCAGCATCCGTCCAGGGCATTGCCCGGGAGGCGGACGGTTCCTTCAAAGTCAGTTATATCAAGAAAGACCAGCCGCAGGAAGTCCTTGCTGACAAGGTTCTGATGGCCGTCGGCCGACGCCCGGCCCTGGGCTCGCTCAATTTCGAAGACATCGGCATCGAGACCGGTAAACGCGGTGTGGTCGTGGACAAGGATTTCCAGACATCTGTCCCCGGCATCTATGCTTTCGGCGACATCATCGGCGGTTATATGCTGGCGCACGTCGCGACCTTCCAGGGCCTGCACGCGCTCAACCACCTGACCGGCGTGGAAGACGGTATTGACTTCGGCATCGTTCCGGCGGCCGTGTTTACTTCTCCGGAGGCGGCTACGGTTGGCCTTTCGGAGGACGAATGCAAGGAGAAAGGTATCCCGGTGGAATGCCTCAAGTCCCAGTTCCGTGCAAACGGGAAGGCGCTGACGATGGGGGAGACCGACGGCTTCATCAAGGTGGTCGCTTCTGAGGAGGACGGCCGGCTTCTCGGCTGCCATCTCTTCGGTCCGCACGCCGCCGACCTCATCCACGAGATGGCGGCCCTCATCGCACGCCGCACCACCCTGGCGGAATTCCGTGACCTCATCCATGCCCACCCGACCCTGTCGGAAGCCCTGATGGTTTAAGAATGCAGGATTATTCCTCATACGGTCCGGCCTACAGGGACTTCAAAGTCCGGGACGAGGTGTTCGTTCCCGAACCGGCGGCGGATTTCTCCGGCGAGAATCCGTTCACCCGGATGGCACCCATCCGCGGGAAGTATAAAGATATCCATTTCGACGGGACCTATCCCTATCTGGACAGATCCTTCAAATTCAAATTCCTGCACTCGCTTGTCTACATGATCGTCTGGCTCGTCGCCTTTCCGCTCAACCGGATCCGGTTCGGCCTCCGGATCGAAGGCCGCGAAAAGATCCTCCGGAACCGGAAACTCTTCGAGGGCGGCGTGATGACCGTCTGCAACCATGTACACCGCTGGGATATGATCTGCGTCCTGCAGGCGATGCGCTACCGGACGGCCTGGATTCCGATGTACGCGGAACCCTTCAACGGAAAGGACGGATTCAAGATGAAATACGTGGGCGGCATTCCCATCCCCGAGAATTACAGCGGCCTCCGGGAATTCAACAAGGCGCTGGACACGCTGCACGATCGGAAGAAATGGATCCATATCTTCCCGGAAAGCTGCAGCTGGAAATTCTACGCGCCCCTCAGGCCCTTCAAGACGGGTGCCTTCAACCTCGCCTGTAAATATTCGCTTCCGGTAATTCCCACGATCATTACCTTCCGTCCCCGCACCGGCTGGCGCAGACTCTTCGGCAAGGGCGAACCGCTGCTGACCATCCACGTCGGCGATCCGATCATCCCCGATCCCGACGCCCCGCGGAAAGAAGAGGCGAAACGCATCCGCGACCTGGCCCACCGGACGATGCTGGAGATGGCAGGCATCGTCTCCAACCCCTGGCCGCCCGGAATTGACTAAAAAACTCCCCAACCCATGAAACCGATCATTTCCCCGGTTCCGGTAGAACTCCTGAAAGCGGAACTGACCCCGTCCAAGAAATTGGTGGACACCAACAAAGGACACAACGAACTTTACATTGTAACCTGGCAGGATGCACCCAACGTCGTTACGGAAATCGGGCGTCTGCGGGAAGAAGCGTTCCGTGCGGCTGGCGGCTCCACGGGCGAGGAGCTCGATCTGGACGAGTTTGACAAGATGGAGAAGCCCTATCGCCAGCTGATCGTCTGGGATCCGGACAACGAGGCGATCATCGGCGGATACCGCTTCCTGCTCGGCTCGGATGCCACTTTTGATGCGGACGGACAGCCGGTCCTGGCCAGTTCGCACCAGTTCAGATTCTCACGGAAATACATTGACGAGTATCTCCCGCACGTGATGGAACTGGGCCGCAACTTCGTGTCTCCGGCCTACCAGAGTTCCAAGACCGGCGCCAAGTCCATTTTCGCGATGGACAACCTTTGGGACGGGCTTGTGGCCGTGATCATGAAAAATCCCGACGTGCTGTATTTCTTCGGGAAGATCACCGTTTATCCCTCTTACGACTCTATTACGCGAGACCTGATCTATCATTTCCTGTGGAAGCATTTCGGCGACAAGGAAGAGTTGGTCCGTCCGTGGCCCGACCAGGCCCGGATGCCGGATTCCGATCCGGGTCTGATGAATCTGGTCCTCCGGGAGAACGACCTCGTGGAGGATTACAAGTTACTGAAAGCCGCGGCCCGGCTGCGGGGCGTGAACATTCCGCCGAATGTGACGGCCTATATCTCCGCCACGCCGCAGATGCTGATGTTCGGGACGGCGGTCAACCATCTGATGCACGATATCGAAGATACCGCAATCCTGATTCCGTTCGACGCCATCTACAAGGAGAAGAAGACACGCCACATCGGCGCGTACATCCGTTTCTTTCATTCCAGGAGAAACCGGAAGGAAGCGCAGGGAACCACCCCGGAGATGGAAGATCAGCTGGTGGAGCACTGGCTTCAGCTGCGTCGCCGGAAGGTGAGGAACATACTTAGAAAAATAGAATCACGCGAAGTGTAAGTTATTGTTACAGTGCTATTTACCTAAAACGCCTTACTCGGTTTTGAGTAAGGCGTTTTGCGTAAATTACAATGAATCAGCGAGTTGCACTTAACGCTTACCAGCCCAGTACGTAGGCGAAGATGAGCGGGGCGACGATGGTCGCGTCGGACTCCACGATGAAGCGCGGGGTGGTCGGCGAGAGTTTGCCCCAGGTGATCTTCTCGTTGGGGACGGCGCCGGAATAGGAGCCGTAGGAGGTCGTGGAGTCGGAGATCTGGCAGAAATACGACCAGAGCGGGGTGCCCGTCCAGCCGAGGTCCTGCTCCATCATCGGAACGCAGCAGATGGGGAAGTCGCCCGCAGTGCCACCGCCGATCTGGAAGAAGCCGACGCCGGCGCCTTCGCTGTTCTTCTTGTACCAGTCCACGAGGAACATCATCACCTCGACGCCCTGGATGACCATGTGCGGATCGTATTCGCCGCGGATGACGTGGGCGGTGAAGATGTTGCCGGTGGTGCAGTCTTCCCAGGCCGGGCAGATGATGGGGATGTTCTTCTCACAGGCGGCGACGACCCAGCTGTCCTTCGGGTCGATCTCGTAATATTGCTCCAGCACACCGCTGCGGATCATCTGATAGATGAACTCATAGGGGAGGTAGCGCTTGCCTTCGGCCTTGGCCTTGTCCCAGACATCCACCAGGTGCTTCTCGAGGCGGCGGAAGGCCTCTTCCTCGGGAATGCAGGTGTCGGTGACGCGGTTGTAATGGTTGTCCAGCAATTCCTGCTCCTGCTGCGGAGTGAGGTCGCGGTAACCGGGTACGCGATAATAGTGGCTGTGGGCCACGAGGTTCATAATGTCCTCCTCGAGGTTGTTGGCCGAGCAGCAGACGAAGCTGATCTTGTCCTGACGGATCATCTCGGCCAAGGAGAGGCCAAGCTCGGCGGTCGACATCGCGCCGGCCATCGCGAGGAACATCTTGCCTCCCTTGTTCAGGAGGTCTTCATACGCCTTGGCGGCATCGACGAGCGACGCTGCGTTGAAATGGCGGTAGTTGTGAACGATGAACTGAGAAATAGGACCTTTTTCCATTTTATCTTGGGTTTTAAGCATACAAAATTAGCCAAAAAAACGAAGAAACGCAATACAATCTTTTACTGCGGGATCTGTTTTGCAAGCGAATCGCTCATCACGTCGGCCATCAGGAACATGCTGGAGGCGATGCCGAGGATGCGGCGGTCCTGGATATGCTCTTTGAGGGAGAACCAGGAAGAGGTGCTGTCCTCGATCGAGTCACAGAACTGCACGGCGGGGAAGCGCTGGGAAAGATTCTCCCGGAAGACGGCGGTGTAGTGGTCGCAGAGATTGTCGACCTCCTGCTCCAGGGCCCTGTCGGCTTCCTCGGCGCGGAGGCGGGCGTATTCCTGCGTGAATTCGCGGTAGAATTCTCCCCGGTTGATGGAGGTCTCGAAATCGTTGTCGCTCAGGAGCCAGCAATGGTTGACATCCTCGGGGGAACGCTGGATGGCGAGATCGTTGAGCTTCGAGAACCGGACCCCGTAAAAGATGATGGAATCGCCGTCGAGGGCGTATTTGATCTTGGTAAAGTCGATGCCGATGGAGGCTTTGATATAGTATTTTCCGATGTAAAGGACCTTCTTCTCGCCGGGATGGTTGATGTAGTCGTCAATCCATTTGGAGATGCGGTTGCCCAGGCCCTTCTTGCCGGCAATCTTGTAGGCCGGATCCTCCAGGAAGCGCGATAGTGGCTCCTCCTTCACGATGTAGCCCGACTTGTCGTAGGTCATCGTCTCCACCTTGAAGGAGAAGTTGACGTTGGTGGGAATGCCGCTCGTCTGGGTGACGGTGTCGAGGCGGCTGGAGAGTTCTCGGTTCTCGCTCTCGAGGGTGGCGATGCGCTCCTGCATCTCCTTCTGCTCGCGGACCTTGCCGGCCAGTTCCTCGGCTTTTTTGTCGAATTCCCGCTGGATAATGGCGTTCAGCGGCCTGATCGCGAAAAGCATCAGCAGAATCGTGACGCTGTTCGACAGCAGGATGGCCAGTTTGGCAGCGATGTTCGGCAGCATCAGAAACGCCGCCACATTACCGATGATAAGAACGAGGCACAGCCCCGCCATAATATACGCCAGGGTCACTTTCGCCCCGCTTGTATTTTTCTTTCTGAAAATTCCCATAAATACAAAGATATGTATTTTAATATTTTTTTACAAGCGGAGGAAAGTATGGGCTCTGAAACCTGTGGCCGCCCATGGCCACATGAATGGGAGGGGCCCGCAAAACGGAGTCGCAGCGGGAGGGACGGAGAACCGAAGGTTCGGAGGGTTCTCAGAGGTCATACTTTCCGGAGCGTCCGACGTATTTATAAAAAACTCTTAAAAAAAAGGATGCAATTTTTCATAAAATGTCGTATATTTGGACTGCTAAACCAAAATCTTTTGTACAAATGAAAAAGTATTTTGCAGAATGTCTCGGAACTTTTGTCCTGACTTTCCTCGGCTGCGGAACCGCAATGTTCCTCGGCTGCGCTGACACGGCGGGTGTCGTGGGGACCGCGATTGCATTCGGCCTCTCGGTCGTCGCGATGGCTTACACCATCGGCGGCATCAGCGGCTGCCACATCAATCCGGCCATCACCTTCGGTGTCGCCCTCTCCGGCCGTATGAGCTGGAAGGACGCCTGCGGCTACTGGGTCGGCCAGATCATCGGCGGTATCATCGCCGGTGCGCTGCTGCTCGCCCTCACCAAGGTGGTTACTCCCGAATTTGCGGGCGCTCAGGGAATGGCCGGTCTCGGCACCAACGGCGTAGCCAATGCGGGAGGTGTCTGGGGTGCGCTCCTCGTCGAGTTCATCGCCACCTTCCTCTTCGTGCTCGTGGTCCTCGGAACGACGGACGAGAAACTCGGTGCCGGCAAGCCCGCCGGTCTGGCCATCGGCCTCACCCTGATTCTCATCCACCTCGTGTGCATCAACCTCACGGGAACTTCCGTCAACCCGGCCCGTTCCATCGGTCCCGCCCTCTTCGCTGGCGGAGACGCGCTGAAGAATGTCTGGGTGTTCATCGTGGCCCCGCTCGCCGGCGGTGCGCTGAGCGCCCTCGTCTGGAAATGCCTTGCCGGCTGCTGCAAGAAGTGCGAGAAGTAGGCTTGTCCCGACCCGTTCAATGGCAAACCGGCCCCCGAAAGGAGGCCGGTTTTTTTATTTCTTGCTCAAAGCAAAATTGAGATTGGGGAGGAAATACCCGTGCTCGGAGAGGGAGAAACTGTTTTCGTGAACCGTGATCACCATTTGAAGAGATTCTTTGTAGGTATCGCTCTCGTCGGTGCATTGCAAGACGTGAGACAGGTTGTACGCCGGGGTATTGAAGCGTTTGCGAATGAGGTAGCACCCATCCTCGCCCGTCGTTGTCGTGGCGGTCTTCTGATTATTCGGATTGGAAGGAACGATGCTGAGAAGCGTGACGGTAATCCCGGGGAGGGGATTGGAATTCTCCTGATCGACGACACAGCCGGATACAATCAAGGTATATTCATCCGTGGAATCGTTGACGTCGGAAGGACCGGCCTCCATTTTACACCCTGCAGCCGGAAGGATAATCGCCAGAGTGGCGAGGATTCGAATCAATCGTTTCATACTCATTCTCTTTACCCGGTCAGGCTATCGTACAATTGCAAATATAACGAATTTTTGCATATTCCCCACAAAATCGCTAATTTTGTTCGATGTATTACAAACAATAAATTTGTTGTATCAGTGGATAAAACCGTGGCCGCCCGTGGCCTCGTGAACGGGAGGGGCCCACAGTGCGTGGATTCCGGGGTCCCCGAAAATCTTTGATTTTTGGGGTGATCTGGGAGGGATGGAGGTGCGAAGCACCGGAAGTTTTAGGAACTGATACAACAAATTTTTAAGGCAAGGAAATAATATGTTTGAAAATTTATCAGAAAGACTGGAGAGATCCTTCAAGATATTGAAGGGTGAGGGGAAGATTACAGAGATTAATGTTTCGGAGACTGTCAAGGATATTCGGAAGGCGCTGCTGGACGCCGACGTGAGTTTCAAGGTCGCCAAGGAATTCTGCAATACCGTCAAGGAAAAGGCCATCGGCGCCAACGTCCTCACCGCCGTCAAGCCGCAGCAGATGATGGTCAAGATCGTCCACGACGAGCTTGTCTCCTTCATGGGCGACCAGAGCACCGACATCAATGTCAAGGGCAATCCGGCCGTCGTGCTGGTTGCCGGTCTGAACGGTTCCGGCAAGACTACGTTCTCCGGGAAACTGGCCCTGCATATCAAGAGCAAACGGGGGATGAAGGTCCTTCTCGCCGCCTGCGACACCTTCCGTCCGGCCGCCATCGAGCAGCTCAAGGTGCTCGGTGAGCAGATCGGCGTCCCCGTCTATACGGAAGAAGGCGTGAAAGATCCAGTCCGGATCGCGCAGAACGCCATCGCCAAAGCACGCTCCGAGGGTGTCTCCGTCGTGATCGTCGATACCGCCGGCCGCCTGGCCGTGGATGACGAACTGATGGACGAGATCTCCACCCTCCATCAGGCCGTAAAGCCCACCGAGACCCTCTTCGTAGTGGACGCGATGACCGGTCAGGACGCCGTGGAGACCGCCCGCATCTTCAACGAGCGGCTCGACTTCGACGGGGTCGTCCTTACCAAGATGGACGGCGACACCCGCGGCGGTGCGGCCCTCTCCATCAAATATGTCGTCGGCAAGCCGATCAAATTCGTCTCCACCGGCGAAAAGATGGAGGCCCTCGACATCTTCCACCCCGACCGCGTCGCCGACCGGATCCTCGGGATGGGCGACGTCGTCTCCCTCGTCGAGAAGGCCCAGGAGCAGTTCGACGAGAAACAGGCCCGCGAGCTCCGCAAGAAACTCTCCCGCGACCAGTTCACCCTCCAGGACTTCTACAACCAGATCCAGCAGGTCAAGAAGATGGGCAACATCAAGGACCTGGCTTCGATGATTCCCGGCGTGGGGAAAGCCCTGAAGGATGTGGATATCGACAACGACAAGGCCTTCAAGGCGACCGAGGCCATCATCCTTTCGATGACACCCGAGGAGCGGGAGCATCCCGACATCATCAACGGAAGCCGCCGCAAACGCATCGCCGACGGCAGCGGCACTTCGCTCCCCGAGGTCAACCGCCTGCTGAAGCAGTTCGAAGGTACGCGCAAGATGATGAAAGGAGCCGTCACGGGCACCCTGATGCAGCAAATGCGGGGGATGCGTCGGAGATGAGAAAACTGTTCATCCTAATGCTTGCCGCGCTGTGCACCGGGGTGACGCTCCGGGGGCAGGAGGCGGATACCACCTCTGTTGCGGGGCGGAAAGAGAGCAAGGTCAAGGTGCGGTTCGACTATAACGTGCATTTCGACTGGTTCTTCGTCAACAACGAATATTCGGCTTCGCATCAGGCGTACGGGCCCTCCAGAACAATGACCGGCCTGCGGCTGACGCCCCTTGCCGGGCTTCGCGTCGAGCAGCCGAACGGGATGAAGCACCGTCTCCTCGCCGGCATCGACATCGAGAAGGACTTCGGGGCCAATCCCTTCGGAACGGGGCCCGAGAGCGACAAAAAGCAGCAGAACTGGAATCTCTTCCGCGAGATCAAAGTCTACTACACCTTCGAGGCGCAGTTCAAAAAGACGGATTTCTCCTTCGTGGCCGGCATCTTCCCGCGCTACGAGACCCGCGGCAAATACACGACGGCCTTCCTCGCGGATCCCGTCCGCTTCTACGACAACAATCTCGAGGGCGTCCTCTTCCGGTTCGCCCGTCCCAAATCCTATTACGAGGTCGGCCTGGACTGGAACAGCAAATACGGCGAGGAACGCCACGAGCAGTTCAACATCTTCTCTTACGGCGATGTCTATATCCTTTCCTGGCTGCATTTCGGATGGCAGGGAATGTTCCATCATTACGCCGGTTCCAAGACGCAGCCCGGCGTAGTGGACGAGCACGTCCTCAATCCCTATTTCACGTTTGATTTCGCGCCGATGAGCGGCCTCCAGGCGCTCAACCTCTCCGTAGGTCCGTTCGTCGGCTATCAGCGCGACCGCCGGTGGAAGGAGGTCAAAATCCCCTGGGGCGTCGACGCGATAACGGAGATCCGCCACTGGAACGTCGGCATCCGCAACGAATTCTATTACGGAACTTCCCTGATGCCGTTTTTCGCCGTGGAAGACTCGCAGGGAATCCCTTACGGCGACCGGCTGTATATGCGAGGCGCCTACTGGCAGGTCCGGACCGATCCGGCGAAACTCCCCGCATATTACGACCGGCTCGAGGCCTACTGGCAGCCCCGCATCAGCGACTGGCTCCGCATCCGCATCGCCGCCGTCGCCCATTTCAACGAGGGATTCTCCGGCTGGCAGCAGATTGCCACGCTGATGTTTGACCTGGATACCCTAATGAAGCAACGTTATGAGATGCAACCCCTGTTTCCTCGTCGCGACCGCCGTGCTCGCCGCGCTCGCGTGCAACCGTCTCAAGGACGGTGAGTACAATCTTACCCTCCTGACGACCAACGACGTCCACGGCCGCTTCTTCGACTCGACCTACGTGGACGCCAATCTCCGGAAATCCCTCATCGGCGTAAGCCGCGTCGTAGACAGCGTCCGGGTTGCCGACGGAGCGGAGAATGTCGTCCTGGTGGATGCCGGAGACTGCCTGCAGGGGGACAATGCCGCCTACTATTTCAACTATGTCGACACCCTCGGGCCGCATCTCTATTCCCGGATGGTGGATTACCTGCATTATGACGCGCTCGCCTGGGGCAACCACGACGTCGAGACGGGACACCCGGTGTACGACCGGGTATTCTCCGAGATGAAGGCCTTCAAGGTTCCGCTCCTGGCCGGAAACGCCATCCGCAACGACAACGGCAAGACCTATTTCCCGCTGTACACCGTGGTGCGTCGAGCCGGACTCAAAATCGCCATCCTCGGCTACACCAACGCCAACATCAAGGCCTGGCTCAACGAAGAGATCTGGAGCGGAATGCATTTCGACCGGATCATGGACCACGTGCAGGAGGATGTGGACCGGGTCCGTGCCGCGGAGAAACCCGACGTGGTGATCGCCGCGATGCACAGCGCGACCGGGAAGGGGGACGGGTCTGTCGCGGAGGCGGAGGCCCTGGATGTGTTCCGGAGCGTCCGCGGGGTGGATTTCGTCGTCTGCGCCCACGACCACAGGCCCTACACCGAGCAGAACGATACGATGGCGCTGGTGAATTCCGGCAGCCACTGCCGCTATGTCGGCATCGGCAAACTCTCCCTCCGCGTCGAGGGCGGCAAGGTCACGGAAAAGCATATTTCCGGCGGGCTGATTCCCGTTTTCGCCGAGAAGGCGGATACCGTGATGCGGGAGACCTTCCATGAGGACTATCTGAAGGTCAAGGCCTTTACCCTGCAGGAAGTCGGCACGCTCGGGAGCGACCTCCGCACCCGGGACGCCTACAGGGGAATGAGCGACTACATCAATCTGATCCATACGCTGCAGCTCGGCTGCGCGCCTGCGGAGATTTCCATTGCCGCGCCCCTGACCTACGACGGTATCGTCAAGGCCGGAACGCTCGTCTACAACGACCTCTTCACCATCTACCCGTATGAGAATCAGCTTTATATCGTCAGGATGACGGGGGAGGAAATCCGGCTGATGCTGGAGGCGAGTTATGACAAATGGATCCAGTCGCCCGCCGGGGGGCACGTCCTCAAGATCCGCGAACGGGACGATCCGCGCACCGGCCAGAAGGGCTGGTCGTTCGTGGAGCGCTCGTACAATTTCGACTCCGCCGCCGGCATCCGCTATACGGTGGATGTGACAAAGCCGAAAGGGGAGCGGGTAGCGATCGAATCCTTCGACCTTTCTAAGGAATACAATGTCGCAATGACGTCCTACCGCGCCAGCGGAGGAGGCGGCCTTCTCCGGGAGGCGGGCGTGGACACGAACCGGATCGACGAGCGGATTGTCTCCCGCTATCCGGAGATCCGCGAAATCCTGTATGAATATCTGAAAGCCAACGGCGGCATCGATCCGGCCGTCACCGGCAATCCGGACGTGATCGGAGCGTGGAAATTCGTTCCCGAGAAGGTGGCCGGGCCTGCGATCGAGCGGGATCTGGAGCTGATGTTCAGCCGTTAACGGATCATTACCTCTTCTACGCCTTCAATGGCGGAAATTCCCGAAAGGGTTTCGTTCAGTTCGCCGGCCGAGTGCACGGCGAAGCCGATCGTGCACGAGACGATGTTATCCTTGGTCTCCGTGCACAGGGAGGTCATCGACAGATGGTGAACCTCGACGATGCAGTCGATGATATCGCGAAGGAGGTGGTAACGGTCTACGCCGATGATCTCGATGGTAACGGGATACAGGGTGTTCGGATCGGTCTTGAAGTCGTCGATGGCGACGATGGTGTTGCCCTGCTCGGAAGCGATGCGGATGGCGTCGGGACAGTTCCGGCTGTGGACGGTGATATGTCCGGCCGCATCGCGGAAGCCGATGATCTCGCTGCCGGGCATCGGATTGCAGTGCGGGCAAAGGGTGTATTTGGGCTTGGGCAGCTTCTTCAGATAATTCCGGATATGTTTCTTCGCCTTGTAGGAAACCGTCGCGGCGAGCCAGTCCGGTTTGGGATGGACGGCGGGATCGGTGCCGATTTCGACGCAGTCGCCCCGCTTGAGGACGGTTTTGACCGAGGAGAGCTGGCCGTTGATGCGGGCGTACTGGGCGTGATCGCCGATCTCGGTGTGTACATCATAGGCGAAATCCAGGGCCGTGGCGCCCTTGGGAAGGGTAATGGGCTTGCTCTTGGGAGTATAGATGACGACATCCTCGTTGTAGAGGGAGGCGCGGATGCCGGGCATCAGCGATTCCGGATCTTCCGCCAGGTCGCCCAGTACCTCGGTAAAGCGGTGCAGCCACTGTTCCTGATTCTCGACGATGCAGCCGAAGTAGGACTGCTCGCGCATATTGTCGGAACTGAGGTGGAATTCCTCGATGCCGCCGAAGGGATTGAGCAGACGGACGTGCACGGAGCGATATCCGTTGGCCTTGGGCTGGGCCATATAGTTGACGAAACTGCCGGTCTGTTCGCGGTAGTTGGCGGCCAGGATGCTGTAGATTTTGAGTACGATATCGCCTTCGGCCATCTGCAGACCGGTTGCGAGGTTGACCTCTTCGGCCGAGAATACGGCGCGGATATAATGCTTGAACGGCACATGGTAGAAGTCGCAGCCGAGTTCCTGCATTTCCCGCCATACGCTGAAAGGTTTCCGGTAGCGGATATCCCAGCGGACCGAATCGCCGAGGACGGCGGCGACGGTCTGCTTTGCGCTCTCCATAA
>ONSU01000053.1 GCA_900320545.1 uncultured Bacteroidales bacterium | reverse complement strand
TTGCTCCGGCTCCTTCCGGATAGGCCGGCGCGATGTCAGCGGAGAAGGTCACCACGTCCCGGGACGACTTGAAGGTGCAGTCAGCGGCCTTGTATCTGCTTCCGGCCTGCTGCATTACCCCGCGGATGAGGGGCAGGTTGTGGTACCCCGACTGCATTGTCCAAAGGCTGTACCTGTCGTTGCTGAAAGTTTCACGTGTATAGGTGCCCACACCGGGATCTATGAATACCGGTTGGCCATCGTAATACAGGACAAAGGAGCCGACGTCGTTATGATTGTGCTGTTCCTGATTGTTTCCACCTTTGGCCGCAAAGAAGAAACCGCGGGAATCATTTTCCTTATCGCGCGCAGCAACCACCTGCAAGTCAGGAAGATATATTTCCTTCGGAAGGACTTCCCGCGGCACTTCCGTCAACCCTTCGGCGAAGAGGTCGGACAATGTCTGCCCGATGTCACCCGAAATCGCCCGGGGATCGTATTTCTCCGTATCCTCCGACCCGTAGAATTCCGCCCTGTATACCTTGGACAGGGCAAGGGCATCCTCCCGCTGCTTCTGGGAGAGGAAACTGCCGAACGCCTCCAGGGAAGGATCGCCGATCCGCTGTCCGAACCGGGCGATACGGATGCCGTCGTGGTTGATCTTCCCGGGCGCATCCGCGAAATTGACGAAATTCACGCCGCCGCCGATGTACAGTTTATTGACATACCTGCCCATCTCCCTGACAACGTCTTCGTGGAAGATGTCGATCCCCCCCTTGGAGAAATCATACAGCAGCGAAAGGTAGTTGAAAAGGCTTCCGACACCGTGTCCCCAGTAAGAAGGGCCTTCATTGCACCCGCCGTCTTCCGGATAGATATTGATGAAAAGGTCGACCGACTGCATGGTCTTGCAGATACCGTCCAGACGCCTGGCCCGGTCGGGTTCCATCAGGAGGATGGTCGTAAGTACATTATAGTTGCACCATGGCGTCCAGTTGTTCACATCTCCGTGGTTCCATCCGGTGATCCACCAGAAGTCATTGCGCGTGTAGAAGGGCTCCAGCACCTTCCGGCGCAGCTCGGACTTCAGGCGTTCTCCGACGATGGGACTGACTTTGTCGAATTCGTCATGCAGGAAATACCAGATCCAGGAAAGCGTGGAGGCGACGTCCCCGACACTCAGGTCGATGACCGGATTCGATGCATCCGGCAGCTTCGTTTTCGGATGGGACTGGGAATCACCGTATTCATATAGGTAGAACGTGGCCGACATGCCCCAGTAAGTCTGCTCGCAATAGGTGAAGATGCCGTTGATGATGTCATCGATGAACCGCCCCTTTCCTTCCATCATTTCCGCATAGAACAGGGTCCGGAGGACGGAGAGGCGCGTGGCGATCGCCACATCGACCACGTTCCGGTTGCCGGTCCGCGAGAACTCCAGGTACATGGTCGGGAGGATGGCGGGCCAGTCATAACCGAGGTAGCGTTCCCCGGCCGAAATGGTGGCGCTGCGCCTGGATGCCGGGATTGCCTCCCAGGCGGCACGGTCCGCATAGGCAGGGAACCGGATCCAGTCGGAAGAATCGTCGCAATAACGGGAAACCTGTTCACGGTTGTACCGGCCGGTCAGCAAGTCGCGGCGTTCCGCGGAAAAGCCCGGGACGGCCAGGAAGGACAGAAGGACGGCGAAGAGAAGGGCTCGAAATTTCATGGGCGGGTGATTTATCCGTTTCAAAGATAATAAACTCCCTTGAAAAACAAAACACGGGGCGGGCCGTCCCGGGGCAGGTTCCCCCCGGAGGGGACGGGTTTCTCGGGCGGGTGTTCCCCCCGGGGCGGAAGCCGTGTCACCAGAAAAAGGCGGCTGCCGGGCTGTCAGCCGGGATTATCTCCCGCCGGACATAACAAAAGGTCCGGGCCTTCGATATGAAGGTCCGGACCTCGAAGAACGGCACGGGGCCCCGCTGGGGCAAAGAACTCTGCAGAGAGAGTAGGCAGCGGATAAAAACAAAAGGTCCGGGCCTTCGATGTGAAGGTCCGGACCTCGAAGAACGGCAGCTGCCTACTCTCCCACCTGGTGGGGCAGTACCATCGGCGATGGCGGGCTTAACTTCTCTGTTCGGGATGGGAAGAGGTGGATCCCCGCCGCTATAGCCACCGCAGTATATTACTTGAGAGATTACACACAAGACGCATTCCTCGATCAATCAGTTTCCTCACGGAAAGAGTTCGGGCGATTAGTACGGGTCGGCTGTGCCATCACTGGCTATACACCTCCCGCCTATCAACGTCGTAGTCTACAACGACCCTATAAGGAAGTCTCATCTTGGAGACGGCTTCGCGCTTAGATGCTTTCAGCGCTTATCCTGACCGAACGTGGATACCCGGCGGTGCAGCTGGCGCCACAACCGGTTGACCAGAGGTTCGTCCGACCCGGTCCTCTCGTACTAAGGTCAGACCTCCGCAAACTTCCAACGCCCACAACAGATAGAGACCGAACTGTCTCACGACGTTCTGAACCCAGCTCGCGTGCCACTTTAATCGGCGAACAGCCGAA
>ONSU01000016.1 GCA_900320545.1 uncultured Bacteroidales bacterium | reverse complement strand
GACCCCAAAACGCTTGTTTTGGAAGAGGGCCAGTCGTCCACCCTAACGGCAACGGTCGTTCCGGAGAATGCCACTAACCCGAAGGTCCTCTGGACAAGCGGGGATGACAAGGTCGCCACGGTCGCAGACGGTCTCGTCAAGGCCGTCAAGGCCGGGAATACGGCCATCACCGCCACGACGGAGGACGGCGGCAAGACGGCCATCTGTATGGTGACCGTCAAGGCACGGATTATCCCTACTGTCACGATCAGCAAGACATCGCTTGACTTGACAGTGGGGGATATGGAGACTCTTACCGCAACGGTGGGTCCGGAGGAACTATCGGACAAGACGGTCACGTGGACGTCTTCGGATGTGAATGTGGCCGTGGTTGACAATGCCGGCCGCGTCATCGCGGTGGATGCCGGCGTCGCCACGGTAAAGGCCTCGGCGAATGGAGGAGGGGGAGTATCAGCATCCTGCACCGTCACCGTCAGGAAGGGCGTAATCAGCCCGACCATTGTGGATCTCGGTCTGAGCGTCTATTGGGCTACCTGCAATCTAGGCGCGGCGTCTCCGGAAGAGTACGGCGACTATTATGCCTGGGGCGAGACGGAGACAAAACCTGATTATAGCTGGGGAACTTACCGATGGTGCGGAGGATCGCAAAATACTCTTATAAAGTACAATAATTACTCCTCCTATGGAACAGTTGACAATCTGGCCCAACTTAATCCCGAAGATGATGCTGCGTCCGTAAAACTTGGTAACAACTGGCGCACTCCTACCAATCTTGAATTCGATGAACTGATCTCCGAATGCACTCGGGAATGGACAACCTTGAACGGAGTGCTCGGTTGTAGGTTCATCGGCCGGACAGGTAATTGGATATTCTTCCCTGCCGCCGGGTATATGCATGGAACAACCTTTTCCGGGGCAGGTATTCGCGGGGACTACTGGTCCTCCGTCCGAGTTAGCGGGATTCCATACGAGGCGTATAATCTGGATTTTGACAGGAATGGGTATTACAAATTCTTCGATGACGAACGCTATTACGGGCGTTCCGTCCGTCCTGTGACATCCAATCCGGTGGTCCCGGTAACATCCATCACGATGAACAGGAACACCCTCTATCTCGTAAAGGGCTCTTCCGTAGTCCTGACGGCGCAGGTCCGTCCCGATAACGCGAGCGACAAGACCATCACCTGGACTTCTTCCGTCCCGTCCGTGGCCACGGTGAACCAGGAGGGGAGCGTTACTGCTGAGAGGGCGGGAAGCGCCATCATTACGGCGAGCGCCGGAAACAAGACGGCAACCTGCATCGTGACGGTGAGCGACAATGCGATAAGCGTAACGTCCGTTACGCTCAATAAGAATGCGATGAGCCTCGTGTCGGGCTCCTTTGAGTCCTTGACGGTCACGGTCAATCCCGCCAACGCGACCAATGTCGTGACGGTATGGACATCGTCCGACGGTTCCGTTGCAACGGTTGATAATTATGGGATGGTCAAGGCGAAGACCCCCGGCAAATCGACGGTCACGGTGACTGCAGGGGGCAAGAGCGCCTCCTGTGTCGTGACGGTGAAGAGCAAGGATGTCAACCCCGGCGGGATCGAAGGAACGGTAGAAGAAGGTTTGGACTAAAAAGATGAGAATTATGAAACGAGATATGATCAGGAACTGCTCCCTCTTGCTTCTCCCCCTCCTTCTTCTATCCTGCGAGATGGAGAAGTCTATGGATGAGACCATGGTGAAAGCCCCGGATGTCCAGGCTCGATTCGGGACTGAGACCAAGACCGTACTGTCCACCGATGCTCAAGGGAATGGCACCGTCAGCTGGCTGTCCGGAGAAAAGATCAATGTATTCTTCAACACGACAGGGATTGCCTATACCTCATCCAACACAGAGACAACGACGGAAACTACCTTCACGACGGACGGACAGGTTACCATCAAGGACCTGGAAAGCGGCAATGTCTGGGCCCTGTATCCCTTCGATGCCTCGGCGCAGAGCGACGGGAACCATATCACGACCCGGCTCTCCAATGAGCAGAGGGGCGTGGCGGGGACGTTCGATACCAATTTCTATCCGCTTCTGGCACATTCAAGCACAACGGACCTGTCGTTCTATAATGTGTGCGGAGGCATCAAGTTCAGCCTGTCCCGGAGTGATATCTACAAGGTCGTCCTGCGGAGCAATGCCGAGGAAACCCTTGCCGGGCGAGTGTCTCTCTCCATGAACGGTGGCCGTCCCCGGGCGGAGGTGCTCTCGGGGGACAGCGTCATCACGCTGACCCCCAAAGACGGTGCCGCCTTCCAGAAGGATCAGGATTACTATATCGTGTGCCTTCCGGGGACGCTGTCGCAGGGATTCCAGATGGATTTTTATTCCATGACAGGGAAGAAGGCTACCTATAAAAAGGACGAATCCTTTACGGTCAAGCGCGCCGTGTTCGCGAAGAAAGAGCACATCGACGAGGGGGTTGACGAGTGGGCTGACAATCCTGAGATGACAGGCGGCAAGCGCAGCGGCCTTTATCTAGGCATCACGGGATTCAACCAGGAACTGTACACCTATCCCATCACCCGTCTGAACGAAGTGACGATCTCGGATTTCAACGCCTTCGTCAACGGTCTTCAGATGAAGAACGGATCCCTGCTATGCTACGGGGTTGACCAGTCTATAGACCGGCTCAAGGAGGCGGTCTTCCCGGACGATCTCTGTGCGGTAGCCCTTGTCACCTTTACGGACGGCCTCGACCAGGGGTCCGTGATGATGAACCCCGCTTACGGGTCTGAAGAAACCTATCTGGATGCCATCCAGAACCGGATTCAGGACGAGAATATATCCAATCATCACATCATGGCCTATTCCGTAGGAATGAAAGGCTCCGACGTGAGCGATGTCGTCAAGTTCCGCCATAACCTCCAGAAACTTGCCTCCAGCAGCGACAACGCCTTCGAGGTCAACAGTATGTCTGAAGTCAACAGCCGCCTGCAGGCGATTGCCAAGAAGGTGACGGCCATCTCGTATATCTATGACTTCTCGATTACCATTCCCGGTCAGTCAGACGCAACCCGTGTCCGTTTCACGTTCGACAATGCGAGTGACGCGGCCAATTCCTCTGCTTATATCGAAGGAACGTTCCGTCTGGGCGATTACTCGCTTCACGACGTGACCTATCACGGATTGTCCTCCACTTCAGGGAACACGATCCGTGGAAACGTGAACGGCATCTTTGTGACGTTCGCCTTCGACTCGGTCCGGATAGACAAGGGCAGGACCCTGGAGTCCGGCTCGATAGCCCAGTGGGCATACGTTTCCTCCACGGGCAAGTGGCAGGTCAATTCCGAGTTCGACGCCAACCAGAATATGGACATCGAAGTCACCAAGCAGTCCGTCGCGGTGATGCTGGTGCTGGACTGCTCCAATTCGCTGGACAATCAGTACTACACGATGCTGAGCCACGCCCGGTCGTTCATCCGTGCCCTTCAGGAGGCCTCTTACGATCCCTATGCGGTGTCGTCGGTCAGGTTGGATCAAACGACCAGGACGGTTTATGTCGGAGATTCTTTCCCTTTAAAGGCGATCGTCGGCCCCGATACGGCTCGGGACAAATCCGTCCTGTGGACGACGTCCGACCCGGAAGTGGCTGCCGTGGATCAGGAGGGCCTGGTTACCGCGGTCGGTCCCGGGAGTGCGGTTGTTACGGCGACAACGATGGACGGCGGCTATACGGCAAACTGCAATGTGACGGTGAAGCCGGTTCCGGTAACAGGCGTTTCGCTGGACAAGAGTTCTGTGACACTGATAAAGGGTGAAGGATTTATGTTGACGGCAACGGTGTCTCCGGAGAATGCTAGTAACAAGAGCGTTACCTGGACCTCATCAAAAACAGAAGTTGCTTTGGTGGATGAGACGGGGAGGGTCTCGGCCGTTTCGGAGGGATCGGCAACGATAACCGTTGCTACGGTGGACGGCAATAAAAAGGCGACGTGTGCTGTAACGGTTATTCCCAGAGGGGTTGACCTGGGGTTGAGTGTTATCTGGGCAGCCGGTAATATCGGTGCGGCGTCTCCGGAAGAGTACGGCGACTATTATGCCTGGGGCGAGACGGAGCCGAAAGAGAATTACTCCTGGTCCACCTACAAGTTCGGCACAAGTTCATCAGGTCCATTCTCGAAGTACAATACCAACAGTTCTTATGGTACTGTCGATAATAAGACTGTATTGGAATCGGAGGACGACGTTGCCCACGTTAAGCTCGGTGCTAATTGGCGTATGCCCACGGATGCGGAATGGGAAGAACTTAGGATCAAGTGCACCTGGACTAGGACTAACGATTACAACGGGACTGGTGTAAAGGGGAGAATCGTCACTGCCACCAACGGCAACAGCATCTTCCTTCCCGCTGCCGGCGATGTGAAGTATCAAGATCTCAACGAAGCCGGTTCCGACGGCTACTACTGGTCCTCGTCTCTCACTACGGGCAGTCCGAGCCGCGCGTGGGACGTCTACTTCTATCCCGATGCAGACCTCTATGTCAGCAGGGGCAGCGGCTACCGTTTCCTCGGGCTATCTGTGCGTCCAGTTTTTGCCATTCGTGTTGAGTCCATCGCATTGTCTCAGACTTCTTTGGAATTGATAGAAGGAGGCTCCGCCACTCTTATCGCAACGGTGACTCCGACCGATGCCACCAACAAGTCTGTCAACTGGACATCTTCGGACACATCTGTCGCTACGGTTGATGAAATCGGCAAGGTTAAAGCCATATCCAAAGGTACTGCCACCATTAAGGCTGAGGCAAATGATGGCAGCGGGGTATTCGCTTCCTGTGCGGTCCGCGTGAAGGAACCTTATACTGCTGTGGCCGGAGAAGCAGTTGATCTTGGGTTGAGCGTGAAGTGGAGTTCGATGAATCTTGGCGCAATGTCACCAAGCGATTATGGTGATTATTTCGCCTGGGGCGAGACGGAGCCTAAGGACAATTACATTTGGGCGACTTATAAATTGTGCAATGGTTCATCTTCAACGTTGACGAAATATAATAACAGCAGCAGTCACGGTACTGTGGACAACAAGACAGAGTTCAAGGACTACGATTATGTGGATGATGCTGCAAGACAGGCACTCGGCGGGGAATGGCGTATTCCGACAGATGCTGAGTGGACGGAACTCCGGGAGCAGTGCACGTGGGAATGGACATCAAATTACAACGGGACAGGCATCGCTGGTAGAATCGTCACCAGCAAAAAGACGGGATACACGGACAAGAGTATTTTCCTTCCCGCTGCCGGTCGCCGGTACGGCACGAATCTCGACAATGCGGGTTCCTACGGTTTCTACTGGTCCTCGTTTCTCGATACGGACCGTCCGCGCAGCGCGTGGAACGTCTACTTCGGTTCCGACTATGTCGGCAGGGGCGGCGACAGCCGTTACTGCGGGCAATCTGTTCGTCCAGTTTCAGAATAAAAGTCGGGCCAGGCGTAAGCCAGTCCGACAGCGGTCTGCCTTGTGCGGACCGCATTAACCCATTAAACCCTGGGCGAAGCCCTCGCGCCGGAGACGGCTACCGTCCTCGAGGCGCCCTTTCCCATGAGGCCGGAATGGCAAAGCCGCTCCGGCCTCCAAAAATTTGGGAATGGGAGGTATTTCGCCCAGCGTTCCCGACCCTGCAATCCGTTGCGGGGTCAAGAGCAAATACCCGCCAGGCCTTTTCCCCGTTGCTCTGCGGGTTTGGCCGGGAGGCACAGATGCCCGATCTGGGGCGGGCATGACAGGGGGAGGAAGCGCAGAATTTCGCGGATTATTTGACACATCCTACCCTTCCACACCGAGGATGCGCAGATTTTCCGGGGTTTCCTGACACATCCTCTCCTACAGACCGACAGAGCGTCACGAAAGCGGCCCGTACGTGCCTTTACCCCCTGCGGTGTGGCTGCAATCGACAAAATTTGCAAGTTCGGGGTAAAAATGTTACATTTGCAGACTGAAAGCGAAATGTTTACCCCTGGAAGGAATCCGGATTATGCTGAATATCTTTTATCGGAAAGACGGGAAAATCGCGATGGCCAACGGCGGGAAGGCTCTGAAGGGGCTGGACCTTGCCGAGGTGGTGTGGATGGATCTGATCGATCCGTCCGGCGATGAGAAGAGGGCTGCGGAGGCCTTCCTCGGCACCGAGATCCAGAGCCGCGCGCAGGCCGAGGAGATCGAGAGTTCCTCCCGTTATTTCGAGACGGATGACGCCATTTTCGCCAATACCAACTTCCTTACGCCCGGTTCGGACGAATATATGATGCAGCCGGTGTCGTTCACCCTGGTGGACGATACGCTGACGACCCTCCGCGAGGTGCCGCTCCGCAGTTTCACCGACCTCCAGCGGCGCATGCAGGTCAATCCGAAGCAGTATCCTTCCGGGTTCTCGATTTTCGCCAGCATCCTGGACCAGCGTGTCGACCTCGACGCCGATATGATCGAGATCCTCGCGAAGGAGATCACCCAGTACGCCAAGCGCATCAACCAGCAGGAAGACATCAATGAGGATCTCCTCCTGGATATCAACCAGTTGCAGGAGAACAGCATGGTCGTCCGCGAGAACGTGGTCGACAAGCAGCGGCTCATTTCCAACCTGATGAAGAGCGCCAAGTATCCCAAGGACCTTGAGGGCCGCCTCAACGTGCTCCTGCAGGATATCTCCTCGCTGATCAACCATACCAACTTCATCTTCGAAAGACTCGAGTATCTGCAGGATACCGTGGTCGGTCTCATCAACCTCGACCAGAACCGCATCATGAAGGTGTTTACCCTCATTTCTCTCCTGCTGATGCCTCCGACCCTGATCGCCAGTTTCTACGGCATGAACGTCCGCCTCCCGATGATCGGCGCCGACGATCCCAACGCCACCTTCTGGAACTGGATCATCATCATCGCCGTGATGCTCGCCTCCGTCGCCGGCGTCTGGTTCATCTTCAAACGGAAGAAACTCCTGTAGTATTCTCTGCAGGAATGCAGTTATATCAGTTTCAGAAACCGTGGCCGCCCGTGGCCTCGTGAACGGGAGGGGCCCGCAACCACGGTTGTGGGAGGGATGGAGGAGCAAAGCTCCGGAAGTTTCGGAAACTGATATAACGGAATTCCTTAAAAAAGATTTGTATGTTCAAAGATATTTTTATACCTTTGCACGCTTTTTTGAGAAAGCACAAAAAATAATGTTAAACCCCTAGTATTGTTTGTAAAAATCATTATGGAAGAAAACAAGACTGTACTCAATGCTTCGGTCGCTCCCGAGGAATTCAACTGGGAAGCGTTCGAGAATGACGGTGTTCAGCAGGAAGACCGCACCCAGGACGCCGCCCTTTACGACCAGACCCTCTCGAAGGTCGTCGAAAACGAGGTCGTGGAAGGTGTCGTCACTGCGATCAACAAACGCGAAGTCATCGTCAACATCGGTTACAAGAGCGAAGGCGTCATCTCCGCTCCCGAGTTCCGTTACAACCCTGACCTCAAGGTCGGTGACAAGGTCGACGTCTATGTCGAGTCTGCCGAAGACCGCAAGGGTCAGCTCATCCTTTCCCACAAGAAGGCACGCGCCCACAAGGCTTGGGATATGGTCAATGCAGCATATGACAACAACGAAATCGTCAAGGGTTTCATCAAGACCCGCACGAAAGGCGGCATGATCGT
Organism: uncultured Bacteroidales bacterium; assembly: GCA_900320545.1. Classification (GTDB taxonomy): domain Bacteria; phylum Bacteroidota; class Bacteroidia; order Bacteroidales; family UBA932; genus Cryptobacteroides. Next base: position 37,816 of record ONSU01000016.1, on the reverse strand, counting down.
CGACGTGTTCGGTATCGAGGCCTTCCTCCCCGGCAGCCAGATCGACATCAAGCCCATCCGTGACTACGACGTTTTCGTGGGCACCACGATGGATTTCAAGATCGTCAAGATCAACCAGGAATTCCGCAATGTCGTCGTCTCCCACAAGGCCCTTCTCGAGGCCGAGCAGGAGCAGCGCCGCGCCGAACTCATCTCCAAGCTGGAGAAGGGCCAGGTGCTGGAAGGCACTGTCAAGAACATCACCAACTACGGTGTGTTCGTCGACCTGGGCGGTGTGGACGGTCTCATCCACATCACCGACCTCAGCTGGGGCCGCATCTCCCATCCGGAAGAGGTGGTCACCCTCGGCGAGGAGATCAAGGTCGTCGTCCTTGACTTCAACGATCAGCAGAAGCGCATCGCCCTCGGTCTGAAGCAGCTCAGCGCCCATCCTTGGGACAACCTGAGCGCCGACGTCAAGGTGGGCGACACCGTCAAAGGCAAGGTCGTCGCCGTCGCCGATTACGGTGCATTCGTGGAAGTGGAGCCCGGTGTCGAGGGTCTCATCCACGTCAGCGAGATGTCCTGGTCTCCCAGGCTTCACAGCGCGCAGGAATTCCTTACCCTCGGTCAGGAGGTGGAGGCCGTCGTCCTCACCCTCGACCGCGAGGCCCGCAAGATGTCCCTCGGTCTCAAGCAGCTCACTGCCAACCCCTGGGACACCATCCGCGAGAAATATCCTGTCGGCAGCCAGCAGAAAGCGACCGTCCGCAACATCACCAACTTCGGCGTCTTCGCCGAGCTTGAGGACGGCGTCGAGGGCCTGATCCACATCAGCGACCTCAGCTGGAACAAGATCAAGCATCCTTCCGAGATGGTCCAGAGCGGTGACGTCATCGACGTCGTCATCCTCGACTTCGACGAGCAGAGCCACAAGCTCAGCCTCGGCCACAAACAGCTCACCCCGAACCCCTGGGATGAACTTGAGGCCAAGTATCCCGTCGGCACGACCGTCGAGGGCACTGTCGCCGCCATCGGTGACAAGGGCGCCACGATCAAGTTCGAGGACGGTACCGAGGCTTTCTCCTTCGTCCGTGAGCTCGTCAAGGAAGACGGCAAGCAGGCGATTGTCGGCGAGACGCTCCCGATGAAGGTCGTCGAACTCCGCCGCAGCACCCGCCGCGTCCTCGTTTCCCACCTGCGCACTTATCAGGAGGTGAAGGAAGCGAAGGTCGCCGCCGAGGCCGAGAGCACCAAGAAGGCTGTCAAGAAGATCCAGAGCAACGTCGAGAAGACCACGCTCGGTGACATCTCCGAACTGGCGGCCCTGAAGGACAAACTCGAGAAGGGTGAGTAATCCTCAAAACCGTTTCTCCGTAACGATGCTGGGCACCGCTTCGGCAATGCCCGTATCGGACCGGAACCCCAGCGCCCAGGCACTTCAAGTGCGTGGGCGCTTTTTCCTCGTGGATTGCGGAGAGGGCGCCCAGCGCTCGATGGTCCGTTTCGGCGTTCCGCTCCAGCGGATCGACTCCGTCTTCATCACCCATATCCACGGCGACCATGTCTACGGCCTGCAGGGCTTCCTCTCGACCATCGGGATGGGCGGCCGGCTCGCTCCGCTGGACATCTACGGACCGCGCAACCTCGGTCCCATCCTCAAATTCTTCCTCTCCTACAACGACTGGATCGGTTACGAAATCCGTTTCCATCCGCTGGAGATGAAGGAGCCGGAACGCATCCTGGACGCGCATTCCTCCGAGGTGATCGCTTTCCCGCTCCGGCACGGCATCGAGACCTTCGGCTTCCTCTTCCGCGAAAAAGAGCCGCTCTGGAACGTACACAAGGAAGCAATTGACCGTTACGGACTTACGCTTACCGAGATCGGCACGCTCAAGCGGGGAGAGGACGTGCTCCGCGAAGATACGGTAATCCCGAACGCGGAGGTGGCCTACAAGCCCTACGTTCCGCGTAGTTACGCCTATGTGACGGATACCGCCGTCTTCCCGGAAGAGATCGGATGGCTCAAGGGAACGGACGTTCTCTACCATGAGGCGACCTATCTGGAGGAGCATCGCGACAAGGCGGTGAGCCGGCAGCACAGCACGACCCTTGACGCCGCCCGCGTGGCCCTCGAGACCGGCGCCAAACGCCTGCTGATCGGCCATTTCTCCTCCCGGAACCGCGACGCTTCCCTCTACGAGGCCGAGTGCCGCACGGTCTTTCCCGAAACTTTCGCCGTCTCCGACGGGGATGTGTTTGAAATTTGAAACGGAATGCCTAACTTAGCGGGGTTGATCGCTAAGAATCACGCACTATGTCTAGAAAAAGAAAGAAATCTTCCGTGGGCCGGCTCTCCATCGGCCTGGTAATCCTTGTCATCGCCGTGCTGGTGCTGCTGTTCTTTACCGGGCGGGTTTATCAGGATTACCGGGGCCGCGCCTTCTCCCGTCAGTTCGAGATGTGCATCACCCCCGAAATGACGCCCCAGGCGGTGCTCGACAGCATCTTCGCCCTGGGCTACGCCCGGGACGAGGCCAGTATCCGCCGCTGCTTCGCCCGCGTCGGCACCGACAAACAGGTCAAGCCCGGTCACTATACCTTCGATACCCGCAGTTCCGCCATCTACATCGCACGGATGCTCGCCCGCGGCTGGCAGTCGCCCGTCAACCTCACCCTTTCCGGCACGATCCGCACCAAGGGCGGCCTGGCCCGCAAGATCGCCAACCAGATGTTGCTCGACTCCGCGACCGTTTCCGAGGCGATCCGTTCGAACGAATTCCTGTCGGCCTACGGCACCGACACCACGATGCTCTTCGCCAGCATCATCCCCGATACCTATCAGATTTACTGGACGGCCTCGATGGAAGAGATTTTCGAGAAATTCCACCAGGGCTACGAAGCGTTCTGGACCCCCGAGCGCGACGCGAAGGCGGAGGCCGTCGGCCTCACGCGGCTGCAGGTTTCCACCCTCGCATCCATCGTCGACGGCGAATCCCGCTACCAGCCCGAGCAGCCCGCCATCGCCGGCGTCTATCTCAACCGTCTCCGCAAGGGGATGAAGCTGCAGGCCGACCCGACCGTCGCCTTCTGCTTCGGCTACAGTCTCAACCGCATCCTTACGGCCCACCTCAGCGTGGACTCCCCGTACAACACCTACCGCTACGAGGGCCTTCCTCCCGGGCCGATCTCCTGCCCGCCGAAGAACTGCCTGGACGCGGTCCTCAATCCGGAGCAGCACAATTACCTGTTCTTCTGCGCCGATCCTTCCCTGAACGGCTCGCATGTGTTCGCCGCCACTTACACTGAGCATCTTGTCAACGCCAAGGCCTTCCAGAAGGCCCTCACGGAACGTCTCAAGGCAAAGGGTAAGAAATAATGATTCCCGTTTTCGGCAATTATCCCCCCGAAGGGCAGGCGCTGATCCGCCGCGCCTATGATGTCGCCGCCGTATCCCTGAAGGATCTGCAGCGCGGGGACGGCACCCCTTTTATCGGTCACGCCGACGGGGTGGCGAAGATTGTCGCGGACGAGATCGGCCTTCCGCCGGAATGCGTCGCCGCCGTGTATCTGCACGAGGCGATGCGGATGGACGGCAGCGTCGAACTCAAGACCCTCGATTTCGACGAGGGCATCAAGGCGATGGTGGACGGCCTGAACAAGATCTCCACCATCAAGCCGAAGGACACCCGCCTCGAGGCGGAGAATTACAAGAAACTGATCATCCAGTATTCCCGCGATCCCCGCGTGACGGTCCTCAAACTGGCCGACCGCCTGGAGGTGATGCGCAACCTGCAGCTTTTCTCCAAGTCCGCCCGCGAGCAGAAGATCCTGGAGACGCTGATGCTCTACATCCCGATCGCGCACCAGCTTGGGCTTTACCTCATCAAACGGGAGATGGAAGACATCTACCTGAGTTATGCCGAGCCGGAGAAATACCGCCTCATCACCAACAAACTCAAGGCGACCGAGCGCGACAGGGAGAAGCTGATGGCGGAATTCATCGAGCCGCTCAAAGTCCGCCTCGACCGGGCCGGCATCCGCTACAAGCTCAAGATCCGCACCAAGGCCGCGTATTCGATCTGGGCCAAGATGGAGAAGCAGAAAGTGCCTTTCGAGGGCGTCTACGACGTGTTCGCCATCCGCTTCATCATCGACTGCGAGGAGGATCCGAAGGTCGAGAAAGACCTCTGCTGGCAGGTGTATTCCTTCGTGACGGAGGAATACGAGCCTGACACCTCCCGCCTTCGCGACTGGATCACCAATCCCAAGCCGAACGGCTACGAGAGTCTGCACATCACCGTAAAGAACCGCGAAGGCGCCTACCTCGAAGTGCAGATCCGCACCCGCCGGATGGACGATATGGCCGAAAACGGATTCGCCTCCCACTGGGCCTACAAGGGCATCAAGCACGAGGAGACGATGGACCGCTGGCTGACGGCCGTCCGCTACGCCCTCGAGCATCCCGGCAGCGGTTCGCCCGAGGACCTTCCGCAGCCGCCCTCCCGGGAAATCTTCGTTTTCACCCCCACCGGCGAGCTCCGGATCCTGCCCGCAGGGGCCACCGTGCTGGATTTCGCTTTCGGCATCCACTCCAAGCTCGGCACCCGCTGCCTCGGCGGCAAGGTCAACGGCAAGGCGGTCTCCATCCGGGAGAAACTCGCTACCGGCGACGTCGTCGAGATTCTCACCGGCAAAAACCAGAAGCCGGCCGCGGACTGGGTCAACTACGTGGTGACCTCCAAGGCCCGCACCAAGATCCGCCAGGCCCTGAGCGAGATGGAGTTCGCCAAGGCGTCGGACGGCAAGGAGCTGCTCCTGCGCCGTCTCAAGAACTGGAAACTCGAATTCCCCAACGAGATGCAGTCGGAGTTTATGAAACTGCATCACTTCTCCACGGTCAACGGCTTTTTCGCGGCCATCGGCGCGGGGACGCTGGACGTGAACGTCATCAAGGATTATATCCTGTCCGAGGAACGGCGCCACGCCGAGGCGGTGGAAGCGGCCAAGGCGGTGGAGGCGGCCAAGGTAAAGCGGGACATCACGGACAGCCACGACGACATCCTTGTCCTGAGCGCGAAGGGCGTCAAGGGGCTGGATTACAAGATGGCCCGGTGCTGCCATCCCGTCTTCGGGGACGACGTGTTCGGATTCGTGACGCGCGACGCGGGCATCAAGATCCACCGCATGTCCTGCCCGAACGCGGCCCGGCTCATCGAGATGTTTCCTTACCGCATCCAGAAGGTCAAGTGGGCCGAGACGCCCTCCAGCGGCAATTTCCAGGCGAATGTGAAGGTCACTGTCGACCTCGATTCCGGGACGCCGGGGCGGATCATGGACATCGTCAATTCCTTCAAGGCCTCCATCCGGACCTTCAATGTCACCGAGAACGAGCGGGCCGGTACCTACGAGATCTCGATGAAGATCGCCGTCCCGTCCAACCTCGAACTTGACAAGGTCATTTCACGCATCAAGCAGCTGAAGGGCGTACAGAAGATCGTACGCTAGTCTTTCCACACTTTGAGATACTGCTCCAGGGCCCACATCTCGTCGCGGTACTTCGCCGCGCTGGAGAAGTCGAGCTCCGCGGCCGCTTTCTGCATCTTGCGCTTCGCCTCGGCGGCGGCTTTCTCCACCTGCTCCCGGGACATCGACCGGATGACCGGATCCTGCAGCACGGCGGCGAGGTCGGCGGTGACGTATCCGTCCACGAAGGCCGAGCCGGGCTCTCTCGCCGCGTCGTGCCCGAAGCCGACGCTGATCTTCCCTTTGCCGAGTTCGGAGGGGGAGGGGATGTAGGTGGGATCCGAGACGGAATCCTTGGCGCTGACGAAGCCGCTGATGTGCGTGGTGTCTTCCTTGTCGCCACCGAGCTCGCCGAGGAGAATGTTCGAACGGACGCCGACCTGGGTGGGCGTGATGTTGTGTAATTTGTTGTATTCCTGCTGCTTCCGACGCCTGCGCTCCGTCTCGCGGATGGTTTCGTCCATGCTCTGGGTGATGGTGTCGGCGTACATGATGACGAGGCCGTTGAGGTTGCGGGCGGCGCGTCCGGCCGTCTGGGTGAGGGCGCGGGCGCTCCGGAGGAAGCCCTCCTTGTCGGCGTCCAGGATCGCCACGAGCGAGACGGTCGGGATGTCGAGCCCTTCGCGGAGCAGGTTGACGCCGATCAGCACGTCGAAGAGTCCGTTTTTGAAGTCCTCGATGATCTCCACGCGCTCGGCCGTGTCTACGTCCGAATGGATGTAGCGGCAGCGGATGCCCGTCTTGCGGAAGTAGGAGTCCAGTTCCTCCGCCATCCGCTTGGTGAGGGTGGTCACGAGGACGCGTTCGTCCTTTTCGGCACGGACGCGGATTTCTTCCATCAGGTTGTCGACCTGGTTCTTGGTGGGGCGGATCTCCACCGGCGGGTCCAGCAGGCCGGTCGGCCGGACGATCTGCTCGACGACGAGGCCTTCCGAGCGTTCCAGTTCGTATTCCGCCGGGGTGGCGCTCACATAGACGGTCTGGCCTGTGACTTCCTCGAATTCGTTGAAGGTGAGGGGACGGTTGTCCGCCGCGGCCGGGAGCCGGAAGCCGTATTCGATGAGGGTGGATTTGCGGGAATGGTCGCCGCCGTACATCGCGTGAATCTGGGGGAGGGTGACGTGGCTCTCGTCGATGAAGGTGATGAAGTCGTCGGGGAAATAGTCGATGAGGGTGAAGGGCCTCTGGCCGGGTTTCCTCCCGTCGAAATAGCGGGAATAATTCTCGACGCCGGGGCAGTATCCCATCTCCTTGATCATCTCGATGTCGTATTCGACCCGCTGCTTGAGGCGCCTGGCCTCGAGGGTTTTGCCGATGGATTCGAAGTATTCGATCTGGGCGACGAGATCGTCCTGAATCTGGCTGACGGCCATCGCGCCCTTTTCCTTGGAGGTGACGAAGTTCTTGGCGGGGTAGAGGAGAATCTCGTCGAGGCGCTCGAAGGTGGCGCCGGTGACGGGGTCGATCAGGGAGATGGCGTCTACCTCGTCGCCGAAGAATTCGATCCGGGCCGCGTAGTCCGCGCCGCCGAGGAATATGTCGACGGTGTCGCCCCGGACGCGGAAGGATCCCCGCTTGAAGTCGGTTTCGGTGCGGTAATAAAGGGCGTCGACGATGCGGTAGAGGAGCCGGGTCATCGATAGTTGCTCGCCCCGGGTGACCTTGACGGTCTGGTCGTGGAAGTCGTCTGGATTGCCGATGCCGTAAAGGCAGGAGACGCTGGAGATGACGATGACGTCGCGCCGGCCCGACATCAGGGCCGAGGCCGCGCTGACGCGGAGTTCGTCGATCTTTTCGTTGATGCTGAGGTCTTTCTCGATGTAGGTGTCGGTCGTGGGAATGTACGCCTCCGGCTGGTAATAGTCATAGTAGGAGACGAAGTATTCGACCGCGTTGTCGGGGAAGAAGGATTTGAATTCGCCGTAGAGCTGCGCCGCCAGGGTTTTGTTGTGGCTGAGGATGAGCGCCGGACGCTGGAGGCGCGCGATGACGTTCGCCATCGTGAAGGTCTTGCCAGACCCGGTGACGCCCAGCAAAGTGACGGCGTCGACCCCTTCCGACAGCGCTTTTGCGAGGGATTCGACGGCTTCCGGCTGGTCGCCGGCGGGGGCGTAGGGAGACTGGAGGCGGAAATTCATAAAAAAATTAAATAATTCTTGGACAAAATTAGCAAAAAAAGTTTGCAGTTCTAAAAAAATGATGTAAATTTGTGGGTTGTAAGGGTATTGTATACCCGTAGCAAGCCTAAGCAAAAACTAAATTATTGTATAACTAGTTATTATGAAAGGTTTTAAAACTATTCTCGGAGCTATCGCCGTTGCGGCGATGCTCTCCGTCTCTTTCAGCGCCTCCGCACAGGAGAACGCCAATCGTGACGAGAACGGCAAGATCAACCGTGGTGCCTATGAGACCAACGGTTTCTGGTCGAACTGGTTCATCGGCCTCGGTGGCGGTGTCAACACTTATTGGGAGAAGGGTCAGGAAGGTCTGAACATCGGTATCGCCGGTGAGGGCTTTATCGGCAAGTGGTTCACCCCTTGCGTCGGTGCCCGCCTCGGTTATAAAGGTGTCACCAACCGCAAGCCCATCGAAATCCCCGGCAACTCCAACGAGAAGAATCAGTGGTTCATGCACTCCGTGAACGCTGACGTCCTCTGGAACATCTCCAACACCATCGGTGGTTACAAGGAGACCCGTTTCTGGGAGTTCGTTCCTTATTTCACCAGCGTGTTCTACGATCACGTCTACTCGAATGAGGACGGCAAATACAACAACCTCGAGTTTGCCGCCGGTGTCGGTCTCCTCAATGACCTCCGCCTCCACAAGCACGTCGACCTCTACATCCAGATCCAGGCTGTTTTCGCCCGTGCTGCTGCCCTGAGCGCCAGTCCTGAGATGTTCCTTTCCATCATCCCCAGCGCCACCATCGGCCTGATGTTCAACCTTGGCAAGAGCAACTGGGACCGTCACAGCAGCATTACGCCTGTTGTCATCCCCGTTCCTTTCACCACGGATCAGTACAATGCCCTCAAGAAGCGTTGCGAAGAGCTCGAGGCTGAGAATGCGGCCCTCAAGGATCGTATCGCCCAGCTCGAGGCCGAGAACGCCAAGATGAAGGGCCTCAAGGATGGTCACACCTACATCTACAAGGACGGTGACTTCATCGAGGTCAACTGCGAAGGTAAGAAGAGCGGCCCTGGCATTGTCTACTTCGACATCGACAAGTACACCCTCTCCACCCGTGAGAAAGCTCACCTCGAGTATTTCGCCGGTGACGCCCTCAACAAGGACAGCAAGGTGGTTCTCGTCGGTTCGGCTGACAAGCAGACCGGTACCGCCGCTTACAACCAGAAGCTCACTGAGCGTCGCGCTGAAACCGTCAAGAAGCTCCTCATCGACAAGTATGGTCTGAGCGAGGACAACATCGAGATCAAGGCTGAAGGTGCCACCAACAACCTCTTCGACACTCCTGCGAAGAACCGTTGCGTCACCATCACCCTCAAGTAATTTGAGTCTCGGCTGATTGACACAGGGATGCCCTCCGGGGCATCCCTTTTTCTTTCATTCCAGGACTTGCTCCTCTCCCTCATTCCCGGACTTGTTCCGGGAAGTTATTTTCCGGAAAATATACTATATTTGTAAACTGTAAAAGAAAGTATTATGCGACTGCCTGCAGAATGGGAAAGACAATCCGGCGTCCAGATGACCTGGCCGGACGAGAGCACTCCCTGGTATGATCTCCCCGAGGTGCAGCGCTGCTATGCGCGGATTGCCGAGGCTATCCTGCGCCGGGAGGCGCTCCTGATGGTGACGGCCGACGAGAAGGCCTGCCGGGCCCGGCTAGCCGAGATTGCGGCGGCCGATTCCCTGCCGCTGGATGTGGACGCCATCCGCTTTGTCGAAACGCCCGTCAATGATACCTGGGCGCGCGATCACGGCGGCATCGCCGTTTTCGGCGACGAGGGGGAGAAGTACCTCTACGACTTCGTATTCAACGGCTGGGGACTGAAATTCGCTTCCGACCTTGACAACCAGATCACCCGCAACATCTTCTACCAGAATGCTTTCCAGGGGGATGTCCTCGGCGTGGATATGCGCCCTTACGTCCTCGAAGGGGGGAGTATCGACTGCGACGGCAAAGGAACCCTCCTCACGACGGCGGAGTGCCTCCTTTCGGTCAACCGGAATGAATATCTTTCCAGGGAGGAGATCGAAGGGGAATTGAAGCAGGCGTTCGGTCTGGATCGGATTCTCTGGCTGGAACACGGCGGCATCGCGGGAGACGATACGGATTCCCACGTGGACATACTGGCCCGTTTCGCGCCGGATGATACGATCGTATATACGGCCTGCGACGATCCGTCAGATGAGAATTACGCACCGCTGAAGGCGATGGAGGAGGATCTCCGCGCCTTCCGGACGCCGGATGGAAAACCCTATCGCCTGATTCCGCTTCCGCTCCCGGAGGCGATGTATCTGGAGGATTACCGCCTTCCCGCGTCCTATGCCAATTTTCTTGTCGTAAACGGCGCCGTGCTGGTGCCGGGGGCGGGGAGTGCACGGGATAAGGTTGCGGAAGAGCAGATTGCGAAGGCATTCCCCGGGCGGGATGTCGAGGTAATCGACTGCCGTCCGCTCCTTTCCGGCCACGGCGGTCTCCACTGCGTCACGATGAATTTCCCGGAAGGATATATGTATGTGTAATGTACCGTATCGTCCGTGGCGCGTACGCTCGGCTGGTCTGAGACGGTCTGGGACCTCTCCGGAGCCGTTCCTGTGCTGAAATAAGATGTATAAAACTTGAAAATATGAGAAACATTAAGATTGGTCTGGTGCAGCAGCGCTGCGGAGCGGACATCGAAGCGAATGTCCGGAAACTGGAGGAGAATATCCGGAGGGCTGCGGCACAGGGCGCACAGCTCGTGGTGCTGCAGGAACTCCACAACAGTGTGTACTTCTGCCAGACGGAGGATGCCGCGCTCTGCGAACTGGCGGAGCCCATTCCGGGGCCTTCGACCGAGCGTTTCGGCGCCCTGGCGAAGGAACTCGGCATCGTGCTGGTGCTTTCCCTCTTCGAGCGCCGCGCTCCGGGCCTGTATCACAATACCGCCGTTGTTCTGGAGAAGGACGGAACGATTGCCGGCAAATATCGCAAGATGCACATCCCCGACGATCCGGGATACTACGAGAAGTTTTACTTCACGCCCGGTGACCTCGGATTCCAGCCGGTCAAGACTTCGCTCGGGACACTGGGTGTGCTGGTTTGCTGGGATCAATGGTATCCGGAGGCGGCCCGCCTGATGGCCCTCGCCGGGGCGGAGCTCCTGATTTACCCGACGGCGATCGGCGGCGTCGCGACGGACGCCAAAGAGGAACAGGCCGTCCAGCGGCAGGCCTGGCAGCTGGTCCAGCGCGGCCACAGCGTGGCGAACGGCCTTCCGGTGATTACGGTCAACCGGACCGGCGTCGAGCCCGATCCGTCGGGGCACACGCCTGGCCTGGATTTCTGGGGCCATTCGTTTGCAACCGGTCCGCAGGGCGAGATTCTCTCCGAATTCGGTTATGAAGAGGAGGGGGTGAAGGTCGTGGAGATCGATCTCGACCGCACGGAATACGTCCGTAAGGGCTGGCCGTTCCTCCGTGACCGCCGCATTGACGCGTATGGTAATATACTAAAAAGGTATTCTGATTAAAATTTATTGCTTCGTTTCTCCAATCCTCGGCCTTCGGCCTCGCCTTCCCAGCGGAGCTGGGCCCCTCCCGCTACGAGCGCGGGTGCTCATGATTTCCGAAATCGAAGCAATAAATTTTGGGATATTTTCTTGTATTTATAAAATTTTATCTATACTTTTGCAGTGTACTATTAAACTAATACACTAAATAAGGTGAGAATGAAAAAGTTATTGTTGCTGTGTCTGGCCCTTCTCCCCGCGGGCCTGTTTGCGCAAAACCGGGTGACCGGCCGTCTTGTCGACGGGAATACTTCCTCGCCGGAAGTCGGAGCTGTGGTTCAGCTCCTGGAAGGGGAGTCCGTCAAGGCGTATGCCCTTACCGATTCGCTCGGCGTATTCCTGCTGGAGAACCGCGCGCTCAAAACAGGCACGCAATACATCCTTGCCATTGACAATCTCGGCCGCAAGAGCATCCGACGCGAACTGACGCTCGGCGGTGAGCCGGTCGAACTCGGCGACATTCCCCTCGAGGACGGCCTCCAGGCCCTGGAAAGTTCCAAGGTCGTTTCGGCCCGCAAACTCATCAAGATGGATGTCGACAAGGTGACCTATGACGTGTCGGAGGATGTCGATGCCAAGGCTACGACGGTCCTGGAAATGCTCCGCAAGGTGCCGATGGTCACGGTGGACGGGCAGGACAACATCACCGTCAACGGAAGTTCCAGTTTCAAGGTCTATGTGGACGGCAAGCCCAACGAGATGCTTTCGGCCAATCCCTCCAAGGTCTTCAAGGCGATGCCGGCTTCTTCCGTCAAGAATATCGAGGTCATCACCAATCCCGGAGCCAAGTACGATGCGGAAGGTACGGGCGGCGTGCTGAATCTTGTCACGGTGCGCAACAGCGACGGCTCCAGCGCCATTCCTGACGGCGTCAACGGATCCTTGAATATCGGCGCCAGTTCCCAGTGGAGTGTCGACGGCGGTCTCTACCTCCAGGCCCGCAAGAAGAAATTCTCTTTCGGGATGAATCTCAACTCCGCTTATCAGGATGTGCGCGGAGGATCGGGCGAAACGACGCAGACGACGGGTGATATCACCACCCGTTTCGAGAACAACGCCATGAGACAGCGGGTGCCTTTTACATTCGCGCAGGTAAACGCCAGTTATGAAGCGGATACCCTCAACCTCGTCAGCGCATCTCTCGGCTTCGATTTCTGGGCGTTCGGTATGAGCGCTCCCGGGCAAACCGCCGCTATGCGGGGCGACATCCCGCTGTATTCCTATACGAGCGTGTCAAGTCAGCGCGGGACCTATTATGGCATCAATGCGGGAGTCGACTATCAGCATACTTTCCGTTCCGACAGTCAGCGTATGCTTACCCTTTCCTACCGCTTCGGATTCGATCCCGAGAAGGGGAACAGTTATACCGAGTATGGAGACCTCTCGTCGATCGTCCTGCATCCCCGGCGGGTGATTACCGATGACGGGAGTTCGTCGCATACATTCCAGGCGGACTTTACGACGCCGATCGTCAATCCCAAGCATACCCTTTCCACCGGAGTTAAGTTCATCTATCGCTTCAACAAGGCCGACGATCTCTATCGCCAGTTTGACGAAACGGCCGCGGAGGAGACGGTCCTCAGCGAGGAAAGGGTCAATTATCGGCACTACAACTACATTGCCGCGGCATACGCCGAGTATGCCGGCACGGTCGGAAAGTTCGGTCTCAAGGCCGGTCTCCGTTATGAGCACACCATCCAGAAGGCCATAGAAAACGGGACTCGCTGGCCGCTGATCCATTATCCTTCTGTGGTGCCGAACGCCAGCGTTCAGTGGAATTTCGCCCCGACGCAGAACATCGGCCTCGCGTACAATATGCGCATCCGGCGGCCGGGCATCAGTTTCCTGTCCCCGTTCGTCAACCGGAGCAGCACCACGTCCATTTCTTACGGCAATCCCGACCTGAGGCCCTCGCTGGCCCATTCCCTCAAGCTCGAATACCACTTCTTCTCGCAGAAAGTGGTCGTCAATGTCGGTGCGGATTACCGCTATGGCCAGGGAGGGATTTCGCAATACAGTTTCTACGGAGAGGATCCGGATGATCCTGAGGCGATGATCTTGCAGAGCACCTACGGCAACATCGTCGATTCCCACCGGGTGGGTCTCAATTATTTCATCAGCTGGAATCCCTGGAAGGATACGCGCATCTATTCCCGCGCCGACGGCGGGTATGAGACGTTTCTCGCCAAAAAGCTCGACCAGTCCAACCACGGTTGGAACGGCTTCCTGATGGTGGGTGTGCAGCAGACGATTCCCTGGGATATCCGCATCAGCGCCAATTTCTTCGGCTCCTCCCGGCGCTATTCGCTCCAGGGATGGAACGGCGGATTCATGGGACTTTCGATGGCCATTTCCAAGAGTTTCCTCGACGACCGGCTTAGCATCACCCTGCAGGGCTTCACCAACTTCAACAAGGGCCCGGCACGCTTCAAGAACCACAGCGAAGGCAAGGATTTCACGCTTGACAGTGTGATGCAGTTCCCGATCCGCAACATCGGGCTCAACCTTTCCTGGAACTTCGGCAAGAAGGGCATCCAGACGACTTCGGTCAAGCATACCATCACCAATGACGATGTGATGAGCGGCGAACGCGGCGGCTCCCAGACCTCGGCCGCCCAGGGCGGAATGTAACCAAGATGACTTTGATGAAAATTTATATGAAAAAAGTTCTGTTTGTTTTTGTATTCGCGCTGCTGACCGTGTCGGCGTCGGCGCAGTTCGTGGCGAGCCGCAAGGTGGCTCTGGAGCCTACCGAGACGCGCCTTTTCGCCCATCGGGACACTTGTGACCTGTATCTGGATATGTACGCCCCGGCTCCGGGGACGGACATCCTGCCGGACGGGCGGCACAAACCCACGGTGCTGTATGTCTTCGGCGGCGGATTCATCATGGGCCGGCGCAACGATCCGTTCTGCTTTCCCTGGTTCGAATTACTGCTGAAAGACGGCTACCGGCTGGTGTGCGTCGACTACCGGCTGGGGCTCAAGGGCGTGGAAATGCGCTTCGATCTGGCACATCTCGTCGATGCCGCCAAGAAGACCAAACGGGCCGTGGATATGGGCGTGGAGGATGTTTTCTCGGCCATTTCCTATCTGGCGGAGCATCCGGAGCTCGGCGTGGACATGGACAATATCGTCATTTCCGGCAGTTCGGCCGGTGCGATGATTTCGCTTTCCAGCGTATGGGAGTCCTGCAATACGCGTCCGCTGTCCAAAGGTCTGCCGGAAGGATTCCGCTTCAAGGGCGTGATGTCCTTCGCGGGCGCCATTATGACAGATATCGGCAAACCGACCTATGCGGCGGCTCCGTGCCCGCACCTGCTGATTCACGGCACCGCTGACGGAGCGGTGGAGTACGACAAGACGGCGGTCGGCAAACGGGGTATCTACGGCAGCAGTTCCCTCGCGGAAATCCTCTCGCTCATCAAGTGCCCGTATCAGATCTACCGTTACAAGGGCCACTCGCATGATATGGCCGCCAATATGGAACCCACCTGGCCCGAGCAGAAACGCTTCCTCGAGCACACCGTCATCGCCGGCGAAGCCCTCACCCTCGACGCCCTCGTCGACGACCCCGCAATGACCGTCTTCCAGAACATCACCCTCGGCGACATTTATAAGAAGTAGTTCCGATGCGGGGAAGGTGTGATGAAATGTGGCGTTACTTGTACCTTGCCAGCCCCTGGAGCTCGGAGGTGATGCGGATCTTGTCGATGATGGCGCAGACGAGCTTGAAGGCGCGGGAGTCTTTGGTGTAGACGGCCGGGGTAATGAAGCTGGCACGGCCCTGGCGCTGGAGTTTCTGGGCGGAGGCCCGCTTGGCGGGGTCGTGCGGGTTGAAGACCGCGATGGCGCTGCCGCCGAACATCGTGATGATCTTCATCGAGGGGACGTCGGTGTCGCCGTCGCCGAAGTAAATCATATTCGTAAACGGAATCCGTTTGTCCTCCTCGGCCGTGCTCTCGTTGACCCGCTTGGAGTCGCGGGAGGAGAAAATGCCCTTGTTGATCTTGAAGAGGAACTGGGTCTTGGCGGTGTAATCGACCGCGATGCCGGGCCACTGCGCCTCTCCCTTCTCGTCGTAGATATATGTGCAGGCGAAGATGTGCTTGAATTCCTTCGCGATGGGGCTTCCCTCGATGATCTCCTTGAGCCCTGAAGAATTGATATAGTGCTCGATCCGCACCCCGTGCGCGGCGCCGTATTCGTTTACATTTTTGAACCATTCCCGTACGCCTTCGAAGAGTTTGATGTCCTTGCCGAAGGCGCGGAAATCGCTCTTGCGCAGGATGATTCCTTCCTTCTTGGCGTCGTCGAACATCAGCTTCATATAGGCGAGCACGTTGCTGGCGTCCTGGCCGATGGCGATGCCGTCCGACATTTTCCAGAATTCCTCCGGGGTTTTTCCGATGGCCTGGATAAAGCCGAATTCCTGCATGTTGCCGGGGGAGAGGGTGCCGTCGAAATCGTAGATGAGGGCGACGATGGGTTTTCTTCTCATAATATTTGTTACAAAAATGCTACAAATTTCAAAAAAAATGTTAAATTTGCGTCGGGAAAAATTCCCGGACGAAACATTTGACAAATATATGGAAAAATATCCGCATTACCTTCAAAGATTACAGGACGCCACCCGCAAATTCTGGGACAAGCCCGCGCTGAACACCATCGGCGGTGACTCCTTCACCTACGCGCAGATGGCGACCTCCATCGAAAGATTCCACGTTGTTTTTGAAAACGCCGGCATCAAGAAAGGCGACAAGATCTCCCTCTGCGCCCGCAACGGCGCCCGCTGGGGCTTCGCCTACCTGGCCGTCAATACCTATGAGACCGTCATCGTCCCGATCCTTCCGGACTTCACCATCGAAAGTGTGACGGGTCTTGTCAACCACAGCGATTCCATCGCGCTTTTCACCGACAGCGACCGCTTCCAGAAGATGGACATCGCCAAGATGCCCAATATCCGCGCCGTCTTCGCCGTCGACACCTGGG
Organism: uncultured Bacteroidales bacterium; assembly: GCA_900320545.1. GTDB lineage: Bacteria > Bacteroidota > Bacteroidia > Bacteroidales > UBA932 > Cryptobacteroides. The sequence continues at coordinate 21,588 of ONSU01000016.1, read as the reverse complement.
AACTGCTCTATTGCAAGGATGAGAAGATCCAGTATGCCTACGACCATCTCGACGAACTCTTCGCGGCCAAGCATCCGGACGGATTCGGCCCGGACGACGTCGTCTATCCGACCGACAACTGGGACGACCTCTCCACCATCAACTACACCTCCGGCTCCACCGGCGATCCGAAGGGTGTGATGCTGACCTACCGCAACTTCTCCTCCAACGTCGACTACAGCCAGCGCAACGTGCCCGCCGGCGACAAGATGGTCTCGATGCTCCCGATGGCCCACATGTACGGCCTTGTCATCGAGTTCATTTACCCGCTCTGCAACGGCACTTCGATCTACTGGCTCGGCAAGGCCCCGACTCCGGCGACCCTGCTGAAGGCCTTCGCGGACGTGAAGCCCTATCTGCTGATCACCGTTCCGCTCGTGATGGAGAAGATCTACAAATCCAAGCTCAAGCCCGTGCTGGACAAGCCCGCCGTCAAGTTCGCCCTCAAGGTTCCCGGCCTTCGCAACATCATCTACAAGAAGATCCGTACCGGCCTGGAGCAGGCTTTCGGCGGCAATGTCCAGGAATTCATCATGGGCGGCGCAGCCCTCAATCCCGAGGTCGAGCGCATCTTCAAGAAGATCAAATTCCCTTACCTCGTCGGCTACGGCATGACGGAGGCCTGCCCGCTGCTTGCGTATGAGCACTGGACCAAATACGTGGCCGGCTCCTGCGGCAAGGCCGTCGACGTGGCGGAAGTCCGCATCGATTCCGAGGACCCGCAGCACGTGGTCGGCGAGATCCAGGCGCGCGGCGAGAACATCATGATCGGCTACTACAAGAACGAAGAGGCGACCGCCAACGCCTTTACCGAGGACGGCTGGCTCCGTACCGGCGACCTCGGCATCATCGACGCCGAAGGCAATATCTTCATCCGCGGCCGCAGCAAGAATATGATCCTCGGCCCTTCCGGTCAGAACATCTATCCGGAGGAAGTCGAAGCCGTCGTCAACAACCAGCCCTACGTGCTGGAATCGGTCGTCGTGGACCGCGGCGGTCTGCTGGTCGCCCTGGTCTATCTCGACGAGCAGGCCATCGCGAAGGATCTCCTCGATGCCGAAGCCGTCTCCGAGATCCCCGAGAAGATCAAGATCGGCGCCAACCGGCTCCTTCCGGGTTATAGCAAGATTACCGCAGTCGAACGCCAGGACCGCCCCTTCGAGAAGACCCCGAAGATGAGTATCCGCCGTTTCCTCTACAAATAATCGTCGGTCCTGCAACGAAACGCCTGAGAATTGCATCTTATCAATATGAAACGAATCCTTTTACTTCTTCTGGCGCTTCCGCTCGCCTTCCCGGCCATGGCCCAGGATTATGCCGGCCCGGCCCGGTTCGAGATAGACTTGTTCGCCGGCTCCGTCCCGACATCCGCCCTCCGGTATCATCACCGTGGTTTCCTCCCCAAATACCAGCCCGAGACCTATCCAAACGGCTCTCTGGCGAGGATTTATGAGCCCGCTCCGGTAAAGGTCAATTCGACCGAGTTCCGTGCCTGGCCCTATGTGGGACTCCGTCTCGGATACGGGATCTACCGCTGGCTGAAGGTCGGCGCCGACCTCGGTTGGGATTACTACACCGAGACGAGGACCTTCTCGGACAAGACGGTCGAGTCGGGAGGCCTGCATACCATCACGGTCATTCCCAAACTGACATTCTACTTCGCGACCTCGCGGTATGTGTCCGCCTATGCCGGCTTCGGTATGGGCGTGGCCGTCCACGTGGCGACAGGAGCCGTGGATCCGGAGGTCTATCATCCGGTCTGGTACGCCTGGCAGGTGACGCCCATCGGGATCACGGTCGGCCGCAAGGTGCCCGGCTTCGCCGAACTCACCTTCGGAGAGGATATGATCGGCATCAAGGTCGGCGTCGGATACCGTTTCTAATGTATGGAGGAAGACAGTATGAAAAAGTTCACGATCATCATTGCGGCTGTCCTGCTTGCGGGGGTTTCCTGTTCCAAGGATTTCAACGGGTCTTATCCCCATCAGAAGCCGGTTGACCTCCATACATATATGGAAGGTTTTGTGGAATTCTATCTCACCGATCATCTCTGGGTGATGGAAAGGGCGCTTTCGTTCGATGAGAGGGCGCTATACGAGAGCATCCCGACCTCCGCGGAATATTCCACCGGAGGCAAGAGCATCTGGACCGTCGGAACGGTCTGGACGGCCTCCGAAGTGCAGTCCCTCAGCGGCATCACCATCGAACGCGGTCAGGACGACAGCACCTGGTACCTCCGCCGCAACGACAAGGCCGGGATCCGCGGAATGGAAATCGATTATCCCGTCGACAGCGACGTGACGCTCCGGATGCTTCCGACTGCGGAGGATGCGGCGGTGCACGACTGGCGCCTGACCGTTACGCGCTGCATCCGCACGGAAGATCTCGGCTACAAGGCGGATCTCACGATGGAGAGCCCGGCGGAATTCCGTGCCACCGCTCCCACCGTCAAATCCTGGAATTACTGCAAGGGCAACTTTGTGATGACGGTCACCAAGGACGGTGCGAAGGTCGACAAGGGCCTGCTGTCGTACGACGGTGACGGAGACTCTGCCGTTTTCTATCATAATTTGTGACAAAATGGCAGAAATGCCGTAAAGGAACGCAGTTTGATGAAATGACGAGCCGGTCGGGAAGCGATTCCCGGCCGGTATTTTTGACGATATAAAAAAGTTCAATAGTATGGCAAAGAAACTCAACAAGGGACAGATCGGCGTAACCACCGAAAACATCTTCCCGGTTATCAAGCAATTCCTGTACAGCGACCACGAGATTTTCCTGCGCGAACTCGTCGCGAACGCCGTGGACGCGACCAAAAAGATGAAGGCCCTGGCCCTCTCCGGCGACTGCAAGGAGGAACTCGGCGACCTCAAGGTCCGTATCGAACTCGACGAGAAGAAAAAGATTCTCCGCATCATCGACGAGGGTATCGGTATGACGGAAGAGGAGGTGGACAAGTATATCAACCAGATCGCTTTCTCTTCTGCAGGGGAGTTCCTGGAGAAGTACAAAGACCAGATCGGCAGCATCATCGGCCATTTCGGCCTCGGCTTCTACAGCGCCTTCATGGTCTCGAAGAAGGTCACGATCGACACCCTGTCGTGGCAGGAGGGCGCCAAACCGGTGAAATGGAGCTGCGACGGCTCGCCGGAATACGAAATGGGCGCCGGCGACAAGAAGGAGCGCGGCACCGTCATTACCCTGTATCTGGATGACGACAGCGCGGAATTCGCGGAGAAATCCCGCATCGAGGGTCTTCTCAACAAATACTGCAAGTTCATGCCCGTTCCCGTCCTCTTCGGCAAGGAGCAGGAGTGGAAGGACGGCAAATATGTCGATACCGACAAGGACAAGGTCATCAACAACATCGAGCCGCTCTGGGCCAAGGCCCCGTCCGAGCTCAAGGACGAGGACTACAACAAATTCTACCGCGAGCTTTATCCGATGAAGGAGGAGCCGCTCTTCCATATCCACCTGAACGTGGACTATCCGTTCAACCTCACGGGCATCCTGTATTTCCCGAAGATCAAGGAGCGGATGGCGGTCGAGCGCAACAAGATATCCCTCTATTGCAACCAGATGTTCGTCACCGACCATGTCGACAACATCGTTCCGGACTTCCTGACGCTGCTCCACGGCGTGATCGATTCGCCGGACATCCCGCTCAACGTGTCCAGGAGTTATCTGCAGAGTGACGCCAATGTGAAGAAGATATCCACCTATATCACCAAGAAGGTCGCCGACCGTTTGGAGGAAATCTTCAAGAACGAGCGGCAGGCCCTGGAGGAGAAGTGGGACAACCTCAAGCTCTTCATCGAGTATGGCATGCTGACCGACGAGAAATTCTGCGAGCGCGCGATGACTTTCGCACTCCTGAAGAATACGGAAGGGAAGTACTTCAGTTTCGAGGAATACCGCAAGGCGGTCGAGGCCGGCCAGACCGACAAGGACGGCAAGGTGGTGTATCTCTACGCAACCGACACCGAGAAGCAGTATGCCTTCATCGAGGAGGCGAAGAACAAGGGCTACGACGTGCTCCTTCTGGACTGCGAGCTCGACAGCCACTGGGTCAATCTGCTGGAGCAGAAGATCGAGAAGACCTCCTTCGCCCGCGTGGATTCCGACAGCATCGGCAACCTCATCCGCAAGGACGACAAGGTGAAGCTCGAGATGAAGGAGGATGAACGCTACGACCTGGAGAATCTGTTCAAGGCCGTGCTGCCCGAGGGCAACGACTACTATGTGACCGGCGACAACCTCGGCGCGGACGAAGCCCCGATCCTCATCACCCAGAGCGAGTTCATGCGTCGCTACCGCGAGATGAGCGCCCTTGGCGGCGGGATGAATTTCTATGGGGAAATGCCTGATTCCTACAATATTACGGTAAATATGGAGCACCCGCTGGTGGCGAAGGTGATGGCCGCGAAGCAGGCCGAAGTCGCCCCGCAGGGCGAGCTGCCCGCCGAGGCGCCGCAGGACGCATCGGATGCCGAGAAGGAAGAGGCGCGCAAGGCCCGTGAAGCGGTCCGTGAAGCCCATAAGGCCGATGTGCAGGCCTTCGCGAAGGGCAGCGAGATCCTCCATCAGATCACCGATCTCGCCCTCCTCGCCAACGGGATGCTCAAAGGCAAGGCCCTCAGCGATTTCATCGCCCGCAGCCGCAAAGTTGTCGAAGACGCATATCTGTAGATGGTGAACTTCGAGACCACGGTTTTCAAACCCTGGTCTCTGCGTCCACCATCGTCATTCCGGACTTGTTCCGGAATTTTTTTTTTTATATATTTGCAAGGTATAAGACGAAACCTTAAAAATGCTGAATATGAAAAAATTGATTACAATCGCCGCCGCGCTGCTTCTCGGCTTCGCTGCGAATGCCCAGGTGATTTCCACCCTCGGCTACACTTTCGATTGGGCTCCGATGAAGAATGAAGGCCGGAATTTTCTTACCTGTGAGATGAGCGGCCTTTATGCAGGAGCGTTGTACAATTATGTCCTCGCCGACTTCGGTCTTGGTGTCGCGGGCGGTGCCTACGTCTCCTTTACAACGGGTACGGACCGTGTCCCCAACTATGGAAAGGATGTTCTTCGCGAAGGCAATTATATCACGCGTGAGGGCCATCGTCATATTGCCATTACGATACCGGCCTACGTTACCTTCACGAAGGAACTCGGCCCCGGTGCGCTCTTTGCTTACGCCGGTCCGGCGTTCCAGGGCGGTCTCCTCTTTCAGCAATATACGAAAACGAATTTTGAAGGCAATCACTTCAGCGGCAACTATTTCAATCGTAATTATTCCGATCGCCCCTACGATTTGAAGGTCAGTTTCGGCGCAGGTTACCGGTGGAAGTTCCTCCAGTTCGATCTTGGATTTGATTTCGGCCTCATCGACCGCGATCCGTCCTACGATTATTCCTACCGGATTCATACTTTCAAACTTGGGGTCTCCTACGTGTACTAGCGCGACGTGAAGATTCTCGCCGTTATCGTTACCTACAGGGCGATGCCCTGGATCGACAGATGCCTCGCAAGCCTGTGCGCTTCGGGGCATTCTGCGGATATTATGGTGATTGACAACGGCTCCGACGACGGGACGGCGGATTATATCCGCGAGCACTTCCCGGAGGTGATGCTCCGGGAGCCCGGAAGCAATCTCGGCTTCGGCAAAGCCAACAATATCGGTATGCGTTATGCCCTTGAAAGGGGTTACGACGCCGTTTATCTGATGAATCAGGACGCCTGGGTGGAAAAGGATACCTTCGGGATCCTGGCCGAAGCGTCTGCCGCGCACCCGGAGTTCGGCATCCTCAGCCCGATGCAGATGAGCGCCGGGGGAGCGTATGACTCCTCCTTTGCCAGACGGGTTCTGGCGCGGATGTCTCCGGAGGCCGGGGACGTCTGTCCGGTGCCGGCCGTGATGGCCGCCCATTGGCTGGTCACGCGGGGCTGCCTGGAGACCGTCGGGCTCTTTGCGCCGATTTTCCCTTTCTACGGTGAGGATGACAATTATTGCCAGCGGACCGCCTACCACGGATTCGGAATCGGAGTCGTCTCTCGGGCGAAGGCCGTCCACGACCGCTCGGAGCGGGTCGAGAGCCGGGACAGGATTATTTACCGCAACTACCGGATGGCCTCCCTCGCGATGCTGTGCGATATCCGCAGACCGCTTCTGTGGCAGCGGATCAAGGTGCTTTGCTATACCCTGGTGAAGACCGTCCGTTACCGCAGTCTTCTTCCCTGGAAGCATTATCGCGAACTTCGCAGGAACCTCCCGGAGGTCCTCTCTACGCGGACACTGACGATGGGGAAGGGGGCATATATCGCCGAATGACTATGAAAGTATCCGTCGTCATCGTCTCTATGAACCGGCCGGAGATCCTCCGTCCCTGCCTAGACAGTCTCTTCGCCTTCAACCGGACCGAAATGGAGGTCTTCGTCGTCGCGTATCGCTATACGAAGGAGAACCTCGAACTTCTCCGGCGCGGGTATCCGGATGTGAAGATCCTCGAGAGCGAAGGCACGAAAGGTTTTGCCGAGAACAACAATCTCGCCCTCCGGCAGGCGGCGGGGGAGTACATCTTCATCGTCAATGACGACACCGTGCAGGAGATGCCGGTCGTCGACCGCCTGTTGGCGGATTTCGGGCGGCTTCCTTCGGATGTCGCGGCGGTATCGCCCAGGATCATTCTGCCGGACGGCAAGGTGCAGACTTCCGGGCGCGCCCCCTGGGGAATGTGCCGGTATATGCGCCATTATCTCCACCTCGTGAACGAGCGGATCCCGACCCGCTGGAGCAACCGGAAGGGGTTGTTCCGCACCCGGACGCTCAACGGGGCCTGCTTCCTCGCCCGTGCCGACGCTTTCCGCGCCGCGGGCTGGTTCGACGAGCGGTTCTTCTTCACCCCGGAGGACATCGCCCTCGGGCAGAAATTCGTTTCGATGGGGTATGCCCTGTATGCCGACGCCAATACCGTGATCGTCCATCACGCCGGGGGCACGGTGAGGCCGATGGAGGCGGCCGTCAAGCCGGCCCGCGTCCGCGGCGCGATGCTGTTCTATGCGGGAGATAACCGCTTCAAACGGGCTGTCCTCGGCGGTTTCATCCACGTCGTGGAATCCCTCCGCTGTTTCAAATATCTCATCGTCGGCCACAAGTCCGGCCGCAAGGCGCTGATGTTCCGCACGGCCCGCAACGTTCGCGAAAGCGTTTTCTCCTCCGAATCGCCCAAGGAGATTTTCGTGCGTTACAGCCGATAATTTTGTTTTTTCGGAAGAAATCCGTATGTTTGCATAAATCATTCAAAATGAATATGATGAAAAAGTTATTCCTGGCAGCCATCCTGCTGCTCGCGGGCCTCGCCGCTTCGGCCCAGGTACATATCGGCGGCGGTTATCTCTGGCAGACCTTCACCTATGACAAAGGCAGCGCCAATGAGAATTTCTATTGGTCGATGAACGGCGCCTACGCCGGAGCCTCCTTCAACATCAAGATCAATCAGTATGTCGGCATCGCCCCCGGCGCTTATTTCCTGTGGGCCACAGGCCCCCTCAGGGAGAAAAAGCAGCCTGCACCGGACACATCTTTCGGTCTGGATATGATGGAATTGCAGTTCCCGGTCAATGTGACCTTCGGCGTGGAACTCGGTAGCGCCGGCAAACTTTTCGTCTATGCCGGACCCGCCTTCAATCTGGCCCTTACCGCCAAGTTGTACGGCTATTCCCGCAAGGACTTCTTCCAGAAGCGGAAAGACACGCTGACCGAAAATCTTTTCGGGGAAATCGGAGATGACAGTGATGACCAGCTCACGCTCAAGCGTTTCGATACGAAGATCGGCGTCGGCGTCGGGTACCGCATCAAATTCTTCGAGATCAATGCCGGTTACGACTTCGGTCTCCTCAATGTAAACAAGACCTCTGCGACGGACGGGAAAATTCATCAGAATACCCTCCACGCAGGAATCGCTTTCTGCTTCTGATCCCCGCCCGTACCTGATGTCTCATCCCCGGACTTAAGTTCCGGGGATCTTTTTTTAGAGCCGGAAAGGCGAAGAAAAACGACAAGTCGAGACTTACGAAAATAGAATTGTAAATTTCCCGGAAAAATACTACATTTGTAAGATTAGTGAATTTTAGAAAAAGACAGACAAGAAATGAGTATATTTTCCAAGATATTCAAGACCAAGTCCGAGAAGGATATGAAGCGGATCCAGCCGTTGCTGGACAAGGTGCTTGCGGCCTACGAGTCGATCGACAAACTCTCCAATGACGAGCTCCGGGCGAAGACGCAGGAAATCCGCGCGCACATCCTCGATGTCGAGGCGCCGTTCGAGAAGCGGATCGCCGAGATCAAGGAACAGCTCGAGAAAGAGATTCCCGTAGCAGAGAAGGAAGCCCTCGCCACCGAATCTGACAAACTTGTCAAGGATGAGGACGAGGCCATCGAGAAGGTCCTCAGTGAGGTTCTTCCGGAAGTTTTCGCCATCATGAAATCCACCGCCAGGCGTTTCGCGGGCAACGAACCCGTCGTCGTGACGGCGAGCGACTTCGACCGGCAGCTGGCGGCCGAAGGGAAGGACTTCATCAGCATCGAGCACCGCGGCGGCACCGACCTCGGCGACGGAGAGACGCACGGCGGCCGCGACGTGGCCGTCTGGCAGAACCACTGGATCGCCGGCGGCAACGACCTCAAATGGGATATGGTCCATTACAACTGCCAGATCGTGGGCGGTATCGTCCTCCACGGCAGCGCCAACAAAGAGAAAGAGCAGCGGGGCAGCATCGCCGAGATGGCGACCGGTGAGGGAAAGACCCTCGTCGCCACGTTCCCGGTCTTCCTCAACGCTCTCGCCGGCAAAGGCGTCCACGTCGTTACCGTCAACGACTACCTGTCCAAGCGTGACTCCGAGTGGATGGGCCCGCTCTATCAGTTCCACGGGCTCAGCGTCGACTGCATCGACAAGCACCAGCCCAACAGCGAGGCCCGCAAACGCGCCTACAACTGCGACATCACCTTCGGTACCAACAACGAATTCGGTTTCGACTACCTCCGTGACAATATGGCGGTCCGTCCCGAAGACCTTGTCCAGCGCAAGCACCATTACGCCATCGTCGACGAGGTCGACTCCGTCCTCATCGACGACGCCCGTACCCCGCTCATCATCTCCGGCCCCGTGCAGAAGAGTCAGGACGACGAGCAGTTCATGGAGTTCCGCCCCTACGTCGAGAACCTCTACAACAAGCAGCGCGCCCTCGTGACGACCACCCTCCAGGAGGCCAAGAAAGCCATCGCGGCGGGAGACGAGGCGGAAGGCGGCAAACTCCTTCTCCGCGCTCACAAGGGACTTCCCAAGTACCAGCCGCTCATCAAATTCCTCAGCGAGCAGGGGATGAAGCAGCTCCTCCAGAAGGCCGAGAACTACTATATGCAGGACAACGAACGCGAGATGCCGCAGGTTACCGACGAGCTCTACTTCGTCATCAGCGAAGTCCAGAATTCCGTCGAAATGACCGACAAGGGCCACGATATGCTCGCGAAATCCGTGTCCGACCCCAACTTCTTCGTCCTTCCCGACGTAGGTACCGCCATCGCGGAAATCCAGGGGAACGACTCCCTCTCCGCTCTGGAGAAGCAGGAGAAGAAGGACGCCCTGATGGAGGATTTCTCCCTCAAGAGCGAGCGCGTCCACACCGTGATCCAGCTCCTCAAGGCGTATGCGATGTTCCAGAAGGAGGTCGACTACATCATCGTCGACGGCAAGGTCAAGATCGTGGACGAGTCCACCGGCCGTATCATGGAAGGCCGCCGCTGGAGCGACGGTCTGCATCAGGCGGTCGAGGCGAAGGAGAACGTCAAGGTCGAGGCCGCGACGCAGACTTTTGCCACGATCACCCTCCAGAACTACTTCAGAATGTACCACAAACTCGCCGGTATGACCGGTACGGCCGTTACCGAGGCGGGTGAGTTCTGGGATATCTACAAACTCGACGTCGTCGAGATTCCGACCAACCGGCCGGTCATCCGCAACGACGAGGACGATATCATCTACAAGACCAAGAAGGCCAAATACCTGGCCGTCATCGACCGCGTCGTCGAGATCACGGGCGCCGGCCGCTCCGTCCTCGTCGGTACGACCGACGTGGAAACCTCCGAACTGCTCGACAGGATGATGCGTCTCCGCGGCATCCACGCCAACGTGCTCAACGCCAAGGAGCATGCCCGTGAGGCGGAGATCGTCGCCCAGGCGGGCCAGAAGGGAAAAGTCACCATCGCGACCAACATGGCCGGTCGTGGTACCGATATCAAGCTCTCCGACGAAGTGCGGGCCGCGGGCGGTCTCGCGATCATCGGTACGGAACGTCACGACAGCCGCCGCGTCGACCGTCAGCTTCGCGGACGTGCCGGACGTCAGGGAGACCCGGGTTCTTCGACCTTCTATATCTCCTTGGAAGACAAGCTGATGCGCGTTTTCGGCTCCGAGCGTATCGCCCGGATCGTCGACGCCCTCGGCATGAAGGATGACGAGGCGCTCGTCGCCCGTTCCCTCTCCAAGGCCATCGAGAAGGCGCAGACCAAGGTCGAAGAGAACAACTTCGGCATCCGCAAGCGCCTCCTCGAGTACGACGATGTGATGAACTATCAGCGCGAGGCCATCTACAGCCGCCGCCGCAACGCCCTTTACGGAGAACGCATCGAGATCGATCTCCAGAATATGATGACCGATATGGCCGATATCCTCGTCAGCGGAGCCGAAGGGCTCGATTACGCCGGCTTCGAGGAGTACATCATGTCGCAGCTTTCGATCGACCTCGGATTTGACGAGGAAACATACGACCATACCCGTCCGCAAGGGCTTGTCGACCTGCTGAGCGCCCATATGATGGACGTGTATCAGCGCAGGATTGACACGATGATCACCAAGGTCGGCCCCTTCATCAGGCAGGTCTACGAGAAACAGGGCTCGATCTATCAGAATATCGCGATTCCCATCAGCGACGGCCGCAAGGTCCTCAACCTCTCCGTCAATCTCAAGAAGGCCTACGAGAGCGAAGGCCGCGAGATCGCCAAGTCGCTCAGCAAGTCGCTCATCCTCTACCAGATCGACGAGCACTGGAAGCAGCATCTTCGCGATATGGACGACCTCCGTCAGAGTGTCCAGAATGCCGCCTACGAGCAGAAAGACCCGATCGTCGTGTACAAGCAGGAGAGTTACCAGCTCTTCTCCTCGATGCTCGAAGAACTCTACAAGGACGTCCTGCAGTTCCTGCTGCGCGCCTTCATTCCGCTCCGCGACCAGAGCGAGGTGCAGTCGGCCCGGGCCCCGCAGCCCCGCCGCGACCTCTCCGAGATGCGGACGACCCGCACCCAGGATCTCTCCACCAACGCGGGTGGTGAGAAGTCCCGCACGCCGGTCCGCGTAGAGAAGAAAGTCGGCCGCAACGATCCCTGTCCGTGCGGGAGCGGCCTCAAATACAAGAACTGCCACGGAAAAGGTTTGGTATAATAATATCTAACAACGCTTTATATGGAAAACAACGAAACCAGCAGAATCTCTGAAGGAACCATCTTCAAGGGTGAAATCTCCACGCCCGGCGATCTCCGCATCGACGGAACTTTCGATGGTCAGATCTATGCCAAGGGCCGTGTGTCCACGGGCAAGAAGGCCATCGTCAACGGCAACATCGTCGGCGAGAATGTCGAACTCAGCGGCACGATGAAGGGCAACTTCTACGTGAAGGATACCCTCAGTCTCCGCGCCGGCTGCGAAATCACGGGCGACCTGCACGTCAAGCGCCTGGAAGTCGAACTTGATGCGAAGTTCAACGGCAACTGCCGGATGCTCGCCGAGGGTGAATTCGACCGCCTGGCCGCCGAGATCAGCGGCAAGCCGTTTACCCAGGCCGCTCCCAAGGCGGCTCCGGTCTCCGGACAGCCCGTCCAGGCCCCCGCGCCTCAGCAGCCCGCTCCCAGCGTCTTCCGTCCCGCGGGTGCCAGACCTCAGGCCAAGTAGGTGATGGCCCGCAGGAAACTTGTCGTCCTCTCCGGCGCCGGCGTCAGCGCGGAGAGCGGAATCTCGACCTTCCGCGACAACGGCGGCCTCTGGGACGAGTTCGATCCCCAGGAGGTCTGCTCCGTCGAAGGATGGCGCCGCCAGCCGGACAAGCTCACGGAATTCTACAACAATCTCCGCGCGCAGCTGGGAAAGGCGAAACCCAATGCGGCCCATTATGCCATCGCGGAACTCGAGAAAGAGTATGATGTCCGCGTGATCACGCAGAACGTCGACAACCTGCACGAGCAGGCCGGCAGCACCTCGGTCCTGCACCTGCACGGAGAACTCACCAAAGTCCGCCCCGAAAATACCTACAACGACTGGGACGGCTATTCGACGGCGTCGGTCATCGACATTGGATACCGCGCGGTCGAGCCTGGCGAGAAGGCGGTCAACGGCGCCCGGCTGCGTCCGCACATCGTCTTTTTCGGCGAGGCGGTCCCCAACATCGAGAAAGCCGTGGATATCGTATCCCAGGCCGATATCTTCCTCATTGTCGGCTCGTCGCTGCAGGTCTATCCGGCCGCCGGACTGTACCGCTACGCGCCCGCCGACCATCCGATTTACATCATCGATCCGGCTCCGCTCCTGATCCACGATCCCAGGATTGTCCACATCAAGGAAGTGGCTACCAAGGGGATGGAGGTATTCAAGTCGCAACTATGAAACGAATCGCTCTGACCTGTGCCGCGGCCCTCTGCATCCTGCAGTCGGTTGCGGCACAGAGTGTTGTCCACCCGAAGATCGGCGAAAAAGTCTCCTGTGATTCACTGGAGATCCGGCTCGTCGGCAAGAAGCAGTATTTCCACCGCTCCGACACCGCCACCCGGGACGAGAACATCATCTCCCCGAAGTCGGTCAACGTGAGTCCTGACGGCAACCGCTTCTATGTCAATTCCCTGGAGGGGTACAAGACGGTCATTTTCGATACGCACACCTTCCGGCGCCTCGGGGTCGTGGAGCATTCCATCGACCATTCGCTGGACAGTCTCTGGACCCGTTCTCCGCAATTCTTCCGCTTCCGGCACAGCTACCGCGACACGGAAGTATTCAAAGGGAAACCGGTCGAGGGCACCTTCTCCCACGGGGGACGCTTTTTCTGGGTGCCGTATTACCGGCGCAGTTTCGACATCAATGCGCAGGACCCTTCCGCCATCGCGGTCATCGACACCTATACGATGAAGATCTGCCGGATGTTCGAGACGGGCGTCCTGCCGAAGATGATCCGCTGCTCGCCGGACGGCAAGTGGATCGCCGTATCGCACTGGGGCGAGAATACCGTGGGGCTGATCAATGTAGAGGGGCTCGATCCGGCCAGCTGGACCTATCGCAAACTGATCGAAATCGAGCATAAGCTGGTGCTGAACCTGAGCACTTCCGTGCCCGTCGACCGCGATGTCAACAGCGGTTTCTGTCTGCGCGGAACGGCGTTCACGCCCGACAGCCGCTATCTTTTCGTCGGCTGTATGGGCGGGGGAGGCGGCATCGCGGTCATCGATATGGCGTCGAAGCAGTACCTCGGGCGCCTGACCGGGATGATGTCCAATCTCCGGCATATCCTCATCAGCGGCGATTCGATGTACTGCAGCATCAACGGCGCCGGCTATGTCCTCAAGGCGCCGATGAGCGGCATCCTGGAGGCCGTTTCGCAGCTCAAGGGCCCCGGCAGCACCGTTCCGTACCGGGAATGGACTTCCTGCAAGGTCGGCTCCGGCGCCCGCACCATCGAAATGTCGGTCGACGGCCGATACATCTTTGTGGCGTGCAACTATTCCAGTCAGTTATGGGTGGTGGATGCGCGGACGATGAAGGCGGTGACGAAGATCGCGGTGGATTCCTTCCCGGTCGGACTCGACGTCTCCCTGGACGGCAAAAACGTCTTCGTGACCTCCCAGGCCCGTCCCCACATCGGCGGCGGCAACGCGGTCAATATCTACGAGGTTACCTACAAGTAGCCGCCCCGGGCTCCAGACGCCTGAAGCAGTATCTGGCGAGCAGACCCAGGGCCCAGCCCAGCAGCAGGCCGAATGCGGTGCCGACGAGGATGTCTCCGAGGAAATGTTTGCCCACCATCACGCGGCTGAACGCGACCAGCGCCGCCCAGGTATAGCCGAGGGCGGCGATGTCGTTGTGGGACCGTGACTTGTCGGTCCGGAGTCCGGTAACGATGCAGGCGATCAGCATGAAGGCGTTGCTGGCATGGGCGGAGAAGAAGCCGAAAAAGCCGCCGCGCGACTCGGATGTCCGCAGCCCGCTCTCCAGCAGGCAGGTCGTGTAGCAGGGCCGCAGGCGTCCTACGCCGAATTTTACCAGTGTGGAGATGCGGTCACTGATGAGGAAGGCGACGATGACGGCGCCGACGAGCACAAGCCCCCGCTTCCAGCCGAGCCGGCGGAAGATGATGTATATCAGTACGATATAGAACGGAATCCACACCCACCGGTCCGACATCAACATCCAGAAATGATCCCAGCCGGGAACGTGCAGGCTGTTGAGCGCCAGCGTGGCTTGCTGATCCCATCCTTCGAGGGTGCTCATTTGTTGAGGGCTTTCCAGAGTTCGTCCTTGAGTTCCTCGAGACCCGTCCCCGCGACGGAGGAAATAAACAGGCAGGGGAGTCCTCCGGGCAGTTTCTTCGCGATGCGCTCTTTCTTCTTCGCATCCATGAGGTCGCACTTGGTAATGGCCAGCACCCGGTCTTTCACCAGAAGTTCGGGGTTGTACATCCTCAGTTCGCCGAGGAGAATCTCGTAGCTCTTCGCGATATCTTTCTCCTCGCAGGAGACCATAAACAGCAGGACGGAGTTCCGCTCGATGTGACGGAGGAAGCGGATGCCGATGCCGCGGCCTTCGTGGGCGCCCTCGATGATGCCGGGAATGTCGGCCATTACGAACGAACGGTCGTCCCGGTAGCGGACGATGCCGAGATTGGGCTCCAGGGTGGTGAAGGCGTAATCGGCGATTTTCGGCCTGGCGGAGGTGATGCTGGAGAGGAGGGTGGATTTCCCGGCGTTGGGGAATCCGACCAGACCCACGTCCGCGAGAATCTTCAGTTCCAGGATGAACCATCCCTCCACGCCCTCTTCGCCCGGCTGGGCGAAACGCGGTGTCTGCTGGGTGGGGCTCTTGAAATGGTTGTTGCCGTAGCCGCCGCGACCGCCGCGGCAGAGGATCCGCTCCTCTCCCGGATCGACCATCTCGAAGAGAATCTCCTCGCTCTCGGCATCCTTGACGACCGTTCCGACGGGCACCTCCAGGACGATGTCCTCTCCGTTCTTGCCCTTCCGGAGGCCGAAACTGCCGCCCGCCCCGTTCTCGGCGCGGACCACCTTGCGGTACTTCAGGTGGATGAGCGTCCACAGCTGCGGATTGGTCCGCAGGATGACGTGGCCGCCCCGGCCGCCGTCTCCGCCGTCCGGTCCGCCTTTCGGAACATACTTCGCCCGGTGCAGATGCGCGCTCCCGGCCCCTCCGTGCCCGCTTGCACAGAAAATTCTTACGTAGTCTATAAAGTTACTCTCCGCCATAACTATCTGCTCGATTCCAAAACTGTAATGCCGTTCTTGGATAGAAGCGTATTTGTATCTACCATCGGGACGGGATATTTTTCGAGCGGAGTTGCCAAGGTGCGGGCATACACAATTCCTCGGAGGGAACTATAGGCTGCACCAAGAAGAGAAGGAAAGATATTAACCTTCATATTCAATTTTTTATTCTCCCAATCGACCTCCATTACTGTATCGAGAGATGGAACGGAAAAATTAAACTCCGCACTGCATTCAAAAAGAACGGCCCCCTCTAACATATACCTTATGCCGGGAGTGACTGTGATGATATTTCCGGAGAATTTGATCACCGTTCCAATCTTGTATTGGAACTGCAGGGATTCATCTGAAATTGAAGAGAGGTCAAACCCCTCGGGATTCGTTAAGGTTTTCTCGTTCGCAATCGAGACAAGCCTGAACTTGATATGATCGGGATCTTCCATAATCACAACTGTTTTTTGCCGTATGTTGCCCAACGGGAATTCTTCATCGTCATTGCGATGGAAGGGAAAGCGAATGGCATTATTTCTTCATAATCACCGTAGTATACCTTCTCAAACGAGTAGGAAACAGGCTCGAAGCCGGATTCGACCAAATCTTTAACCCTTGTATAGTCTTTTCCCAACTTTCCGCGGGCATTCTCAATACTCTTCAGAAGAGATGTTCTGTCAAATAAGGACGCCAGCCGCAACCCAATAGACAAAGTGGGCATTTCACCATTCTCGTATAAACCATATTGATTAATACCGATTCCGGCTATCTTAGACATAATATGAGAAGAGAGTCCATACTTTTCGCGCAGGCTCTTTAAATCAGAAGGAGAGGGTATCCCATGCCGCTCACGATATTGGGCGTACAAATCAGCCATCACCTTATCATCAACTTCGGCATTGGAGAAGGTTCTTCCCGTATCGACACATTGATAATAGAATCTCTTGACTGTATACTTTTCATTCCTAAAAGTATAAGTCTCGTACTTAAAATGTTTCGTGACGTTTCCGTCGGTAAAAGGACTTTTCATAACGTGGCTTTATAAGGGAATGTCATTTCAAACTTTGCTATATGGAACGAGATACAATAATTAGGAGCTCCATTAACCTTGGTGATGTAAATCTTGATATAAATCGGTATCTTTTTGCCTCGTCCTCTTTTCTTTATCCCGATTCCAAACATCCACACATTGCCCTCATCGGGATCGTAGTCATTAACATCTGGTCCTTGGTAATAATCCTCTGGTTTTAATGACAGGATGTACTCATCACGCTTGCTTGCGGGAATTTCAAGGTCAAATAGTGTTTGCTGGTTTTCCTCTTTGTCGATGTTATAATCTATGCCGAACACTTTTGCTTTAACTTGAAACTCTTTCAAGAAAGCATCAACTTGTTCTAATGTTGCATCCTTGTCGGCCATTGTTTCAGTTCTGGAGTGCAAATATACGAACAAACAATGAAACAAACAATGGAATCCGCTAAAATCGAAACGAATTCGTTTTGATTATGTAGAAAAATGCAATTGATGGCTTTGCGCTTGTTCTCAACAAACTAAAAGAAGATTTGTTTGTGCAGAGAAAATGTTTTATATTTGCTTTGTCGAATACGACTTTACATATTTTTGGTGAAAGTGTACGCCATCCGTCCTGAAATCCGGAAAATTTCATTGTATTAGGATAGCAACACTCATCACTCTGTATGTTGGCAGTGTATCTCACTACTATCATACGAGTGTGGGGTATGCCTTATCATAATACAGGGTCTTTCCGGAACCTACAGGACTGATAAGTGGAAGCTCCACACTTTCTATTATTATCCCTCGTTATGGAGCTTGCGGGACAACTTTTAGGAAATGAAGTGTTACTTTCATCCTCAGGAGGAGGCAGTCGCAAGCTGTACTCAGTGTGGGAAAGCCTTATGTCACGAGTGTGCCTCGAAATACACTCCGTGCTTGTGCGATGATTGCTATCAACGGCTGCGTCAAGAAGAGCGGGATAATTTAAAAGCGGCCCGGCGGGATATGTTGACGACGCTTGCCGTGTCTATTCTCTTGTCCGGGCTTGTGGCTTTTATTACGTTTGGTTTGTCTGAGGCTAAGACGTGGGGCTGGATATTGACCACCGTGGCTTTCTTTGCTCCGTACGGCTGGCGATATGCAAATCTCTTAGGTTTAACCTGGTTCTTTAACCTTAACGTTGCAGGTTGTTTCTGGATGATGGTAATCTATTCGTTCCGGGCTGTCGTTGCGACGCTCATCGGTGTTTTTTGTTTTATCGCTGCAATGATTAAGTATATTCATCTATTTGTGGCTGAGAAGACATCAAAGATTGAGGATCTTGAGATGAAGCGATAATACGTTTTATGTATATATTTTATTTTATTGATTATGATGAAGCATTGTCGTATCCTCATCCCGGCTATTCTTCTTATTGTTGCTTTCGGTTGTGGCAGTAACATTTCAGAGGACTTATCTTATATAAAAGATTTTGCCGAATTGAATTTCTCTGAGGCCCCTACATCTATGGTGAAGGATGTCGATCTCTATGTGGATTACTCTACCTGTGTGGCTGAGGCTTATAAGTCGGAATATTATATGAAGACGCGCCCGGCTTTTGTTGATTGTGCTCCAACATTCTATTCCATTAAAGGAGCGAAAATCACGGAAGAAACAAAAGATCCTCAAAAAGTATATCAACTTCTGTCCACGATCAAAGAGGTTAATCATGCCGATATTAAGCAGGCCGTTGCCAATATTGTGGCGGGAGATCGTCAGGCTGTCTTGATTACAGATGGGGAGTATTATATGAAAGACGCGACCAGGGATAACCTGAATAATCCTTATCTGGCGGAAGAGTTCAGAGTCTGGTTGAGAAAGGGGCGGGATATTTATATTTTTAGCGAACCTTATCTGGAGAGCGGGAAGTATAACAAATTCCGTTTTTATCTTCTGTTTACGGATTCAAAACTGCCCAATAATATTTACGACCGCTTTGTGAGAAGTGCCCCCGAGAATGGTGACGTGAAGATGCTGCATCTGAATAACGGAGCCCCCGTGGCTTTTAGGAAGGGAAAAGATCAGGACATTAATGTCAGTTTATCACCTGTAGAAGATAATTGTAGGCTTTATCCCGACTGCGAGGTGCAGGAATATGCGGTTCCCTGGAAGGATATAAAGGCATATCTTTCTGAGGGATCTTTGAAAGAACGGTACATTACAAGGGGAATCTTCGTGAATCTTTCCGGGTGTGATGGCTATAAGATAGAAGAGATCGAGCCTGTGGCATATTTGATCGCAGAGGATTACCAGGAATATGTTGACAGCGTGAATGCGTCGGCAAAGGTTATGCCGTCAGCACACAGAGTTACTCCCGTAAAAGGTGTCTTTGCTGTTGACAAACGCTCCTTCGAGGAAGATGGAGAGATTGTCCTGACCCTAGATCGGGATTTTGACGGGGTGGGAAATACGCTTTCTTCCGACTGGCCCAATCTCCTAAAGGTGGATATCGTTGTTACCAAAGTGTCCGATAATTTTTCTTCCAATGCTGAGTTAAACTCCGCCTTTCAATGGAGAAGTATCACATCTTCAAAGGCAGAGGCGACAAATACCTCCATTATGGAAAGTATTTCCCAGGTTTTGAAAGATCCGGACATGAGCCCTATTGATAAAAAAACGGCTATTATATATACATTATATATAAGCACATATAGTTTATAATTGAAAGTAATACTAGCAACTATGACGAACATTGTGAAAACAGTTATTAAAACAGCGCCGGCTTTATCCAGTGCCATCTCATCAACCTATCTTGCCGATATTGCTCTTGCGATTGTCTGCGTTGCACTTATGCTGCTGATCATCCACCTCATCAAGTGGCAGCCGGGGAAGAATGACAAGTCAGGTCAGAAGCGGCGTATCTGGTTTTTTGTGATGTGTTTCGTGAGTTTTGTAGGGGCCATTATCCTGAACTGGTTTATGTTCAAGGTCAGGATTACGGTTCCCGCTTTCGTGTCAAAATATATGACTCATTTGTTCCTCGGCGCATTCATTTCCGCCATTGTGTACTTTATTGTCGGATTCCTTCTTGTCAAATTATCGCGTGTGGGGACAAAACTGGAATCCATTTTCCCTAAGAAAGCGTAAAGATGAAGAATGTTTTCTTGATAGGCATTGGCGGCACAGGAATGCGCTGTCTGGAAAGTTTTGTCCATACGTGCGCAATGGGTATGTATGACAATACGGACGTACATATTCTGGCCTTGGATACAGACAGCGGCAATGGCAACTTTGACCGTCTCCGTGAAGTAATTGATGCGTATAAGAAAGTGAATGGTAACAAGGCTAAGTCCGACACCTTCTTTTCTGCATTCATCAATTATTATGAATTTACTCCGGGCTATACCGATGACAGCTCGTTCGAGAGTATATCGAATTATTCAAACGAGCGGGCGCATAATGATGAGACGCACGTTTCAGATCTTGTCGATATTTTCCTGGATGATTCCGTTCGCCGAATGAATCTAAAGCATGGTTATAGGGCCCAGACCCAGATGGGCTCGATGCTGATGTACCACGCTATCATTAAAGAAGCCTACAAGTCTTCAAGAGACAACACGGCAAGCCAGCTTCGTGATTTCTTGAAGATACTTCTTAGTGCTGACAACCAGCCCGTCTTTGTATTCGGCTCTGTTTTTGGTGGAACCGGGGCATCCTCCATTCCGATTATTCCTCTGGCGTTTCGCGAAGCCTGCAAACTGATTGGCGGAGAATCTAAGGATATCATCGCGAGCAATTATTTCGGTTCCATCGTACTTACCTCGTATTTCAGGTTTGATGTCAATACCGCATCGCTGAATGAGGTCATTGCTAAAAGTGAGAACTTCGCGATCAACTCGCAGGCAGCCCTTATGTTTTATAACAGTGATAAAACTGTTAATGAGGCGTATAGGAGATTGTACCTGCTTGGACGCACTACAAATGAAAGTCGTGATGTCCTTAAAGGTGGAGCGAAAGGCGTTACAGGAGGAGGAGAACAACGCAACCCTGCCGATTATATCGAGCTTATCGCCGCATTTGCCGCCTATGATTTCTTCCGTGAGTGCAGTAAGGGCAAGGATGCTTTTGCCAGCGATGGTTCAAAGAAATTCCTGTGCATCGCGCACAATTATGGGAACGGGAAACTTGATTTCCCCCTGTTTGCACAGGAATCCGCAGAACTTCTGAAGAAGAAGTTTGGACTCTTGCTTGCAGCCTCCTGGCTTGATATGAAGGGAAGTGATTTCTTCGTCAGCCAGGCTGCGACGAGGAATATGTTCTCCAGTATCAATGTGGATGGGGAAGAACTTGCGAACCTGAAAAAGTACTTTGGATACTTCAATGTCTCGGTTAACGAGAATGACCAACTGATAAAGGGTTGGGTTCCCCAGATGTACGACTCCCGTGGAGGAGACGGCATTCTTTTTAACAATAACTTGTTCTCTTATGAGTTCTTACATATTCAAGGACTTCATCTGTAAGATTACCAAACATAGGACCATTGTCTAATTGAAGGCTTTCACACCCAGAATCCATCATATTACACTCTATCAATACCGGCTCTCCATTCTCGGAGATTGCTATGTCCCAACCGATCAATCTAGCAAATCTCCCACATCTGGGGGCCAACCCTTTAACAGTGGCTACACATTTTTCCCAATTGGGGATAGTGACCCCTTCAAACTTACCGCCCTGTGGATGCTGATCATAAGTAACATTCAAACGATGAAAATCATATGCTTTAGATGATAATTGACCTGTATTAACATCAACACTACAGGACATCCCCCCACTAGACAAGTTGTCAACTCTGATACCATTAGCACCCATTCTAACTAAACATGAAATCAATCGGACTTCATTTTTGAACAGCAACGTTTCCATTCGAATCGTGTTAATGCTTCCGGCATACAAATAATCCATCAATTGATGTT
>ONSU01000020.1 GCA_900320545.1 uncultured Bacteroidales bacterium | reverse complement strand
CTCCGTCAGCGGAGCATCGAGCGTCACACTCGGCACGAGTGCGCTTCCCAAGAATTCGACATTCTTCGTCGTAATCGCACCGGGAACGTACACCAACGGATTTACCTTTACCGTCACGACAAAAGACGGAAACGTATACACGGCACAGACGACCAGAACCCTCACGGCCGAAGCCGGGGAGATTTACATGCTTGGAACCGTCGGACTCTCTCTGGCGGACTTCACCCCGACGGTCAGTCTGACGCATACCTATGACGCCGGTGTCCTTACGGGCACGAAGGCCGAACTCACCATTCCCGGCCTCGCCGGTGCAGCGGCCGAACTGGGAACCTGGAGCGTACAGCTCAAAAACGGCGACGACGTCGTGGTACGGAGCCTGGATGCCGCCTCCGGCATAATGACTGTCGAAAACGGCTATACCTATCTTCCGCAAGGAACATACACGGTAAGCGCCACCTGCAATCTCACCAACGGCTCTTCCATCAAGACCAGACAGGGTTCGGGCACGACTGTGTCCCCCGCTCCGTCCATCTCGGTGACTCCGGGCGGCTACACGAGTTACGATTGCTATAAAGGCACCAACGGTCAGAGCGCCAGCACGGCAACCGCCAATACCAAGGACGGCTCTACAATCTACGATCCGTCCGTGACGGTCAATGTGGCGCCCGCCCTTCTGCAGGACAGTAAATACTCCCATAGCCAGAAGTACCAATACGACACGTCCGCAGAAACCGCCTTCGACTTCGCAAGCGGCTCCCGTATGCTCAGTTTACCCGATTATACCGGCCAGAGCTGGAGCAGCCACACCTTCAGATGCTCCTTCACGTTCGACGGTGTCGAGGCCACGGCTCAGCGTAACTGGATTCTGACCGGGTTGCCTTGGATGACGACTTCATTTACGGAAGACACCTGGGAAAAAGGTTCGTGGAATGTGGATTTCCGGTCAACATACGTCAAAATCGGCGGAGTCATGGGATCCGGAGATGCCAACATCACGTCCAAAACTCAGTTTAATATCCCGGAGAACATTCCCGTCAGCGTTTCCGCTTACGGGTCGTTAAAGACCCTTAAGGCCGGCCTGATATACGTTAAGACGACTCTGAATATCAAACTCGCAGGATCGACCGTCATTTCCCGGGGAAGCCCGGAGAAAAGCGACAAGGAACAAAGTTTCGACAACCTGACCGGGAACGGGACATTCACGCCGTCCAACTGTCAGATATTCATCGAAAGTACATATGAACTGGCGGGGCCATACGCTACGATCAATATGTTGAAGTTGTTCTATCGATAGCCTTTTCGAGCGGCACCCCGGTGTCGCTCTTTTTTTTGCATCTCTATACAAAACTTACTAATTTTGTATAATTCAAGATAGCGACTCGCTATGAGACAAAAATTTATATACGTTCTGATGCTCGTTATTCCCCTACTCTCCTCCTGCGGCGGGAAGGACGGTCCGTTGACCGTCGGCATCGCCGAGACCTGCCGGGAAGGCAGCGTTTCCGTCGGGCGCACCTATATCGACGCCGTCGTGCGCGGCGGGCATACGCCACTCGTGATTCCGGACAGTCCCACGGCCACATCCCTGCTGGCAAAGGTGGATCTCCTGCTGCTGATCGGCGGTGACGACATCGAGCCCGGGCGCTACGGCGAGGAGCCCCTCCCGGAATGCGGGGAGACCGAGCCGGAGCGGGACCGCTTCGAATCCGCGCTGCTGGACGAGGCCGTACGCCTCGGGAAGCCGGTCTTCGGCATCTGCCGCGGGCTTCAGATGATCAATGTCCACTTCGGCGGGACGCTGTATCAGGATATTCCCACCCAATACGAGTCGGCGCTCGAGCACAAATGCGGCGGGCCGCGGATTACGGAAATCGTCCACACCGTCGGACTTGCGCCGGGATCGCGTCTCAAGGCCGTGCTCGGGGTGGATTCTCTCGGCGTCAATTCCTCCCATCACCAGGCCGTCAAAGACCTTGCGCCCGGCTTCCGGGTAAGCGCCACGGCTCCCGACGGCATCATCGAGGGCATCGAATCCTCCACCCTGCCCGTCGCCGGAGTCCAGTTCCACCCGGAACGCCTCGACTCCGCCGCGTTCAACCTCCTCTTCACCCGCATCCTCTCCCTCTGCCGTCCTTAGCGACGGGATGTTCCCTAGAAGATATACCCTGTGGTCACTGCGATGCCGACGCCCTTGACGAGGGCGGGATTGAAGGCGCGGGCGACCTCGAAAGAAATGACCATCGACTGGTTGACGTGCACCTTCAGACCGAGGCCGGCGCTGCCGTGCACCCAGGCCTCCTTGCCGCTGTAGATCAGATCATTCCCCGCCGAGCGCTGCTTTTCCAGCCGGAACGGGTCCGTGATGGCGCCCGCGTCCGCGAAAGGATTGACATACACGTCGAAATGCTGCCGCAGGAAGTTGAACTGGAACAGTTTGATGCGCAGTTCCAGATTGGCCCAGGCGTAACTGTCGGCGAGGATCCGGTTGAACATCGTCCCGCGCAGCGTCCGATAACTGCCCATTCCCTCCAGGTCGCAGTCGATGGGATAGAGCGTCGAGATATCCTGCAGCATATAGAAAGGCTGCCTCCCCGCGAAGAGTCCCTGATATCCGATGTGGTAGGCAAGAATCAGGCGATCTCCCCATAACGGGATATAATGCCGCCAGTGGGCGACGATCTTCCCGTAATGATAGTATTTCGTCAGCAGATCCGCATTGCCGAGGATATAGAATTCGCCGTACATGCCCCGCGTCGGCGCTTCGTCGTTGTTCCGCGTATCGAAGACGATTCCCGCGCGCGCCTCCAGCAGCATACCGCCCGACGCCTCGTCCGGACGGATCAGACCGGCATCCTGATACAGCCGGTAAAGCGTGTTCTCCTCGACATAGGACTTCCGCCGGTAATCCTCCATCCCGAAATAGCGATAGGTCGCCCCGGCGAGCCATTTGAGCCCGCCGACAATCTCTCCCTGGAAGTTGACGGCGACGCGGCCCGTCCTGCGACGGATCGAATAGAAAGCCTCCGGATGCTTCTTGTTGATGTCCCATTCGGGATGATAGGGAGATGCGATACCGTTGTATCCATAGAAATTGCTGGCTACGGCCTGCTTATAGGTCGCCGCGCCCGTCATCCGGACTCCCGGGATCAGTTTCCTGGTATCGTAATAGGCGTGCAGATACCAGGCGCCCTTTGTCGTATAGACGCCGGAAATACAGAGGTGCTGATGCCGGAGCGGATAGATATTGTCGGCTCCGCGGCCATAATCGTACAGATTGAGCAGAACGCCCAGGTTGAGTCCGGCATCGGTCGTATACCCCACGTTGGGGAAAGGAATCACCGACCAGCCCTGCTTTTGAACCGCTTTCTTCCGGACACGGACCGTATCGGACCTCATCTCCTGCGCCGGCAGGCCGGTCGACAGGACACACAGCAGACACGCTGCCACAATCACACGAAAATCTTTCACGACGCAAAGATAGTCAAAATCGGATGACAAAAGGAGAGATTCTCAAGAAGAATTGCTATATTTGTATGATTTGGAATAAAGGTTTCAAGAATTATATGGCAATTTTAGATTTTTTCAAGGTAAGTGAACCGTCCGCGGTGGCGGTCCCGGCCGAAAAAGTACAGAAGAAGTACAAGAGCCTCCGGTTCCAGACATTCCTCGCCGGAACGTTCGGATACGCGCTTTACTATGTGTGCCGCCTGTCGATGGGCGTGATGAAGCAGCCGCTTATCGATGCGGGCCTGCTGAACGCCACCCAGCTCGGTATCATCGGCGCCTGCCTCTACTGGGCCTACGCCTGCGGCAAGTTCGTCAACGGATTCCTCTGCGACGGCTCCAACATCAAGCGTTTCATGGCGAGCGGCCTCATCGTTTCCGTGGCGATGAACTTCATCATGGGCATCCTCGGCGTCAGCGCGCTCAAGGGTGGATTTTTCACCTCCATCCTGTTCGTGAGCTTCGCCATCTGCTGGGCCATCAACGGCTGGGCGCAGTCGATGGGCGCCCCGCCCGCCATCATCGGCCTGAGCCGCTGGTTCCCGCTCAAGATACGCGGCACGTTCTACGGCTTCTTCAGTTCCTCGCACAACATCGGTGAAGGCCTTTCGTTCGTCTTCGTCGGAATGCTCGTCGCCGCCTTCGGCTGGAAGTGGGGCTTCTTCGGAGCCGCCCTGGCCGGTGCCCTCGGCGTCCTGATCATCCTCTTCTTCCTGCACGACACCCCGGAGAGCAAGGGCCTGCCGCCCATCGAAGTGCTTGCCGGCGAGATGAAGGAAGAAGCGGCCCTCTCCGCGGAGGAGAAGCGCCGTCAGACCAAACTGATGCAGAAGGCCGTCATCAAGAATCCCGGCGTCTGGATCCTCGCCCTGGCGAGCGCGTTCATGTATATGAGCCGCTACGCCATCAATGAATGGGGCACCATCTTCCTCCAGGAAGCCAAGGGATATTCCCTGGCGGAGGCGGCCACGATCATCGGCATCAACCCGATCTTCGGCATCATCGGCACCGTGGTCTCCGGATGGCTGTCCGATTTCGTCTTCAAGGGCGACCGCAAGTATCCCGCATTCGTATCGGGTATCCTGGAAGCCATCGCGCTGGCCTTGTTCCTCTTCGGCGGACCGGCCAAATGGGTCAACATCCTCGCAATGGTGCTCTTCGGCATCGCCATCGGCGTGCTGATCAGCTTCCTCGGCGGTCTGATGGCCGTGGATCTCGTTCCCCGTCAGGCGACCGGCGCCGCCCTCGGCATCGTCGGCATGGCCTCCTACGCCGCGGCGGGTCTGCAGAACGTCGTAACGGGTCTCCTGCTCGACAACCACATCACGGCGGCCGGCACGCACGACTACACCTACGTGAGCTGGTTCTGGCTCGGCGCCGCGATCATCTCCTTCCTCCTCCCGGTGTTGAACTGGAGACGGAAGCAGCAGGTGATTTAATACTTCCTCACTTTTTGAGTCTATGCCCGAAATTGTAACCGATACTGATGCCGGGCTCGAACATTAAGACAAGACCCGACACGCCTATATTCAGGTTGCCGGTAATGTAAAGATTGTCGCTAAGGACACGGCCAAAACGGACTTCTGCCGGCAGATAAGGCAGAAGATGATCACTCGCTTTTTTACCGCAAATACCGATTCCGGTAAACGGGGCGATTCCGATGATGTACGGACGATTTCTAAGATCGCCGGCCAACATCAGGAGACCGGCTTTGACATCAAGAAAAGGCCCCGGGGAGATCCCGGCCTGATGGTTCATGCCCAGAGAAAAAGCCGGTCCCCCTCCGAGATTGAGATACGCCCCCATCGCAAAATTGTCAGAAATGGGATAGGCGAAGTCGAGCCCCGCTTTCAAACCGGTCCCGAAGACCAGTCCGCCCCTATTCTCGACGAGACCGATCGGAGCCGATACGGCACCGTTTACCCCCAGAAAAACGGGGCGCTTCGAACGGACATCCTGAGAAACGGATTCCTGCGCCCGGGAAGAAACGCAAAAGGCCAATGCGGCCAGCAGAAGTAGAATTGTTTTTTTCATAGACGTATACACTTTAAGAGTTGAAATCTATTTCCCTCTCCTAATTACCGGCGGGCGGTAATGTGGAAGCAGGGCTGCTTGAATTCGTATTTGACGTAGCAATAGCCCTCGTTGCGGAGGTCTCGCAGCACTTCGGACAGCACCTTCTTCATCTCCCAGGGCTCCAGTGCGCGGAGCCCTTCGGGTTTCGGCGCGGGTGAGGTCTCGTACCGCCCGTAGGCGATGTCGAACGTAGTGCCGTAGCAGTGCGTAGAATTGGACGTCGCGTTGACATTGCGGCGACGGAGAACGGCGACATCATCCTTCGTACGGAGCACGGAAGTCACCACGAGCCGGCACGGCATGCAGCCCTTCGAATAAAGCGAATCGCGGAAATTCACCGCAATCTTGTCGAGCACCTCCTTGGCGCCGAAAGTAAGATACGGGATCGAATGCGTCAGCGAGTCGATGACATACACCCCGCTGTCTTCCAGCAGGATCAGGACATCCTTGAGGGAATCGGCCTCGTGCCGGTTCTGCACGGGCTTGACGCCGTACCGCTCCGCCGCGACGAGCTGCACGTTGTTGGAGTCATCGAACTCTTTCCGGCAGGAGGCGACACCGACGATCTTATTGTGTCCGATGACGACCTCGATCGGCTCCTCCCCTTTCCGGGAGCCCTTCTTCGGGCGCTGCACGCAGGCCTTTTCCAGAATGATCCCGATGATAAAAAGAAGGGTGACAATCCCTATCCCCTGCAGGATCCTGCGGTATTTGGTCTTGAGAACGCGTTTTACTTTCATTATTTACCGGTCGCCCTCTCAGGCTTTAAATAAGGTTGTTCGTACAAATGCGAAACTTAAACAACCTATTTGCAAATATACAAAAAAATTAGTTGCATCGCGGATGCAACTAATTTTCATATAATAGGATAAAATGATTAACTTTGAAAGTTTATGAAGAAATGGATCGCGGTCATACTGCTGATGACGGTATCGGCGTCCGTGGCGCTCGCGCAGCTCACCCGGGTGAAAGGGCGGGTCACGGACAAGGATACCGGAGAAGGGATTCCCTTCGTCGCCGTATACCTCGAAGGCACCACCGTCGGCGTTACCAGCGACCTCGACGGCTACTATTCCTTCGAGACCCGCGACCTGTCCTCCAACATCCTCACCGCCTCCTTGCTGGGCTACGAGTCCCGGTCCTTCGTCATCGTCCCCGGCAGTTTCTCGGAGATCGACTTCAAACTCAGACTCATCGAGAACGAACTCAAGGCCGCCGTCGTCAAGCCCGACAACCGCTACATGAAGCGGATCCTCAAATGCATCGACGAAGCCCGCGACCGCAACAATCCCGACAGGAAATCCACCTACACCTGCAAGACCTACACGAAGATCGAACTCGACCTCGCCAACCCGAAGGACCGCGTATTCAAAGCCCTGCTGCCCAAGGCCTTCCACTTCGTCTACGACTATACCGACACCTCCGCCGTCACGGGGAAAACCTACCTTCCGGGCCTGATCGCCGAAAGCACCGCGCGACGCTACCACACCACCCGTCCCGAAAAGACCAGCGAGATCATTGAGGCCAGCCGCATCTCCGGCCTCAACCCGACCAACACCCTCAAGCAGTACACCGGCTCGCTCCCGCTCAAGATCAATTTCTACGAGAATTTCATCAACGCTTTCGATGCCGAATTCCCCTCGCCGATCGCTACCGGCGGCACGCTGTTCTACAATTACTTCCTCATCGACAGTCTGCAGGTAGACGCCCGCAAGACCTACCGGATCCGCTTCCACCCCAAGAACGGCATCTCCTCCCCCGCTTTCGACGGTGAAATGCTCATCGACGCGGAAGAATGGGCGCTCCGGGAGATCCACGCCAAGATGAAGAAAGAGGGCAAGGTCAACTGGATCCGCGACATCGTGCTGGATGTCGAGCATCGGCGGCTCGGCGACAGCACCTGGTTCCACAGCCACGAAAAAATGTATGCCGACTTCAGCATCTCGCTGCGGGATTCCTCCAAGATGATCGCGCTACTGGGCCGGCGCGAGATCGCCTATACCGACCCCGTCCTCGGGGAAGATGCCATCGCGATGATCGACACCACCAGCACAAGGGAGAGCCGGAAATTCAAGGTCGCCGTCGAGGAAGACGCCGGATTCCACAGCAACGCTTTCTGGGAAAAGGAAAGGCCTTTCTCCCTTTCCGAACGGGAAAAAGGGATCTACACGATGATCGATTCCGTGCAGCGTTCCCCGACCTACAAGGTGATGTACAAACTCATCAACATGTTCGCCACCGGTTACCTCGACGCCAAATACGTTGGATTCGGGCCGTATTTCAAACTCATCTCCTTCAATGACGTGGAAGGCGTACGACTGCGCCTCGGATTCCGCACGACCAAGGAGACGAGCCGGAAAATCCGTCTGTCCGGCTATACGGCCTACGGTTTCCGCGACCATCAGTGGAAAGGCGGCGGTATGATGGAGGTGATGTTCGACAATCAGCCCTTCCGGAAACTCACCGTCGACGCGGGGTACGACATGGCGCAGCTCGGCAAGGGCGGCGGCCTCATCGCCGAGAACGGAAGCAACCTGTTCAACTCTCTGTTCGAGATCGCCGGCCGGCGAAAATACAGCCCCGTCTTCCGGGCGGAGGCCAATTATTCCCACGAATTCACCGAAGGATTCACCGGCAACGTCAGTCTCGAGCACTTCACCTATTATTCCAACAAGCACGTCCCGCTGATCCTGCCCGACGGGCGGAACCTCCGCAACGTATCGGCCAACCGGCTCCACCTCCAGGCGCGGATGTCCTGGGGTGAAACCTTCACGCGGGGCGTCTTCGACAAGAACAACTTCTACAGCAAATACCCCGTCGTCACCCTCGACCTGATCGGGGCGTTCAAAGGCATCACCCCCCGCGACTACAGTTTCTTCACCACCGAGGCCACGATGGACTGGAAGCTGCGGCTTCCCCCGGTCGGCATCTCCAAGATCCGCCTCAACGGCGGACACATCCAGGGCCGGCTCCCCTACCTGATGCTCAAACTGCACGAGGGCAACGGCAACTGGTTCTACGACGGGAATTCCTTCTCCTGCATGCTGCCCTACGAATTTGTCTCCGACAGCTGGGTCACCCTCTTCTGGGAGCACAATTTCGGCGGCTTCTTCCTCGGGAAGATCCCCGGTATCAAGAAGTTGCAGCTCCAGGAAGTCTTCACCCTCAGGACCACCTACGGATATCTCTCCCCCAAGAACCGCGACGGAATGATGATGCGGTTCCCCGACGGCCTGCACGAATTGAAATACCCCTACGTCGAGGTAGGGGCTGGTGTTACGAATATTCTCAGGATGTTCCGCGTCGACTGCTTCTTCCGCCTGACGCACGGATTCAAGTTCGCCTTCAACTTCGGCGTCGACCTCAAATTCTAGAACCGGAACGTATATCCCAGGCCGAGGGTGGAGATGAAGCCGCGGTCGACGGTGCGGGATTTCAGAAACTGCTGCGTCCTGTCGGTATCGATCGTCACGTACTGGACGTAATCGCCGATGAAATACAGGTCGAGGGCGTGATGTTTCGTGATCTTCCAGACGAGGCCGGCGTTGGCGCGGAAGCGGTCGAAATACTTGTTGGTGTAGCCGGTGTGAACATAGGAGTACATTCCCTCCTCTTCGTCGAAGTCACCCACCGTGCCTGTGGGACCGTTGAAGATGTTGCGGACCTCGAATGCGGCGTAAGGCTCCAGGGCTCCGAAATCCAGTTTGACCTTGAAGCGGGACTTGAGCGCGAGAAGGTTCGGCGTGGTTTCGGTGCGGTTGTAGTTGCCGTTGCGATGCGTCATCTGCAGGCGTTCCCGGAGGGTAAAGGTGGCGATGCCGACCTTGTAGCGACCGGTCAGATCGAGGTATACCCGCTCCTTGTGGACCCAGGTCCGCGTGGCCGGCTTGAAGTTGTTGATCATCGTGAATCCGGCCCCGACATAGAAATACGGACAGACCTTGTACTGCAGCCCCAGGGTGGAATGGATGCGGTCGAAGGTCGTCCACTTGTTGCTGAAGCGGAATTCCTCCTCGACGGACAGGGTAAGGCCCCTGACCAGTTTCCCTTCGACGCCGACGGAGACGCGACCGCGGAAATCGGAGACGTCATCCCCGGCCCGGGCGGTCCAGGCGGTGACGAGGAGGACAGTCAGCAACAGCGCTTTTTTCATTGAACGAAATCTTTTGCACGGGTCAGGGTATCGATGCTGTTGGACTCCCCTTTCCCGAGGGTGTAATAAATCTTGATGTAGGCGGCGTCGCGAAGGAAGTCGACGTGACCGATCTCGAGGCTGTCGACCTTGACGCCGACGCGTTTCTCGAGGTCTTCGACGAGCTCGGCGCGACGCTCCGGAACGATCAGGTCGATGCGGTCGTAGAGCACCAGTTTGGTGGAAGTGTGCTTGACCAGGCGCTCACTCTCGAGAATCCAGATGAGGAGAATGACGAGGGCGTTGGCGAGGGCCATCACGCCCACGTTGCCATAGATCAGGGCATAGGCGGGATGCGCTCCCTGCGCCCCATGGATGGCGAACAGAGGCGCCAGGCCGTTCATGGCTGCAAGGGCGATGATGACGAAGAGATAGGTCATCTCCCGGATGGGAACGGTCTCGGTACGGTAGCGGATGACACCGAAGATGGCGAACAGGCCGAGCGTAAGGCCGACGCCGACCTCGACGTTGCCCATCATATAGAGGAGCATCAGCATCGCGGAGGAGAATACCATAAAGGTGAAGTAGTAGTCTCTCCGGCGGCTCTTCCTGTAGTAGAAGAAGTGAACGACGATCCAGCAGGCGATGAGGTTGAGGAAGAAGCGGATGCAGAGTTCCTGCAATTCCTGCGAGGTGGTCATCTGGGCGTCGAGGATGGTCGCCGCGTCGATGAAGTTGTCGTCGATGACGGGATTCTCGGCGTCGATGGCCGTTTCGTCGACCGCGAGGCTGTCCTGCGCAAGGGCCGCCGACGCTCCCGCGAGCATCAGCACGGACGACAGGATCAAAACTGTGATTCTCTTAAACATTTTGCATTGTATTTATAATATGTTGTATCAGTTCCTAAAACTTCCGGAGCTTCGCTCCTCCATCCCTCCTGTTCACGAGGCCACGGGCGGCCACGGTTTTATCCACTGATACAACATATTATTGATTTAATTGGATTTAATTACTTTCAATATAGACCTGATTTTGAGCTTGAAACGGCCGGGGCGGCAGGCGGGGTCGGTGAGGGCCGTTCCGATGCAGTATTTGCTGACACGGAGTTCCTTGACGCGGAGGGAGCGGAGAATCCGCTTCATATCGCTCAGGACGCGGCCGTCCTGCTTGAGCTCAATGATGACGGCGCCGGGAAGTTCGGCAGCAGCACCGTTCCGGAGGTTGGTGAATCGGAGGGCCGTGTCGAGGGTCATCCGTTCGGTCCTGGCGGCATTGACCAGGGTGATGCGGTCGAAGCGTGTTTCCATCGCCGGGGAAATCTGCGCGGCGGTATAATCCGACTTGACGGCCAGGTAAGCCGCGGCGTCTGGGAATCCGCGAAAGTCCCGGAAGGCCTCTCCGGGAACGGGCGTCCGTTTCTTGCGGGTGCGGCCGTGATTGTTCTTGCGCTTGATTTCCAGAAAAGTGGAGCCGGAGGTGAGATAGACGCGGGTGCGGACTTTCTGGCGGACGAGTTTGCGGTTGCGATGGTCGGTAAACATCTTCAGATCGGGCGTGTCATAGTAGACGGAATCGTATCCGCAGAGCCGCGCGCCTTCGGTCTCGAGGACCCGGTAGCCGAGGGCCGCCGCATGCTGAAGCAGTTTCTCCAGGACCGGCACCGTCGTCACATACTTGGTGTCGATCCGGTTCATCAGGGTGACGGTATCCATTTCCGCCAGCGTGATGGGCTCCAGGGCGGCAAGCGTGTCAGTCAGCATTCGAAGTGAGGTACTCGAAGGTCTTGATAGTGAGGAGTTTCCCCTTTGCATCGTAGTTGTACTGGGTCTTCTTGCGGCCCAGGGCGTCATACTCGTATTTCTTGATGGAGACAAGGCGGTTGCGCTCGTCGTAGACCAGTTCCTTGATGCATTTGGTACCGCTATACTCGTAGCGCTTGCGCCATTTCTGACCCGTGGCGGTGTATTCGATCTCCTCGATCTTCTTGCCGTCGGCGTTGTAAGTCGTGATATGGTCGAGCCGCTTCCCCGCACCGCGGGCGTCGGTGTTCCATTCCTTCAGGACAAGGTTCTTCTTGGCGGGATTGGGCTGCCCGGAGACGGAAAGCGTCGCGGCAAGGAGCAGAGCTAATATCAGAAAGCGTTTCATTCGTTATCTCGTTGAATTCTGCAAGTTTAATGATTTCCGGGGAGAATTCCAAAAATTATGCCCTGACCGCCTCCAGCAGGATCAGTCTCTCCCCCTCCACGCGGAATCGCACGTCGTAACCGCCGAAAGGAAGACCGTACACCCGGTCGGGGTCGTTATGGAATGCCGGACGGGGATCCAGGGAGAGAATCTCCTTGAGCGTCGCCGTATCCCGCTCGTCGAACGGACTGCGCCAATGCGGCCCTTCAGCGACTTCCAGTACGGGAGCAGGCGCCGCGGGGGCGAATCCGGCCCGCGCCTCCGGGAAAGCGTCGGCGTACGGGATGTATGGCTTGATGTCGTAAATGGGCGTGCCGTCCATCAGGTCTGCGCCCAGGACGTGCAACACGGGCCCGTCCGTAATGGATTCGAGCGTGACGCAACTCAGTCCGAGGGGATTGGGCCGGAAGGGTGACCGGCTGGCGAAAACGCCCACGCGCCGGTTCCCGCCGAGCCGCGGCGGCCGCACCGTCAGGGACACCGGACTTTGCCCGGCGTCATTCCGGGCTTTGTCCCTGGAATCTTCAAACCCCCAGAGCAGCCACACGCGTCCGAAGCCCTCCAGCCCCCGGACGGCGTCCGGGCTGCGGAAAGCGGGCTCGAAGACGATCTCGCCGCGGAGTCCCTCCACCACCCCGCTCTGCCGCGGAATGCCGAACTTGCTCCCGAACGGGCCCCGATAGTATGCGACCGGCTTGATTTCCATACTCACAAAAATACACACAAATTTTGAAACCCGTTTGATATCACGACAAAATTCGGTAAATTTGAAAGATATTTCAGAGCGATGGACGACCTTGTCGAAATACTCGGACGGGAACGCGACCTTCCGGACGAAGGCCTCCGGGCGCTGCTGACGGATCCGGACACGACGGAGCCGCTCGCGGTAGCCGCCCGGCGGGTTTCCCGGGCGGTCTTCGGCGGCAGGGTCTGGCTCCGCGCGCTCATCGAGTGGAGCAACGTCTGCCGGAACGACTGCCTCTACTGCGGCATCCGGCGGTCCAACGCACGTATCCGGCGTTACTCCCTGTCCCGGGAGGAGATCCTTTCCTGCTGCGAACGGGCCTGGGCGACGGGACTGAGGACCTTCGTGCTGCAGGGCGGCGAAAATCCCGCGGCCGCGCTCCGGCTCGCCGATACCGTGGCCGCCATCCGCTCCGCCTGGCCCGAAGCAGCCATCACGCTCTCGCTCGGGGAACTTCCGCGTGAGACCCTCCGCCTCCTCCGGGAGGCCGGAGCCGACCGCTACCTTCTCCGCCACGAAACCGCCACGCCGGCCCATTACGCATCCCTTCATCCCGCCGAAATGCGGCTGCAGACCCGCCTGGACTGCCTGCAGGACCTCCGGGACCTCGGCTTCCAGACCGGAATGGGGATGATGGTCGGAAGTCCGGGGCAGACCACGGAGCACCTCATCGCCGACATCCGCCTGATGCAGGCCTTCCGGCCCGAAATGATCGGGATCGGCCCGTTCATTCCCCAGCGGGATACGCCTTTCGCCGACCGGGCACCCGGCAGTGCGGAGACGACACTTCGCCTCTACAGCATCCTGCGGCTGATCTTCCCGTCAGCCAACATTCCCTCGACGACCGCCCTGTCCACCCTGCTTCCCGGCGGCCGCATCGCAGGGCTTCGCGCCGGCGCCAACGTCATCATGCCCAACTTCACCCCGGCCCCTTACCGGGAGGCCTATACGCTGTACGACGGCAAGAACGCTCCCCGTGTGGAGTCGGCCGGCCAAATCCAAAATCTCCTGAAAGATCTTTCCGCCGCCGGGTTCGAGGTCACCTCCTCCCGCGGCGACTACAAACGCTATGTATAATCCCTCATCACCTCACGCCGAGGAGTTTATCGACCACGCCGAAGTGCTGGCGACCCTCGAAGAAGCAGCCGCCGAAAGCGGCAACCGGGCCCGTGTCACGGCCATCCTGGAGAAGGCGGCCCTTTGCAAAGGGCTTACCCACCGTGAAGCCGCCATCCTGATGGACTGCGACGACCCCGATCTGGAAGAAAAGATTTACGCCCTGGCCTCCGACATCAAGCGGCGTTTCTACGGCAACCGGATCGTCCTGTTTGCCCCGCTGTACCTTTCGAACTATTGCATCAACGGATGCGTCTACTGCCCGTATCACGCCAAGAACCGTACCATCCCCCGGCGGAAACTCTCCCAGGAGGAGATTGCCGAAGAAGTCCGGGCGCTGATCCGCATCGGACACAAACGCCTCGCGGTAGAGGCCGGTGAAGACCCCCGCCACAATCCGCTGGAATACATTCTCGACTCCATCAAGACCATCTATTCCGTCCGGGAGGGAGGCAACGGCATCCGCCGCGTCAATGTCAACATCGCGGCCACCGACGTCGAATCCTACCGCAAGCTCAAGGCTGCCGGTATCGGCACCTACATCCTCTTCCAGGAAACCTACGACCGCGCCAATTATGAGCGGCTGCACCCCACCGGTCCCAAGAGCAACTACGCCTGGCATACCGAGGCGATGGACCGGGCCCAGGAAGGCGGCTGCGACGACGTCGGGATCGGCGTCCTGTTCGGACTTAGCGGATACCGTTACGAACTCGTCGGACTGCTGATGCACGCGGAGCATCTGGAAGCCCGGTTCGGCGTGGGGCCGCACACGATCAGTGTCCCGCGCATCTGCCCGGCCGACGACATCTCGACGGAGGATTTCCCGGACGCCCTGCCGGACCACATCTTCCGCAAACTGGTGGCCGTGCTCCGGGTCGCGGTGCCCTATACGGGAATGATCGTGTCCACGCGGGAATCGGCCCGGATGCGGGAACAGCTCCTGCACTGCGGCGTTTCGCAGATCAGCGGCGGGTCGCGCACCAGCGTCGGCGGCTATACGACGGAGGAACGGCACAACGAGACGGCGCAGTTCGACGTCTCGGATACGCGGCCGCTGGATGACGTGGTCCGCTGGCTGCTGGAGCAGGACCATATCCCCTCCTTCTGCACGGCCTGCTACCGCGAAGGACGCACGGGCGACCGTTTCATGTCGCTCTGCAAGAGCGGCAAGATCAGTCTCTGCTGCACGCCCAACGCCCTGATGACGCTGAAAGAATATTTAATGGACTACGCCTCACCGGCGACCCGGGCGGAAGGCGAACGGATGATTGCCGCCTCTCTGGGGGACATTCCGGAAGGACGCGTCCGCGACGTCACCGTCGAGCGTCTCGCCCGCATCGAAGCCGGCGAAAGGGACTTTAGATTTTAATGGAATATGAAAAAAGACAGATTTGACATCAAGGAACGGGAAGGCCTGAGCCTGATGACCGACGCCGTCGTCATCATCGACAAAGAGACCGGCGTCAACTACCTGTATGTCTGCCGCGGCTACGGCGGGGGCCTCACTCCCCTGATCGACGCCGACGGCAAACCCATCGTTACAAAAGTACAGTAGTGACAGGGCCGCTTCAAATCGCCTTTTTCGGGGCTGCCAACAGCGGGAAGTCCACGCTGGTCAACGCGCTGGCGGGGCAGGAAGTCTCGCTGGTGAGCCCGATGCCCGGCACGACGACCGACCCGGTCCGGAAGCGCATCGAGCTTCCGGGGCTGGGCCCCTGCGTGCTGGTCGATACGGCCGGCTACGACGACAGGAGCCCGCTCGGCGAGGAGCGGCGGCGTCTCACGGAGCGCGTCATCGACAGCACCGACATCGCCGTGCTGCTGCGCTCCGGCCATCCCGAGGACGACCGATGGGCTGAAATGCTCCGCAAAGCCGACGTCCCGGTGGTGGAAATTCCTTCCGGCGGCACCATAGACGACGACAGCCTTGCCCTGCTCCTGAGCCGGCTCCAATCCGCCCGTCCCGATGCGGAAGAGCGCTCCCTTCTCGGCTCCCTCGTGCGGCCCGGCGACACCGTCGTCCTTGTCATGCCGCAGGACAGCGAGGCCCCCAAGGGCCGTCTCATCCTGCCGCAGGTGCAGGTCATCCGCGCGTTGCTCGACGCGGGCTGCATTCCTGTCTGCTGCCAGCCTTCCGGCCTGCAGGCGGCCCTGGACGGACTCCGGAAACTGCCGGATCTCGTCATCACCGACTCGCAGGTCTTCAAGGCCGTCGATGCGGCCATTTCATCGGAATGTCCCCTCACCTCCTTCTCCGTGCTGCTCGCGGCGGCCAAGGGCGACATCCGCGTCTTTGTCGAAGGTGCCCGGGCCATCGACCGGCTCCGTCCCGGCGACCGCGTCCTCATCGCCGAGGCCTGCACCCACGTCCCCGACACGGAGGACATCGGCCGGGTGAAGATCCCGGCGCTGTTGCGGCGGAGAGTCGCACAGATTCCGGATCAGGTCCGGAATGACGGGCATGAGGTGCAGGAGGACGGTCTGAAAATTGATATCGCGGCGGGGAACGACTTCCCGGAAGACCTTTCAGCGTACAACCTGATCATCCACTGCGGGGCGTGCGTGGCTACGGCGTCGCTCGTTCGCGCCCGCACGAGAAAGGCACTCCTTGCGGGAGTGCCTATCACCAACTACGGGCTCGCTATCGCCCATCTTCAGGGCATCCTGAGCCGTATTTCACTGCCTTAGTCCGGAATCTCGTCGACGATCTTGCGGATGTCGGAAGGATTGAGACGTCCGTAGACCTTCTCACCGATGGTGGCCACCGGGGCAAGGCCGCAGGCGCCCACGCAGCGCAGGCAGTCCAGGGAGAACTTGCCGTCGGGGGTCGTCTCGCCGACTTCGATGCCGAGGACGCGCTTGAACTCCTCGAGGAGTTTGTCGGCGCCGCGCACATAGCAGGCCGTACCGAGACAGACCGAGATCGGAATCCGGCCTTTCGGGGTCATCGTAAAGAACGAGTAGAACGTCACGACGCCGTAGACCTTCTGCGCGGGAATGCCGAGCTTGTCGGCAATGACGCGCTGGACGGGCTCGGGCAGATAGCCGAGGCGGCCCTGCACCTCGTGCAGGATCGAGATCAGTTCACCGGGATCATTATGGAATTTTTCGCAAGTCTCCTCCACCTGGCGGATAGCCTCGCAGGATATTTTCAATTCAGCCATAACTATTTGACGGATTTATCGAAATAACGGGTATGGAGGAGTTTCTCGGAGCGTTCGCCCAGCGGCTCGCCCAGGAAATCCTTGTACAGTTTCTGGATGTCGGGATTCTCGTGGCTCTTGCGGACCGGCTTGCCCTCATCCTCGCGGTAGATCGCGGCGGCACGGGCCTTGATGACCTCCACATCGCCGTGATGGTAGGGCTGTCCGCCGCCGTCGATGCAGCCGCCCGGGCAGGCCATCACTTCCACGACGTGGTAGTCGAGCTCGCCCTTGCGGAGCTTGTCCATCAGGATACGGGCGTTGCCGAGGGTATGGGCCACGCAAATCTTGAGCGGGAAGCCGGCGAGGTCGATCGTCGCCTCCTTGATGCCGTCGAGACCGCGGACCGCAGTGAATTCCAGACGCGGCAGCGTCTTGCCGGTATACACTTCGTAGACCGTACGCAGGGCCGCCTCCATCACGCCGCCGGTGGCGCCGAAGATGGCGGCCGCACCGGAGGATTCGCCCATCGGCTTGTCGAAATCGCTGTCGGGCAGCGATTTGAAGTCGATGTTGGAGCGCTTGATGAGGCGTCCGAGTTCACGCGTGGAGATGCTGTAATCCACATCCGGATTGCCGTCCACGGAGAATTCGGGCCGCTCGCATTCGTACTTCTTCGCGAGGCAGGGCATGATCGAGACGACCACCAGCTTCTCGCGCGGAATCCCCATCTTCTGGGCCCAGTAGGTCTTGGCGATGGCGCCGAACATCTGAGCGGGAGACTTCGCCGAAGAAGGATACTCCAGCAGGTCGGGATAGTTGTGCTCGAAGAAATTGACCCAGGCGGGGCAGCAGGACGTCATGATCGGAAGTTTTACGCTCTTGTCGCCGCCGAGGAAGGCCTTGAGCCGGTGCAGGATCTCGGCCCCCTCCTCCATGATGGTGAGGTCGGCGCCGAAGTCGGTGTCGAATACATAGTCGAAGCCGAGACGGCGCAGCGAGGTCGCCAGCTTGCCGGTGACGATGGTGCCGGGCTCCATCCCGAACTCCTCGCCGAGGGCCACGCGGACCGCGGGTGCGGGCTGCGCGATGACGATCTTGTCGGGATTGCAGATGTCGTCCAGGAGACGGTCGGTATTGTCACGCTCGGTGAGGGCGCCGGTCGGGCACACCGCGACGCACTGGCCGCAGTAGGTGCAGTCCGAGTCGACGAACATCTTGTCGAAGGTCGGGGCGATCGTGGTGTCGAATCCGCGGCGGACGGCACCCAGGACGCCGACGGTCTGCACGTTGTTGCAGACGCTTTCGCAGCGGCGGCAGAGAATGCACTTGTCCATGTTGCGGGTGATGGAGACCGTCTGCTCGTGCTTCCGGCTCGACTGCTCGCCCTTGTACGGCATTTCGCGGATGTTGAAGCGCAT
This sequence comes from uncultured Bacteroidales bacterium, assembly GCA_900320545.1. Classification (GTDB taxonomy): domain Bacteria; phylum Bacteroidota; class Bacteroidia; order Bacteroidales; family UBA932; genus Cryptobacteroides. The sequence continues at coordinate 21,893 of ONSU01000020.1, read as the reverse complement.
CACGAGCGCCTGCAGTTCGCACTCGCCGCATTTGGCGCAGGTCAGACAGTCGTTGGGGTGGTCGGAGAGGATCAGTTCGGCCACGGTCTTCCGGGCGCGGATGACGCGGGCGGAATTGGTGTGCACCACCATACCCTCCATACACTGGGTGGCGCAGGAAGGGGCCAGGTTGCGGCGGCCCTCCACCTCCACCACGCAGATCCGGCACGAGGCCGGGGCGTTCTTGACACAGGTTCCCTTCAGGTCGAGGTGGCAGAGCGCAGGGATGTCGATTCCCACGGAAGCGGCCGCATCCAGGACCGTCGTACCCCTGGGCACGCTGACGGGACGGTTGTCTATGGTAAGATTGATCATATTTTCCATAATGTGCTCTCTCCTTTAGATGACTTTGATGGCTCCGAACTTGCAGCGCGACAGGCACATTCCGCAGCGGATGCACTTCTCGGGGTTGATGACGAACGGCTTGCGGACTTCTCCGACGATGGCCTCGGCCGGGCAGCCGCGGGCGCAGGCGCTGCATCCCTTGCAGAGCACCGGGTCGATGCTGTAGGTAAGGAGGGCCTTGCACTTATGGGCGCGGCAGACGTGGTCCTTCACGTGTTCGATGTATTCCTCGCGGAAGTTGGCGAGGGTCGAAAGCACGGGGTTCGGGGAGGTCTGGCCCAGGCCGCAGAGAGCGGTGTCCTTGATGACCTTCGCGAGAGTCTCGAGCTTCTCGATATCCTCCGGTTTGCCGCGGCCGTCCGTGATGCGGGTCAGGATCTCCAGCATCCGGCGGTTGCCGATGCGGCAGGGCGTACACTTTCCGCAGGACTCGTCCACGGTGAATTCGAGGAAGAATTTCGCCACGGACACCATGCAGTCGTCTTCGTCCATCACGATCATACCGCCAGAACCCATCATCGAACCGGCCGCAGCCAGACTCTCATAGTCGATGGGAATGTCGAGGTGCTTCTCGGTGAGGCAGCCGCCGGAAGGACCGCCGGTCTGCACCGCCTTGAACTTCTTGCCGTTCTTCACGCCGCCGCCGATGTCGTAGATGATCTCCCGGAGGGTGGTGCCCATCGGAACCTCGATGAGGCCGACGTTGTTGATCTTGCCCGCGAGGGCGAAGACCTTGGTACCCTTGGATTTCTCGGTGCCGATTGAGGAGAACCAGGCCGGTCCCTTGGTAAGGATCACCGGGACGTTGGCGAGGGTCTCGACGTTGTTGACGTTGGTCGGATGGCCGAAATAGCCGGATTCGGCCGGGAACGGCGGCTTGAGCGTGGGTTCGCCGCGCTTCCCTTCCATCGAATGGATGAGGGCCGTCTCCTCGCCGCAGACGAACGCGCCGGCGCCATATCGAATCTCTATGTCGAAATTAAAGTCAGTGCCGAGAATATGCTCGCCGAGCAGGCCGTATTCACGGGCCTGGGCGATGGCGATCTTGAGGCGCTCGACGGCAAGCGGGTACTCCGCGCGGATGTAGATCAGTCCGTGGTTGGCATTGATGCAGTAGCCGCAGATCATCATTGCCTCGATGACGGAGTTGGGGTCGCCTTCCATGATGGAACGGTCCATGAAGGCGCCCGGGTCACCCTCGTCGGCGTTGCACACGACATACTTGTCGGGGGCGTCGAACTTGCGGGCGATCTCCCACTTGATCCCCGTGGGGAATCCGGCGCCGCCGCGGCCGCGGAGACCGCTGGCCTTGATGTCGGCGAGTACCTCGAGACTGTCGCGCTGCAGGCTGTCGGCCAGGGCCTTGTAGCCGTCGCGGGCGATATACTCGCGGATATCCTCGGGATTGATGAAACCGCAGTTACGAAGCGCGATACGCATCTGCTTGCGGTAGAAATTCATATGCTTGGAGTCGCTGATATGCTCTCCGGTGCCGGGATCCTTATAGAGGAGGCGTTCGACCTTCCGTCCGCCGATGATGTGGGAGGTGACAATCTCCTCCACGTCCGCGGGACGGACCGACGTATAGAACGTGTTGTCCGGGATAATCTTGACGATGGGGCCTTTCTCGCAGAATCCGAAGCAGCCGGGAACGACGACGTCCACCTTGTCGGCGATGCCTTTTTCCTGGAGCGAAGCACGGAAATTCTCGACGATTCTGGCACTCTCGGAGGCCTTGCAGCCGGTACCGCCGCAGCATAGGATCTGCATCCGGGGTGTCCCCTTCTCGAGTCCCGCCGCCTCCTCCGATACGGTTTCATTGCTCTGCTCCCTGACGGAAAGCGCCTTGAGGGCTTCCTGCCGGATGCTTGCAAGAGCATCAGAAGAATTGATTTTCATTATAATAAATCGATTTGTTATAAAATAGCCTGCAAAAATAGCAATTTTTAGTGAAATTCCCTTCTGAAATCCTACTTTTTCTACCAATTTATAATGAATCAGGAAGATTCCTCCTCCTCCGCGGCCCATGACAGAAAAAAATACTAACTTTGCGGAAATAGAAGACATCACTGAAATGAAGAAACTGCTCTTTCTCTCCATCCCGGCAATCCTGTCGCTCTGCGTCATCTCCTGCGAAAAAATACCCCCCGGCCACCCGATCGAAGATCCGGGCGAGCCCGTCGTCGAGGTGAATTCCATCACGCTCGATGAGACCTCCATCCACCTCTTCAGTTCCGACCGCCAGCTGACGGCCACGGTCGATCCGGCGGATGTTCCCGTCAAGTGGTCCTCCTCCGACGAGACGATCGCCACCGTCGAGCAGGACGGATGGGTCCACATCCTCTCGGCCGGAACGGTCACCATTACCGCCAGGGCCGGGGACAAGAGCGCCGAGTGCACGATCTACGTCAATTTCTGCCTTTCCCGGGAAGGGACATCCAACTGCTACATCATTCCCAAGAGCGGCCTGTATTATTTCAAGGCGGCCAAGGGGACAGGCACGCTGGGCATCTCGGGCATCAGCAAGGTGGAAGTGCTGTGGGAATCCACCGGCACCCCGACGGCTCCGGCCAAGGGGTCGGTGATCCCGGGCGCCGTATTCTATGAATCGGAGCCGGACAACTGCATCGGAATCCTTACCCCCACTCCCCTGAAGGACGGCAACGCGGTCATCGCCGCAAAAGACGCCTCCGGCAACATCCTCTGGTCGTGGCACATCTGGGTCTGCAAGGACTACGACCCCTCCGCCACCGCCCAGGAATACAAGAACTACAACGGAACGATCACCGGCACGATGATGGACCGCAACCTGGGCGCCCTTTCCGCCACGCCCGGCGATGTCGGGGCGCTCGGCCTGCTGTACCAGTGGGGCCGGAAGGATCCGTTCCCGGGCGCCTGCGAGATCGCACAAAACAAGTTCAGCCGCGCGACGGGCACCTGGCCGGCCCCAATGGAGGCCAACAGCAGCACGGGTACGATTAACTTTGTCACGAAGAATCCTACCACCTACCTGTCACACTCCGATGACTGGTATTACACCGGAAGCACCCTCATCGACAACACCAGATGGCAATCAACCAAGACCGTGTACGACCCCTGTCCTCCGGGATGGAGAGTCCCGACCGGAGGGGATGATGGAATATGGATCAAGACAACCGGAAAGCGGTTTTTTGACCACAGCTGGGACTCCACCAACAAAGGGATGGATCTTTCCGACAGTTTCCACTGCACGGGTTCCGACTGGTATCCCGCCGCAGGAAACTTGGGTGCCTCAAGCGGCGACATCTTCAATGTCGGTATCCGCGGCCTCTATTGGACCTGTACGCCTGTCGGAAGCAGTAGCATTGTATACTGCCTCAACATCAACAGCAGTTACGAAATTGTCACCCTAAACGGAGAATCCTCTTCCCGCGCCTGCGGTTACTCCGTCCGCTGCTGCAAGGAGTAGTCCCCCGGAAAGTCTTCCGTTTCCCACGGGGTCGTTAAAAAGTTTGTTGATAACTTTCACGGCGGAGCATTGTTTCGCCCCCGCAGACACTCTAATTTTGTAGTCGCAAATCTCTCGTGCAAGGACGGATTGTCTCCGTGACAGTCCGTGTATTTTGGCCCCAATCGGACGGGAGAACGATTATAAAGTTTAACTAACTAACTTATATTCAATTATTTATGGAAGTACGCAAAACCACAGGCGCCTTTGAAGAATTTGACCGTGAGAAGTTGATGAACGGCATCCGGCTCGCCTACGTACACTCCGGGCAGCCCTGCCCCGAAGACGTCGTCGTATCCATCGCCGACAACCTTTATATATATGACAAAATCTCCAGCCAGGAGATCCGCCGGCAGGTCGTCGAATCGCTGATGTCCATCAACAAGAAGGTCGCCCTCGAATACATCGAGACCTTCGACCGCGGGATGGACCTCCGCAAGAAAAACGACTTCATCAAGGACTACATCAAGGCCTCCAACGCCGCGACCGGTTCCAAGTTCGACTCCAACGCCAACATCACGCACAAGAACATCGTGACCCTGGGCAACGAACTCTACAAGGAGAACAACATCAAGCAGAACCGCTACATCATGCAGGACAAGATCAAGTCCCTGTACGGCCGCAGCCTCGCCCACCAGTACATCGCCGACCTGGAGTCCCACGTCCTCTACAAGCACGACGAGAGCGGCACCCCGGGCTATCCGTACTGCGTCGCCATCACGATGTATCCCTTCCTCGTGAGCGGTCTCCGCGAGCTCGGCGGCGTCTCCATCGCCCCCACCGACCTCAAGAGTTTCTGCGGCGAATTCATCAACCTCGTGTACTCCATCAGCTCCCAGTTCATGGGCGCCGTCGCCACGCCGGAATTCCTGATGTACCTCGACTACTTCATCCGTAAGGACTACGGCGACAACTATCTCGACCGCCTGAACGAGGTGGTGGAGGTCAACACCAAGCAGCGTACCCTACTCAAGGTCATCGACAACTGCTTCCAGCAGGTCGTCCACTCGATGAACATGCCCGCCGGCAACCGCGGCTACCAGACCGTGTTCTGGAACATCGGCTACTTCGACAAGCCGTACTTCGAGGGCGTCTTCGGCGAATTCACCTTCCCCGACGGCTCCTCCCCGAAATGGGAGACCCTTTCCTGGCTCCAGAAGCACTTCATGCAGTGGTTCAACGAAGAACGCAACCACTACATCCTCACTTTCCCGGTGGAGACGATGGCCCTGCTGACCGACGGGGGCGACGACTTCGCCGACAAGGAGTACGCCGACTTCACCGCCGAGATGTGGGCGAAAGGGCACAGTTTCTTCTGCTACCTGTCCAACAGCCCCGACAGTCTCTCCAGCTGCTGCCGTCTCCGCAATTCGCTCAAGGACCTCGAGGACGACGACGCGCACAACCATACCACCCACCAGTACTCGATGGGCACCGCCTCGGTGGCGACCGGTTCCAAGAGCGTGATGACCATCAACCTCAACCGCCTCATCCAGGACGCCGCCCGCAAGTACTTCAAACAGGAGAAGGGCGAGGCCATCGCCGAGGATCTTCCCCTCAGGAAGACCGACTACGACAAAGACGTCCTTTACCGCTACATCAGCGAGGCCCTCACCGAGCAGACGACGCGCGTGCATAAATACCAGACCGCTTTTAACGAGATCATCAAGGACTTCCTCAAGGCCGATATGCTGGATGTCTACAAGGCCGGCTTCATCGACATGCGGAAGCAGTACCTTACCGTGGGCGTCAACGGTCTCACCGACGCCGCCGAATTCCTCGGCCTCAAGATCAGCCCGAACGCGGAATACCGCGAATTCGTCAACAACATCCTCGAGACCATCAACGTCTGCAACCGCAAGGACCGCACCCGCGACACGATGTTCAACACCGAATTCGTTCCGGGCGAGAACCTCTCCGGCAAGAACTACAAGTGGGACCGCAAGGACGGCTACTTCGTCTCCCCGAAGCACAACATGTACAGTTCCTACTTCTACAATCCGGAGGACGAAAGTCTCTCGATGATCGACAAATTCAAACTCCACGGCGAAGACTTCGTGAAGTATCTCGACGGCGGCAGCGCCCTCCACATGAACATCGCGGAGCACCTGTCGAAGGAGCAGTACCGCAAGCTGCTGAACACCGCGGCCCACTACGGCACCAACTACTTCACCTTCAACTGCCGCAACACCGTCTGCAACGACTGCGGCTACATGAGCAAGGATACGCTCGCGAAGTGCCCCAAGTGCGGCAGCGAGAACCTCGACTACCTCACCCGCGTCATCGGGTACCTCAAGCGGGTATCCTCGTTCAGCGAGATGCGGCAGGAGGAAGCGGCGCACAGGTTCTACATCGATGCTTAAGTATGTCCCGGGAATGACCTCCGTCGTGATGGAGGAAATCCCTGACCGCGTGACCCTGGCAGTCGACATCTCGAACTGCCGGGGTCAATGCGTCGGATGCCACTCCCCTTTCCTGAAGGAGGACATCGGCGAGCCGCTTACCGAGGAAGTGATTTCCGGGCTCGTCCGGGCGAATTTCGGCGTGGACTGCTTCCTCCTGCTCGGCGAAGGCCGGGATCCGGAGGCCCTCCTGCGCCTTGCCGGCCACATCCGTTCCCTCGGCCTCGCCCCGGCCCTCTACAGCGGCCGCAGCGAGGTGGAAGACGCCGTCTGGAGCGCCTTCGACTATGTCAAAGTCGGTCCCTACATCCCGGAATGCGGCCCGCTCGACAACCCCGCCACAAACCAGCGCCTCTACCGGGCGCTCCTCCCGGGCGAAACGCCCCCCGAAGACGCCCCCACCCTCTCCCGCTCCGGACGCACCTTCCTCGACATCACCGCCCGATTCTGGCGTCGCGGCATTGATCCGAACAGGTAGTTTTTTCATTATTTTTCACTATCTTAGCGAAATTAAAATAACACTGAAATGAAGAAAATCCTCCCGATCGCGCTTATCTTCCTCGCAAGCATAGGCGCAGAGGCGCGCAAACAGCCCAAGAAAGCCCAGTTCACCCATGAGACCGTCGAGATTCCGGCCGTGACCCCGCAGGTCATCGCCGTGGAAACCGCGCACTCGGCCCTCATCCTGCAGGTGGACGAAAAGGGTGTCGTGCGGACCGTCCATTATGGCAACAGAATCGCCGATCCCGGGCAGTTCCTCCGGTTCGACCCCAGGTATTACCGCGATCTGGATCCGGGCTCGCTCAACTATCCCGCCGCCGGGGGTCGCTTTGTCGGCAATCCCGCTCTCAGCGTACTGTACGCCGACGGCACGCGCAACACCGAGCTCCACTATACTTCGCACGAGACTTCCGGCGACAGGACCGTCCTGCACCTGAAGGATTACGTCACCGCGATGGAGGTCGACCTCGTATATGAATGCTGCCCCGAGGCGGATGTCATCGTCGCCCGTTCCGTCATCCGTAACGGCGGAAGCAAGGCGGTCACCCTGACGGATTTCGCCTCCTCCTCCCTGACGGTTTCCGCCCGGAAATACTTCCTCACTCATTTCCACGGCACCTGGGCCGAAGAAATGCAGATCGACCGCGAACCGCTCGGACACGGAACCAAGGTGCTCGAAAGCCGCCGCGGCATCCAGACTTCCCAGTGCGGCAATCCCTCCTTCTTCCTGAGTCTCGACACGGCCGAGTGGAGCGAGACATCCGGGGAAGTCATCGCCGGAGCCCTCGCCTGGAGCGGCAACTGGCGCATCAGTTTCGAGGAGCCCGAGAACGGGCAGATGCGGATCATCGGCGGCATCAACCCGTACGCCTCCGCCTGGCCCCTCAAGCCCGGGGAAACCTTCACGACGCCCGATATGATCTGGACCTGGTCCGGTTCCGGCGCCGGGCAGGCCTCCCGCAACCTGCACCGCTGGGCCCGCAAGCGGCAGATCAACGCCGGGGGAAGGATTACGCCTACCCTGCTGAACAACTGGGAGGGCACCTACTTCGACTTCAATGCACAGCTCCTCAAGGGCATCATCGACGACGCCGCCGCGATGGGGCTGGAAATGTTCGTCCTGGACGACGGCTGGTTCGGCAACGAATTCCCCCGCAACGACGACAGGGCCGGCCTCGGCGACTGGGAACTGAACGAGAAGAAACTGCCCGAGGGCATCGACCACCTGGCCTCCTACGCCCACGCCAAAGGGCTTAAATTCGGCATCTGGATCGAACCGGAAATGGTCAATCCCGCCTCCAACCTGGCCCGTCAGCACCCCGACTGGATCGTCCAGAGTCCGGGCCGCGAGCGGGAACAGATCCGCAACCAGTGGACGCTCGACCTGAGCAATCCGGCGGTGCAGGACTTCGTCTTCGGCGTCTTCGACCGGACGATGTCGCTATCTCCCCGGATCGACTACATCAAATGGGACTGCAACCGCAGCATCACCTCCTTCGGAAGCCCTTATCTCGGGACGGAGCAGGACCGCTTCTTCATCGGCTACATCCAGGGCCTCTACAGCGTCCTTGATCGCGTCCGGGCGAAATACCCCGACACCATCATCCAGTGCTGCTCCAGCGGCGGCGCCCGGGTCGACTACGGGCAGCTCCGCTATTTCAACGAAGTCTGGACGAGCGACAACACCGACGCCGATTCACGCATCGGCATCCAGTACGCCACATCCCTGATCTACCCCGCCTGCATCATGGGCGACCACGTTTCCGTCGTGCCCAACCACCAGACCGGCAGCATCACCCCGCTCAAGTTCCGCTTCGACCTGGCCTGCACCGGCCGCCTCGGCATGGAACTGCAGCCGAAGACGCTCACGCCCGCGGAACGGGCCTTCGCCGACCGCTGCATCAAGTCCTACAAGGGCTATCGCGACCTCGTCTTCAACGGCGACCTCTACCGCCTCGCCTCCCCCTACGAGGGCGACGACTACGCTCTGATGTATGTGTCGGAAGATAAATCCCGCGCCGTGGTCTTCGTGTTCAACCTCGCCTTCCGCAACCGCGACAAATTCGCGGCGGAATATAAACTCCAGGGCCTCGACCCCGCCCGCCGCTACAAGGTGACCGAGCTGAATGTGGACAAATCCTGCTGGTGGGGTGACGGGAAGGCCTTTACGGGCGAATTCCTCGCCTCCGGCGGATTCAATCCCAGTCTCCGCAAGCCACACGCCTCGGCCGTTTTCCTGCTGACAACCCTTTAAATTTTGATACCCTATGAAAAAGAAATTCAGATGTCTCGTCTGCGGATACGTCTATGAAGGCGAAAATCCGCCCGCAGAATGTCCCGTCTGCCACGCCAAGGCAGAAAAATTCGTCGAAGTCAAAGAGGCCGGTGAAGAGCCGCAATGGGCTTGCGAACACGACCTCGGCGTCGCCAAAGGATGCGATCCGGAGGTTCTCGCCGGGCTCCGGGAGCACTTCGCCGGAGAATGTTCGGAAGTGGGCATGTACCTCGCGATGAGCCGCCAGGCGCACCGGGAGGGCTATCCCGAGGTGGCCGAGGCCTTCCGCCGCTACGCCCTCGAGGAGGCCGATCACGCCGCCCGCATCGCCGAACTCCTCGGTGAAGTCGTCTGGGACACGAAGACCAATCTCAAGAAGCGCTACGAAGCCGAGGCGGGCGCCTGCGAAGGCAAACTCGCCATCGCCAAACGCGCCAAGGAACTGGGCTACGACGCCATCCACGACTCCATCCACGAGATGGCCCGCGACGAGGCCCGTCACGGTGCCGGTTTCTACGGCCTTTTCAAGCGCTATTTCGGAAAATAAATGAGCTACGTGCCGTAGCACGTAGCGTGCTCCACAAAAAAAGGTTCGGCAACCAAGCCGAACCTTTTTTCGTGGAGCACAGGGGGATCGAACCCCTGACCTTTAGATTGCGAACCTAACGCTCTACCAACTGAGCTAGTACCCCATCGGGACTGCAAAGTTAGCAATCTTCCGCTAAATTGCAAAATATTTCTGAAGAAGTTCTTTTACGCTTCGGTAAAATCTTCCTTGCCGACGCCGCAGAGCGGGCAGGTCCAGTCCTCGGGAAGATCTTCGAAAGCGGTGCCGGGGGCGATGCCGTTGTCCGGGTCGCCGACTGCGGGATCATACTCGTAGCCGCAGATGTTGCAGATGTACTTGGCCATAATATCAGGTGTTAAAGGTTATTCCGAACCGACGAAATCCTGCAGGATCCTCCTGGCGAAATGGAAGCGGATCTTGTAGTAGGACATGTCCGAACGCTGAATCTCGATACCGTTGTTGACGGAAGCATGGATGAAGGTGAAGTATCCCTCCTCCGGATGCGGCTCCACCACCATTCCCACGTGCCCCAGCACGGCGGGATTGCGGCGGGAACCGAAGAACACCAGATCCCCCGTCTGCAGATTCTCCAGACCGGCCTCGACAGGGCGTCCCAGCGTGCTCTGGTAGCGGGAAGAATACGAGAGATTGATGTTGTAGCAACTGTTGTAGACAAATCCCGTAAAGCCGGAACAATCGAAAGTATGCGGTCCGTGCGTCGCGTAGACGTAGCGGCAGCCGATGTAATTCTTGGCGAAATTCACCAGCGTCCAGGCCGAATCCACCGTCATTCCGCGGGAGAATTCATCCCCCCACAGCGCCAGGGAATCAAGGTCGATCCCGGGATAATGCAGCTGTGTCGTATCCGCCGACGGAACGAATCCGGAGAAATGGCCCTCACCGGAATAAACCGTCTTTCCCGTCCATACGGCGAACAGGAAAGAAAGGCCCGCGGCGAGCAATATTTTATAAATCAATTTTTTCACAGGGCTGCAAAGATAGGGATAATTCGGCGAATTCGCAAATCCGGTCCGGAACCCAGCCCCAACATATAAAATTTTTCGTTATCTTTGCGCCCTGGTGGGACGATCTGCCGCGGCGCTCCGGCGCTGAGGAAAGTCCGGACAGGAAAGGGCACCCGGCTGTGGAAAGCACAGAGGGGAGCGATCTTCTTCGACCGTAACAGAAAACAACCGCCGTTCCCGCACGTGCTGCGGGATTCGGCAAGGGTGAAAACGCGGGGTAAGAGCCCACGACGGCGTATGGCGACATCCGCCGGGTACGGCGACGGGCCTGCAAGACCAAATATACCGGCAAATGAGGACGGCCCGTCCGATGCCGGGGGGTAGGTTGCGAAGATAAATGGCAGATTTAAAAACAGAAACCGGCTTACGGCCCCACCCGAAGCGCCCTCGCGGGCGCTTCGTTTTTTTCGGGGGCTAAGTTTTTACTTGCTGCGGAGATAGGCGTCGATGGCGGCGGCGGCTTTGCGGCCGGCACCCATCGCGAGAATCACGGTCGCGGCGCCGGTAACGGCATCGCCTCCCGCGAAAACGCCGGGACGGGTGGTGGCGCCGGCGTCATCGGCGACCAGACCGCCGCGGCGGGTGGTCTCCAGGCCGGGCGTCGTGCGGGCCACAAGCGGGTTCGGCGAGGTGCCGAGCGCCATGATGACGGTCTCCGTGGGGATCTCGAACTCGCTGCCGGGAACTTCCACCGGGCGGCGGCGGCCGCTTTCGTCCGGTTCGCCGAGCTCCATCCGGACGCATTTCAGGGCACGCACCCATCCGCGTTCGTCTCCGAGAATCTCGACGGGATTGGTCAGCATCCGGAAGTCGATCCCCTCCTCCTTGGCGTGATGGACTTCCTCCTTGCGGGCAGGAAGTTCCACTTCGGTACGGCGGTAGACGATGGTGGTTTCGGCACCCAGGCGAAGGGCCGTACGGGCGGCGTCCATCGCCACGTTGCCGCCTCCGACGACGCAGACTTTCGCCCCCGCGTGGATGGGCGTCCGGTAATCGTCGCGGAACGCCTTCATCAGATTGTTGCGGGTCAGGAATTCGTTGGCGGAGAATACGCCGTTGAGATTCTCGCCAGGGATGCCCATGAATTTGGGAAGTCCGGCGCCGGTACCGATGAACACGGCCTCGAATCCTTCCTTGTCCATCAGGGAATCGATGGTGACGGTGCGGCCGATGATGACGTCGAGTTCGATCTTTACGCCGAGGGCGCGGACCGCATCCAGTTCCCGCTTCAGCACCTTCTCCTTGGGAAGGCGGAATTCGGGGATGCCGTACTCCAGCACGCCGCCGGCCTTGTGCAGGGCTTCGAAGATGGTGACGGCATAGCCGGCCTTGGCGAGGTCGGTCGCGCAGGCGAGGCCGGCCGGGCCGGATCCGATCACGGCCACCTTGCGGGCGCCTTCCGGAGCGGTCTTCACCTCTGCGGCAGGGCCTTCCGAGGCGCTATAATCCGCCACGAAACGCTCCAGTTTGCCGATGCTGACCGGCTCTCCCCTGACACCGAGCACGCAGGACCCTTCGCACTGCGACTCCTGCGGGCAGACGCGGCCGCAGACGGCGGGAAGGGATGAATCCTCCGCAATCTTCGCGCTCGCGCCGGCGATATCTCCGGCAGCCACATAAGCGATGAAATCCGGAATCTTCACGCCGACGGGACAGGCCGTCACGCAGCGGGGATTCTTGCAGTGCAGGCAGCGCGAGGCCTCCAGCATCGCTTCTTCCAGATTGTAACCGTAGCACACTTCATCGAAATTGTGCGCCCTTACTTTGGGATCCTGTTCACGGACAGGGACACGGGGAATCCTATTTGCCATTTGCGAGGCCCTCCTCGGCCTTATACTGGGCGGAGCGACGCATCGCTTCGTCGAAATCTACAAGATAACCGTCAAACTCGGGGCCGTCCACACACGCGAACTTCGTCACCCCGCCTACGCTGACGCGGCAGGCACCGCACATTCCGGTCCCGTCGACCATCAGGGTGTTCATACTGACCTGGATGGGAATGCCCAGTTTCTTGCAGGTCAGGGTCGCGAATTTCATCATGATCATCGGACCGATGGCGACGGCGCGGGTGTAACTCTTTCCCTCGGCGACCAGCGCCTCCAGGCGGGCGGTACCCACACCCTTGAAGCCGTAGGAACCGTCATCGGTGCACATATAGAGATTGTCCGCGACGGATTTGAATTCCTCTTCGTAGATCAGAAGGTCTTTCGTGCGGGCGCCGATGATGACGTCGACCGGAACGCCGTGCTCGTGCAGCCACTTGGCCTGGGGATAGACGGGTGCCGTACCCAGACCGCCGGCGATGAACACCACGCGCTCCCCGGCGAGCTCCTCCGGGGACATCTTCACGAAGTCGGAAGGATTGCCGAGCGGGCCGGCCACGTCGGCGAAACTGTCGCCTTCGGCGAAATCGTTCACCATGCTCCGGGTGGAGGCCCCGATGGGCTGGATGGCGAGCGTCACCGTCCCCTTTTCACGATCGTAATCACTGATTGTCAGGGGAATCCGCTCCCCCGGCTCGTCGGCCCTCACCATCAGGAACTGGCCGGGCTGCGCGGCCGCCGCGATGCGGGGCGCCTCGACCACCAGCTTGCAGATGGTCGGGTTCAGCATCTTCTTTTCAAGGATCTTGAACATTGGTTTAGAGTTTGAAACCATCAAATATAAGCATTTTCCGTCGAATTTGAAAATTTCTCCGAGTTGCAGAATTGGTCGAAATTGGTTAATTTTGTACCGCCATGAAAGCGATACTCATCTACTCCGGCGGCCTGGACAGCACCACGCTCCTGTACGAATACAGGGACAGCATTGCGCTGGCCCTTACATTCGACTACGGATCCAAGCACAACGCCCGCGAAATCGGGTTCGCCCGGGAAAACTGCCGGCGACTGAGCATCCCCCACCGCGTCATCTCCCTCGATTTCATCCGGGATCACTTCAAGAGCGACCTGCTCCTGAGCGGCGGGGACATTCCCGAAGGACACTATGCCGAAGATAATATGAAATCGACCGTAGTTCCCTTCCGTAACGGCATCATGCTCAGCATCGCCATCGGTCTTGCTGAAAGCAACGATTTAGATACCGTCCTCATCGCCAACCACGCCGGCGACCACACTATTTACCCCGACTGCCGTCCCGAATTCATCGAAGCGATGGACAATGCCGCCCGGAACGGGACTTTCAACGGCGTCCGCCTCGTTTCCCCCTACTGCAACATCACCAAGCGGGATATAGCCCTCCGCGGACGCGAGTTCGGCGTCGACTTCAGTCTCACCTATTCCTGCTACAAGGGCGGTGAAAAGCACTGCGGCAAGTGCGGAACCTGCGTCGAACGGAAGGAAGCCCTGGAGGGCTTCGATCCCACCGAATACGAACATATTGATTAAAACTTTAAATATTTTCCATATCTCATTATGTACTACGTTGTTAAAAGACTCGAAATATCGGCCGCACACAGCCTGATGCTCTCCTACGAAAGCAAATGTGAAGAAACGCACGGACATAATTTTATCCTGAAAATCCACTGCAAGAGCGAACGGCTCAATTTTGACGGGATGGTCACCGACTTTACCGTGATCAAACGGAAGATCGAAGAGGCCCTCGACCACAAGAATCTCAACAACGTCCTTCCCTTCAATCCGACGGCCGAGAACATCGCCCGCTGGGTATGCGACAATGTCGACAACGCCTACCGCGTCGAGGTCTGGGAATCCGAAAACAATATGGCCGCCTACGAGAAGTAGAATCTGAATGTATCGTGTAAATGATATATTCTATTCCCTTCAGGGAGAGGGGTTTTGGACAGGCACGCCGATGGTATTCCTGCGCCTTGCCGGCTGCAACCTCAGGTGCCCGTTCTGCGATACGGACTTCTCCGCTTCGCGAGAAATGACAGCCCCGGAGATCATCGAAGCGCTCGACGCCGCCCATCCCTCCCTTCCGGGCTCCCGCCGCATCTGCATCACCGGCGGGGAGCCCGCCCTGCAACTGGACGCCCCCCTTATTGAAGCCCTGCATCAGGCAAACTACACGATCCATCTGGAAACCAACGGCACACGCCCCATCCCGGCGGGCATAGACTGGGTCACGATCAGCCCCAAGGAGGATTTTTGTCTTTCCGGGCCCGCTAAAGGCGACGGACACCCGCGCGCCGACGTTGTCCTTCCCCACGCCGATGAACTGAAGCTCGTCTACACCGGCGGCAACGACCCCGAAAAATGGCTGTCTTTCCCGGCCCGCCACTTCTTCCTCCAGCCCTGCGATCCGGGTGAAATCTGCCCGGCCGACGGCGGCGATTTCCGTCCTTCCGAGTCCGTCGACACGGTCTCCGCGACCCTCCGTTACATCCTCTCCCACCCCCGCTGGAGACTCTCCCTCCAGACCCACAAAATCCTCGGCATCGCCTGATTTTTTACGCCCCGCCACACCCGTTTTGTCCGCCTTTCGAGAGCGGGATATCGCGTCAATTTCCAGCTTGTTTTCTCAGTGTTTTCGCCCCGATTTTCCGTCAATCCGGACCTCTTTTTCCTGTCAGTCCGGGCCTGTTTTCCCGTCATTCCGAGCGTAAATTTTCGTCATTCCGGGCTTGTTTTTCCATCATTCCCGGACTTGATCCGGGAATCCGTCAAAAATATACTATCTTATTGAAAATAAGGAAAGGAAACAAAGATGTTTTGAGTAGAAACATTTTTGTTAATATCGTTTTACGATAATTTTAGACGCTGATCTTTTATCGGATTTCGGCCGAGCGGGCGGCTCGGATGCCGCGCCAGATGGCGGCGAATTTCTCCTTCAGATTCCGTTCGCCGAGGAGCATCCGGACGGGTCGTTTCCAGAACCAGGTCCGATAAAATTTACGGCGGAACCGGCCCGAAACCGAGGGGTATTTTCGGATCGCGATGAGGTTGTTCCGATAGATTCCGAAGAGGCGTTCCGGGGGGTAATTATAAGTCCGGAAACGGAGTCCGAAAAGGGTGCGGAATTCCATCTTTCCGAGCGCGTGTTCGAGCCGGCCGGCAGCCGTCCGGTATCCCTGGATTCCGAGCGATCCGGCGTGCAGGCAGAACTCATTGTCCACACCGTCCACGAGGAAATCCTCGCACCATCCTCCCACCCTGTCGATCACCGGAATCGGAATCAGCATCCCGGAGGTGAAAGCCGTGTCAAAAGGAAGAAAACGCGGCTCCCCTTCTTTCCCCGTGCCGTTGACTTGAGGGGCATAGAACCCCTCCGGGGCGTCAGGACCCGTCACGGTATCAAGAAACTCCTTGAAGTGAATCCATATACTGTCCTGATCCATCGTCAATAACGCATCGGCACCGGACTCCGTCGCTATCCTCCAGGCCGCATTGAGGGCCACGGAGATGCCCGCATTGGTCCGGTCGCCGCACAAAGCGATTTTGTCACCCAGGGCCGTCAGGGCACTTTCCAGCCCCTCCGGCAGCGGAGAATTGCGCCAGACCAGCACTTTCTCGACATCGTCCAGATACGAGGCGATGCTCCGGAGCAGAAGGTCCGGATCGGGCTCATAAACTACTGTGACGGCAAGGATTCGCATGGCAGTCCAAAGTTAACCAAAAATCTTTTTTCAAGCAATCCCCTTCTTGTAAATCTTCCGGAAGTTGGTTACTTTTGCATTTATAATGGCCGCAAAGAAAAATATCGGGCTCGTCACGTGGTTCGGGACTCCGAACTACGGCACGAACCTGCAGGCGTACGCACTTTATAAAGCACTTGAGGAAAGAGATTGCAATGTAAAGATTATCAGAAGATTCAAAGAGCCGTTCAATCTCAAAAACATCAAGGATAACTTCTTCTACGCCCACGGGATCCGCCGCTTCTGGAAGTACGGCCGCGACCGGTTCCCCGCCAAGACGCGCCGCATCCGTTCCTTCTGCCGCAGGGAAATGCAGATCGCCGACATCTACACGCCCGGCGACGTCCACCGACTTCTGGAGAGCACGGATCTCTTCGTCGCCGGCAGCGACCAGCTCTGGAACTGCCGCGACCATTTCCGCGGATTCGAGTTTCTGGAATTCGCCGCCGGCAAGAAGAAAATCTCCTACGCCACCAGTATCGGCACGGCGGAAATCCCGGACGAATACAAGGAAAAAGTCAAAGAATACCTCTCTGATTTCCAATATATAAGCCTGCGTGAGCAAAGCGGCGCTTCAAGTATTGCGGAGGTGACCGGACGGGATGATATCGCCACGGTGCTGGATCCCGTTCTCCTGCAGGACCGGGAATTTTGGGAAAGTTTCTCCGGCTCCGCCCGACAGATGCCCGCAATTCCGGAAGGGTATGTACTGTATTACATCTTAAAGAAGATCCCTTCGGCCTATTCTCTGCCTCGGGATGACAGGAGGAAAGCCGTCATCATTCCCTCCGGCGAGAATCCGGATTTCACCCTCCCCGGCGCGACCATCGTTCCGGACGCCGGGCTTCGTGAGTTCGTCGCGCTCGTGCGCGGCGCGTCCCTCGTCGTCACGGATTCCTTCCACGGAACGGCGCTCGCAATTGCTCTTGAACGTCAATTCATCAACCTTAAACGCTTCTCCGACAGTGATATCGCCTCGCAGAACATCCGCCTGAAGGACCTGCTGGACCGGCTCGGAATCGACGACAGGACCTGGCAGGGAGAAATGCCCGCGCCGATCGATTACGCCCCTGTAAGGGCAAGACTGGAAATCCTTCGGAAAGAGAGCGCCGCTTATCTGGAAAAAGCCCTCGCAGACTGAATGACAGTGAAAGCAAACCGACATACGGCCCTGCAAGTATTCGCGGGATGGAACACCAACCTGCCGGAAAGCCGGAAATGCGCTTCCGGCGGAACGGCCTGGCTGCTCGGGAAATATTATATCGAAGCGCTCGGCGGCGTGGTTTACGCCACGGCTTTCACGGCCGACGCCGACGTCCGCGTCATCCGGGCCACCACCCTCCGGGAATTGGAGACCACCAAGGGTTCCCGCTATGTACGGGGCACATTCCCGGCGGAATTATACGAGGCGCTTCTAGCGGATCTCCAGGCCGGGAAAGACGTTCTTTTTGTAGGGACGCCCTGCCAGGTGGCGGGAGTAAGGAGCCGCTGGGAGAGATTCCGGAACAAATCCGGAATGACGGGAGAGTCAAACGGAATGACGGAAGGTGCAGACGACAGGACGGAAGGGAGTCTGCTGTGCGTGGACCTGCTGTGCCATGGGACGCCGCCGAAAGAATATCTGGATGCCGAAATCCGGCATCTTATCGGCGGGCGGCCCTATACCGACGTCCGCTTCCGCGGCAACGACGGGCACGACTTCCATCTGAGCATCTGGAACGGAGATGATTGCCTCTACAGCGTGGAGGCCCGCAGGCAGCCCTATCTCCTGGCGATGCTTCGCGGCGTCACGCTGATGGAGGGCTGCTATCAATGCCCCTTCGCCTCCCCCGAAAGGATCGGCGACATCACCCTCGGCGACTTCATCGGACTCGGTGCCGCGGACGGGTTCAAGGCCGAAGGCCACAATGTATCCTACATCAGTCTCAACACCCCTTCAGGGATTCGGATCTACGAAGCGTTCTGCAAGGCGAATCCCGCTTTCCGGAGCGTCGGACGCCCCCTGGATGAACGCCTTGCCTACCGTCCCTCCATTCTGGAGCCGACGCAACGCCATCCGCTCCGGGAAACATTCCTACAAGAACTCCCCCGTCTCGGCTTCGCCCGGGCCATCCGCCGTACGATGCGCGGCGAAATCCTCCGCGGCACCCCGCTCTACCGCACTCTCCACCACTGGGCGCACATCCTCCTTCGGCGCCACTAAAACACGTTATGCTGAGCGGGTCAGCCGGCTGCGCACATAGGCGCGTTCGCCGGAGGTAAGTCCGAAGGCATAGATAGCAGCGGAGACTCCAAGAACGGAGAATCCACAGGAAAGAACCGTCCACAGCCACGTGCCGGACGGAGCGAAAAGAAAGATCGGCAAAGGCAGCACGGCACCCGCGACGGCCACCAGCAGGTCCCGCAGCAGCACCTCCCGGCAGAATGCGCCGATACGGAGCCCCACCATCGACCGGAGCAGGAACAGCCGCGCCACAAGGCAAGCAAGCCCCAGGGCGATGGCCACCGTAAACACGACGGAAGGCCCGCATCCGAGCCGCAGCAGGAGATAGTCCAGGGGCAGATTCAGCAGCTGCAGACCGCCGATGACAAGCTGATAGGTGCGGATCCGGCCCGTCGCCGCGGCCGCCGTGGAAAGCGTATACGAAACCGCCTCAACCAGCGACAGAATCACCACGAGCTGCACAAACACGACCGTATGCTGCGGCACGTCCTTCAGCCAGAGGTCCAGCAGGAAAGGCGTATTGAAAAGAATCGGATAAGAGAGCAGCAGAAGCAGCTGGAAGGCCAGCCGGGAACCCCGGAAAGTCAGCGTCATCATATAGTCGCGGTCGCCGGAGGCATACGACTTGGTGATCTGCGGATTGATGGCCGTGATAAAACTCGTGACAAATTTGCGGACATAGCCGGCGACCTGCATCGACAGTGTCCGGGCCGCGTTCACCGCCAGGCCGAAGAACAGATTAAGGAGCAGATTGGCGCCGTAGTCCCGCAGGATGGAGGCCCCGCTCCCGAACATGCTCCACCCGGCGAAAGAGAACATTTCCCGGAAGAGCGGCCGGTCCAGGATCAGCCGATAGCGGCTTTCCTCGGCAAAACGCACGCGGCAATACACCCCGTACAGCAACCGCACCAGGAGCGTAAGCAGCAGCATTCCGCCCGCAAAGAAGATGAGCCGGTCAAAGGGTGCGGAAGCGATCAGAAGCGCCAGCCCCAGCTTGCCCACGCCTTCGAATATGCTGATCCAGGCGTAAGCCCCGAGGTGCTCGTGCGCCACCACGAGCGCATTATACGGGACGCTCACCAGTTGCACCACAAAGGAGGCGATGGAGAACTGAAGGACCCAGAACGCGGCCTGGAGGCGGTCCGGCGGAATTTCCATCTTCCGCTGGATAAACCACAGGCAGAGCGGCTCGGCTAGCAGGATGATGCCGACCGAGAACAGCAGGAGGACGCTGACCGAAGTGGAGAATACAAGGCGCAGCCGCTCCCGGTCTCCGCGTCCCAGTTCGTAGGTCAGATACCGGCTGATGGCGGAGGACAGCGAGGTCGTCAGGATCGAGAAAAGCGCCACCGCCTCGCCCACTACGCCATAGATGCCGTAATTGTCGACGCCGAGGTCGCGCAATACGACCCGGGAGGTATAGAACCCGACAAGCATCAGGACGAACATCCGGACATAGAGCACCACCGTATTGCGGGCGATGCGCCGGGAAGTACCTGATATTTCGGGCGTTACACTCATAGATTCTCAATCATCGCCCGGGCGGTGGCCGCCGAGGCGCCCTTGCCGCCGAGCAGCGTGCGGATTTCCTCATACCCCGCAAGCATCCGTTCGCGATAACCCTTGTCCTCCAGGATATGGCGGACTTCCGCCAGCACATTCTCGGGGGTATAATTATCCTGGATCAGTTCGCGGAACACCGTGCGGCCGACAATCAGATTGCCGAGACTGATATGCCTGACGCGAACCACCGCCAGGATCAGCGGGAATGTCAGCGGCGAGGAGACATACCCCACCACCTGGGGCGTTCCGAGAAGGACCGCCTCCAGCGACGCCGTGCCGGAATTGATGACCGCCGCCTCGGCGCTGGAAAGGATGGAGTAAGTCTTGCCGAAAACCACGCGGATGTAGTCCCTTCCGCCGATGTAAGGCGCATAATCCGCCTCTGAGCGGCGCGGAGCGCCGGCGACGATAAACCGGTATCCCTCATAGCCGGGAACGGAGCGGAGACGGTCGGCGAACTCCACCAGCACCTTCATCATCGACGACACCTCCGAGGCACGGGATCCGGCCAGCAGGGCCACATAGGGGCCGTCCTGCCAGCCGAGCGACGAGAGCAGCGAGGTCCGCGGCTCCAGGACCGCCCCGTCCACCGCATCGATCAGCGGATTGCCCTTATAGATATAGGATACGCCCTTCCTGTCGAAATATTCTTTCTCGAACGGGAATACGATGAAGAGCCGGTCGACATACGCCTTCAGCTTTTTTATGCGACGCTCCCGTGAGGCCCATACCTTGGGTGCGATGTAGTAGAACACCTTGATGCCGTGCTTATGCGCGAATTCCGCGATGCGGAAATTGAAACCGGGATAATCGATCAGGATCACGACATCCGGCTTCCACGCAAGGATATCCTCCTTGCAGGAACGGAGATTCCCCAGGATCCGGCGAAGTTTGGGCAGAAGTTCGAAAAAGCCCATCACCGCCCCTTCCGAATAGTCGTGCACAAGGCCCGACTCCCCGGTCGCCGAGCGGCAGACGGCATCCATCAGCGGTCCGCCCCAGTAGCGCATCTGCGCGGCGGGATCTTCGGCGAAGAGCCCCCGCATCAGGTTGGACCCGTGCAGGTCGCCCGACGCCTCGCCCGCTATGAGGTAGAATTTCATCGGGTAAGCCGCTCCAGTTCCGCGTAATCCGTATGATCCAGCGTGCAGGGGGTGATGGTAATCCAGCCCGCCTCGTTCTGCACGTGGTCGGCATCCGGCGCGCCCGGATCGTCATCCACGAAATCGCCGATCATCATATAGGCGCGCTCACCGGGATCCAGGGCATTCTCACCGGCAACCCCGGCGCGGTTGAAGCCCGACGCCTCGTATTTGGAGAGCCGGTTTATATCCCACTCCTGGAATTCGCGGACCCAGTGTCCCCTTCCCTGGCGGGTGTATTTGACGCCCTTGACCTCCTCCGGCGGAATGTCGGGGAAATTGATGTTGTAGAAGAGGCCGTAATGCCCCTCGGGCCAGTTGGCCAGCAGGTCGCGGAGAATCCCGGGGAGGAAATGCTCCACCACGGTGAAATCCGCATCGGGGCGGAAGTTGCAGAGCGACACGCCGATGGATTTGCAGCCGTTGAGCGCGCCTTCCTCCGCCGCGCCGAGGGTGGCGGAATAGTTGGCCGCCGTGGCCGCGTTGGTGCCGTGGTTGATGCCGGTGATGACGAGGTCGGGATTGCGGTGCTCGTAGAAATATTCGAGGCCGAATTTGACGCAGGAAGCCGGTGTGGCGTCCAGATAATGCCAGTTCCCAGGCCCGAGTTGCGGCAGGTCCTTGTAGGCCAGCCGCCTCACACCCAGCGAAACAGCCATACTCATCGCGCTCTGGTGGTGTTTCGGCGCGACCACCGTCACGTCTCCGAAATCCGCCATAAGCCGT
>ONSU01000006.1 GCA_900320545.1 uncultured Bacteroidales bacterium | reverse complement strand
CATGCCAATCCAACTCGAGAAGACGATGGTGTTCTACTTTGAGTATTGGCCGGATTATCTGCTGGGCTATGATGGCTACATCCCGAATGTTCTGGAGATCATTGACCATTTGCACCTCGGCCGAATTCCAGTGGACTTCATTCTGGACGGCGGCAACTTTGTCAAATGCGGAGACAAGGTCATTATGACCGACAAGATCTTCCAGGAGAATGACTGGATGGAGAGGAAAGAACTGCTGGCCACTCTGGAGGATTATCTGCAGGTCCAGATTGTCATCATTCCCTGGGACCGCTATGAAATCTTCGGCCATTCCGACGGGATGGTGCAGTGGATAGAGGGAGACCGGGTTCTGATGAACAATTACATCAATACAGACCCGGCCTTTCGAAAAAAGCTACTTGAAGCCCTTACACCGCACTTTGTTGTCGAGGAATTGGAATTCAACACGCCGAGGCTCAACAGACTATCATGGGCGTACCTCAATTTCCTTCGCGTAAAAAATTGTATCTTTGTACCTGGCCTACACACGAAGGAAGACCCGCTGGCCCTGCAGCAGATCCAGCAGTTCTACTCGGACTGCAAGGTCATCCAGGTACAAGGATGTGAAGATCTGGCCCGTGATGGAGGCGCCCTACATTGTGTAACATGGAACGTCCTTGCCGATGTTTACGAGTGGGCAAAAGAAGAAGCATAAAAATGACGATATGATCAACGAACAGTACATAGCCAGCCATGGACTCAAAGAGTGCCTGTATGCCTTCTGTGGGGCAGGAAACGGCTCAATCGATGCCAAGATGTTTACTCTCAAGACGGAGTTCTTCCACCTTGCCCAAAAGATGCTATACGGCGGCTTTCTGCAAGTTGGGGATGATTATGAGATTTATATCCGCACAGTGGAATTCTACTACCATGAGGAGGAAGAGTCTGAGAACCAGATCCAAGACCCCATCGTTTATCACCGCAATGGGAGATTCCCCGGCAGGGATCTTCCGCCATTCCCGATGATGTGCCTCCATGCCCACTGGTCCGGCTACGATATAACTTTCGAAGACTCATGCGGCCGATACAGGGCTTCAGCACTCATCAGAGAATTTGCAGTTTTTGATCGCCATGCTGGAGAACACGGCAGTTGGGTCTATTGGTTCACTGGCGAGGACTATGGTGATGGCTGCTACAAGACGGTACCAGAACCTAAATTCGACGACCGTTCCACATACCTGCAGTTCTTCTTGAACGGCTTCAGCATCGACGGCACGACGAATCGGGTTATCTGGAAGGACTTCAAGTCACCTGAGTATGGCCAACCAACAGTCAAGACTCGTCGAAACGTCTTTCTGGATAAAGAGAAGAAAGTTCCGTGCGACCGTCCCTGGGCTTACCGTCGCGACGACCTTCTGTATAGTCTGAGATAATTACAGTTCGTTTATTTGCCTAAGAACCATGAAGAAACAACTACTTTTGGCTTTGTGTGCTCTCATATCGATCGTTTCATACGGTCAGGTGAGAATCATGGATAATACTCCGGTACAAAAAGAAGATACCATAGTTCCTTATGACAGTCTATCGAATTTTCAACTCATGTATCATGGAGAGCATTATGACTACTGCCAACTAATGGGGCAAACCATGATTTACTGCGGCATTCCTTACAGAGGCTATCCCAAGAGCCGTTT
This sequence comes from uncultured Bacteroidales bacterium, assembly GCA_900320545.1. Lineage (GTDB taxonomy): Bacteria > Bacteroidota > Bacteroidia > Bacteroidales > UBA932 > Cryptobacteroides. Next base: position 87,003 of record ONSU01000006.1, on the reverse strand, counting down.
TAAAGTCGGTGACGCCTTTTATATCAAAGACATAATCCACACGGAGCCGTCACTTAGCGGAACTTTTGTGCTTCAGCACACCAAGACAAAGGCCATCTACAAGGAAGACCTTGGTACTGTCGCGAATAAGTGCTGGGTTGTCAATGGCCATTTGGACAAACTCCAGCGGTTATGTGTTGGAAAAGAGTTTCTTTTCAAAGGCGTTAAGAATAATCAGGACGTCGATGGACTAATCTCGGCAAAAGATCATAAACCGCTCACGGATGTTATTTATCGTAGCATCTGGAAATGCGTCGATGTCCAGGTAAAGCCAAGACACGCCGATGACGGATTACTGATGGATGATCGTAGTCCGGTAGTCCTTGTTATGGAGAGCCAGGAGTATGGCAAAGCTTATTGTTATTATGAATGCGACGGTGGCCCTTTTGGACGTCATGCCGTCCTCTCGGAAGACGCTATGTTTGAATCGCAGGAGGAGTTTACTCAGAGGATGATAAAGAAATATGGCGAAGAACGTGGACGCCAACTGGCGACATCGCCTTTCATCGATGCTGTTCAGGTGGGGATGACCCAACAAATGCTTCTTGATACATGGGGCGAACCGCAACAACGACGGCGATTTGATGTAAACTTCAAGTCATTCACCAAATACGTATATCCATTTGCCGATGTTGTAGTATCAAGTTCAAGGTATATTACAGAAATCACGATTAAATAGGGAAAAAATCGGTGACGATGGCCGATTCAAGCCGATGGCGCAGGACGCTTTGTAATCGGCCTCGCGGCCGACGTGAAGATCCTGGAAGGAGATACCCTCCGGAAGTACATCATAGATTACCAGGAAAAGTACATCCAGAAGCTGTAACTTCGGGGCGCTGCCGCACGGTGTTACGACACTGCTCTAACCTTTTGTCTATGCCGTCAACCAAGCAAATAGTCTTTCTTCAACGTTCGGGCATTTTCAAACTATCGGACAACCTTGAACAGTTCGGCTTTACAAGGCTCTCCGGCATCGTACCTTGACATAGAAGAGCATATTGACAACAAACGCTCCATCTATCTATCTGTCTGTCAGCTGTCTTTCCTATAAAGCCTTATCCAGGTGGCGAGGGACCAGAGGCCGTTCAGGAGATAGAGGCCGCAGACGATCGGCATAAAGATATTGCCGATGCTGATATGGAGAATGATTTGGGTAATGTTCACCAGCAGCCAGGCGATCCAGCAGTCCCACTTCTTGAGAGCGCTCAGAAGCTGGGCCATCAGGATAAGCACAGTGACGCAACTGTCGAGGTAGGGGTGCGGATCGGCCGGGAAAAGGCGGTCCAGAAGCCAGCCCCAGAGGAAGGCCACCACGAGGATAGACAGCACCGCGAGGCCCCGCTCCGTCCAGGAGAGCATCGAAACCTTCAGCGACTTATTGTCGGCCGCGCTCTTCTCATCCTCGTGCGGATGCGTCCAGCGGTAATGGCCGAGAATGTTGATGGCAAGCGACACCGGCTGCAGCAGCAGCGAGGCGTAGAGATTCTTGCCGTAGAACATCACGAACAGGGCCGCCGTATAGAGATATCCGACCCAGAAATTGTACTTGGAATTGCGGCCCGCCAGCACGACGGTCGTCATTCCCAGCACGGCGCAGGTTATGTCTATCCAACTGATCATCCCGACAAAGGTACGGCTTTTTCAAAACAAATCGTTATATTTGCGGAAATAAAACACTATTACAAATGAAAACAACCAGACTATTCCTTATCGTCGCAGCAATCACAATGCTGACCACATCCTGCGAGGAACTTCTCGACTCCCTCAGCAAGAACCCCGTTTTCGAATTTACCGGCTCCACCGTCTATGACGGCCAGACCGCATTCCTCGGCACGACAGCCACCTGCAAGATCGGCTGGACCAACCACAATCCCGAAATCGTAGATCTGTCCTACAATGAAGAAACCGGGAAAGAGTGCTATGCCACCTTCAAGCTTCCCGTAACGGCAAAGAAAGTGACCAAGGTCAGCCTGACGGCCACCAATCTGGACGACAGCAGTGTCGAGCCGTACAAGGGAGACATCACCGTCGCCCCCTGGAGACTGGCTCTCTACAAGAAGAACGGCAAGAACTGGGAGCGCATCGCCAACCAGACGACGACCGAAACCTTAGGCGTCAGTACGACTGTCAGCAGCTATGCCAAGATCAGCAACGGCACATACAAGGTCCAGATGGAATACCTGACCTCCGACGGCTCCTACAAAGAGATCGGCAGCATTCCCAAGCGGCTCGCGAAACTGGAGTCCCACGACATCGACTGGAGCGGAAAACTGGTCGGCGCTGACGGCCACGTCAACAGCAAGGATACGTACAAGGAGTTTACGCTCACCGAGGCTCCCGCCAGCACCCAGATGGTCGTCGTCACGCTCGGTGACGTTCAGCACATCTTCACGCTGACGAAGTAATCCCCTACCCGACCGCTCCTTCGAGCGACACAGACAGCAACTTGCGCGCTTCCACGGCGAATTCCATCGGGAGGCGCGCAAGTACTTCTCTTGCGTAGCCGTTGACGATGAGGCCGACGGCGTCCTCGGGCGCGATGCCCCGCTGGTTGCAGTAGAAGAGCTGGTCCTCGCTGATCTTGGAGGTCGTCGCCTCGTGCTCCACGACGGCGTCGGGACAGGCGTTTTTGATCACCGGGAAAGTATGCGCCCCGCAGAGCGGGCCGATGAGGAGGCTGTCGCACTGGGAATGGTTGCGCGCCCGACGGGCGGAAGGCGTCATCTGCACGAGCCCCCGGTAGCTGTTCTGGCTGTGGCCGGCCGAGATGCCCTTGCTCACGATCCGGCTGGTGGTGCCGCGGCCGAGGTGGATCATCTTGGTGCCGGTATCCGCCTGCTGGAAATTGTTGGTGACGGCCACGGAGTAGAATTCCGAGGAAGAATGGTCGCCCTTGAGGATCGTGGAGGGGTATTTCCAGGTGACGGCCGAACCGGTCTCGACCTGGGTCCAGCTGAGGTGGCTCCCCTCCCCGCGGCAGAGACCGCGCTTGGTGACGAGGTTGAGAATGCCGCCCTTGCCCTCGGCGTCGCCGGGATACCAGTTCTGGACAGTGGAATATTTCACGTCCGCGCCCTTCTCCACGATAATCTCCACCACCGCGGCGTGCAGCTGTTGCTCGTCCCGCATCGGGGCGGTGCAGCCCTCCATATAACTCACGTACGAATCCTCGTCGGCTACGATGAGCGTCCGCTCGAACTGGCCCGTCCCGCGGGCGTTGATCCGGAAGTAGCTCGACAGCTCCATCGGGCAGCGGACCCCCTTGGGAATGTAGCAGAAGGAGCCGTCGCTGAAGACCGCGCTGTTGAGGGCCGCGAAGAAATTGTCGCCGGAAGGAACCACGGTCGCGAGGTATTTCCGGACGAGGTCCGGATGCTCTTTGACGGCCTCGGAGAAGGAGCAGAAAATGATGCCTTTCTCCGCGAGGGTCTTGCGGAACGTCGTGGTGACGGAGACCGAATCGAAGACGGCGTCCACGGCCACCACGCCGGCCAGGACCGCCCGCTCGTTGATGGGAATGCCGAGTTTGTCGAAGGTCTCCTGGAGCTTCGGATCGATCTCCTTCGGCCGGTCGGAATCCTTCTTCGGTGCCGCATAATAGATAATATCCTGGAAATCGATCTCCGGCATGTCGATATGCCCCCAGGTCGGCATCGGCATCTTCTCCCATTTGCGGAACGCGTCCAGGCGGAATTCCAGCAGCCAGTCCGGCTCCCCCTTGATCCGCGAGATCGTCCGGATGATGTCTTCGTTCAACCCCTTCGGGATGAATTCCTGCTCCACATCCGTGACGAATCCCTCCTTGTACTGCGAGGAGGTAAACTGTTCGATGATATTCTCGTCCTTCCTGTCCATAGCGGACTGCAAATTTAGCAAAACCCACGCATTTCTGCAACATTCCCCGCCTGTCTGTCACACTCGCCGGTTTTTTCCCTCTCAAGTGCGTATGGTGTGAAAATTTTGGGGACACCGTACGCGATATAGGCCCAAAGTGTGTATGGTGTGCTATATTTGGGGACACCATACGCACCCGGGGGGAAACTGGGGTGCAGCCCGGCATTTTCCCCGGGCTGAAGATGAGGACAATGATGAGCTACAGCAAACCGGCGAAGACGATGGCGGCGGCGGCTTCGACGACGACGGCGCCCCGGAGGGCGATGCAGGCGTCGTGCCGGCCGGGGCAGACGAGGGTGTCCGTCGCGTCCTTGGCGACATTCCAGGTCTGCTGGGGCTTGCGGATCGAGGAGGCGGGCTTGAAGGCGACACGGAAGACGACTTCGCCGCCGTTGGTGAGGCCGCCGTTGACGCCCCCCGCGTGGGAGCCGGCAGGGCGCAGCACCGTCATTCCCGCACCCTCCGTCATTTCCGGCCTGACCGGGAATCTTTCCAGCGGATCATTGTGCTCCGAACCCTTCATCCGGGCCGCCGCGAAGCCGTCGCCGAATTCGACGCCGCGGACGCCGGGGATGGCGAATACGAGGTGGCTGACGAGCGACTCGACACTGTCGAAGAACGGCTCTCCGAGCCCGGCGGGGACGCCGCTTACCCGGCATTCCACGATGCCGCCCAGACTGTCACCCTCCTCCGAGGCCGCTTCCAGCAGCCCCGGCCAGGCGGCCGGATCGGGCGACCCGCCCAGCTCCACAACCGAAGCCGCGAACGCATAGGGCAGCATCTTCTTCGCAACGACACCCGCCGCCACGAGCGGCAGCGTCATCCGGCCGGAGAAGTGTCCGCCGCCCCGCGGATCCTCGAAACCGCCGAACTTGACGCCGGCCACATAGTCGACGTGCCCGGGACGCGGCATCTTCCTGAACAGCTCGTAATCCTCGCTGTGGGTATTCGTATTGCGGAAAAGCAGGGCCAGCGGCGCACCGGTCGTGTGCCCTTCGTACACGCCCGAAAGGATTTCCGGAAGGTCGGGTTCCCGCCGGGGGGTCGTTCCGGCCGCCCCGCTGCGGCGACGGGCGATGTCCGCCTCGAAATCGGCCTCCGAGAGCGGAATGCCGGGCTTCACGCCGTCGATCACGACGCCGACCGCCGGGCCGTGGGACTCCCCGAACAGGGAGATGCTGAATGTATTACCGAATCGATTCATATTGCTTAAACAATTCCATGAAACCGGGATACGATTTGGCGACGCAGGCCGTGTCGTCGATCTCGACCGGAGATGAAGCGCCGAGCGAGGCGATCGACAGGGCCATCACCATCCGGTGGTCGCCGTGGGAGGCATAGCGGCCGCCTTTCAGAAGCCGGCCGGTCAGGATCCGCCGCGCGAGCGACATGCCCTTCACGATCAGTTCGTCATCCGAAGCGGAGGCCTCGACGCCGAAGGAGGCGAGCATGTCCAGGATGGCCTTCGCCCGGTCGGTCTCCTTGTGGGCCAGCCGTCCCAGGCCGAGGATATGGCTCTCCCCTTCGCAGAAGGCCGCCAGCACCGACAGGACCGGGAAGAGGTCCGGACAGTGGGTGGCGTCGGTGAAGAAGGCCTGCAGCGGCGCCATCTGTACGTTGACCACGCCGCAGGAGCCGCCGTCCGGATCGTCCAGCTGGGAGATCGAAGCGCCGGCGTCCGACAGGATATCCATGATGGAAAGGTCCGCCTGCAGCGACCGCGTATCCAGCCCGGAGAGTTGCACACGGCCGAATATAGCCCCCGCCACCATCCATCCGGCCGCCCCGCTCCAGTCGCCTTCGATGTCGAAATCGGCCGCGTGGTAGCGCTGACCTCCGGGAATGCGGAACGTAACGCCCGTGCAGCGGGAAAAATCCTGCGTATCGAGGAATTCCTCGTCGCCTTCCATCTCGCTGTCGATCTGAATGCCGAATTTACGGAGGACATCCATCGTGATGAACATATAGGGAATGCTCCGCGGGTCGTGTACGAAGACGGTCGAACGGGAGCCCGTCAGCGGCAGGGCCGAAAGCAGGCCGGAGATGAGCTGGGAGCCGTCCCGTCCGCTCACGTCGGCGCGTCCCGGAATCAGGGGTCCCGTTACTGTAAGGGGGACGAAACAGTCGATCTTGCGCGCCTTGGGACGCGGCTCGCCGCAAGGCTCTTCCCGGAGCGAAACGCCGAAGGAGGCCATCATGTCGTGCGCCCCGGCGAGCGGCCGGCGGAGCAGGGTCTTCTCGCCGGTCACCTTGACGGGATCGGCGCTCAGGGCCGCCAGAAGCGGGATCATCATCCGCGTAAGGAAACCGGATTCGCCCGTATGGACCGTGTCACAGTGCAACTTGCCCGGCGCGGCTCCGATACCCCGGACCGTCACCGTGCGGCCGTCCACCAGTACGGACGCCCCCAGAGAACGGGCCACCGCGAGCGCCGCCTCGTTGTCTCCGCAGGGAGAATATCCGCCCAGGTGCGATTCGCCTTCCGCGAGCGCCGCGGCGATGATCGCCCGCTGCGCGAAACTCTTCGAGGAGGGCATCTTCACCTCGCCCGTATCCAGGAAACGGAAATCGCCGTACACCGCCTTCACCATCTCCGCATAGGGGATCTGGCCGGGTGCGGCGGCATCGTCCGGCGTCAGCGCCGCATACGTGAACGGAGCGCCGCGGCGGAGGCATTCCAGGCGGGATTCGCGCCCCTCCTCCCCCATCGCGAAGGCGATGAGCGGGGCGTTGAAGTGTTCATAAAGGGAGAGGACCCGGTCGGCGTTTTCGGCCGAATGGGCCGTCGTCACGATCTTGACGATGTCGGCGCCGAACCGCTTGCAGCGGTCCGCGACATCGGCCAGCCGCTCTGGAGAAGGGGTTCCGTGGAAATCGTGCCAGGAACGGATCAGCAGGGTGCCGGTCTCGTTGCAGGCGCGGCGGACGGCCTTTCCGTCCTGCGGGGGCGCCTCGACTTCCAGATCGGCATAGGCCGCTCCGGCCTCGATGGCCTTCAGGAGCGGACGGGCGTTCCCCCGGCAGGTCGCGACGAGCGGGACGTCCGTATTGCCGAAAAGTTCTTCGATATCCTCATCCGAAAGGTCGCAGCGGTCGAGCCGGATCTCCGCCATCATCACGCCGGCATCCAGCACCTCCAGGATCTCCGGAAGCGTTTTGTTCTGTATGGATACGCAAATCATAGACTGTCAATTACTTCCCCGACGCCGAGCGGCAGGGTGAACACATCGCCGATACCGCGGAGCAGGACGAAATGCACCTTGTCTCCGGCGGCTTTCTTGTCCTTGGCCATATCGTCGGCGAGCTCCGCCGGCGGGAAGGGGCTGTCGACCGGCAGACCGACGGACTCCCAGTCGCGGCGCAGCCGGGCCTCCAGGCCTTCCGGGGCGTAGCCGAGCCGCTCCGAGAGGCGCGCTGCAAGGATGATGCCCATCGCCACGGCCTCGCCGTGGGAGATATCCCGCCCCGAAAGCCGAGCGCGCCGCTCGATGGCGTGGGCGAAAGTATGTCCGAGGTTGAGTTTGCGGCGCTCGCCCCGCTCGTAGAGGTCCGCCGCCACGATGCGCTCCTTGACGGAGGCCGCGGCGAGGATGAGATCCCCGGGACAGGTCCGGGATTGACGGAGGGCGGCAACCGCCTCTTCGTAGCGGTTGCCGGTGTTGTCGATCAGGAAGGTCTTCAGGAGTTCGGCCGCACCGCCGCGCCATTCCCGCTCAGGGAGTGTCTGCAGAAGTTCCGGGATAATGAGGGTAAATTCCGGCTCCCGGATCACGCCGAGCATATTTTTGTAGGCGTCCAGATTGACGCCGTTCTTGCCGCCGATGGCCGCGTCCACCTGGGAGAGGAGCGTGGTCGGAATGAAGCCGAACCGGATCCCCCTCCTGTAAATGGAGGCCGCGAATCCGCACAGGTCCGTCACGATTCCGCCGCCGAGGGCGACCAGCGTGGCGCCCCGGTCCGCGCCGAGGGTCAGCAGCCAGCGGCAGATATCCAGCACGGTATCCATCGATTTCCCCGCCTCCGTCGCGTCAATCGCCCGGGTCGCCAGGCACATTCCCTCCAGCTTCGCCGCGACATCCGCGAGATTGCGGTCATACACCAGGAACACGTCCGGATAACTTCCCAGCACCTCGCGGGCGCCGGCGATATTTGTCATCCGGATCATTTCTTCTTATATTGGAAATGGTACGCCACACCGGCCTGGATGGCACGGTCCTGCAGCACCAGGGCATCCGTCCAGGGCGCCTTGATATCCGGCCGGAGGCCGTAGAGGAAATTCAACTGCAGCGAGATCCAGGGCGTCACGGCATATTCGAGCCCGGCCTGGAGGGCGACGGTGAAATACTGCGCCACGTCCTTCCGGTAGAACACTTCCGGGTCCATCGTGGGGTTCTCCCCTTCCGGGAGCTCCTCCGTCAGGATGCAGTGCGCATAGGGCAGCAGCTTGGCCACGTCCTTGTCGGAATAGGTGGTGCCGCCCGGAAGATTGGCCTGCATCTTGAGCTTCGAGAAGAGCATCACGCGGAGATTGACACCCGCATTCACCGAGAAATTCCCGGCCTTGTACCGCAGCAGGACCGGCATTCCGAGACTGTAGCGGTCAAGGTTGAAAGTAAAATCGCAGCCCTTGAGATTGTCGACGATATTGGTCCTGAGCTCGTCGTAGAATCCGATCCCCTGGGTCAGATCCTTCGCCGTGATGCCGCCGAGATCCAGGTCGGGACGCTCCTGCAGGTATTCCAGCAGGACGGCCGTACCGTCTTCCACGTCCACGCTGAACTGGTTGACATTGACGCTGATCTTTTCCAGGTCGAGAAAAAGGTGGGATCCGCCCCGGCGGAAATCCAGCCCCGTGCGGATGGAAAAGCCCTTGCCGAGGTTGAAGTCGAACCGGGGGCCGACATAGAATCCGTGCTGGTATCCCGTCCAGGTGACGGGGGATCCGCCCTTGAAATGGAGCGCTTCGTTATTGAGTGAATAACCGGCGCCGAGACTGATATCCACAATTTGGGCTCCGGCGACCCGCGGAAGGAGCAGGACCGCAAGGAGCGCGAGAATCATCTTACATCTTTTCATAGACTACAAATATAGTGTTTTTTTGAGTATCTTTGCAGTCTATGAAAAAGGTATCGCTGCTCGAGATCTTCTTCGTCTTCGCAAAGATCGGCGCCTTCACCATCGGCGGAGGCTACGCGATGATTCCCATCATCCAGCGGGAGCTTTCCTCCAGGGGATGGATCCCGGATGAGGAACTGCCGGACATCGTGGCGCTCTCGCAGAGCGCGCCCGGGGTGATGGCGGTCAACATCTCCATCTTCGCCGGGCACCGGCTCCGGGGATTCCCGGGCGCCGTCGCGGCCACCCTCGGCAGCATCACCCCCTCTTTCCTGATCATCCTCGCCATCGCGATGTTCTTCTCGGCCTTCCGCGACAACGTCTGGGTCGAGAAGGCCTTCAAGGGCATCCGGCCGGTGGTGATCTCGCTCATCGCCGTCCCGATGGTCAACATGGCCCGGAAATCCTGCACCACCTGGTGGAAATGGCTCCTCGCCGTCGCCGCCCTGCTGCTGGTGGCATTCCTGGGAGTTTCCCCCATCTATATCCTGCTGGTCGTCCTCATCCTGGGGTTCAGCGTCACTTATTATTCGCAGAAAAGATGGAAACGGTGATGCTCATCCTCTCCCTGGCGTGGACCTTTTTCCTGATCGGGGCGTTCACTTTCGGCGGCGGCTACGCGATGCTGTCGCTGCTGCAGGCGCAGGTCGTCACCGCCCACGGCTGGATCAGCGAAAGCGCCTTCACCGACATTGTCGCCGTCTCGCAGATGACCCCGGGCCCTATCGGCATCAATGCGGCGACCTACATCGGCTACGACGTGCTGTTCCAGGCCACCGGCAGCCACCTGCTGGGCGTCGCCGGCTCGGGCGTCGCCACCCTCGCGCTGATGCTTCCCTCGTTCGTGATCGTGCTCCTGATCGTGAAATTCTACACCCGTTTCAAAGGCAACTCCCTCTTCGAGGGCACGATGGGCTGGCTCCGTCCGACCGTCGCGGGCCTCATCGGCGCCGCGGCCGTCATCCTCATCGTCAGGACGACCTGGACGGGCTGCACCCCGGCATTCTCGCTGGTCCGGGAGAATTTTACCGACTGGAAAAGCTGGATCCTGCTCGGCGGGGCCTTCGCCGCCTCTTTCTGGGGCAAGGTCAACCCCATCCTGCTCATTCTCGCAGGCGCCGTGCTGGGGCTGCTGCTATACTGATCCTTATCCCTGCATCGAGCCGCCGATGATGTCGAGGAGTTCCGAAGTGATCTTCTGCTGACGGCCTTTGTTGTATTCGAGGGTGAGTTCCTCGAGGATGTCTTCGCCGTTGTCGGTGGCGGTCTGCATCGCGACGGTGCGGGCGGCGTGCTCAGCGGCGGCACTGTCGAGGAGCATCGTGTAGATGCCCAGCCGCATCAGCTTGGGAAGGAGGGTTTCGAGGAGTTCCTCGCGGGAGGGCTCCAGGAGCCAGAGGCGGTCGGAAGGGTGCGGGGCGTCGGGGGTGTCGGCGGTGAAGGGCAGCCAGGTTTCGTGGACGGGGACCTGGGAGGCGGTGGAGACGAAGTGGTTGTAGATGAGCTCCACGCGGTCGAACCCGCCGTCATTGTAAAGCGCGATCAGCCGGTCGGCGAGGGCGGCGGAAGGGGCGAAGGAGGGGTGCTCGATGAGGCGGGCCAGGTCGGCCGGATCGCCGAACGGGGTCGCGACCCCGGCGCGGCGCATCGCATCGGCCATCTTGCGGCCGACGGGAATGACGGTGACGTTTTCCTCGGGAATGCCGTCCGCGCGGTACCGCCTGAGCGTCTCAAGCACCTTCCGGACCGCGTTGGCGTTGAAGCCGCCGCAGAGCGAAGAATTGGAGGAGACGGCGATGATGGCGATGCGCGGGAACCCTTCACCGGCTTCCCCGGACGGACCCGTGAACACGGCCGTGCCGGAGGAGACCGTGGCGAGCATCTTGTACAGGGACTGCTTGTACGGGAGCATCGCCGCGACGGCCTGCTGCGCCTTGTGCAACTTCGCCGCCGCGACGAGTTTCATCGCGGAAGTGATCTTGAGCGTCCCCTTGACGGAGCCGATACGGGTCTTTATCTCCTTGAGCGGCATTTTACTTCAATGACAGGATGACCGAAGCGGCCTCTTTTTCGATAATGGCGGCGATTTCTTCCGATACTTTTCCTTCCGAGAGCGGCTGCAGCACATCTTCCCTGTGCGCCGCGCGCATCCGGTCCAGGAACGCCTCCTGGAAGTCGGGAACCGCGGAGATGGGAATGTCCTTCATCAGTGCGTGCGTACCGCAGTAGAGGATTGCGACCTGCTCACCGACCGGCATCGGGCTGTACTGGGGCTGGATCAGCAGACGACTGTTCTTACGGCCCTTGTCGAGGGCCATCGCCGTCACCTTGTCCATATCGGAGGAGAACTTCGAGAAGGCCTCCAGTTCGGCGTACTGCGCCTGGTCGATCTTGAGCGTACCCGCCACCTTCTTCATGCTCCTGACCTGGGCGCTGCCGCCGACACGCGACACCGAGATACCGACGTTGATGGCCGGACGGACGCCGCGGTTGAAGAGGTCGCTCTCCAGGTAGATCTGGCCGTCGGTGATGGAGATCACGTTGGTCGGGATATAGGCCGACACGTCGCCCGCCTGGGTCTCGATGATCGGCAGGGCCGTCAGCGAGCCGCCTGCGCGGACTTTCCCGCGGAGCGTCTCCGGCAGGTCGTTCATCTGCTCGGCAACCTCCTGCTGGCCGATGATCTTGGCCGCGCGCTCCAGCAGACGGGAATGGAGGTAGAAGATATCGCCGGGATAGGCCTCGCGGCCCGAGGGACGGCGGAGGATCAGCGACACCTCGCGGTAGGCGACCGCCTGCTTCGACAGGTCGTCGTACACCACCAGGGCGTGACGGCCCGTATCGCGGAAATACTCCCCGATGGCGGCCCCGGCGAACGGCGCGTAATACTGAAGCGCCGCGGGATCCGCCGCCGTGGCGGCCACGACGACGGTGTAGGGCATCGCGCCCTTTTCACGCAGCGTGTTGACGATGCTGGCCACCGTCGAACCCTTCTGGCCCACGGCGACATAGATGCAGTAGACCGGGTCGCCCGCTTCGTAGCAGGAGCGCTGGTTGATGATGGTGTCGATGGCGATGGCGGTCTTTCCGGTCTGCCGGTCGCCGATGATCAGTTCGCGCTGTCCGCGGCCGATCGGGATCATCGCGTCGATGGCCTTGAGGCCGGTCTGCAGCGGCTCCGTCACGGGCTGGCGGAAGATGACGCCGGGGGCCTTGCGCTCCAGCGGCATCCGCGTGAGCTCGCCCTCCACGGGGCCGAGGCCGTCAAGCGGCTGTCCGAGCGGGTCCACCACGCGGCCGAGCATCCGCTCGCCGACATCGATGGAGGCGATCCGGCCCGTACGGCGGACCGACATACCCTCGCTGATGCCCTCGGAAGGGCCCATCAGCACGGCTCCGACATTGTCCGGCTCGAGGTTCATCACCACGGCCATCTCCCCGCCGGGGAATTCGAGCAGTTCGCCCGCTTCGGCGCCCTTGAGCCCGTAGATGCGGACCACGCCGTCGCTGACCTGCAACACCTTGCCCGTCTCCTCGAAACGGAGGCCGGTATCGATGTCCCGGAGCTGCTGGAGCAGCACCTCCGAGACCTCTCCGGGTTTGATGTGTGTATTACTCATACGATTCTCTTGTTCTTTTCTATCAGTGCGCGGCGGATCTTTTCGAGTTCCGAGGCGACCGAGGCGTCCAGCATCTCGTCGCCGAGGTCGAAGATGAAGCCGCCGATGAGGGCGGGATCCACCTCGGCGCGGATTTCCGCCTCCTTGCCGGTGCGCCGCCTGACCAGCTCCTTCAGCGAAGCAAGCAGGGCCGGCGAGGCCTCCCGGGCCGTCACGAGGCGGGCGGGCACGATGCCCTTCGCCCGATAGTACAGCCGCTCATAGTCCTGGAAGATCAGGCGGAGACAGTCCATCCTCCGCTGCATTTCCACCAGGCGGAGGAAGCGCTCCATCACCGGGGACGTCTCCCCGCCGAGCGCGGTCCGCACCAGGGCGGACCTCTCTTCGGATCCGACCATCACCCCGTCATCCATCACATCCCTCAGGCCGGGCACGGAGTCGAGGGCCGCCCGGAGACGGACGGCTTCTCCGTATACGGTCTCCGTCGCCCCCTGCTCCGCGGCATAGCGGAAAAGGGCGTCGGCGTACCGGGATGCTATGATGCCAAGGTCCATCAGTTCAACGTTTTCTGCTCGCGGGCCGCCTCATCGACGAGGGCGGCGAGGTAATCCTCCCCTTTCTCGGGGTCCGACAGGTCCTGCCGGAGGATTTTCTCGGCCACGCCGACCGAAAGGAGGGCCACCTCCCGGCGGATATCCCGCAGGGCGCTCTCCTTCTCGGCCTCGATCCGGACACGGGCCTCCGAAATGATTTTATCCGCTTCCGCGCGCGCCTCCGTCCGGGCCTCCTCGATGATCGCCTTGCGGGTGTCGGAGGCCTCCTTCAGCATCACGCTCTGCTCTTTCCGGGCCTCGGCGAGCATCCGCTCGTGCTCGGCGGTCATCTTGCCCAGACGCTCCTCCACCTCTTTCGCATCCTTGAGCGACTTGTCGATGGCGGCGCTCCGCTTGTCCACCATCGAGGTGATCAGCGGGAAGCCCCACTTCGCCAGGATGAAGAAGAGGAGCCCGAAAATGATGACCATCCAGAACAGAAGGCCCGCATCGGGGGTAAAGAGGGACATGGCCTACAGGATGAGCGTCAGGAAACAGACGATGATGGCGAACAGGGCCGCACCCTCGATCATACCGGCGGCGATGATCATGCTGGTCCGCATGTTGCCGGCGGATTCGGGCTGACGGGCGATTCCCTCCATCGTGGAACTACCAATTTTGCCAATGCCGATGGCGGCCGCGATGGCTGCGACGGCGGCTCCGAGCGCGGCTCCGACCTTACCGAAGGCGGCGCCTGCGACTGCTTGAAGAATGACTGCTAATACCATAATTATAAAAAGTTTGATTGTTTATTCCTTTGCGCGTGAAAGTCCGATATAAATGGATGAGAGCATCGTGAATACATAGGCCTGGATGAAGGCCACCAGGCACTCCAGCAGGTCGAGGAAGAGGCCGAACAGCACCGAGACGAAAGTCATCGAGCCGGTCATCGCGGGACCGTACTTCGCCATCGCGAAGATGATGCAGACGATGCAGAGGATCATGATGTGCCCGGCCAGCATGTTGGCGAACAGACGGATCGTCAGCGAAATGGGCTTCACCAGGGCGCTGAACACCTCTATGACGGGCATGATGGGCTTGAGGAAGCCCGGCACGTCGGGCCAGAAGATGTCTTTGTAATAATGTTTCGTACCGAACAGGTTGACCGTGAAGAAGGTGCAGAGCGCCAGCACCATCGTGACGGCGATATTGCCGGTGAGGTTGGCCCCGCCGGGGAAGAAGGGGATGATCCCCATGAAATTGTTCAGCAGGATGAAGAAGAAGGCCGTGCAGAGGAAGGGGGAATAGCGCCTGTAGTCCTCCCCGATGTTCTCCTTCGCCATATTGTGGACCATCATCACCAGCGGCTCCACGGCGGCGGCGAGGCCTTTCGGGGCCTCTTCCAGGGCGTCGTGCCGGCGATACCACCGGGCCGTCAGCAACACGATGACCGCCAGCAGCACGGCCGACATCATCAGCGACAGCACGTTCTTGGTGATGGAGATGTCCAGCGGACGGACTCTTTCACCGTCCACGATCTCGACGACCTTGCCTTCGTACGGATCGTCCGGCGCGATGAGGAAACCCTCATGGACGGCCCCGTGCTCCAGCCGCTTCGACGAGAAGGCGTGCCAGCCCGAAGTGCGGCTCCGGACGATGACCGGAAGATGGATGGCGACGGGATGATCCTTCCAGGTGGTGATATGCCACTCATACGCATCCCCGACATGCTCGAAGATCACGTCGGCGATGGGAACGTCCTCTTCCTGCGCGAAGAGGGCCGCCCCGGCAAAGAGACCGAGCAGTATGAGGAGCAGGCGTTTCATTGTTCGACGGCGGCAAGTACCTGATTATCGACTACTTCCACAAATCCGGAGGCGATCTCCAGACTTCCCTCTTCCGTCCCGGCGCGCCAGGTGATCCGCCCCTTCTCCAGCGAGGAGATGATGGGGGCGTGCCCCGGCAGCACCTCGAAGGGGCTCGCCGTCCCGGGCAGCGTCACCGCGTCCACCGCCGTGTCCAGCAGGGTTTCTTCGGGAGAAAGGATGAGAAGCCTGATGTCCGCCATAGTCCTATGCCTTTGCCTGCGCGAGGATGGCCTCGCCCTTCCTGATGGCGTCCTCGATGGTGCCCACGTTCAGGAACGCCTGCTCGGGCAGGTAATCCACCTCGCCGTCGAGAATCATATTGAAGCCCTTGATCGTATCTTCGATGCTGACCATCACGCCGGGAACGCCGGTGAACTGCTCCGCCACGAAGAACGGCTGCGACAGGAAGCGCTGCACCCTTCTCGCGCGGTTGACCGTGATCTTGTCCTCGTCGGAGAGTTCGTCCATGCCGAGGATGGCGATGATGTCCTGCAGTTCCTTGTTGCGCTGGAGGATTTGCTTGACGCGCTGGGCCGTGTCGTAGTGGTCCTTGCCGACGATGTTCGGGTCGAGGATCCGGGAGGTCGACTCCAGCGGGTCGACGGCCGGATAGATGC
Source organism: uncultured Bacteroidales bacterium (assembly GCA_900320545.1). Classification (GTDB taxonomy): domain Bacteria; phylum Bacteroidota; class Bacteroidia; order Bacteroidales; family UBA932; genus Cryptobacteroides. The sequence continues at coordinate 71,317 of ONSU01000006.1, read as the reverse complement.
CGAGTTCGGTGATCTTGCGGCTCAGCACCGTCGTGGCGTCGAGGTGGGAGAAGGTCGTGGCGGGAGCCGGGTCGGTGAGGTCGTCCGCAGGGACGTAGACCGCCTGGACGGACGTGATGGATCCGTTTCTGGTGGAGGTGATGCGCTCCTGCATCTGGCCCATTTCGGTCGCGAGGGTCGGCTGGTAGCCCACGGCGGAAGGCATCCGGCCGAGGAGGGCCGACACTTCGCTGCCCGCCTGGGTGAAACGGAAGATATTGTCGATGAAGAGGAGGATGTCTTTCGGATCCTCGGGATTGTCGCTGTCGCGAAAAGATTCCGCCAGGGTGAGGCCGCTCAGGGCCACGCTGCTTCTCGCTCCCGGCGGCTCGTTCATCTGGCCGAAGACCATCGAGACCTGCGATTTTTCCAGTTCTTCCCGGTCGACGAGCGAGAGGTCCCATTTTCCCTCTTCCATCGCCTTGTTGAAGGCCTCGCCGTAGCGGATGACGCCCGATTCGATCATTTCGCGGAGGAGGTCGTTGCCCTCGCGGGTCCGTTCGCCGACGCCGGCGAAGATGGAGAATCCGTTGTGCGCCTTGGCGATGTTGTTGATGAGCTCCTTGATGAGTACCGTCTTGCCGACGCCCGCGCCGCCGAAGAGGCCGATCTTGCCGCCCTTGAGGTAGGGCTCCAGCAGGTCGATGACCTTGATGCCGGTCGTGAGCACTTCCTGGGAGGTGGTGAGCTCCTCGAATTTGGGCGGTTCGCGGTGGATCGGGAGGGTCTTGTCGCGGGAGACCTGGTCCATGCCGTCGATGGTCTCGCCGACGACGTTCATCACGCGGCCGCGGATGGCGGCGCCGACCGGCATCGAGATGGGGGCGCCCGTCGCGACGGCCTCCAGACCGCGGCTCAGGCCGTCGGTCGAATCCATCGCCACGCACCGCACCGTATCCTCGCCGATATGCTGCTGCACTTCCACGACGAGCGTCCTTCCGTCCGGACGCCGGATTTCGAGGGCTTCGCGGATCTTCGGAAGGGCCGACCCTTCAAAATGTACATCGACCACCGGGCCGACGATCTGGGATATCTTTCCTGTCATCGCAAGGGAATTTTCGTTCAATCCTACAAATTTAATCATTTTTATTAATTTTGCAGCATGAGACGGTTCGCAACTTTCATTGTCGTCCTGTGCGTCGCGGTCTGCGCGGCCGCGCAGGTGCGCTTCACGCCCCGCGACAGCGTCCTCGCCGAGTCCCTGATGCAGCAGCTCGCAGAGAAGAAAGACCTTCCCTCCGGCGAACTGCTCGAATTCGCCGCAAGGCGGCTCCTCGGCACGCCCTATGTGGCCGGCACGCTGGACGACACGTCCCGGGAGACGCTCACCGTCAGTCTCACCCGCACCGACTGCATCCTCTTCGTGGAGACTTGTCTGGACCTGGTGCTGGCCGCGCAGGAAGGCCGGACGGAGTGGGGCGACCTCTGCGACAAAATTCTCCTGAGCCGGTACCGGGAAGGCGTCGCGGGAAGTTACACCGACCGCATCCACTACACCACCGAGTGGATCCGGCGGGGAGAAGCGAGGGGCGTCCTCGAGGACTGCACGATGCTGCTGGACGGTGTCACCTACGACAACCATCCAATCACATACATGGGCAGCCATCCCGACCGCTATCCCCTCCTGAAAGACGTCGCGGCCATCCGCAGGGTGGAGCGGGAACTCAACGAGGAGCCCATTACCTATATTCCCAAGTCGGATATCCCCTATGTCGAGAAAGAATTCCGCAGCGGGGACATCGTCTGCTTCGTCACGTCGATAGCGGGGCTTGACATCTCCCACGTCGGCATCGTGAGCATCCACGACGGCAAGGTTGGCTTCATCCACGCTTCCTCCGCCGCCGGGAAGGTCATCGTCGACAGCCGTTCCATTGCCGAATATGCCGCGGCGCGGAGATCCTGCCCCGGCATCAAGATCGTCCGCGTGACGGAATTCCCCCATAACCCTCCCGGAAGTGCCCTCTGAAAAAGTCTATGAAGACCCCGTCCTCGGGGCGGTCCTGCTCCGCAGGGGCCGGGCGCGGAGGATTTCCATCCGGGTACACCCCCGCCGGGGTGTCGTCGTGACGGTTCCCTGGCTGGTCCCCTACGTCGCCGGCATCCGCTTCCTGGAGGCACGGCGGGAATGGGTGCTCGCCGCCCTCGGGCGCCAGAGGGACCGGCTCGAGGCGGCAGACGCCGCCGGGAACCTCCTGCGGGTCAAAGACCCCGCCGAGGCCGCCCGTCTCCGGGCGCTGGCCCGCCCGCTGCTCCCGCCCCGGGTCGCATACTACGCCTCCCGGTACGGATTCACCTACGGGAAAGTCTTCCTCAAGGCCAACTGTTCCAACTGGGGCAGCTGCTCCTCCCGCGGCAACATCAACCTCAACATCGCCCTGGCCGACCTCCCGGAGCCGCTCCGCGACTACGTCATCCTCCACGAACTCTGCCACCTCCGACACCGCGACCACGGCCCGCAGTTCCACACCCTCCTCGAGAGTCTCTGCCTCGACGCCCTCGGATTTCCCGCCCGCACGCTGGAAAAGCAGCTCAAATCCCGGGTCCTCTGCTGATTCCTTGATATTTTCCGGGAAATTGTGTAAATTTGCGTCGCCTAAAAGCCAAAAACTCTTTAACACTTATAAAATTATGCAAATCGTATCAGTTACCGGCAGGGAAATCCTCGATTCGAGAGGCAACCCTACCATTGAAGCAGAAGTTATCCTGGATTCGGGTTTCGTAGGTACCGCAGCCGTTCCGTCCGGTGCATCCACCGGTGAGAACGAGGCGCTCGAACTCCGCGACGGCGATCCCAAGCGCTACGGCGGCAAGGGCGTCCTCAAGGCGGTCGAGAACATCAACGAGAAGATCGCCCCGGCCATCGTCGGTATGGACGCGACCGACCAGCGCCTCATCGACAAGACCATGATCGAGCTCGACGGCACCCCCACCAAGTCCAACCTCGGCGCCAACGCCATCCTCGGCGTTTCCCTCGCTGTCGCGAAGGCCGCTGCCGCGGAGCTTCAGATTCCCCTCTACAGATATATCGGCGGCACCAACACGTATGTGCTTCCCGTCCCGATGATGAACATCATCAACGGCGGCGCGCACTCCGACGCCCCCATCGCGTTCCAGGAGTTCATGATCCGTCCGGTCGGCGCCTCCTCCGAGGCCGAGGCCGTCCGCATCGGCGCCGAGGTGTTCCACGCCCTCCAGAAAGTGCTCAAGGGCCGCGGCCTCTCCACCGCCGTCGGCGACGAGGGTGGTTTCGCCCCCAAGCTCAAGGGCATCAACGACGCCCTCGACTGCATCATCGAGGCCATCGAGAAGGCCGGCTACAAGCCGGGCAAGGACGTGACCATCGCCATGGACTGCGCCGCTTCCGAGTTCTGCTTCAAGGGCGAGGACGGCAAGTTCTACTATGACTACAAGCAGCTCAAGGACGGCAAGAAGAAAGATCCGCGCGGCCGCAAGCTCTCTTCCGACCAGCAGATCGCCTACCTCAAGCAGCTCATCACCAAGTACCCGATCGACTCCATCGAGGACGGCCTCAGCGAGGAAGACTGGGAAGGCTGGGTGAAGCTCACCAAGGCCATCGGCGACCGCTGCCAGCTCGTCGGCGACGACCTCTTCGTCACCAACGTCAAGTACCTCCAGAAAGGTATCGAGATGGGTGCGGGCAACTCCATCCTCATCAAGGTCAACCAGATCGGCTCCCTGACCGAGACCCTCGACGCCATCGAGATGGCGCATCGTCACGGCTACACCACGGTCACCTCGCACCGCTCCGGCGAGACCGAGGACACGACCATCGCCGACATCGCCGTCGCGACCAACAGCGGCCAGATCAAGACCGGCTCCCTCAGCCGCACCGACCGCATCGCGAAGTACAACCGCCTGATGAAGATCGAGCTCGAACTCGGCGAAGTCTCCGCTTACGGTTACAAGAAGCTCCGCTAAGCAGACGGACTCCCTTACGCAAATCGCCCCCGCAGGTAGCTGCGGGGGCGATTTTATTTGGGGTTGACTTTATTTCTTTGATTTCTTTTCTTTGGCGGGCCTGGCGGGTTTCTCGGCGATCTTTTCGTTCAGCGCCACCGCTTTGCATACGACTTTGTCGCAACCCTTGAGGATGCGGAAGTTCTTCTTGCCGATGACCTTTTTCAGGGATTTGTCATAGGCCTTCTTCTCCGCTTTCATCTCTTTCTTGGAGGCGTCTTTGCCGCACTGGGCCATCCGGTTCTGGGTAAGGGCCAGCACTTCGGCCTTCTGCGCGTCGTCCAGTTTGCAGATCAGGGCGATCTTCTCGGTGCGTTTCACGGCGCAGTCTCCGCCGGCGCATTCCTGCTTGCAGCATTTATCCTGGGCGAATGTCATCCCGGCGCCGAGGGCGAGGGCGACAAGGAGTGTCATCATCTTTTTCATAGTGTCATCATTTAATAAAACCGGGCGGAATTCTTTGCAAAAATTGAGCCGAAACCTATCTGGCAGACACGACTTCCCGCGAGAAACTGAAGAATGCGCCGTCCGAGAGGATGATATGGTCGACCAGCACGATGCCGAACAGGCCCAGCGCACGCTTGACCTCTCCCGTCAGGCGAATGTCCTGCGGGCTCGGCGTGGGGTCTCCGGAGGGATGGTTGTGTACGAGGATGATCCGGCGGGCCTTTGCCGCGACGGCTTTCCGGGCCACTTCGGCCGCATCGAGCACGGTGCTGATGTCATTCCCCCGGGAGAGGCATTCCTTCCCTGTCAGTCTGGCACCCCGGTTGAGGTACAGGGCCCAGCACTGCTCGTGGTCGAGACCTTTCAGCAAGGGGGACATCAGGTTGAAAACGTCGTCCGCCGATGTGATCAGCAGCCCCTCCTGCTGCGGGGCTTCGGCGAGCATCCGCCGCCCCAGTTCCAGGGCGGCCAGCACCGAGAGGGCCTTCTCCCGGCCGATGCCTTTCCGCGCGCAGAATTCCCGCAGGCCCTGGCGCGACAGGCGGAGGAGCGACCCGTCCGCCCCGGCGAGGAGATTCCGGGCCACGTCCACCGCGTTGAGGTCCACCGTCCCGGTCCGGATAATCACGGCGAGAAGCTCCGCCGTGCTGAGCGCCGCCGCTCCCCGCGCCGCCATCTTCTCCCGCGGCCGGTCGTCAAGATTCAATTCCGCCATCTTCATTGTCAAGCCTTTTTCGGGCAAGATACTAAGGTGGCGGAAATGTTTGTTCAAAAAACAGAAATTTATTTTTTGAAGGGCAACTTTTTTATATGTTTTTTTAAACGTAGAAGGCGACGATCTCGCCCTTTGCGACGCGGGCGCCCTGGCGGCCGAAGACGGCGAGGATGCGACCGTCCGACGGGGCGACGATCTCTTCCATCCCATAACGGGTCTGGACATAGCCGGCCGGGGAACCGGCCTTGACGGCCGTACCGCTGACCGGAGCCGCGGAGGCGTCTTCCACGTCCACCTGCCAGAGCAGCTGACCCGCGACGGGCGCCTGGAGCGGCAGCGCGCCCGGATGCGCGGCCAGGAAGTCCGCCGCGTCAAAGGCGGGCATCTCCACGACGGGACGCGTCACCACGACCGGCGCCCCGGCCTTGGCCTTCATCTCGGCGAGCTCCTTGTTGAAACGCTCCTTGGCGACGCCGCTCCGATAGTCGCGGTACTGGCGCTCGTGCATCGCCAGCTCGAAGAGTTCTTCTTCGTCCTGGCCGACGTCCCATCCCTCGTCTTTCATCATCTGGCGGAATTTCGGCAGTTCGTCGGGATAATTGTCCTGCGGATTGCCGGTGTGGAATTCCAGGCCCTTCTCCTTGGCGAGGGCGACGATCTCGGGCGCAAGCGGTCCGGGAAGCTGTCCCATCTCCCCGAGAATCATTCCCCAGGTATCCTTGTCGATGGTGGTCCAGCGCGGGTTGCCGCTGAGCATGTTGAAGAGATTCATCAGGGCCGTATTCTTGACGTACTGGCTGAACGGGGTCACGAGCGGTGGATAGCCGAGACGCGGCCAGACATATTCCACTTCCTGGAAAAGCTTGACCATCAGCGTGTCCAGAGACAGTTCGGCCTGTCCGCGCCCGCGCTGGGCGGCGTTGATCGCATCCTGGAATCCCTTCAGGTCGGCCATCATCGAGCCCATCATTCCGCCGGGCAGGCCGCAGCCCACCAGCAGCGAAGACATCCGCGCATTGGCGGGATTGATCCAGTAGCCGAGGAAGTCGTCGATGAATTTCTGCGTCAGGGAACGCACTTCCATATAGGCGTCCATGTCGATGTCCCTGACGAGGAAGCCGTCGGCGCGCATCATCTCGCGGACGGTGATGACGTCGGGATGCACCTTGCCCCAGGACAGCGGATCCACGGCGACGTCGAGATAGTCGGCGCCGGCGCGGGCCACCTCCAGCATCGAGGCCGGGGAGAAGCCGGGGCCGGTATGCCCGTGGTACTGCACCTTGATATGGGGATATTTCTTCTTGATGTCCGCGACCAGTTCGCCGAGGACCGTCGGGCGGCCGACACCGGCCATGTCCTTGAGGCAGATCTCATCGGCGCCGTATTCGACGACCTTGTCGACGACACCCATATAATAAGGAACGGTGTGGACGGGTGAATGGGTAATGGAAAGCGCCACCTGGGAGATCATCCCGGCCTTTTTGGCAAATTCGACGCTGCCGCGGAGGTTGCGGGGATCGTTGAGCCCGCAGAAGGACCGCGCGATGTCAGTCCCCTGAGCTTTCTTGACCTTGAACATCAACTCCCGGACATCGGCGGGGACCGGATTCATCCGAAGCCCGTTGAGGCCCCGCTCCAGCATCTGCGTCTGAAGACCGGCCCTGCGCAGCGGAGCCGTCCAGCGGCGGACGGCGACGTTGGGATTTTCCCCGAAAAGGAGATTGACCTGCTCGAAGGCGCCGCCGTTGGTCTCCACCCGGTCGAAGCATCCCATCCGGACAATGGCCGGCGCCACCTCTTCCAATTGGTCCACCCGGGGCACATATTTCCCGGAGGACTGCCACATATCCCTATAGACCAGGGCAAACTTGATTTCTCGTTTCATTGTGAATCTCTTCAAAAAAATTTGGGAGTCCAAAAATTTTTTGTACCTTTGCAGTCCACTATGGTGCGCATAGTTCAGTTGGTTAGAGCACTGGATTGTGGTTCCAGTTGTCGTGGGTTCGAGTCCCACTGCGCACCCCACGGAAACGGCCCGGAATCCCGGGCCGTTTTTTATTTCCGTTTCAGCACTTCCCGGGCCGCCTCGGCCACGTGGGCCGCATCCAGTCCGTAGGCCTTCATCAGCTCGGCGGGCGTGCCGCTCTGACCGAAGGCGTCGCGGCCGTTGACGAACGCGAGCGGGGCGGGTTTCGCGGCCGCAAGGACCCCGGCGATGAGTTCACCGAGTCCGCCGGCGCTGTTGTGTTCCTCCGCGACGACGGCGCAGCCGGTCTTCCCCACCGATGCAAGCACGGCCTCGACATCCAGCGGCTTGATGGTCGCGATATCGATCACTTCCGCGCTGATGCCTTCCGCCTCCAGCGCTTCGGCCGCCAGCAGGGATTCCCATACGAGATGGCCGGTGGCGAAAAGCGTCACGTCGGAGCCTTCGTTCATCACAATGGCCTTTCCGATCTCGAACGGAGCGTCCTCCGGGGTGAAATTCGGAACGGAAGGACGGCCGAACCGCAGATACACGGGGCCTTCGTAGGCCGCGGCGGCAAGGGTGGCCGCCTTGGTCTGGTTGAAGTCGCAGGGGTTGATGACCACCATCTCGGGGAGCGCCCGCATCAGGGCGATGTCCTCCATCGTCTGGTGGGTGGCGCCGTCCTCGCCGAGGGTGATGCCCGCGTGCGAAGAGGCGATCTTGACGTTGGCCTTGCCGTAGGAGACTTCCTGGCGGATCTGGTCATAAACACGGCCCGTCACGAACTCCGCGAAGGAGCCGATGAACGGAATTTTGCCGCTGATGGCGAGACCGGCCGCCACGCCGACCATGTTGGCCTCGGCGATGCCGCACTGGATGAACCGGTCGGGGAACTCGGCCGCGAAGGCGTCCATCTTGAGGGAGCCCTTGAGGTCGGCCGTGAGGGCCAGGACGCGCGCGTCGCGCCGCCCGGCTTCGAGAAGGCCCGCGCCGAACCCGCTGCGGGTGTCCTTCTTACCTGTATCGATGTATTTTTTCATAATCTCAATTTTAGAAGTCTCCCAGCGGGGTCTCGCCGAGCTGGGCGAGGGCCTCGGCGCACTGCTCGGCCGAAGGGGCCTTGCCGTGCCACTTGTGGGTGCCGGCCATGAAGTCGACGCCGTGTCCCATTTCGCTCTCGAAGAGGATCATCGTGGGCTTGCCGACATTCTTTTTGGCAGCCGCGAAGGCCTTGCCGACAGCCTCGAAATCGTGAGCCGGAGCGACGATGACATTCCAGCCGAAGGCCTTCCATTTGGCCTCGAGGTCTCCGATGCCGCCGACTTCGTCGACGCCGCCGTCGATCTGCTGGCGGTTCCAGTCGGTCATCGCGATGAGGTGGTCGAGCCCGTGATGGGCGGCGAACATGCCCGCCTCCCAGATCTGGCCTTCCTCGCTCTCGCCGTCACCGCACATGACGAAGGTGTATTCCGGCGCGCCGTCGAGTTTCTTCGCGAGGGCGAATCCCGCCGCGGCCGAAAGTCCCTGTCCGAGGGAGCCGGAGGTCTGGAAAACGCCCGGGAGCCCCTTCCGGATGGAGGGATGCCCCTGGAGGACGGAGCCGAACTTGCGCAGGGTGCCGAGTTCGGAGGCGGGGAAATAACCGGCCCGGGAGAGGATCGAATAGTACACCGGAGCCGTATGCCCGGCGGAGAGGATGAACACGTCCTGTCCGCGGCCGTCCCGGCGCCAGGTGGCGGGATCCTGCTTCATTTCCCGGAAGAAGAGATAAGTGAGGAAATCCGTGGAGGACATCGATCCGCCCGGGTGGCCCGAGCCGGCCATCGACACCATCCGGATGATATCGCGCCGTACCTGCGTCGCAATATCTCTGAGTTCATAAGAATGGGCCATAGATAATAAATTCATTTGTCCGTACAGACATTGCGAAGATAATCATTTTTTGTTATATTTGTGCTTTAACAGGCCAGAAATGAAAGAATACAAAGATTACCTGAAATTCTATCCCGACTTCCCCATCAAAGGAGTCAATTTCGTGGACATCATCCCCCTGATGCAGGACAAGCAGGTCTTCGCATCCCTGATCAAGGACCTCGGCGCCCTCTGCATCTCCCCCAACATCGGCGCCCCAGAAGCGCGCGGCTTCCTTTTCGCGGCCCCGATGCTCACGCAGTGCGACAACGTCATGAATGTCATCCCGATGCGCAAGAAAGGCAAACTGCCCTTTAACGAGGGCGACCTCGTCGGGGTCGACATCCAGAAAGAATATGGCAAGGACACCATTTACTTCCGTCTCTCCGACGTCGCGGCGGGGATCCCGGAGGGCGACACCTTCAACGTCACCTTCTTCGACGACGTCCTCGCCACCGGCGGCACCGCCCTCGGCATCGCGGAGGGGCTGCAGCAGCATACCGTGACCCTGAACGGGAAGGAATACAAGATCCGCGTCACGGACTTCGTATTCCTCGTCGAGCTGGATTTCCTGCACGGCCGCGACCTGCTCTCACAGATCGCGCCGGTCAAATCCCTGATCCACCTTTAGGCGTAAACTGTAAGTACTTGACTGATAACTACATGCCCAAAAGGCCTTACTCGAAAATGAGTAAGGCCTTTTGTTTAACACGCTGAGTGTAAAGAACTTACACTTTACGCCCGATCAAAGATTGGCATTTGCCTTCTTCCAGTCAGCGACCGGAGGGACGATGCCGAGGCCGATGATCTCGTCACGCATCTTGCAGAGGTGCGCGAAGGAGGCGTCGAGCGCGGCCATCTCTTCCGCCGTGCCCTCGGGCTCGGTGAAGTGGACGCCCGTCGCGTCGATGACGGTAGGCATCGCCATCATCACGCCGCTGTACTTGCCTTCGTTGACATAAGTGCCGGCCGGCCAGGTGAAGGGGGCGCCGCCCATCGCGGCTTCGATCATCTTCACCGCCTGGTAGGCAGGGCTCTGGAACGAGCTGCGGCCGCGGAGTTTGATGATGTTGCTGCCGCCCTGGACGGTGGCGAGCTTGATCTCGGCGAAACGCTCGGCGCTCAGGCCCATCTCCGAGAGGGGCTTGCCGTCGATCTTGACCTGCGAGGCGAAGACGGCCATCGCCTCACCGTGCCCGCCGTAGGTGTGGGCGCCGGTCACTTTCCACTGCGGGACGCCGAACTCCTGCGCGAGCGCCTCCTGCAGGCGGGTGCTGTCGAGCGCCGCGAGCGAGGTGAGCTGGCAGGGCTTCAGGCCGGAGTGGATGAGGGCCGTGAGGGCGGTCACATCGGCCGGGTTGAAGATGACGACCACGTGCTTCACGTCGGGGCAGTACTTGCGGATGTTGTCGCCGAACTCGGCGGCAATCTGGCAGTTGCCCTTCAGGAGGTCTTCGCGGGTCATTCCTTCCTTACGCGGTGCACCGCCGGAGGAAATAATGTACTTGGCATCCTTGAAAGCCACTTCCGGGTCGATCGTGGCCGTCACGTTGACGCCTTCGAAAGCGCAGTGGTCGATCTCGGCCAGCACACCCTTGACTCCGGGTTCATAGATATCGTACAAACACACATTAGGGGTCAGTCCCAGCATAAGGACCGACTGGGCCATGTTGGAGCCGATCATTCCGCCGGCGCCGACGATGGTCAGTTTTTCTTCCGTCAAAAAACGCATTCTTCCAAGGTTTAGAGGAGTTAAAAAAGACCGGCCTCGCAAGGGGAAGCCGGTCTCGTGAAATAAAGTTTTCTAGAAAACGAAGGCGATACCCGCGTGCACGTCGTTGGCGTTGCACTTGAAGTTGCTGTCAGGATTGGTGAAGCGGGTCTTGTCCCTGTTGAGGAAACCGAAGTCGAAGCCAACATTGGCCTGGATGAACTTCCAGTTGTAGCCGAAGCCGACACCAAGTTTCACGTCGAAGGGGTTGTTGTAGCGCTCGTTGGCTTCGTTCATCTTGTAAAGGTTGGCATCGGAGTCATCACCCCACGAAACTTTACCTTTCTTTCCGTTGATCACAGTCTGGTTCTTGACCCAACTCTTGAGGGAGAAGCCATACTCGAAAGCGGGGCCGAGATAGGCGAAGAACTTGCCGCCGCCGAGATCGGCCGAATAAGTCAGATGAACGGGAACCTGCATACCCATATAGGTAGTACCATACGTAGTGATCGAGGAGTTCTCTCCAACAGCAACGACATCCTTCCTCGGCTTGCCGTTGGCATCCTGGCCGACACCCGTTCCCCAGAGGAAATAGGCGCCCGGAGCGATGCCGAGACCCTCGACGAGACCGATGTTGTAGGAAACACCCGCATAGATGCCGTGCATCATGTCAGTACCGGTCTTGGAGTTGCCATTCTTGTGAGACCAGAAGTTCCACATATAGCCGGCGCCGATGTTGGCCTGGGCGGAAGCAGTGAAACCTGCGAGCAGCAGAGCTGCGATAACAAAAAACTTTTTCATTTTCTTATGTTTTAAAATAAGTTTCAGCCCACAAATATAATCATTTTTTCGGAGTATTGTTACATTTTTGCTTCAAACTGACCGTCCTTGATAAACAGCGTACGGTCGCACATGCGGGCGAGCGACTCGTCGTGGGTGACGATGACGACCGTCTGGCCGTAGCGTTCGCGCAGCGTGAAGAACAGTTTGTGGATCTCCGTCTTGGTGACGCTGTCGAGGTTGCCGGAGGGTTCGTCGGCCAGCAGGATGGCCGGCTCGTTCATCAGGGCCCGGGCGATGGCGACCCGCTGCTGCTCGCCGCCGGAGAGTTCCGACGGGCGGTGCGTCATCCGTTCGGAGAGCCCCATGTCGCCGAGCAGGGACTCGGCCCGCCGGCGCGCGTCCCGGTCGGAGGCGCCGCCGATGAAAGCGGGGATCATCACGTTTTCCAGCGCGCTGAATTCCGGCAGAAGGTGGTGGGCCTGGAAGACGAAGCCGATCTTGCGGTTGCGGAAGGCGGAAAGTTCCCGCGAGCCGAGCGCGAGCGGATTGACGCCGTCGATCTCGAGCGTGCCCGCGTCCGGGGTCAGGAGCGTGCCCAGAATCTGGAGCAGCGTGGACTTTCCGGCGCCGGAAGCGCCCATGATGGCCACGACCTCCGCTTTGTCGGCGCTGAAATCCACGCCCCGCAGCACTTTGAGCTGTCCGAAGTTCTTCTCGATGCCCTTTGCCTGGATAATCATATCATTTTCTATTCTTAGAGAAAGCAAATTTAACGATTTTTTTGTTTTATCGGAAATATTGGCTATCTTTGCACGCTTTTTACGCGAAAGGCGTAGGCAGAATGTAGTTATTAATCAAAATTTTTTGCGAAATGGCCGAATATTTACAGGCAGACAAAAAGCAAGAGATTTTCGCGAAGTACGGAAAGTCTAATAAGGACACCGGCTCACCTGAGAGTCAAGTTGCTTTATTTTCCTACCGTATCGCTCACCTCACCGAGCACGTGAAGAAGAACAAAAAGGACGTCGCTACCCGCCGTTCCCTTCTTCGTCTTGTCTCCAAGAGGCGTCAACTTCTGAACTACCTCCAGAAGATCGACATCGAGAGATACCGGGCTATCATCAAGGAGCTGGGTCTCCGTCGATAAGCATTCGAACAGGAAAACAGCGGGGGCAGAGGTCATGCAAGGCAGGATCTCTCCCCCTTTTTCTTTAAGATTCCGGTATAGGTCCGCAAAGACGAAAAGACGTAAAAGACGTAATAGAGTAAAAGTATGAACATTATCAAAAAGACAATCAATCTGCCCGACGGTCGGGTGATTGAGATCGAGACCGGCAAACTGGCCAAGCAGGCCGCCGGCAGCGCAGTCGTAAAGATGGGTGGCACGATGCTCCTCGCCACCGTGACGTGCGCCAAAGAAGTGAAAGAGGGTACCGACTTCATGCCCCTCACCGTAGATTACAGAGAGAAATATTATGCTGCCGGACGTTTCCCCGGCGGTTTCCTCAAGCGGGAATCCAGGCCTTCCGACTACGAGGTCCTGATCGCCCGTCTGGTGGACCGTCCGATCCGCCCCCTGTGGCCGGATGATTTCCACCTCGAAGTATTTGTGAACGTAATGCTGATCTCCGCCGAGAAGGACGTCCAGCCCGACGCCCTCGCCGGCCTGGCCGCCTCCGCCGCCCTCGCGACGAGCGACCTGCCGTTCGGCGGCCCGATCTCCGAAGTCCGCGTCGCCCGCGTCGACGGTCAGTGGGTCATCAACCCCGGTTTCGCCGACGGCGAGAAGGCCGACCTCGACCTGATGGTCGCCGCCACCGAGGAGAACATCATGATGGTCGAAGGCGAAATGAAGGAAGTCACCGAGCACGATATGCTCGAGGCCATCAAAGTCGCCCACGAGGAGATCAAGAAGCACTGCCGCGTCCAGAAGGAACTGATGGCGGAGCTCGGCACCGACAAGGTCAAGCGCGACTATCCGCACGACGAGAACGACGAAGACCTCCGCAAGGCGGTCCGCGAATTCTGCTACGACAAGTGCTACGCCCTTGCCGGCAGCGCCAAGCCCAAGCACGAGCGTGAGGAAGGATTCGAGGCCATCCAGGCCGAGTTCCTCGCCACGCTCAGCGAAGAGGACCAGGAGGCCAAGGGCGCGATGGTCGCCCGCTACTACCACGACGTGGAGAAGGAAGCGATGCGCAACCTCATCCTCGACGAAGGCAAGCGCCTCGACGGTCGCGCGACCGATGAGGTCCGCCCGATCTGGTGCGAAGTCGACTATCTGCCCGGCGCCCACGGCAGCGCCATCTTCACCCGCGGCGAGACCCAGTCCCTCGCGACCGTGACCCTCGGCACCAAGCTCGACATGAAGGAAATGGACGAGGTCCTGATCCAGGAAGACCAGCAGTTCGTCCTGCATTACAACTTCCCTCCGTTCGCCACCGGCGAGGCCAAGCCCCAGCGCAGTGTCGGACGCCGCGAGATCGGCCACGGCAACCTGGCGATGCGCGCCCTCAAGCCCGTCATCCCCACGCAGCCGGAATTCCCTTACGCCGTGCGCGTCGTTTCCGATATCCTCGAGTCCAACGGCTCCTCTTCGATGGCTTCCGTCTGCGGCGGCTGCCTCGCACTGATGGATGCCGGCGTCAAGATCTCCAAGCCCGTCGCCGGCGTGGCCATGGGCCTGATCACCGACGCCGAGCGCCCCAATGACCGCTACGCCATCCTCACCGACATCCTCGGCGACGAGGATCACCTCGGCGACATGGACTTCAAGGTCACCGGTACCAGGGACGGCATCACCGCCACCCAGATGGATATCAAGGTCGACGGCCTGAGCTACGAGGTCCTCGAGAAAGCCCTCGAGCAGGCCCGCCGGGGACGCATGCACATCATGGGCGAAATGCTCAAGACCATCAGCGAGCCCCGCGAGGACTACAAGCCCCACGTTCCCCGCATCATCCAGATCGAGATCCCGTCCGAGTTCATCGGCGCGGTCATCGGCAAGGGCGGCGAGACCATCCAGGGCCTGCAGAAAGAGACCGGCACCACCATCACCATCGAGGAAGTGGACGCCGGCAAGGGCGACGGTACCACCAAGGGCGTCGTCGATATCTTCGGTATCGACAAGGCCGCGATGGATGCCGCCCTGCAGCGCATCAAGGATATCTGCGCCGTTCCCGAAGTCGGGACGGTCTATCACGGCAAGGTCGTGAGCATCCTCGAGTTCGGCGCCTTCATCGAGATCCTGCCCGGCAAGGAAGGCCTCCTGCACATCAGCGAGATGGCCTGGACCAAGACCGAGAAGGTCGAAGACCTGCTGAAGGTCGGTGACGAGGTCGATGTCAAGCTCCTCGAGATCGACGCCAAGACCGGCAAGATGCGCCTGTCGATGCGCGCCCTCCAGGAGAAGCCGGAAGGCTACGTGGAGCCGGAGCGCCGTCCCCGCGGCGACCGCAAGGGCGGTAAGGACGACCGTCGGAACGGCGGCCGCGACCGCGGCGAGCGCCGGGAAGGACGTCGCGACGACCGTCGCGGTGACCGTCGCGGCCCGAGGCCCGAGCGTCACGAAGCGCCCGCCCAGGAGCCCGAAGAGACCAAGGAGCCGGATATCTTCTAAGGTATCCCGCAGCCGATTGTCCGTACCCCCGCAGATTCCTGTGGGGGTACGCTTTTTTCCGCCTCCGAAAAAATCTTGGGATTTTCCCCACAAATCGTTATCTTGCATCATTATTCAAAAACATGACGGCTATGAAAAAATTCTGGGCTTTGTGCCTCCTGCTCGCAGTCGGGACGTCCGCTTTCGGACAGACCGGCGAGCCGGCCCCGGCGGAAAATGCACCCGAGCAGTCCTTCGCGGTGGTAAACCTGAGCGTCTGCAACATGCGCCGGACCCCGGACTTCGATGCGGAAATGATTTCACAGGCCCTGCTGGGGACGCCGGTCCACGTGCTCGCCTTCGACAAATGGTATCAGATCCAGTCGCCTGACACGTATAAGGGATGGGTGCACCCGGAAGGGATCCACCTGATGACCCGGGACGAATACCACGCCTGGAATGCCGCCGAGAAAGTGGTCGTGACAGCCCTCTTCGGCATCGCGTACAGCAAGCCCTCCACCTCGTCCGATCCGGTGAGCGACCTCACGGGCGGCGACAGGGTCAAGTTCAAGGGACTGGTCAACTGGTTCTATGAAGTGGAATTCCCCGACGGCCGCATCGGCTACATCCCCCGCAACATCGCCTCCAAGGAGAGCGTATGGCGCGAGAACCTCCGCACCGATACGGAAGCCATCCTCGCCACGGCCCGGTCAATGACCGGATTCCCCTATATCTGGGCGGGCATGTCCCCTAAAGGAATGGACTGCAGCGGATATGTCAGGGCCGTGCTGTTCATGCACGACATCATCATTCCGCGGGATGCAGGCCCCCAGTCGCGGACCGGCAAGCGGATCGCGCATCCGGACGACTTCGTCCCGGGCGACCTGATCTTCTTCGGGAAACGCGACCCGCTCGGCGTCAAGGACCGCGTCTCGCATGTCGGCATCTATCTGGGCGACAAGCAGTTCATCCATTGCGCCGGCATTGTCAAGGTCGGCAGTTTCGACCCGGAAAGTCCCCTCTACGACGAATTCAATACCGGCAGGATGCTCTACGCCTCCCGCATCCTTCCGTTTATCGACAAGGAAGAGGGCCTCAACACCACGAAGACCAATCCGTATTATGCAGAATAGGCGGGATTTCCTGAAGACGGCCGGCGCGCTGGCGGCCGGAGCGGCCCTGGCGGGACCTTTCACGGGATGCGCCCGCAAGGCCCCGAACGTCAACCGGCTCACCGGGAAGATGCGGCTCAGCTTCGAGCCCTACGAACTGCAGCTCCGCCACACCTTCACGGTCGCGTCCTACAGCCGCAAGACGACGCCCGACGTACAGGTACGCATCGATTTCGAAGGATATACCGGATACGGCGAAGCGTCGATGCCGCCCTACCTCGGGCAGAGCGTCGAGAGCGTCACGGCATTCCTGCAGAAAGTCGACCTGAGCGGATTCAACGACCCCGCGCAGATGGAGGAAATCCTCACCTACGTCGACAGTCTGAGCGAAGGGGACAGCGCGGCCAAGGCCGCCGTCGACATCGCCCTGCACGACCTCGTGGGCAAGCTCTGGGGACTTCCGTGGTACCGGATCTGGGGATTCGACCCGGCCAAGGCGCCGGACACGACGTTCACCATCGGCATCGACACGCCGGAGGTGGTCCGCGAAAAGACGCGGGAATGCGCCGACAAATTCAACATTCTCAAAGTCAAGGTCGGCCTGGACAACGACAGGGAGATGATCCGGACCATCCGGGAAATCACCGACCTTCCCATCGCGGTGGACGCCAACCAGGGCTGGAAAGACCGGCAGCAGGCCCTCGACATGATCTGCTGGCTGCACGAACAGGGCGTCGTGATGGCCGAGCAGCCGATGCCGGTCGACCGCCTCGACGACATCGCCTGGATCACCGAGCGCAGCCCGATTCCCGTCTTCGCCGACGAATCCATCCAGCGGCTCCGCGACATTCCCGCCCTCAGGGGCGCCTTCTCCGGCATCAACATCAAGCTGATGAAGTGCACCGGGCTCCGCGAGGCGCACAAGATGATGACGCTCGGCCGCGCCCTCGGGATGAAGGTGATGCTCGGCTGCATGACCGAGACCTCCTGCGGCATCTCCGCCGCGGCCCAGCTCTCCCCCGCCGTCGACTTCGCCGACCTGGACGGCAACCTCCTCATCGCGAACGACCGCTTCGACGGCGTGAAGGTCACGGCAGGCCGCCTCACCCTCCCCGACCGCCCCGGCATCGGGGTCCTGCCGATATAAAGATTTCTTTGTATATTTGTAGAAAATCCGTTGCATTATGACAGTTCCTGATATCATCATCGCCGTGGACGGACATTCCTCCACCGGGAAAAGCACCTTCGCCAAACTGGCGGCCAAAGAGTTCAATCTGTTGTATCTGGATTCCGGCGCGATGTACCGCGGCGTGACGCTTTATGCGATGGAGCAGGGGCTGATCGCCCCCGACGGGACGATCGACGAGGAGGGGCTCCGGGAAGCGCTTCCCGGCCTCGACCTGAAATTCGTCTCGACGCCGGAGGGCAGCAAGACCTTTATCGGCGACCGATGCGTCGAAGGCGAGATCCGCACGCTGGAGGTATCCAATCGGGTCAGCCCCGTTTCGGCCGTCGCCTTCGTGCGCGCCTGGGTGGACGAGCGGCTCCGCGCGATGAGCCGCGGCGGCCGTGTCATCATGGACGGACGCGATATCGGCACCACGGTCTTCCCCGATGCCGAACTCAAGATCTTTATGACGGCCGACGCCCGGATCCGGGCGCAGCGCCGATTTGACGAGATGGTCGCCCGGGGCGAGACGCCCGTGTTCGAGGATGTTCTGAAGAATATCGAGGAGCGTGACTACATCGATTCGCACCGTGAGACCTCCCCGCTCCGGCGGGCCGAGGACGCCTACGTGATGGACAATTCCGACATGACGCTCCACGAGGAGACCGTATGGCTCCGCGGCCTGGTCCAGGGCAAGTTCGGGATCCTCGAATAATGCCCCGCAGCGTTGAAATAGACCCCCACTCCGGCTTCTGCGGCGGCGTGATCCGCGCCATCGGGAAGGCGGAGGATTTTCTCGCCGGCGGCCGGACGCTCTATTCGCTCGGCGCCATCGTCCACAACGACATCGAACTCGAACGGCTCTCCGCAAAGGGGCTCGTAACGGTCGACAAGTCTTTTCTGGACGGCGACGGGACCGGCAAATCCCTCCTTATCCGCGCCCACGGCGAGCCGCCGGAGACCTACAGGCGAGCTGAGGCGCAGGGTTTTGACGTCATCGACTGCACGTGTCCGGTGGTGCTGCAGCTGCAGAAAAGCATCCGCGAGGCCTGGAGCCGCCTGCATTCCGGGAAGGCGGACAGCGGAACCCTCATCATTTTCGGCAAGATCGGTCACGCGGAAGTGCTCGGCCTGCAAGGGCAGGTGGAGGGAAGGGCCATCGTGGTGGAGGATATCCTGATGCTGGAAGCCGCGCTGGAATCGGGGCAGATCCGCACGGATGCCGCCGTGGAAATCTTCTCCCAGACCACCAAGAGTCCCGCCGAATATGCCGCCATCTGCAACCTCCTCCGGGAAAGAATGCCCGATCCCTCTCTGCTGACGGTCCACGAGACCATCTGCTCGCAGGTCGCGATGAGGCACGAGCGGATGCAGGAATTCGCCGCCGCGCACGACGTCATCATCTTCGTCTCCGGCAGGGCCAGTTCCAATGGCCAGGTGCTCTCGGACCTGTGCCGGAAAGTAAATCCCCGGACCCACCTCATCGGCGGTCCCGGGGAATTGAAGCCGGAATGGTTCTCGGAAGGAGACTCTGTCGGAGTCTGCGGCGCGACGTCCACGCCGAAATGGCTGCTGGAGGAAGTGGCCCGCGCCGTCGTCTAGTCTTGCCCCTGGGCCTCGGCCCGGGCACGCTCGACGCTCTTGGAACGTTTGAGGACAAATCCCGAACCCAGATACTTCGTACGGACGTCTTCGTCGGCGGCCAGCTGCTCCGGCGTGCCTTCCTGGAGAATCGTTCCTTCGTATAGCAGGTAGGCCCGGTCGGTGATGGCGAGGGTCTCGCCGACGTTGTGGTCGGTGATGATGACACCGATGTTGCGGTATTTGAGTTTGGCGATGATGTACTGGATGTCCTCGACGGCGATCGGGTCGACCCCGGCGAAGGGCTCGTCGAGCAGGATGAATTTCGGATCCACGGCCAGGGCGCGGGCGATCTCGCAGCGGCGCCGCTCGCCGCCGGAGAGCTGGATTCCGAGACTCTTGCGGACCTTGCTGAGGTTGAACTCGTCGATGAGCCGCTCCAGCCGTTCCTCCCGCTCCGCCCTGGTCATTTTCGTCATCTCCATTACGGACATGATGTTGTCCTCGACGGACATCTTGCGGAAGACGGAGGCTTCCTGCGGCAGATAGCCGATGCCCTTCTGCGAGCGTTTGTACATCGGAAGTTCGGTGATATCCTCGTCATCCAGATAGATCCGTCCGTCGTTGGGGACGATCTGTCCGGTGATCATATAGAAGCTGGTCGTCTTGCCGGCGCCGTTCGGACCGAGGAATCCGACGATCTCACCCTGGGTGACCTCCATTGAAACGCCCTTGACGACCGTCCGGATGCCGTATTTCTTGACCAGATTTTTGCAGTGCAATTTCATATTACTTCGTATCGAGTTTCATGATTTCGACCAGTTTGCGGACCTCCTCGTTCTTGGAGATCAGATCGAGGGCCTGCTCGCCGGGCATATAGGGTTTCTTCTCCACCTCGCTGTCGGGCGTCACGTCGACCAGCACCTTGATCAGCGTCGTGGACAAGATGCGGCGAAGACTTGACTCCATATCCCGGAGCAGCCGCTCTTCGATCCATTTCCGCTGGGCGTCGTTGATGACGACGAGGGTGACGACCTTGAATCCGTCCGCCTCCGCAAAGCGAAGGACCGGGGTCCGGAGCATATTGTAGAGCCGGGTCTGACCGGAATACTGCTCGGCCAGCGTCCCGAAGGCAGCGGTCACGGCGTCGTCGGACGGGATTACCTGGGCCGCCGCATCGACCTGGGGCGTCTCGGCACTCTCTTCCTTCTCGTCCAAAATAGCTCCGAGCGACAGCGACGCGCCGCTCTTGGCGACGCGCCGGCGACGCGCCGGTTCGGCGGACTCACTGGCCGGTGTTGCGGGCGCGGCTACCGGTTCAGCAGGCGCGGCAGCCGGCTTGGCGGGAGTTGCGGGGGCAGCAGATGCGGGAGCGGGTGCAGCGGCCTGAGGTGCCGGGGCGGCCTCCGGCTGCTTCAGCAGGAAGCTCATCCGCATCAGGGCGAACTCGATGTGAAGACGGGGATTGGAACTGGCCTTGTAGCCGGATTCACACTGGATGGAGATGCCGAGGGCGTCGTAGAGGAACTTCAGCGAGCACCGGGCCGCCTGCTCCGCATACTTCTGCTTCAGCGAGTCGGGCAGTTCCAGGAGCGCGTCCATCCCGCCGCTGCGGCTGACGATGAGGTTGCGGAGATGACTGCTGATCTCGCCGATGAAATGGAGGGCGTTGAACCCCTTCGAAAGCACGTCGTTGAACGACAGCAGGGCTTTCTGGTAATCTCCGGCGAGGAAATAATCCACCATCGAGAACCCGTATTCGTAATCGAGCACATTGAGGTTGCGAATGACATCCTCGTATTTGACGTCGGTACCGCAGAAGGCCACGGTCTGGTCGAAGATGGTCAGGGCGTCCCGCATCGCGCCGTCGGCCTTGACGGCGATCACGTGCAGCGACATTTCGTCGATTTTCACCTTCTCCTTCGCGGCCACGTCGCGGAGATTGCGCTCGATGTCGGGCACGGAAATCCGGCTGAAGTCATAGGTCTGGCAGCGGGAGAGGATGGTCGGGAGCACTTTGTGCTTCTCGGTCGTCGCCAGGATGAAGATGGCGTGTGCGGGAGGTTCTTCCAGCGTCTTGAGGAAGGCGTTGAAAGCCGCCTGCGAGAGCATATGCACCTCATCGATGATGTACACGCTGTACTTCCCTACCGGCGGCGGCACCTGCACCTGGTCGAGCAGGGCCTTGATGTCGTCGACGCTGTTGTTGGACGCGGCATCCATTTCGTGGATGCAGTAGGATCGCCCTTCACGGAAGGATTCGCAGGACTCGCATTCGCCGCACGGCTCCATGTTGGGGCCGGGATGGGCGCAGTTGATCATCTTGGCGAAGATCCGCGCGGTGGTCGTCTTTCCCACGCCCCTCGGGCCGCAGAAAAGATAGGCGTGCGCGAGCTGCCCCCGCTTGATGGAGTTGGACAGCGTCCTGGCGATATTGTCCTGGCCGATCAGCGATTCGAACGAGTCGGGCCGGTATTTCCTGGCTGAAACGATATAGTTACTCATAACTTACAAATATAACCATTTTACCGTTTTCCCACAAAACTACCTCAGGTAACTCATCACTTTTTTCACCCTTTGCCTGATGGTTATATCAAAACAACATCTTCAAAAATAAGTTGTATCAGTTCCTGAAACTTCCGGAGCTTCGCTCCTCCATCCCTCCCACAAGTCTGCGACTTGCGGGCCCCTCCCGTTCACGTGGCCACGGGCGGCCACGGTTTCTTCCACTGATACAACTTATTTTTTGTATATTTGCAGCCACTATGAAAAATTTTTGCAAAATAATGGTCGCGGGACTTCTGCTGTGCATCGGGGCGGTGACGGCCGGGGCGCAGGGGAAGATCGAGACCAAGAAGTATAAGATCCGCGACCTGCAGGAGAAGATCACCAAGGTCGTGATGACGGAGAATGTGTTCATCGACGGGGCCCTGCGGCAGGATGTGGTGGAGCACTGGCACATTTCCCCGTTCGAACTGTGCACCCTGCAGGAGTTCGAGACGCTCAAAAAAGACGCGAACTATTACTTCCTCCTGATCGTCACCGGACAGTTCTGCGGAGAGATGGAGCCGGGAATCGATTTCATCAGTCTCGTCAAGGGAGGGCCCGAGGCGGAAGAAGGCATCGGGAAAATGACGGAAGTCGTATCCATCCCGTTCAGCGTTCCCGGCGGGACGGGACGGGAGATCGCAATGATTCCGGCCTTTCTCGACATTATCCAGGATTTCGCCCTGAAGGCGATGGAAAGGGATCTGGAGGGCTATCAGGGCCTCAGTCTCTACAACCGCAACCTCCCGAAAATCCGTCACCGGAATGTCCTCTTCACGGAAAGCGACCTCAGTTTCCGGGTTTCTCCGCTCGACAAATCGGGCTCCCGGACGCGGATCGTCGAAGAGGATGCCGCCGACGACGCGATGATCGACGGGACGGCCGGAACGATCGTCAGCTACACCGTGGCGTCGGAGGATCCTTCGGCCACCTCGCGCTGCTACAAGATGCTCATCGGCACCGACGACCATACCCTGTACTACTTCAAACGGCACCGCATCACCGGGAAGACCGGCCGCGGCTTCACCGCCAAAGAATTCAAATCCATCTCCAGACAGGCGCAATGACGGGCGGAACAGTTCAAAGCGGCCTTCGGTACGCCGTAAAAAGGGCCGGCAACGCGGCCGCCTACTGCGCGCTGCACATCCGCTGCGGCACCCGCGCGGAAGAAGGATTCCACGGGGGCATCGCCCATTTCCTCGAGCACACCCTCTTCAAAGGCACCCGGAAGCGGACCGCCGCCTCCATCTCCTCCCGCCTCGACCGGCTCGGCGGTGAACTCAACGCCTATACCACCAAGGAAGAAATCGTCCTGCACGCCACCGTCCTCAAAGAGGATATCGACAAAGCGCTGGACCTCATCCTCGAACTTGCGACGGAAGCGACCTTCCCCGACGCAGAGATCGAGACCGAACGCGGCGTGGTCATCGACGAGATCATCTCCTACAAGGACAATCCGCCTGAGGACATCTACGACACCTTCGACGAAATGCTCTTCAAGGGGCATCCCCTCGGCGGCCGCATTCTCGGCACGAGGGCCAGCGTCTCCCGGATCACGCCGGAGGAGCTCCGCCGTTTTTACCGGACTTTCTTCGTGCCGGAGAATATGGCGCTCACGGTCGTGGCGGACATCGAGGAGAAGGTGATGGAGAGGAAGGTGAAACGGAGGGTGGAATCCAGGGACAAGCTCCGGAATGACGGAAGGAAGCCCGGAAATGACGGAAATGCGAACAGGAAGGACGAACGGGCGACCGTGCCGACGCAGGTGTTCTGCGAGAGCCGCAACCGGCGCAACCACGAGGTCAACGCCATCATCGGCGGACCGGCGCCGTCCCTCTATGACGGGAAGGACCGCATCATCACCGCGATGCTGATGAACCTGCTCGGCGGACCGGCCTCCAATTCCATCCTCGGCAGCATCCTGCGGGAGAAGAACGGCTGGGTCTACAACGTCGAATGCAACTACACGCAGTACAGCGACACCGGCCTCTTCACCATCGCCTTCGGCTGCGACAAGCCCAACCTCCAGCGTTGCCTCGACTGCATCGGCCGGGAGCTCGCCCGCCTCCGGGAAAAGCCGCTCTCGGAAGCGAAAATGAAGGCCGCCCGCAAACAACTCCTCGGCCAGCTCGCCATCTCCTCCGACAACGGCGAGGCGCAGTGCCTTTCGATGGGCAAAAGCCTCCTTTCTTTCGGCCGCGTTTTCTCCTTCGCGGAGAACAAGGCCGCCGTGGAGGCCGTCACGGCGGAGGATATCCAAAAAATGTCCCTCCGCCTGCTGGGCGAAGGGACACTTTCCACGTTGATATTCTACTAGCGAAGTTACTTCCCGGACGGCTTCTCGGGCGTCATCACCAGAGTCACATCCAGGGAATAACCCTTGCCGCTGTCATCCTTCAGGTCGGACTTGAGGTTCAGGCGGCCTTTGCCGTTCGCCACCCAGAGTTTACCCTGCGCTTCGCCGGCGATGACCGGATTGTCATCATCCTTCTCATAGTAGGTGAACTTATACCTGAATTCGGTGCCGTTAAGCGTGAATTTGCCGAAGTACGGATCACGCCCTGCAAAAAAGATCGCGAAATCGCCGCTGGGTGCGATCATAATTTTAGTAATGTCGTAATCAGGAGAAAGGACCTTGATATTGACATTCTGATCGACGAGTTCCCGACTGATCTCACTCAGCTTGCAGCCGTCGAACTTCCCGCCGGGGCTGAGTTTGTTGGCTTCACCCTGCACCTTGATGGAAATTTTAGTTTCCTCCACCACCCAGTTGCGGCAGACATCCTGCACATAAGCCGTTGAAGGGACCTGGCCCTGCACCTGGGCGGAAAGTGTAATGGCCTTGCCGCTCTGGGTGAATTTCAACTGTGCATTGCCGTCGGAGACGGAAATGACATCGATCCGGTCGAACACTCTGGAGCACAGGAATGAAGCGCCGGCCTTCACTTTGCCGTCAAGCGCGGTGAAACTGAACTCTTTCGGGCCGGCGTCCTCGAAGACAATCACGCCCGTACCGCCCGGAGGAAGCGTTCCTTCCTCGACCTTGTCGATATTACCGGCGGGATTCTTCATCCCGTCCTGCGCCTGGGACTGATTCACGGAAAAACCGAAGTTGTTGTCCAGGTTCATCGGAGCGGGCATCTTGGGCGTCGTGTACGTAGAATCGGTGGAATCACCGCCCGAGTGGTTCTCCTGATCGCAGGCGACAGCCATCAAGGCCGCGACCGCCAAAATACCTAAAATCTTTTTCATAAGCGAAGGGTTTTAGAATAGTCTGATATAAAGGCCGAATTTGATCATCGGCACGACGGGGAATTTGCCCATCTTGTCGATGAGGAGTTTGTCTTCGTAATTGTTCTTGTCGGTCCTGTCCCCGTCATCCTCACCGATGTAGAAGTCGGAGCTGGTCACCCGGACAACGCCCTCATCACCCGTCTCATAGTTCTCTCCCGATACCTTTACCTGATAGCCGTTGGTGAAGGCGGCGCCGAGTTCGACATTGAAGCAGACACGTTTGTTCGGATCGATCGCATTGCCGAAGCCGATGCCGGCATAGGGACGGACGGGCCATACGTTGAGCGTGCCATGGGCGATACCCTTTTCATCCGTGGAAGCGAATACATTGTCACCGATCATCAGGCCTTTATGCCCCCAGTCTTCCTCCTTCAGGAAAGGTCTCTTGTTGCGGATGGTCAGCACCTGGCTCGAGCCCGCATACACGCCCGCAGTGATGAAGAACCATTTGTTGGCGGCCGGATGCCAGTCGAACATCAGGTTGGCCCCGCCGAACAACGGGAGCGCCTCCACGTCGACGTCCGCCATCTCATGTTCCGCGGTCTCTTCGAAATGGAAAACGTGGTGGGGACGAAACATCGGAGGGAAGAACGAACCGCCCACACGCATCTGGAACTGGTTGCCGAGCGGAGCCGCGAGCTCGAGGCCGAAGCCGTCGATACCCGCCGTGATACCGAGCGCAAGGTGGTTGAAGTACTGCGCCGAGGCGCGCTGAACGGGCAGCATCATAAGCAACGCCGCCACTGCAGTAAGGAGAATTGTTCTTTTCATAGTCGCAAAATTAGGAAAAAAACATTAATAATCAATAGTTAGCCCGCTAAACACGCGTAATCGACGCGCCGAGCGCGTTCAGACGCTGGTCGATGTTCTCGTAGCCGCGGTCGATCTGGTCGATGTTGCCGATGACGCTCGTGCCCTTCGCGGACATCGCCGCGATCAGCAGGGCGATACCCGCACGGATATCCGGCGAGAGCATGTTGTTGGCCCGGAGTCGGAACTGGTGGTCGTGTCCGATGACGACGGCCCGGTGCGGGTCGCAGAGGATGATCTGCGCGCCCATATCGATGAGTTTGTCGACGAAGAACAGGCGGCTTTCGAACATTTTCTGGTGGATGAGGACGGAGCCCTTGCACTGGGTCGCCACCACGAGGATGACGCTCAGGAGGTCCGGGGTGAGGCCCGGCCAGGGAGCGTCGGCCATCGTCATGATGGAGCCGTCGAGGAAGGATTCGATCTGATAGGTCTCCTGGGCGGGCACATAGATGTCGTCGCCCCGCTGCTCGAGTTTGACGCCGAGACGGCGGAAGGCCTGGGGGATGATGCCGAGGTTGTCGTAGGAAACGTTGCGGATGGTAATGGCGCTCTGGTTCATCGCCGCCATTCCGATGAAGGAGCCCACTTCGATCATGTCGGGGAGGATGATATGCGAAGCCCCGTGGAGCGCCTTCACGCCGTGGACCGTCAGCAGGTTGGACCCGAGCCCGTCGATCACGGCACCCATCGAGCGGAGCAGACGGGTCAATTGCTGGATATACGGTTCGCAGGCCGCATTGTAGATGGTCGTCTGCCCCTCAGCAAGGGTAGCCGCCATCAGGATGTTGGCTGTACCGGTAACGGAGGCCTCGTCCAGCAACATATAGGTACCCTTGAGGGGACGGCCGTCCTTGAGTTGAAGGAAATAGGCCTTGCGGGTCTCGTCGTAGGAGAGTTCCGCCCCGAGGTTCATCAGGCCGAGAATGTGGGTATCCACCCTCCGCCGGCCGATCTTGTCGCCGCCCGGCTTGGGGAAATAGACGTGGCCGAAGCGAGCCAGCAGCGGCCCGGCCAGCATCACGGAGCCCCGCAGCATCGAGCAGCGCTTCACAAAGTCGCGACTGTCGAGATATTCCTCGTTAAGGTCGTCCGCCTTGAAAATGTATTCACCCCTGTCGAGCCGGGTGACCTTGACGCCGATCCCCTCGAGGAGGCCGATCAGGTTTTTGACGTCGAGGATCTCGGGGACATTGGACATCCGGACCTCCTCTTTGGTCAGCAGAACGGCGCTGATCACCTCCAGCGCCTCGTTCTTCGCGCCCTGCGGAATAATGCTGCCGCTCAGCGGGTGTCCACCCTCAATTGAAAATGATGCCATAGTCTATAATTGTTTCTATTTTATTTTATACACCCTATCTTCTTAGGACTTATCGCATTTTCTCATTTCTTTACGTTCTTTTCAAGAAAACCGGACTGTAAAAACAAATAAATATGTCGCATCTAAACGAGATTGAATAAATGATTCTGCTCCGCCAGCCGCATTGTGAACGCTATCCAGCCAATTTTCACGGCCTTTTCGTTCGAAACAGAACGACTCTATATTGTACTCTAACATACCTGACTTCAATTTAGTCAATACATCTATGCCAAGAATCAAAACAAGTTCGCTTCTGCAAATTCTTATAAAAGTTAACGCATCATCCTTTTGCAATGCCCAATAACCGACATCTCGAGAGGACATAGTAAGACCATCCGGACAAAGAAACTCTGTAATATTACACCCCTTACTAGAGACGAAATCATACAAATAATCAACACTACTCATTTTGCATTAAAAAACCGGGTCATACAGTCCTTCTATCGGTCGACAATTTCTTATACATTCTGCCACTAAAAACGGAGGCTCAACCATACCCTGATAAGCACAGTAATACCTCTCTGGCAACTTACCTACATAGAAACGCCTCTCATTAATTTTCCACACATCCCACTGATATGAAATCTTCTTTCTTAAAGGCTCTTCAGGTTCTCGACCAAAATCTCGTGCATCCCTAAAATACACATCAAGATTTCCAACATTTGAACTTTTTCCATATTTAACCCAAAATCCAAGTTTAACACCAGCATAAACAGATGTATGCACATACTGATCAACTTCATCTGAGATAATAATATCCGATAATGGGCTCTCGTCTGACAAGTATACTTTTTTAAAAACACGTATCACATCGGAATTCAGTTGCTCCAAATCCCGACAAACAAATTGAAAATATCTTTTCCGGCCATCATCGAGCTTCACCTCAAAGATGTCTCCTTTTCGACATTGTACTTTCATATTAAACAGTTATACCAATAAAGCAGGTGAAGAAAACGAAACGCCCGTAATCTTCTCCTGTTTCAAAGCTTTCATAATATCAGCCCGGAGATAGATTCCCAATGTAAACTGCCAACAAGGACCACAATCATGAAACATACCATATTGCTGAACAACAGAAGCCTTAAAATAGGGTTTAATAATATTACGGTATGGTTTAATGAAGGACTCCTCCGTGCAAATAGAAAACAAAGTATGCTCTATGTCCAAAGTATCCAGAAACTTTGTAAAAACGGGAACAAAATACTGAAAAGTATCTGTTGCATTCTGGTTCTTGGCAGGCATCCAGCGTACGCCTTCGTTCCCATTCAGTTTAGACTCAATTATATCCTTCATTTTCGCAGACAATATCGGCAACGTTTTGGCAATCATATAATCTTTAGGCCTCTTATCCGATATGCCGATCTTTTTTATCTGATTTGATCTTCTTACATCATATAATGTAAACTCAAATGGCAATTCATCCAAATCTTTTATCATATCGTATAATTGAAATCCAATAGGAGTTCCTTCTGGAGCATAAGCAAGAGGCTCATCCTTATAAGTTTTGGTATCTACACAATAATATTTTTTTATTTTATCCATCCTATTTTTCTTAACATTAAAGGGTTTGCATATACTGGCTGTTTAACTTTTGTCTCAAATAATTGAAGGAAGATGGACACATCACCATTTGCCATATTATCAATATCCTTTTGTATGAACAATATCGTCGCCTTATTGGTATCGGGGGTAGTATTTGGGAATCACTGTTTGTTGATTTTTTATTATTTCTGCTATTGTATATGGCGAGCAGACAAGTCCAATATAGGCATTATGATACTCCGCAGGCAAAATTTCATAAAAAACCCTCTCGCAATTCACCTTCCATACATTCCATCGCTTAGAGACCTTTTGGACCTTAGATTCATCGTGTCTAAACCCATAATCCAATGAATCTCTAAAAATAATCTCTAAGGATCCTACTTCATTACTATGAGCACTCTTTCTCCACAAACAGAAGCGCACCCCTGCATACACTGATGTATGCACATAAAAATCGATTTCTTCATTAATAATCCCCGCGCCGGGATCCTCTTCCGGAGAGAAAACTTTTTTAAAAACGCGTATTACATCGGAATTCAAGTCTTCCAAATCCCGGCAAACAAATTGAAAATATCTTTTCCGGCCATCATCGAGCTTCACCTCAAAGATGTCTCCTTTTCGACATTGTACTGTCATGGATTCATTAAATACTTATTCCAATACTTTGGACAGTGCTTTTCTCATAATCTATATATGTTCCACTTCCGGACTTAAAGTTACCCCGAAGCGGGATCTGACCGTGCGGATGATCTTGCGCTCCAGGGAGATGATTTCCCACGGGGCGGCCTTGCCGGTGTGGTTGACGATCACCAGCGGCTGCCTGGCGTAGACCGCGGCATTGCCTTTCACATAACCCTTGAGGCCGGCCTTTTCGATCAGCCAGGCAGCGGGGATCTTGACACGGCCGTCGGGGAGCGGGAAATGCGGCACCTCCGGATAGATGTCAGCGATGTCCTCGTACTGCTCCTGCGTCACGTACGGATTCTTGAAGAAGCTGCCGGCGCTGCCGATTTCCTTCACATCGGGAAGCTTGGTACGGCGGATGCGGATGATCTCGTCGCGCACCATCCGGGGGGTGAGCGTCTCGTCGCCGTAGGCCGCTTTCATCGATTCCTTCACGTGACCGTAATCCAGCCGCGGCGCATAGTCTTCCGTAAGGCGGAAGGTAACGGATGTGACGATGAAGCGCCCCTTCCACTCCCCCTTGAAATGGGATTCCCGGTAGCCGTAACCGCATTCTTCCACATCGATGGTGCCGGTGGTGTGGTCGTGCGTGTCGAGGACCTCGACGCCGGTGATGATATCCTTTACCTCCACCCCGTAGGCGCCGATGTTCTGCACGGCCGCCGCCCCGACTTCGCCGGGGATCAGCGACAGGTTCTCCGGGCCCCACAAACCTTCGGCCGCCGCCCATTCGCAGAATTCGTCCCAGGTCTCGCCCGCGCCGACCTGCACGGTGATGCCGCTCTCGTCTCGCTTCAGGATGAGGCCCTTGAGGCAGGAATGCAGGATGGTGCCGGGAAAGTCGCCGGTGAACAGGAGGTTGCTGCCGCCGCCGATGTGGTATTTCGGACCGGGGAGGTCGGGATTGTCGAGGATGGCCCTGAGTTCGTCCACGGAATTGTATTCCGCGTACGCAGCGGCTTTTACCCGCATCCGGAAGGTGTTGAGGGCCGACAGGTCTTTCTGAAATTCTATTTTCATCCGATGACGGCGCCGTTGGTGAGGGTTTCTTCGGGGGTGACGATCCGCATCTTGCCATCGCCCTGCTTCGCCATGAGGATCATGCCCCGGGACTCGATGCCGCGGATGACGCGGGGAGCGAGGTTGGCGAGGATGCAGATCTGCTTGCCGACCATTTCCTCGGGGGAATAATATTCGGCGATACCGGAGACGATGGTTCGCTGATCGATGCCCGTATCGATGCTGAGTTTCAGGAGTTTATCGGTCTTGGGGACTCGCTCGGCGGCGAGAACGGTCGCCGTCCGGATGTCCATCCGGCCGAAGTCGTCGAAGGTCACTTCCTCCTTCTGCGGCTCCACCTTTTTGGCGGCCTCGGCGGCTTCCGCGGCCTTGGCGGCCGCTTCGTTCGCAGCCTTCGTGGCCTGCAGGATGCCGACTTCGCGCGCGACCACGTCGTCCTCGATCTTCTGGAAGAGGAGGCTCACTTCGCCGAGGGTGTGACCTTCGGGAAGGAGGTCGGTGCGGCCGAGGTCGGACCAGGAGAGGGGGAGATCCCCGGGGATGGCAGCGGAGGCTGTGTGGAGGGCCTTGCCGTCACCGGGGGTGTAGAGGTTCTCGCCGGCAGTGCCTTTGACACCCGCGAGGGCGGGATCCACTTCGCCGGCGCGGTAGTCGTGCCCGGCCTCGAGGCCGATCCGGAGCATTCCGCGGAGTTTCGCGGCGCTGAAAGGCGTGAACGGCTCGAAGGCGATCGCGAGGTCCGCGCAGATCTGCAGGCAGGTATAGAGGATGGAGGCCGTCCGGTCCATGTCGGTCTTGGCGACCTTCCAGGGCTCGGTGTCGGAGATGTACTTGTTGCCGATGCGGGCGATCTCCATCGCCGCTTTGAGCGCCTCGCGGAAGTGGAAGGTCTCCAGATTCTTCTCCAGCTGCTCCCGGCAGGGCAGGATCTGCGCGAGCGTCTCGGCGTCGACCGGCTCCGGCTTGCGGTTGCCGGGGACCTTGCCGCCGAAATACTTCCCGGTCAGCACCGCGGCCCGGTTGACGAAATTGCCGAAGATGGCCACCAGCTCGCTGTTGTTGCGCTGCTGGAAGTCCTTCCAGGTGAAGTCGTTGTCCTTGGTCTCCGGCGCATTGGCGCAGAGCACGTAGCGGAGGACGTCCTCCTGGCCGGGGAAACGGTCCACATATTCGTTGAGCCAGACAGCCCAGTTGCGGGACGTGGAGATCTTGTCGCCCTCCAGATTGAGGAATTCATTCGCCGGGACATTGTCCGTCAGGATATATTCACCCTCCCCCTTGCACATCGACGGGAAGACGATGCAGTGGAAGACGATGTTGTCCTTGCCGATGAAGTGCACGAGGCGCGTCTCGGGATCTTTCCACCATTTCTCCCAGCTCTCGGGAAGGAGTTCGCGGGTATTGGAAATGTAGCCGATCGGGGCGTCGAACCACACGTAGAGCACCTTCCCTTCGGCGTCGTCGATCGGGAGCGGAATGCCCCAGTCGAGGTCGCGGGAGACGGCACGGGGCTGCAGGCCGCCGTCCAGCCAGGACTTGCACTGGCCGTACACGTTGGTCCGCCACTCCTTGTGCCGCTCGAGGATCCAGTCGCGGAGCCAGGGCTCGTACTGGTCGAGCGGAAGGTACCAGTGTTTGGTCTTCTTCTTGACGGGCGCGCTTCCGCTCAGGGCCGACTTCGGATCGATGAGTTCCTCGGGGCTGAGGGTGCTGCCGCACTTCTCGCACTGGTCGCCATAGGCGTTGGGGTTGCCGCACTTGGGGCAGGTGCCGGTGATGTAGCGGTCGGCGAGGAAGGTCTTGGCCTCTTCGTCATAATACTGCTCGGACTCCTTCGTGACGAATTTCCCTTCGTCATAGAGCTTGCGGAAGAAGGCCGAGGCCGTCTTCGCGTGCACCGCGGAGGTGGTGCGGGAATAGATGTCGAAATTGATGCCGAGGTCCGTGAAGGACTGCTTGATGATATTGTGGTATTCGTCCACCACGTCCTGGGGCGTGACGCCGCGTTTCTTGGCCTTGATGGTGATGGGCACGCCGTGCTCGTCGGAGCCGCAGACGTACAGGACATCTTCCCCGCGCATCCTGAGGTACCTGACATAGATGTCGGCCGGCACGTATACGCCGGCCAGATGGCCGATATGGACAGGCCCGTTCGCGTAGGGAAGCGCGCAGGTCACGAGGGTTCTCTTGAAATTCTTCTCCATTATTTTTCTCTTCCTAATTTGATTTTGATTCTGCGTTTGAGGGTATTGGCCTTGCCGATTTCGTCCAGGATGCGGATCTGGTCCTCTCCCGTGGCGGTCATGAGTTCGCGCCGGAGGGTGCTGAGCCGGGCCTCCACCCGCTTGTCCTGATAGGCCAGGATGGCCCTCGGGACATAGGACGCCAGCCAGGATCCCTTTGCCATCAGCGATTTCTCGAAATCCCGGACGGTGATCTGGAATTTTTCCACGGACAGGTCGGCGGTAACCCGGGCGACCTGCTGATTCTCGCCGGAGAGCAGGCGGAGGATGATGGTCTTCTGGTCCTCCCCCGCGTCATAGTGCGTGAAATAGGCCTCGTAGGTCTCGCGATAGGCGGAATTGGAGAACCGGACATCGTCGGAGGCCAGGGCGTCGTCGATGAATTCCGCCACGGTCGGGACGCCGTCGGGGCTGTAGAACTCCGAATCGGTCGGGAACACGAGCGGCTCGCTCCCTTCGCGGAGGATGAAAGCGAGGAGTTCGCGCTCGCCGGGGGCGAGGATCTCGTTTTCGTCGCGGAGGGCGCGGGGCTGGTCCGGCTCCGTCTGCGGGACGGTCTCCGGGTCGGGGGCGGGCGTTTCCGTCCGGCTCTGGCCTGGGGAGGGTTTCTGGCGGGAACGGCGGGTCGCGCCGATGCGGGCCAGGATCAGGTCGGGATCGACCCGGAACTTGGCGGATACCGCCTCGGTATAGGTGGAACGCTTGATCGGATCGGGAATCTCCGCGACCGTGTCGGCGATGTCATTGATCAGGTCGGCCTTCTTGAGCGGATCCCCGGCCGCATCCTCCAGGAGGAGGTCGCACTTGAAGCCGATGAAATCCTGCTCATGCTCCGCGATGAAGTCCTGCACTTCCTCCAGCGTATGTTTCTGGGCGAAAGAGTCGGGATCGTCCCCGTCCGGGAGCAGCACGATCTTGACGTTCATCCCCTCGCGGAGGATCATGTTGATCCCGCGCAGGGCGGCGTGGATGCCCGCGCTGTCGCCGTCGTACATGATGGTGACGTTCTCGGTGAAGCGCTTCAGGAGCGAAACCTGGCCGTCGGTGAGGGAGGTGCCGCTGGAAGCCACCACATTGGTGATGCCGAGCTGATGCATCGACAGCACGTCCAGGTAGCCCTCGACGAGGTAGCACTTGCCGGTGCGGGAAATTTCGTTCTTGGCGAAATAGAGGCCGTAGAGGATCTGGTTCTTGACGTAGAGCTCGCTTTCGGGCGAATTGACGTACTTCATCCCCCCGTGGTCCTTCTTGAGCGTGCGGCCGCCGAAGCCGACCACGCGGCCGCTCACCGTATGGAACGGGAACATCACCCGGTCCCAGAAACGGTCGGAAAGGGTGCCGTCCTCGCGCTGGATGACGACCCCGGCGCCGACCATATATTCGTCCTTGTATCCCGCCGCGCGGGCCGCGTCCAGCAGGGAATTCCGGGCCCTGGGAGACCAGCCGAGGCCGTATTTGAGGATAGTCGCATCCTCCAGCCCGCGGGAATGGAAATACTGGAGGCCGATGGCCCGTCCCTCGTCTTTCTGCAGACTTTCGACGAAGAATTTCTGGGCGAATTCGGCCGCGAGGTGGAGACTTTCGCTGCGCTGGCGGCGGGCGATGTCCTCCGCCGTCTCCTCCCGCTCCTGGATCTCGATGTGGTATTTCTTGGCCAGATACCGGAGCGCCTCGACATAGGTGAGGTGCTCGTATTCCATCAGGAAATTGACCGACGAGCCGGCCTTTCCGCAGCCGAAGCATTTGTAGATGCCGCGGCTCGGTGATACGTGGAAGGAGGGCGTCTTCTCGTTGTGGAACGGGCAACAGGCGACAAAGTCGCTCCCCCGCCGCTTCAGGGACACGAAATCACCGACCACCTCTTCGATGCGGGCGGTTTCGGTAATCTGATTGACGGTCTCCTGCGGGATCACGGATCAGTCCTCCTTGCGGTATTCGACTTCCTTTGCGGAATCCAGCTCCGACGGCGTGAACGCCTCTTCCTCCGGCTCCTGCACGGGGGGCTTGGTCCGATGGATCTCGTATTCGTCCACGGCCCGGCCGATCTTCCAGCCGGACAGCAGATCCGACAGTCCGTACCACAGCAGGGCGATGCCGGAGATGATCTTGATCCACCAGTAATTGCCGTCGCCGTCCGCGAAGAGCAGCGCGAAACCGAACAGCACCGTGCCGACGGCCAGCAGGAAGGGCACGAATCCCACCCCGGTCAGCGACATCGCTCCGAGCAGGACCACGACCTCCAGAGCACCGAGCAGCAGCAGGACGACCCCGAGAATCCGGATGCCGACCATCAGCGCCGCCGCGGAAAACCACGTATCGGGGAAGAACAGGAACAATACCCCGAGAAGGATGAATATCACGTCCCGGACGATCCGGTGCGTTTTGCTTTTATAGCCGAAAAAAATCATATCACACACACATTAATTAGCCACCTCGCAGAGGAACTTGAGCCTCACGAGGCGGATTTCCATTTCCTCGTAATCCGGTCCGAGCACCCGCATCGCCTCTTCCAGCGAGTCGGACTCCGCTTCGTCCCGGAAATAATCGTAAATCTCCTGCATCACCTCCTCGTCCATCATTTCCTTGATGCAGTAGTTGAGATTGAGCTTGGTGCCGGAAGAGACGATGGCCTCGATATCCGTCATCAGTTCATTCATATCCAGCCCCTTGGCCGACGCGATGTCCTCCAGAGGAAGGCGGCGGTCGATGCTCTGGATGATGAAGACTTTGTTGGAGGAGGGCGAGGCGATGGACTTGACGACGAAATCGTCCGGCCGCTCGATCTCGTTCTCCTCGACGTATTTGGCGATCAGTTCGACGAATTCCCGCCCGAATTTCTTCGCCTTTCCCTCGCCGACGCCCTGGCAGCCGCGGAGCTCCTCGAGGGTCATCGGGTAGAGGATGGACATGTCCTCCAGGGACGGATCCGAGAAGATGATCCAGGGCTGGAGGCCCAGCTTGCGGGAAACATCCTTGCGGAGGTCCTTGAGCATCGCGAGGAGGACGGGGTCGCCGCCACCGCCGCCGCGGACGGCCGCCGCCGAATTCATCGGATCGTCGTCGTCGGTCTCGGAGAAGTCCCGGTCCTCGACCAGCATCACCTCGAAGGGATCGAGGAGGAACTTGCGGCCGGCGCGGGTCACGAAGATGAGGCCGTAGGTCTCGATCTCCTTCTCCAGCAGGTGCAGGATCAGCCCCTGATGGATGACCATCGCCCAGAAGCGGGCGGAATGGGGCTTGCCCTGGCCGAAGAACGGGATCTCGTCATGCTTGTACGATTTGATGAGGGCGGTCTCCTCCCCGGCGAGGATGCAGGAGAGGTGGTCGATCTTGAAGTGCTCCGGGAGCGACTCGATGAGGCGGAGGACCAGCGCCATCTCCTCGCGGCCGTCGAAGCGGGCCTTCGGATGGATGCAGTTGTCGCAGGATCCGCAGTTGTCCTGGGGATAGTCTTCGCCGAAATAATTCAGCAGCAGCTTCCTGCGGCACTGGTTCGACTCCGCGTAGGCCTCCGTCTCGGCCAGCAGCTGACGGCCGATCTCCTGCTCGGCGATGGGCTTGCCCTGCATGAACTTCTCCAGCTTGAGGATATCCTTGTAACTGTAGTACGTGATGCAGAGGCCTTCCTGGCCGTCGCGGCCGGCGCGCCCCGTCTCCTGATAATACCCCTCCAGACTCTTGGGGATGTCGTAATGGATGACGAAGCGGACGTCGGGCTTGTCGATGCCCATCCCGAAGGCGATGGTCGCGACGATCACGTCGATCTCCTCCATCAGGAAGAGGTCCTGGTTCTCGGTGCGGGTTTTGGCGTCGAGTCCGGCGTGGTACGGACGGGCCTTGATGCCGTTGATATTGAGGAGCTGGGCGAGCTGCTCGACCTTCTTGCGGCTGAGGCAGTAGATGATGCCGGACTTGCCGGGATTCTGCCGGATGAATTTGATGATGTCCTTCTCCGGCTCCACCTTGTCGCGGACCTCGTAGTAGAGGTTGGGCCGGTTGAACGAATCCTTGAAGATGCGGGCGTCCTGGATACGGAGATTCTTGAGGATGTCGCTCTGGACCTTGAGGGTCGCCGTCGCCGTCAGGGCGATGACGGGAGCGGGCTGGATCTCCTCGATGATGTTGCGGATCCGGCGGTATTCCGGGCGGAAATCGTGCCCCCACTCCGAGATGCAGTGCGCCTCGTCCACGGCGTAGAAGGAGATTTTGATCTCTTTCAGCAGGGAGATGTTCTCGTCCTTGGTGAGCGACTCGGGCGCCACATAGAGGAGTTTGGTGACGCCGCTCAGGAGGTCGTCCCGGACCTCGGCGATCTGCGGCCGGCTGAGGGAGGAATTCAGGAAATGCGCGATGCCGTCGTTGCCGGAGACGAAGCCGCGGATAGCGTCCACCTGATTCTTCATCAGTGCGATGAGCGGGGAAATCACGATGGCCGTTCCCTCCATTACAAGGGCCGGGAGCTGGTAGCAAAGCGACTTGCCGCCGCCCGTCGGCATCAGGACAAAGGCATTGCGGCCCGAGACGAGATGCTTGATGATCTCCTCCTGGCCTCCCTTGAAAGCGTCATAGCCGAAGAATTCCTTCAGGCAGGAATGCAACTTGTCGGTGTCCGGAACCATAATTTCTCCAAATTACCTTACTAATTTACGGAATAAATCCCGCTTCGCCAAATAAATTTGACGGAATCGGCCAAAAGTTGAAATGTCAAGAATATTTTGTATCTTTGCGGATTGTACGACCGAAAACAACAATATTAAATTATAGTACAGATGAAACTCAATTCCATTATCGCAAGCGTGGCGGCCGCCATCCTCGCAGTCGCCTGCACCACCCCTCAGAAAATCGAGGGCAGCAAGGAAGTCCGTGACCTCCTTCCCTCCGCATCCCAGGTCGATTCCGCCAGCTATCTGCTCGGCACCAACATCGGTCAGTGGATCAAGGGCAACGACTTCGGTGACCTCAACTTCAACCAGTTCCTCAAAGGCATCAAGGATATGATCAAGGCCGAGGGCGACCAGCGTGACTCCACCTTCAGCAAGCAGTTCCGCATCGCTCCCGAAATGATCGACGAGGTGATGCAGAACTTCATGGGCAAGCGCAGCGAGTACACCAAGGCCCTCAACAAGGAGAAAGGTGACGCTTTCCTCGAGGCCAACAAGACTAAGGACAGCATCGAGGTTTCCGAGAGCGGTCTCCAGTACAAGATCCTCACCCCCGGTAACGACAAGAAGGCCGTGAGCGACGAGGACACCGTATGGGTCAACTACAAGGGCACCCTCATCGACGGCAAAGTCTTCGACGAGAGCCGCGAAGGCACCCCCGCGCAGTTCACCCCCGGCAGAGTGGTGAAGGGCTTCGGCGAGGGCGTCAAGCTCCTCGGTGAAGGCGGCAAGGCCATCCTCTACATCCCTGCGGAACTCGGCTACGGCGAGCAGGACAACCGCCGCTACGGCAGCCCGATCGGCCCGAACGAGACTCTCGTGTTCGAAATCGAGGTCACCAAGGTCGGCACCTTCGTCCCCAAGGAGGAAAAGCCCGCAAAGGACACCAAGAAGAAAAAATAAGTCCTATGGCCAATCTGGAGATTGAAGGAAAGATCTCCCTGAAGCTCCCCGTGCAGAGTGGACAGTCTGCGCGGGGACTTTGGGAAAGACAGGATTTCGTCCTGGAATATCAGGACGGAAACTTCCCCGTATCCGTCTGCTTCACCGCCTGGGGCAGCGACAAGGTGAAAGACCTCGCCCAGTTCCAGGTCGGCGACGCCGTGAAGGTGGCGTTCAATGTCCGCGGCCGTGAATACAACGGCAAGTGGTACAACGACCTCCGCGTCTGGCGGATCACCCCGGCAGGCCAGGCCGCTCCCGCAGGCGCCGCGGCAAGCCCGGCGCGCAGCAGCGCCCCGCAGGCGGCGTCCGCCCCGGTCGCACCCGCCCCGGTCGCCCCGATGCCCGGTCTTGACGACATCCCCGCCGCCGAGCCGTCCGAGGACGACCTGCCGTTCTAAGACAGTGATGGTGCAAAGTGTAAAACACTGAAAACCAACGAATTACCAAAAGGCCTTACTCGAAAACGAGTAAGGCCTTTTAAGTAAGTAACTGTGTTCCAGTCGTTTACATTTTACGCATCCAGTGAGTGGATGGCGAGACCGGAACGGAGTTTGGGCTCGAACCAGGTCGTCTTGGGCGGCATGATGTTGCCGGTGTCGGCGATATCGATGAGCTGCTGCATCGAGACGGGATAGAGCGCGAAGGCGACAGCCATCTCGCCGCTGTCCACGCGGCGGGAGAGTTCTCCGAGGCCGCGGATGCCGCCGACGAAGTCGATACGCTTGTCCGTACGGAGATCCTTGATACCCAGGATCTTGTCGAGGACGAGGTTTGACAGGACGGTCACATCCAGCACCCCGATCGGATCGCTGTCGTCATAGCGGCCCGGCTTCGTGTCCAGGTGGTACCACTTCCCGCCAAGGTACATCGAGAACTGATGCAGGCGCGTCGGCGCCACCTCCTGCCCGGGAATCTCCTCCACTACAAAATCCTCCTCCAGGGCCTTCAGCAGCCCGTCCGGGGTGAGGCCGTTCAGATCCTTGACCACGCGGTTGTAGTCGATGATCTTCAGTTGGGACTCCGGGAAGCACACGGCCATAAACCAGTTGTACTCCTCTTCGCCCGTATGGTGCGGATTGGCCGCGCGCTTCTCCGCGCCGACCCGTGCAGCCGCCGCAGTGCGGTGATGTCCGTCCGCCACATAGAACGCATCCACCTGCGTGGTGAAGATCTCCGTGATGCGGGCGTTGACCGCATCGTCCTCGATCACCCAGAAGTGATGTCCGAAGCCGTTTTCGTCCACGAAGTCGTATTCCGGCTCGCCGGCGGACGCGGCCGCGATGATCCCGGCGAGCTCCGCGTTGTCCTTGTAGGCGAAGAAGACGGGCTCGATGTTGGCGTTCTGGATGCGGACGTGGATCATCCGGTCGTCCTCCTTGTCCTTGCGGGTGAGTTCGTGCTTCTTGATGCGTCCCTCGGCATAGTCGTCCGTATGGGCGCAGAGCACGAGGCCGTACTGGGTCCGGCCGCCCATCGTCTGGGCGTAGACATAGTATTTCTCCCTGTCTTCACGGACCAGCCAGCCGCGCTCCTTCCAGAGTTTGAAATTCTCCACGGCCTTGTCGTAGACGGGCTTGGAATGCTCGTCGGCAATCGGATCAAAGTCGATCTCGGGCTTGGTAATGTGCAGAAGGGATTTTTCCCCCGCCATCGCCTTCGCTTCGGCGGAATTGAGAACATCATATGGCGGCGCCGCGACCTCGGTCACGATGCCCTTGGGCGGCCTGATCGCCGCAAACGGTTTTACACGGATCATGGAAATGAGATTATTTGTTGACTTGGAAACGGGTGTTGCCGGTGGCGAAGAAATCGGCGATCTGGCGGGCGGCAGCGAGGCCGGCATTGATGTTGGCCTCGGCGGTCTGAGCACCCATCTTCTTAGGCGTCGCGAAGACGCGGAGCCCGAACTTCTCCTGCAGGAGGGCATAATTGTCCGGCATCACGTCAGTGACGTATTTGAGATCCGGACGCTCCTCGAGCGCCTTGAGAAGGCCGTCCTCGTCGATTACCTCCTTGCGGGCGGTATTCACCAGCACGGCGCCTTTCGGCATCCTGCTGATGAGGTCGTACCCGATGCTCTTTATCGTAGCGGGAAGAGCGGGAATATGGATCGACACATAGTCGGACGAAGCATAGAGTTCTTCGACGGAGTGCACCGGACGGGCTCCGCCCGCGGCGATCTGCTCGTCGGTGAGGAACGGATCCAGGGCCAGCACTTCCATCCCGAGGGCCTTGGCCTTGGCGCCGACGAGACGGCCGACGTTGCCGAAGGCCTGGATGCCGAGCCGCTTGCCCTGCACCTCGCTGCCCGTGGCGGGCGTGAACTGCGTACGGGCCATGAAGACCATCATCGCGACGGCGAGCTCCGCCACCGCGTTGGAGTTCTGTCCCGGGGTGTTCATCACGACGACACCGGCGGCCGTGGCCGCGGCGAGGTCGACATTGTCATATCCCGCGCCTGCGCGGACGACGATCTTGAGTTTCGGGGCTGCCGCCAGCACCTCGGCGGTCACCTTGTCGGAGCGGATGATCATCGCCTCGGCATCCGCCACGGCGGCCACCAGATCCGCCTGGGCCTCGTATTTCTCCAGCAGGGCCACCTCGTGGCCCGCCCCGGTCAAAATCTTTTTGATTCCTTCGACGGCCACCGCCGCAAAGGGTTTCTGGGTTGCGATCAATACTTTCATTATGCGTGCAATT
Source organism: uncultured Bacteroidales bacterium (assembly GCA_900320545.1). Classification (GTDB taxonomy): domain Bacteria; phylum Bacteroidota; class Bacteroidia; order Bacteroidales; family UBA932; genus Cryptobacteroides. Next base: position 30,499 of record ONSU01000006.1, on the reverse strand, counting down.
TTTCAAATTCCTGCATACAGTCCACCAGCGCCTGAACATCCTCTAGCGTGCAGGCGTTGTAAATGGAGGCACGGAAGCCGCCGACGCTGCGGTGGCCCTTGATGCCGACCATTCCCCGCTCCTTGGCGAAAGCCATGAATTCATCCTGCAACGACTCATAGCCGGGGGCCATCACGAAGCAGACGTTCATAATGGAACGGTCCTCCTTCTCGGCGGTCCCGACGAATAGCCTGTTGCGGTCGATCTCGCCGTAGAGCAGTTCGGCCTTCTCGACGTCGCGACGGTGAATGGCCTCGACGCCGCCCTGAGCCTTGATCCACTTGAGCGTCTCGTTCATCACGAAGATGGAGAACACCGGCGGCGTGTTGAACATGCTCTCCTTGTCGAGATGCGTACGGTAGTCGAGCATCGTCGGGATGTAGCGGCTGACCTTGCCGAGGATATCCTTCCGGATGATGGCGAAGATGACACCCGCAGGGCCGACGTTCTTCTGGGCGCCGCCGTAGATGAGGGCGTATTTCGACACGTCGACCGGACGGCTCATGATGTCGGAGGACATATCCGCCACGAGAGGGACCGGGCTGTCATAATCCTCCTTGATCTCGGTGCCGTAGATGGTGTTGTTGGTGGTGATATGGAAATAGTCCGCGTCAGCGGGGATTTCGTATCCCTTGGGAATATAGGTGTAGTTCTTGTCGGCGCTGGAAGCGATGGCGTACGCCTCGCCGATGCCCTTGGCCTCCTTGAGGGCTTTCTTGGCCCAGACGCCCGTCTCGAGGTAGACGGCCTTGTGCTCCAGGAGGTTCAACGCCACATAGAGGAACTGCAGGGATGCGCCGCCGCCGAGGAAGATGACCTCGTGGGTGTCCGGAATATGAAGGAGCTCCCGCCAGAGGGCGCGGCACTCGTTCATCGTCTCCTCCCATTCTTTGGTGCGGTGGGAAATAGAGAGGACACTGACGCCCGTTCCCTTGAAATCCCGGATCGCATCGATCGCTTTCTCGTAAACCTCCTGCGGCAGCAGGCAAGGTCCGGCATTGAATACGTGTTTTTTCATAATTTAATGATTATCCTTTCAAAGTTTAAGCAAAATTAACAATTATTCCGACAAATTGCAATCCGGGATCTGGGAAATCCTTTCCCGGAAAGTATCTTCCAGCGAGAGCCGCACCCGGGTGACGAGCGAGCACCGCTCCCCGAAATCCTGGTCGCGCTGCGGGAGGTCCAGATCCTTGAGCACCTTCTGGACGGCGTTCATCGCGAGGTAGCCGAAATCGAGCCGCCAGAAGCGGCCGGCCACCTTTTCGACGACCTCCGCATGGGCGACGGCGTCGGCCGTGGACGTCTTGTAGGCACGGATCAGCCCGGGGATGCCCAGCTTGATGCCGCCGAAATAGCGGACCACCACGACGAGGACGTCGCTCAGCCCCGCCGAATCGATCTGGCCGAGAATGGGCCGCCCGGCGCTGCCGGAAGGTTCTCCGTCGTCGCTGGCGCGGAAGACATCTCCCTTATAGCCCAGCCGGTAAGCGTAGCAGTGGTGGCGCGCATCGTGGTATTCCTTCCTGTAGGAAGCGACGATTTCACGGACCTCCTCCTCCGTCTCGACGGGATGGATGAAGGCGATGAAACGGGACCCGTTGTCCTTGAACAGCCCCTCGGCCCTTGCGGCCACGCTCCGGTATGAATCCTGTATCTCCACTTTTCCGCTAATTTACGATTTTTTTCACTCCGCCGCAACTTCCTTTCACAATTATTTATTACCTTTGGAATACCGTTTCAATTTTCGGATACTATGACGCTCAAATACAGGGTAACGCTTACCGGAATCAAAGGTTTCTTCCGCGTCTACGAGCTGGACGCTGAAACCACCCTCTATACCTTCCACAAGCAGCTCCGTTCCGACCTCGAATTCCCCCAGGACCAGCTGATCCTCTTCAAGGCGCTGGACGCCAAGGGCGGCGTGGTGGCCCGCTACGGCCTGTTCGACCTCGGCAGCGGCACGGTCGACAACATCACGCTCAGGCAGACCCGGGCCGCGGGCGTAGAGTCCTTCGTCTATTTCTACGACGTCACCTCCCGCAAGAGCGTCAACGTCACCTTCGAGGAAGAAGTGCCCGGGAAGAAAATTCCCCCGCTCTTCCCCCTTCTGACCGACACCAAGGGTCCCGTTCCCCTCGAATTCGAAAACGGATACGTCGCCTTCGAAGACCTTCCGCCGGAGGAGAAGCATCTCCCGGGCGAGGAAGGCTGGGACGAGGATGACGACGATCTCGACCTCGATGAGGAAGAAGAGGAAGAGGATTCCGACGAGGACGGCAAGGAAATCTACGACGAGAACGAGTGAGGCACCTCCGCATCGTCCTCGGCCCCACGGCGTCCGGCAAGACGGACTACGCCGCCGCCCTGGCCCGTAACCTGGGCTCCCCTGTCATCTCCTGCGACTCCCGGCAGATTTACCGCGAAATGCGCATCGGCACGGCCGTCCCTTCCCCGGAACTGCTCGCCGAGGTAAAGCATTACTTTATCCAGACCGAATCCGTCACGCGGATGTACACGGCCGGCGACTACGAAACCGACGCGATCGCGCTGCTGGAGCGGCTCTTCGACGAGGGGCACGAGCAGCTTGTGATGTGCGGCGGATCGATGTTCTACATCGACGCCGTCTGCCGGGGGCTGGACCAGTTTCCGGATGCGGACCCGCAGCTGCGCGGCGAACTGATGCATACCTGGAAGACCGAAGGGGTGGAGCCGCTGGTGGAACGGCTGCGTTCCCTGGACCCCGCCACCTGCGAGGTCATCGACCTGCGCAACGGCCAGCGGGTCATCCGCGCCCTGGAGGTCTGCCTGATGACGGGCAAACCCTTTTCCTCCTTCAAGACCGGGGTCGCTAAGCCGCGCAGTTTCACCATCGAGAAGATCGGACTGGACCTTCCCCGGGAGGAACTCTACGCCCGCATTGACGCCCGTACCGACCGGATGCTCTCCGAAGGGCTCGTCGAGGAGGTTCGTTCGCTCGCGCGGTACCGCGACCTCCCCGCCCTCCAGACCGTCGGCTACCAGGAAATCTTCCGATACCTGGACGGCGACATCGATCTTCCCGAAGCCCGCCGCCTCATCGCCCGCAACACCCGCCACTACGCCAAAAAGCAGCTCACATGGTGGCGCCGCGACCCCGACGTCCGCTGGGTCTGATGGCAGAAAAATCGGTCAAATTGGCGGAAAAATGCGCCATTTTGGCCGGGAAGGCGCGACGGCCCCGGTTTTGCCTTTCCCTATGGCGAATCCGGAAGGATTCCCGGAAATAAGGTCCTGGAGTACAGCCCGAAACCGGAATGCTTAAAACATTTGCATTATGGTACCTGTCAGAAGAAATACCGATAGCTGGCTGCCCGAAATCTTCAACGATTTCTTCGACAACCGCTGGATGGAGAGACCCACTTATACCGCCCCTGCCATCAATGTCATTGAAAACGAGAAAGAGTACGACGTGGAACTCGCCGCGCCGGGTCTCGACAAGGATGACTTCAAAGTCCACGTAGACGCGGATGGCAACCTCCACATCGAGATGGAGAAGAAGGCCGAGACCAAGGAAAGCGGGAAGCACGGCCGCTACCTGCGCCGCGAATTCTCCTACGAGAAATTCCAGCAGACCCTGCTGCTGCCGGACGACGTGGACGCCGCCAGGATCGAGGCAAAAGTCGAGAAAGGCGTGCTGAACGTCCATCTCCCCAAGAAGGAGCCGGTCAACAAGGCCGAAGCGGTGAAACAGATTGCAGTGCAATAAGCCGCAAGCGGCATAAAACAAGAAGAGACTGACCCGGAGGGCCAGTCTCTTTTGCATACAAAGTAAGACGCGCTTAGTCCGCGAGGGAGAAGCGACGGAAGGCGAGCACCTTGGCCTCCTTGTCCGCGGCCGCGAGGGCGGCGCCGACGGAGATCTTGTCGTCGGAGAGCTGATACTCCTGCTCGACGAGGGTGCTTTCCTTGAGGAACTTCTGGACACGGCCGTTCGCGATGTTCTGGATCATCTGCTCGGGGAGGCTTGCGGCCTTCTCGGCGCCGACGGTCTTGATAATCTCGCGAGCCTGCTGCGCCTGCTCGGGAGTGAGCCAACCCTTGGCGGTGTTGGACTCGATGTGGTCCTCGCTGTCGACATGGGCGGGGTTGATGCCGGCCTTCTTGAGAGCGGCGTCAACGGCCTTCTGTACGAGTTCGTCGCGGGTCTTCTGGACGGCGACGTTGCGCTCGGATTCGAGCACCTCGGCGGGAACGGAGGCGGCATCCACAGCAACGGGATTCATCGAAGCGACCTGCATCGCAATACCGCGGGCGATCTCGGCGGGAACCTCCTTGTTGAAGGAGACGATGGCGCCGAGTTTGCCGTTGAAATGTACGTACTCAGCCACGAACGGAGCCTCGAGGGCACCGTAGAAAGCGAGAACGTGCTTCTCTCCGGTCTTGCCGGCCTGGTTGGTGATGTCCTCGTCGATGGTGTAACCGGCGGCGAGTTTCACGGCCTTGAGGGCCTCGAGGTCAGCGGGGAAAGCAGCGATGGCGGCATCCGCGATCTCGCCGGCGAGTTTCTTGAAGTCGGGCGTCGCCGCCACGAAATCGGTCTCGCATCCGAGGCAGACAAGGACTGCCTTGCCACCGTCGACACGGCTGAGGACGGCACCCTGGGTGGTTTCGTTGTCACCCCGTTTGGCCAGGGTGGACTTACCCTTCTCGCGAAGGATCTCGATGGCGCGCTTGAAATCGCCTTCCGCTTCGGTAAGGGCGTTCTTGCAATCCATCATACCCGCAGAGGTCATCTCGCGGAGCTTCTTGATGTCAGCTAAGGAAATAGCCATAACTCTTTGTGTTTTACTTTGTTTAACTTATGCTTCGACGGGCTCGGCAGCAGCCTCGGCGGGCTCGGCGGCAGGGACCTCGGCGGCCTCGGCCTCAGCCTCCACCTTGACGGCGGCACCCTTGCGGGCGCGCAGCTTGCGGGCGGGAGCGGCCGGAGCGTCGGAAGCCTGCGCTTCTTCGGCGTCGGTTTTCTCCTTCTCGAGCTTGCGCTCCTCGAGACCTTCCTGAATGGCCTTGCAGAGGGCGTCGAGGATCACCTCAACGCTCCGCGTGGCATCGTCATTCGCCGGAATCACATAATCAATCTGTGTGGGATCGCAGCAAGTGTCAACCATTGCGATTACCGGGATGTTCAGGCGGGCCGCCTCTTTGACGGCGTTGGCCTCTTTCTGGATGTCAACGATGAAGAGGGCGGACGGCAGACGGCTCATATCCTTGATGGAACCGAGGTTCTTCTCAAGCTTGGCCCGCTGGCGGTCGATCTGGAGACGCTCTCTCTTGGCGAGTTTGTCGAAGGTACCATCTTCTTTCATCTTGTCGATGGTGTTCATCTTCTTGACGGCTTTGCGGATGGTGGGGAAATTGGTGAGCATACCGCCCGGCCATCTTTCCGTCACGGAAGGCATATTGACGGACAGCGCTTTCTCTGCCACGACTTCTTTAGCCTGTTTCTTGGTGGCCACGAAGAGGATCTTGCGTCCGCTGCGGGCAAGTTCCTTCATCATTTCGGCGGCCTCGTCGATTTTGACGACGGTCTTGTGCAGGTCGATGATATGGATGCCGTTCTTCTGGTCGAAGATGTACGGAGCCATCTTAGGGTTCCACTTGCGGGCGAGATGTCCGAAGTGTGCACCTGCATCAAGCAGTTCCTGGAATGTTGTTCTAGACATTTTGTTTAATTTCTTTTTTTGTTTCTCTTTTCTTCAATCCCGGGGTAGTGACCTTGTCAATCCGGGGGATTTTCCGCAGTCCCGGCAATCTTCAAGCAGCTTCGAAGGATTCACATCTTTCAGTAAGGTCAGAAGATTTGGAACCGGACTGTGCTTGTAAATCAGGATCAGTAAGCCGAGATTAACGCTTGCTGAACTGGAAGCGGCGACGTGCTCCGGGCTGACCAGGTTTCTTGCGCTCCACCTCGCGGGCGTCGCGGGTGAGGAAGCCGGCGGCCTTGAGGGCGGGACGGTAGGCCTCGGTGTCGATCTCGCAGAGAACGCGGGCGATTCCGAGCCTTACAGCCTCAGCCTGACCTTTGGTGCCGCCTCCTGCGAGGGTAACCTTGATGTCAAACTGTCCGGCCGTTCCGGTCACTTCGAAAGGCTGGTTGACAATGTACTGGAGAGAGGCATCCTTAAAATAGTCTGCGAGCTCCCTGTCATTGATCACGATATTGCCTTTACCGGGGGCGGCATAAACACGAGCAACTGCTGATTTACGTCTTCCAAGGGCGTGTTTCTGTTCCATTGGCTCTGTTTAAATTTCGTTTAACTTGATGGGTTTGGGGTTCTGCGCCTGGTGCGGATGCTCGGGACCTGCGTAAACGTAGAGGTTACCGAGGATCTTGTCACCAAGACGGGTCTTGGGGAGCATGCCTTTGACAGCTCTCCGGACGAGTTCGGCGGGCCTTGTCGCGAGGATCTCCTTCGGGGTCGTGAAGCGCTGTCCGCCCGGATAACCGGTGTAGCGCGTGTAAACCCGGTCGGTCATCTTCTTTCCAAGGAGGCGCACCTTCTCGGCGTTGACGACGATGACGTTGTCACCGCAGTCGACGTGGGGGGTGAAGCCCGGTTTGTTCTTGCCGCGGAGGACAAGAGCGATCCTGGATGCCAGACGGCCAAGGATGAGATCAGTCGCGTCAATGACCACCCACTCTTTCTTCACGGTTTCCGCGTTGAGCGATACCGTTTTGTAGCTTTGTGTGTCCATTGTCTTGATCTTTAATGGTTTATAACTTAAAAATGCGATCCCTACACTTTATAGGGGTCGCAAAGGTACGAAGAATTTTTGGTATTTGCAAATAGATTCCGGAACAAGTCCGGAATGACAGGGACTACTCCGTATCAAGGAATAACGGGTCGGCGGCGAAGAGCCGGGCGACGGGGTGGGTTTCGGCGTTACGGACGCGGACGCGGCGGCGGCAGTCGGACCGGAGCGCGTCGGAGGCCGCGATAAAGGTGTAGCGTCCCTTTTCCAGGCGCCATTCGGAGCGGTCTTCGTCAAAAGATGCGAGCGACGCCCGCGGAACGTCAATGCTCACCGTGCATTTCTCCCCCGGTGCAAGCAGCGGCGTCTTCGCAAACCCTTTGAGTTCGCGCGAAGGCTTGTCCAGACCGCGGCGGGGTGCGGAGACATAGATCTGCACGACCTGCTTGCCGGGGACGGAGCCCGTATTTTTCACATCCACCGACACGGTCCAGCCCGCATCCGCCGGGGACACTTTCATTCCGCCGAAGGCGAAGGTCGTATAGCTCAGACCATATCCGAAAGGATACAGGATCGCGCCCGGCGCCCTGGTACAGAAGTGGCGGTACCCGACATAAATGCCTTCTTCGTAGTTGGTATAATCCACATCCTTTATATCGTATGCCTTGCGCCCCTGGAGCTGGCGGTAGTAAGAATAGTTGACCGGCTTTTCGGTCACCGCCTGCGGGAAATTCGCCGCGGAGGGTTCGTCGCTGTAGCGGCGGGAAACGGTCATCGGCAGATGGCCGGAAGGATTCACCCGGCCCGACAGGATGGACGCGACGGTATGTCCGCCTTCCTGCCCCGGCTGCCAGCAGAGGAGAATGGCATCCGCCAGATCCCGCCAGGAGGCCATTTCCACCAGGCCGCCGATATTCAAGATCACGACGACCTTCTTCCCGCGGGAATGGAAGGCCTTCGATACGGCCGCCAGCAACCGATGCTCCCGATCCGTCAGAAGGTAGCTCGTCCGGCAGTCCCGGTCCTTCCCTTCGCCAAAAATCCGGCCGAAGGTCACGAAAGCGATGTCCGCCGTCTCTGCGGAAGAAGCAATCAGCGCCCGGGGCACCACTTCGATGGCCCGTTCGGCATCTACATACCACGGCTTGTCCTTGTTGAGGCGGGCGCAGCGCTCCGCTTCATCCTTCATATAGGCCTCGTAGAAGTTCGTGACTGTCGTATCCATCGCAAAGCCCTCCGAATCGAGGCCTTCCCGGAGATTGACGACGTAGGCTTTGTTGACATCGCCGCTACCCGTACCGCCCGCAATAAAATCGTAGGAATCCACGCCGAAGAGGGCAACCCTCCGGGAAGGATCCGCCGGGAGCGTCGAGGCAACATTCTTCAGGAGAATCACCCCCTCGTCCGCAGCCTGCTTGCAAACGACAGCATGGGCCTTCAGATCCGGTGTTTCCGAGGCCTTATACCCTTTGAAGGTGGGAGTCTTGACAATCAACTCCAGCACACGCGTCACACATCGGTCAAGGGCTTCCTGCGAAAGGGACCCGTCCTTCACGGCTTCCAGCAGCAGACTGTACCTCTGGTCGCTGCCCGGCTGAATCATATCGTTCCCTGCGCGGATGATGCCGGGGATGTCGTATCCCCCGCCCCAATCCGTCATCACGGCCCCTTCGAAGCCCCATTCTTCCCGAAGGAGGGCCGTCAGAAGGTCGGAATTCTCAGCCGCGTGTACGCCGTTAAAATAGTTATAGGAGGTCATGACGGTCCAGGGCTGCGCCTCCCGGACAGCGATCTCGAAATTCCTCAGATAGATTTCCCGGAGGGCGCGGACACTGACCCGTGCATCATTGGAGAGACGGTTTAGTTCCTGATTATTGAGGGCGAAATGCTTGAGCGAAGTGCCCACGCCATTGCTCTCGACACCGTTGATATAGGCTGCGGCAATCTTTCCCGACAGGAGCGGATCTTCGGAATAATACTCGAAATTGCGGCCGCAGAGCGGATTGCGGTGAATGTTGGCACCCGGGGCGAGCAGCACATCCACGCCATATTCCAGCACCTCGTTGCCTATCGCCGCTCCCACACCGGTCACCAGCTCCTGGTTCCAGGTGGAAGCGAGGAGCGTCCCGATGGGGAATCCCGTGCAGAAGAAAGTCCGCTCTTCCCCTTCACGCCGGGGTGCAATGCGAAGCCCCGCCGGACCGTCCGCGAGCACAATCCGGGGAATTCCCAGCCGGGGAATGCCGTTGACCGTCCCCGCCGCCCCGGGCACGCCCACGGCGGAATTGCCGATACCGTTGAAACTCCTGGCCCGTCCGCCGACGAGCAGGAGCACTTTCTCCTCATCGGTCATCGCGGCGACGACCTCGGAAATGTTGTCCTCCTTGAGCTGCGGAGGCTGCACGGGCGCCATCGCGAGAATGGCGGAGAAAAGGATTGTCTGGATCATATCATCTTAACAACAGGCTGTGCATAATAGCGGCCGTCGCGGCGGTCGGCAAGCGAGTCGATCGCCCCGCCCCGGTCAAGATCCAGGATGAGACCGACTTTCATTTCCGGATAAGCGGTCAGCATCGCCACGTCCCCGTTGCTGTCCCCGGCGACCAGGACGGGCTGCTTCCCGTCATAGAGCGGCGCGATGAAGCGGTCGATGCACGCCACCTTCCCTTCTCGGAAGGGCTGCACATAATCCGGCTCGTCCAGACGGACGCCGAACACCCGCTCCGGATCGAGGCCGAAGCCGATTTCGCGGTCGCAGACCAGGAGCTCGACCAGCCATTCCGCCGAGGCGGAACATACATAAGGGGTGATACCCGCCTTGGGAAGCGCCTTATAAAGGGATTTCATATCGTCCGTCACGATCAGGCCCTTTTCGCAGACACCCCGGAAACGGCCGTCCGGCGACACCCACTCTTCCTCCCAGGACCGACCCTGCGAGAGCCAGTAAAGCGTGCTTTCGCGGCCCAAATCCTGCTTCTCCTGATCCGAATAGCCGGAGAGGAGAGAGGGCTCCCAGATACAGAGCGTATCGTAATCGTAAACATCTCCAAGGGCCTCATAGAAGGCGAGGAAACGGGCGCGCCAGTCCTTGTACAAGTCCGTTTGCCAAAGGCTGTCCAGCGGCATGTCCAGCGCCTTCAGGGATCGGTACTCGTCCCGGAGAGAATCCCCCGCCGCGCGGACCGACATCCCGAACCGCTCCAAATAGGCGTCCCCGTCCGGCAGGCCGTCGAGGAAACTGTGCTCCGGCGCATCGGCGAAACGGAGATTTTCCACCATATAAATAGTAAGGTTATGGGTGATGTCGTGCACAATGGAGGTATTATCACAGTCGAACACGGCATAGCCGCCGCGGTTGGACTTATCCTGCAGGAGGGCCGACAAGGCATCATACGTCTCGGAAGTCCACGATCCCCTTTCCAGCGCGGGCGTACAAGACACCAGCAAAAGAGCAAGGAGCATCAGGGGCCGTCCCTTAATTTGGATACACTTCATAAATTCCATTTAATCGATTCTTACAAAATTAACCTTTTGGCGGATTCTTTCAAAATGTTTTTGCTACATTTGTATCACTATGAAACGCATCCTTCAATCCCTCGTCCTCCTGCTGGCGCTCTTCGCGATGAGTGTGCCGGCCGGGGCGCAAAAGAAAGCCATCGACTCCAAAACCCATTATGCCCGGGAGGTCCTGCAGCCCTACGTCGACAGCGGGCAGCTGCCCGGGGCAATCTCCATCTTCTACAAGGACGGTGTCCAGGAGACCTGCTGCATCGGGTATGCCGATGTCGCGGCCGGGCGGCGCATCAGTCTGAAAAATTCCTACATGCAGTGTTCGCAGACCAAGGGTTTCTGCGGGGTGACCATCGCCAAGCTGGTGGAAGAAGGCAAACTTTCCCTGGACGATCCCGTGTCGAAGTACCTGCCGGAATTCAAAGAACTATGGGTCCGGGTCGACAAGAACGACAGCGTCTGGACGATGCAGAAGGCCCGGAATGTCCTGACGGTCCGGATGGTGATGAACCATACCGGCGGCTTCCCCTTTGAGATCAGCGCCAAGCGCCAGGATGTCCGGGGCGGAGGCTGGTCGGGCGGTGCCCCCATCCGCCAGGTCGCGTCCATCGCCGCCGCCGCTCCCCTGCGGTTCGAGCCGGGTACCGCCATCCGGTATTCCAACACGGGCATCGACATCGGCGCCGCCATCGTCGAAACGATTACCGGGATGAAGTGGGAGGAGTACCTCAAGAAGGAAGTCCTGGATCCGCTGGGGATGAAATCCACCTGGTTCTGGCCCACAGACAAACAGATCAGAAACAAGATCGAACTATACCAGTACAACGAGAATGCCCCGGCCGAATGGCGCGAAGAAATGGGCAACCAGCAGCGCCCGTACAATGATTCCCACGTGTTCGCGTCCGCCGGCGCCGGACTCTGGACCACCGCGGAGGACCAGCTCAAGTTCTACAAGATGCTGATGAATCTGGGCGTCGGCGACAACGGTGTCCGCATCCTCAAGGAAGAGACCGTCAAAAACCTTCTGGCCGTCTCTACGCGTCCGGCCGACATGGAAGGCTACTCCCTCGGCCTCACAGCGCCCAAGGTCGATTCCGAGGATGCATGGTTCGGGCACGGCGGCGCCTGGGGCACCTCTTGCTCCGTCAACTGGCACAAGAAACAACTAAGGATGTGGGTCGTCCAACGGGCCGGCGGCCCCCAACCCTGGAGAGACGAGGTCAAAAAGGCCGCGGAAAAGTTCTTCGCCCAGCCATTCGGTAAATCCGGCGTCGATGAATATACCGGCAGGACGGAGTAGCGGTTGATCCTTTCGGAATTGTAAGCAGTCATAATAAATCGTCAATTTGTTGTAAAATTGACGATTTATTTACTATATTTGTCGATGAAAACAGTATCACTATGCAAGATTATGCCATCCTCATACAGGAACTGTTCAGAGGGCGCAATGTCATATCCTCCTCAGAGATCAAGTCCATGATGCCCGGCATTCCCGAGCAGACCGTTTTCTCCCGTGTAAGGGAGATGGAACGGTCCGGCCTGATCTACAGACAAGGAAGAGGGCTCTATGCGAGAGGAACAAAAATGGAATACAAGGTCGATTTCACAAGCAAGGTCAAGGAGATCAATGCGCTTCTGATTCAGCACTTTGAGGGGGTAAATCATTGTATTTCCACGAATAAGGACAACATCCTGGTCGAAACGGAACGGAAATATACGGACACCGTCCTTGTATTCCTTAAACGATATGACCCCAATGTCTATTCTTTTAAGGAGGCGCTCAGGCTGCTCCCGCTTCTACAAAGCGTCATCATCGTCAAACCACTTATTACGGACGCGCCCATTTTTGATGAAGAAGGTTTTTTTGCGCCGTCACTGGAGAAATTGCTGGTGGATATGGTGGCTGATAAACCTTACTATGAAATGACGGACGAGAACATACAGAAAGAATTCCAGCGGTCGTTTGAAGTATATCCCGTTCTCAAAGACCGATTATTGAGATATGCGGGCAGAAGAGGAGTCCGGGAAGAGGTAGAAGCAATCCTGGATCATATCAATCCATACCGCATACAGACCATCACAACCCTTCAGACCATTCTTCGCAGCCAGCCGGTATTGCAGGCATGGCTATTCGGTTCCTGGTCCAGACAGGAGGAGAGACAAGGAAGCGATATCGATCTGCTGGTCCATTTCGATCCGACGGCCCGGGTAAGTCTGATGGATCATGCTACCTTTCAGTTAGAACTCCAAGGGGGCGTCGGTCATCCCATCGATCTTGTAACCGACGGTACACTACTCCCTTTTGTAAAAAGAAATGTCGACAAAGAAAAGTATCTGATATATGAGAGAAGAAGTTAGAGATCCGGGTAGGCTGGAACACATCCTGCAATCCATATCCAATATCTTCCGTTTTATGGAGGGAAAATCGGAGGATGATCTGAAAGAACACGGCATCCTGTTTTTCGCCGTCGTAAAAAATGTGGAAATTATCGGTGAGGCCGCCTATATGCTATCCCAGGGATTCAAAGAAAAACACCCTGAAACACCTTGGAACAGTATAATAGCGATGCGGCATTATCTTGTTCACGGCTATTATAATGTCGACTCCTCCGAACTATGGTCTGTCGTTCAAAAGGATCTTCCAATACTGCAGGCACAAATCATAAACTATTTGGCAGCAGTACGGTGACGCCGAGGGCGGGCCGGGCGCAAAATAACCGTGCGCCTATATGGACAGCACGGCGAGTACGTCGAGCAGTTCCCGCGCGATGGGCTTGTCCCATTTGACCGCGCGGCTGATGGGGACGTAGACGATCTCGTCGTTGCGGATGCCGACCATCACGTTGCGCTGCCCCTCCTTGAGGGCCTCGATGGAAGCATAGCCCAGGCGGGAAGCCAGGATGCGGTCGTATGCAGTCGGGGTGCCGCCCCGCTGGAGATGGCCGAGAATGGTGACGCGGACGTCATACTGCGGATACTCCTTGCGGACACGGTCGGCATAGTAGAGCGCGCCGCCGGTACCGTCTTTCTGGCTCTCGGAGACGATGACGATCGAGCTGTTCTTGCTCTTGCGGACGCCCCGGCCGATGAATTCCGCCAGCTGGTCGACGTCGGTCTGTCCTTCAGGAATGATCGCCGCCTCGGCGCCGGCCGCGATGGCGCTGTTCTGCGCCAGGAAACCCGCGTCGCGCCCCATCACTTCCACGAAGAAGATGCGGTCGTGGCTGTTGGCGGTGTCGCGGATCTTGTCGACGCAGTCCATGATGGTATTGAGGGCGGTGTCGTAGCCGATGGTGGAGTCGGTGCCGTAGAGGTCGTTGTCGATGGTGCCCGGGAGGCCGATGACGGGAATGTCATGCTCGCTGGCGAGCTCCTGCGCGCCGGAAAGAGAGCCGTTGCCGCCGATGACCACCAGCGCGTCGATATGGTGCTTGCGGATATTCGCGAACGCCTTTTCGCGCCCTTCCTGCGTGAGGAATTCCTTGCTCCGGGCCGTCTTGAGGATGGTGCCGCCCCGCTGGATGGTATTGCTTACCGAGGAGGACGTGAATTCGACGATTTCGTCATCGATCAGTCCCTGCCAGCCGCGGTAGATGGCCATTACCCGCCATCCGTTGTAGATGGCCGAGCGGGTCACGGCGCGGATGGCCGCATTCATTCCGGGCGCGTCTCCGCCCGATGTCAGGATACCGATGGTTTTGATCTCTTTCATAGACACGTGATATTTCAGTCCACGAATATAGCATTTTTTTGTTCATCTTGTGAATAATGCTTATTTTTGTATAGTTGAATAACCCTTTAATCCTATTGTCTATGGAGTTTTTGGACCTTTATCAGACCATCGAAGAAATCGAGGGTGCGCGGATTTTCGATGCCGGCGGCCCCGTATGCTTCGTGGACCCCGTCAATCCTAGCTACGGCAAGTTCGCCATCACGGACGAGGCGCTCTATTTCTTCTTCAATGATGCGCTCAACGAGGAATATACGGAGGAATCCCGCCAGAAGTACTATCGACCGCGCGTGATAAAGTTGAAGGAAATCGCCTCCATCAGCAAGGGCATCGGATTCCTCAAGCCGTTTACCATCATCGAGACGAACGGGCTCAAGACCAAATTCGGCACCTGGAAGAAGAAAGAACTCTTTGCGCTCATCGGAAAGTAACCGATGAAGATCGGAGGGGTAGATCTGGGCGAACGGCCTGTGCTGCTCGCCCCGATGGAGGATGTAACCGACGCCTCGTTCCGCATCCTGTGCAGGGAGGCGGGCGCCGCCATGGTCTACACCGAATTCATTTCCTCGGACGGCCTGATTCGCGATGCGAAAAAGGCCATCGCCAAGATGGTCACCTCCGAAGAGGAGGCCCCGGTCGCCATCCAGATTTACGGCAGCATCCCCGAAGCGATGGTGGACGCCGCCCGGATGGCGGACCGCGCCGCAGAGATTGCCGGCGGGCACGGGGCCGACATCGTCGATATCAATTTCGGATGTCCGGTGTCGAAGATTGCCGGCCGGGGTGCGGGAAGCGGAATGATGAAGGAGCCCGACAAGATGGTCGCCATCACAAAAGCCGTCGTGGAGGCCGTCGGCAAGCCCGTCACGGTCAAGACCCGTCTTGGATGGGATGACAGTTCCAAGATCATTGTCGAACTCGCCGAGCGCCTGCAGGACGCGGGCATCGCCGCGCTCACCATCCACGGCCGCACCCGCTGCCAGATGTACAAGGGCGAAGCCGACTGGACACTCATCGGAGCGGTCAAGGAAAACCCGAGGATGCACATTCCGATCATCGGAAACGGCGACATCAATTCCGCCGAAAAGGCCCGCGAGGCCTTCGACCGCTACGGCGTCGACGGCATTATGGTCGGTCGCGCTTCTTTCGGCCGGCCCTGGATCTTCTCCGAGATCCGCACACTGCTCGACACCGGCACGCCGATGCCCGCCCCGGGCGTGCGGGAGCGCGTCGCCCTCGCAAAACGCCACCTCGACCTTTCGCTCTCGCTCAAGGGCCCCGTCACGGGCGTCTTCGAGATGCGCCGCCACCTGAGCTGCTACTTCAAGGGCCTCCGCGACTTCAAGGAAACCCGCATCAAGCTCGTCACCTCCACCGACCCCGCCGAAATCCGCTCCACCCTGGACTACATCGCCGACCGCTGGGGCGACGACCCCGGGTTAGAAGAAACTTCGGTGTACGGAATCTAGTATTTTTGGTTATCTTTGCGAGTTAATTCTGCAAAACGATGATCGACAAAATACTGCTGTTCCCCTACTGGCTGACGCTGAGACTGAGAAAGCTCTGCTACGACAAAGGCTGGAAGAAATCTTCCGAAGCCGAAGTTCCGACCATTTCGGTCGGCAACATTACCGTCGGCGGAACGGGAAAGACCCCGCACACGGAGATGATTCTCCGTCTGCTCCTCGAAAGCGACCGCTGGGGCTACAGCAACATCGCCGTCCTGTCGAGAGGATACAAACGCACCTCCAAAGGGTTCCAGAAGGTTCCCTGGGATGCAGCCAGCGCCGATCTCTACGGCGACGAGCCCGTCCAGATCGCCGGCAAGCTCCCCATTGTCACGGTCGCCGTGGACAAAGACCGCGTGGAAGGATGCCGCTTCCTTTGCCATCCCGACGAGCTCGAGACCTCCCGGAAAGCGCGCCGCTGCCTTGACAAGACCATTCCCCGCGCCGACATCATCGTCCTCGACGACGCCTTCCAGTACCGGAAACTCCGCCCGAAGGTCAACATCGTCCTCGTCGACTACAACCGTCCCCTGCACAAGGACAAACTGCTGCCCCTGGGCCGCCTCCGCGATCTCCCCGAAAGGGCCGGAGACGCCGACATTCTGATCGTCACCAAGTGCCCGTCCTATCTGGACGAATGGGAAAAAGGGAAATGGGCGGAAACGCTCGGCGTCCGTTCCTACAGCCCCGTCACCTGCAAGGGCCGGTCCGATTCCGGCAGGGAACAGACCCTCCTGTTCACCACCGTCGATTACAAGCCGATGGCGCCCGTCTTCGAAGAAGCCGATTCCCGGTTTACTTACGCAAAACGGCTGATCCTCTTCACCGGCATCGCCAAGGACAACGTGCTTAGGAGTTATCTGTCAGACAGTTACAAGATCATCCGGCGATTCTCCTTCCCGGACCACCACCGCTTCACGGGACGCGATCTCCGCGCCCTCGGCAAAGCCATCAAGGCTTCCCCGACAGCCCTTATCTGCACCACCGAGAAAGATGCGGCCCGCCTCAAAGGCAACCCCAAGACCACGCTGGAGATCAAGAAACGCCTGTTCCAGGTCCCCATCGAGGTCCGGTTCCTCACACCGGAAGAAAAAGAAATTTTCGTATCCACCCTTCTCGGCGCCCTTTGACGCCGCGGGGCGGCTTATTCCCCGTAGATCTCCGCCAGTTTCGAGAGCAGATCCGCGCCGCGAAGGCCGCGGGCGACGATCTTGCCCTCCGGGTCGACGAGAATGTTGTCGGGAATGGATTTGACGCTGTAGGTGTCGGAAGCGACCGTCTGCCAGCCCTTCAGGTCGCTCAGATGGATCCAGGGCATCTTGAGGTCGACGATCGCCTGCTTCCAGGCCTCCTTGTCGTTGTCGAACGACAGGCCCACGACATCGAAGCCCTTGGCGTGATACTTATTGTATGCCGCGACGACATTGGGCATCTCGGCCCGGCAGGGGCCGCACCAGGAGGCCCAGAAGTCCACCAGGATCCAGTTGCCCTTGCCGAGGTACTCGCTCAGCTTGTGCATTTTGCCGTCCGCATCCGGCTCTTCCAGGTCGATGAACGGCTGCCCGATCACCTTCTGTTTCGCCTCGTTGATGGCCGCCCACTTGGCGTTCTGCTCGTCGAACTGCCGCTTGCACTCCTTCGCGTAGGGATGGCGGCTGTACGCATATTTCTCGTCGAAAGGACTCTCGATGGAAGCGTCCTCGGCCTCTTCCAGGATCTGATCCATAAAGGCGGCCGGGAGAAGGTTGTCGCGGTTCTCCTCAAGGATGTTCTTCAGGAGATCGGAGTACTCCTCGTAGGCCGAGGCGAGGCGCTCGTTGGCGGCGGTGCGCTCCTCGGAGGTCTCCGCGGTCTTGCCGAGACGGCTGGCGGAGATAATCTCGAAGTATTTATCCGTCAACGCCTTGTCGGCGGCGAGAAGTTTCTCGTTGAGCGGGGAGGCGGTCATCGCCGTGTCGATCAGGTCGAGGGAGATGGCCGTGCCGTCGTTGAAGAAAAGGGTACGCCAGTCGGCCCCTTCCTCGGCGACATAGAGCAGCGCGTCCTTTTCGGCCTTTCCGCTGAGCGAGAAGGCGCCGCTTTCGACCACGGTGCTGTCGAGGGTTTCCCCGGTCAGGTTGTTGACGAGATAGACGGCGAGGCCGTCCTCCGAGGCCGTTTTGCCGGTGACGGAATAATTGACTTCATTGGTGCAGGCGACGACGGCCGCCAGCGCCAGGACTGTGTTGAGGATTCGTTTCATATCGGTCTGTCTGTTTATGCCCATTTGTCGGCGGCCGCCGGGACGCGGATGTCGCCCAGATACTGGATTTCCACAAGGAACCACTGCCCCGTGGAGGGTTTCTTGCGAAGTTTGACGGGACGCGGGTTGTCGGCGCCGCCCGAGGTGAGGTACAGCGTCGCCCAAGTCTCGTTGTAGGAGTACGGATTGGAGGTCACCTTGATCTGATACGGGGTCGACGGCGTGTATCCGTTGGCCGGCGTGGCGCCCTCGAAGAAGGAATTCACCTTGTAGAACTTGCCGTCCATGAAGCGGTCGGAAATCTGCTGGATCCCCATCGGATTGAGCGGATCGGGGCCTTTGAGGAAATTGAGCATCGCGATGCTCTCGGCGCGGTCGTCCTGCCATCTGGTAAGCGCAAGCACCGAAAGCGCCGCCACGGCGTATTCATCAGTCAAGGCCGCTTCCGGCAGTGCCTTCAACTCTGCAAGCGTACGCGGAAGGGAGGGGAAAGTATAGGTCTTCGTCTTGTTGGTGACGGCCTTCGTGATCTTCCCTTTGAGAAGTTTGCCGAGCCCGGAAAGCAATTCTGATACAATGTCCATAGTCTTCGTATTTTCGAACAAATGTAGTGATTTGTTTTGATTTTTTTGAAAGAAAATTTTATAATGTTATTTTTGTATTCACTAAAGAGAAAAAATGATGACCAAGATTTTATTCCGTGCAACGGGTCTGCTGATAATGCTTGGAACATTCGCGGCCTGCGAAAAGAACAACGACGCCAACAAGCGGTACACTTCGACGATGGGCGCCTCCATCGACGGCTCTGCAACGGTTTCGGTTCCGGAATCTATGGCAGGGGTGTCCGGCCGGTAACCGACTGATATGTTCCGCGTTTACAAATTCGGCGGATCGTCGGTGGCGGATGCGACCGCCACCTCCCGTGTGCTCGACATCATCGGCGCCAGGGCACGGGACGGCCGGCTGATTGTCATCGGCTCTGCCATCGGCGGATGCACGGACGCCCTGCTCTCCCTTGCGGACGGCGACGACTCCTCTGCGGCGGCCGCGCTGCTTGAGCGGCACCTGGGCATCATCCGCCGGCTTTTCACCGGTGCCGAGCGGGCGGAGGCCTCGGATGAAATCCGCCGCCTCTTCGATGAAATGCTTGCCGCCCCCGCGGACGAAAAAGTCACTTTCGGCGAACTGTTCTCGACCCGGATCCTCGCGCGGAAACTCGCCGCCGAGGGCTTCCGGACCCGGTGGCTCGATTCGCGCGCGCTCGTCATCTCCGACGATACCGTCGAGACCTGCCGCCGGATCGGAGCGGCCGTACAAGACCCCGACATCGATATTTTTGTCGCGCCCGGATTCATCGCCCGCACAAAGGAGGGCAAAGTCACGACCCTCGGGCGGGGCGGATCCGATTATAGCGCCGCCCTCTACGCGGCGGCCGCCGGCGCCGACGCCCTCTGCAAATGGACGGACGTGCCCGGAATGATGACCGCCGACCGCCGGAAAGTTCCCGCGGCCCGCACCATCCCTTTCCTGAGTTACGGCGACGCGGAAACCCTGGCCCTGCGCGGAGCCAAAGTGCTCTACGCCCCGGCCGTCAGGCCCGCGATGGAAGCCGGGATTCCCATCCATATCCTCAACACCTTCTGCCCTTCCGATCCCGGAACGGTCATCTCGGCGACACCCGCCACGGGCGCGGCCGAATGGCTGGGAGTCAGCGCGAAAGACCATATCCTCTACCTGACCCGGAGCGGCCTGGCCGAGGGGACGGAGGATATCCGTACCGCCGCAGCGCGGATAGAAAGTACCCTCCGTGCGGAGGGGATTGCCCCGAAAGAGATCCGCTGCACGGAGCGCGGCATCGAAGCCGACATCAAGGAAAGCGTCGAGACCGCGGCGCTCATCGCCATCCACAGGGACTTCTTCGAAACGGCCCCCGTCGATACGATAGACCTGTTCATCGCCGGAGCGGGCGCCGTCGGAAGCGCGCTGGTCGATCTGATCGGCCGCTCCCGCGAAACGGTGGAGAAACGGACCGGCAAGGCGCTCCGCATCCTCGGCATCGCCGACAGCCGACACTATGTGATCAACCTCGCGGGGATCAGGCCGGAGGAGGCCGCAAACCCGGGAATGACGGAGAGAGACGGGTTCACGGAAGAAGTGATCCGGGTAGCGCCGAGAGGCGCGGTGTTCGTGGACTGCACCGACAGCATCGACCTTTACCGGTCCTATACGGCCCTGATGGAGGCAGGCATCCATATCGTGTCCTCCAACCGCCGCTCGCTGGCCGTCCCGTTCGTGGAATACGCGGCGATGAAGGCCGCCGCCCTGCAGAACGGCGTTTCCTTCCGCTATGAGACAACGGTGGGCGCCGCACTCCCCATCCTGGAGTCCATCTCCCGGGGGGCCAACAGCTGCGACGAAGTCCTTTCGATCGAAGCCGTGGTGTCCTGTACGCTCAACCAGATTCTCGGCGAATACACCCCGGGCGGTCCTTCCTTCGCCCGCCTGCTCCGCAAGGCGCAGGAGAGCGGGCTTACCGAACCGGACCCGCGCCAGGACCTCGACGGCAAGGACGCCCTCCGCAAGATCCTGATTCTCGGCCGCGAAGCCGGCATTCCCCTCGAGGAAGCCGACGTGGAGGTGACCCCGCTCATCCCCGAGCCGCTTGACCATCTCGATCAGGACGCCTTCTACAAGGCCCTGGAAGGGATGGAGCCGCTGTTCGCCAAAGCCTTCGAGCAAGCCGCCGCCCAGGGATGCCGGAGAAGGTTCGTCGCCTCGATCGAGCGGGCGTCCGGGACCAGGACGGGTTACCGGGCCTGCATCCGGATGGCGGACGTCGGCAGTTCGCATCCCGCCTATCACCTGCGCGGCACGGAGAACGCCATCATCGTGCAGAGTTCCTTCCACCCCTATCCCCTGGTGATCCAGGGCGCGGGCGAAGGGGCCCGGCAGGCCGCATCAAGTATTTTGAACGATATCTTAAAATAGACTATGAAAGTTGCAGTTGTCGGAGCCACAGGCCTCGTGGGCTCCAAAATGTTGGAAGTATTGGAAGAGCGGGGATTCCCCGTAACGGAACTTTTCCCGGTCGCATCGCCGCGCTCGTACGGGCGCAAGGTAAAGGCCTTTGGGAAAGAATGGACGGTGGTATCGCCGGAGGAAGCCATCGCCGCAAAGCCGGCAGTGGCGATTTTCAGCGCCGGGGGTGCCGCTTCGGGCGAACTGGCCCCGAAGTTCGCGGCCGCAGGGTGCTACGTCGTGGACAATTCCTCCTTCTGGCGGATGGATCCGGCCGTTCCGCTCATCGTTCCGGAAATCAATCCGGACGCCCTCCGCAGGGACGCCCGCATCATCGCCAATCCGAACTGCTCCACCATCCAGATGGTGATGGCGCTCGCGCCGCTGCACAAGGCGTTCGGCATCAGACGGATTGTCGTGTCCACCTATCAGAGCGTCACCGGCAGCGGAATGAAGGGCATTCGCGACCTCGAAACCGAGCGTGCCGGCGGGCAGGGCACTTTCTATCCCCATCCGATCGACCTTAACGTGCTGCCGCACATCGATTCCTTCCTCGAGACGGGCTATACCAAAGAAGAGATGAAGATGGTCAATGAGACCCGCAAGATCCTCGGCGACCCCTCGATCGGAGTTTCGGCCACGACGGTGCGGGTGCCGGTCGAAGGCGGACACAGCGAGAGCGTCAACGTCGAATTCCGCAAGCCCTTCACCCTGGAGGAAGTGCGCCGCCTGCTCGCGGAGATGCCCGGTGTCACCGTGCAGGACGACCCGGCCAACAACCTCTACCCGATGCCCATCTATGCCTGGGGAAAGGACGACGTCTTCGTCGGACGCCTCCGCCTGGACCCTTCGGTAGAAAACGGCCTCAACTTCTGGTGCGTCAGCGACAACATCCGCAAGGGCGCCGCGACCAACGCCGTCCAGATCGCGGAAGTGCTCCTGCGCAACGGCTGGCTGGGCTAAACCGATCCGACTGTCATGGCTGAAGCGAATAAGATACTTGACCTGGATTTCTTCCGGGAAATTCTCTCCGTCGACTCGACCTCCGGGAACGAACAGCCGCTGCTGGACCTGCTTCGCGGAAAGCTTGTCGAAACAAGCCCGGCAATGACGCAAAGCACCGACGGCAAGCACTGGCTCCTCCTGCAGTACGGCACCCCGAAAGTCGTTTTCTGCACCCATATCGACACGGTCCCCCCGTACATTCCCCCGACCTTCCTCCGGGAAGACGGCACGCCCTGCGAGCCGCAGGAGGCCGCCGTCGTCCGGGGCCGGGGCGCCTGCGACGCCAAAGGGCAGCTCCTCGCGATGCTCACCGCCTGCCGCCGGCTCGCCGCCGAGGGGGCTTCCGGCTTCGGCCTCCTGCTCCTGACCGGAGAAGAGACCGGATCCTGGGGCGCAAAGGCCTTCGCCAAGACCGGCTTCCGGGCCCCGTATCTCATTATCGGCGAGCCCACGGAGAACAAGATGGTCTCCGCCTCCAAAGGAACGAAGTCCTACCGGCTGACCTTCCGCGGCGAGGCCTTCCACTCCGGCTATCCGCAGTACGGCCGCAGCGCCGTCGACGCCTTCGTCGACTTCCACAACGCCCTGAAGGAGACCGATTTCGGGACGGACCCCATCCTCGGGGAAACCACCTGGAACATCGGTGAACTCCGCAGCGACAACCCCCAGAACATCCTCTCCCCCGAACTCACCTGCCGGCTGTACTTCCGCACCACCTTCGTATCGGACCAGGCGGTACAGGACTGGATGCGCGACTGCCATTCCCGGGCCGGTCTCTCCGTCGAAGCCCTCGGCGGAGACTCGCCCGCGGAGTACCTTACCCTGCCGGGCTTCGAATCGGCCCCGGCCGCGTTCGGAAGCGACGCCCCGCACCTCACGAACTTCACCCGGAAGATCATCTGCGGCCCCGGAAGCATCCGCTTCGCCCATCGCGACGACGAGCACGTCCTCGTCCGGGACCTGGAGACCGCCGTGGAAAAGGACATGGAATTGGTGCGCAAACTGCAACACCCTGAACCATAACGATTTACACAAAACGCCTTACTCGTTTTAAAGGAAGGCCTTTTACATAAAATACTACTAATCAGACAATTACACTTTACATGAAAGTCATTATCAGCGGATACGGCCGGATGGGCCACATGGTGGAGAAAGAACTGCAGCGGCGGGGCATTGAAATCGCCCTGGCGAGCGAGGACATCACCGCCGTCGACCCGGCGCTCGCAGAAGACTGCGTATGCATCGATTTCACCTGGCCGGATTCCTTCCGGAAGAACTACCCCTTCATCGCGAAGCACTTCAAGGCGGCCGTCGTGGGCACCACCGGCTGGAGCGACATCCTGCCCGAGGTCCGCAAGGCATTCGAGGAGGCCGGCACGCCGCTCATCTACGCCTCCAACTTCTCGCTCGGAGTCAACGCCCTCTACGCCGCCGTCACCCGCGCCGCCGGAATGCTCAAGGGCGCAGGATACACTCCCGCCATCGAGGAGACGCATCATATCCACAAGCTCGACGCTCCCTCCGGCACGGCGAAGGTGCTGGGCGCCCTCGTCGAAGAGAGTCTCGGCGAAAAGCCGGAGATAACCGCGCACCGCGAGGGCGAAGTCCCCGGCATCCATACCGTCACCTTCACTTCGGAGTGCGACAAACTGACCTTCACGCACGAAGCCTTCTCCCGCGAGGGCCTCGCGGCCGGTGCCGTCACCGCAGCCCTGATGACCGAAGGCCTCTCCGGCGTGCACGAATTCAGCGAACTGCTCTGACCGCCGAATTTTTTTTATAAATTTGCATTCAGGATATGAAACAACGAATTTTTCAGGGATGCGGAACGGCGATGTTCACCCCGTTCAAAGGGGGGAAAGTAGATGTCGGGACCTTCGCCGCCAACGTTGAGAGGCAAGTGAAGGCCGGAATGGACTTCCTCGTACCGCTCGGCACGACGGGCGAGACGCCCACCCTGTCGGATGACGAGAAGCGCCTCGTGCTCGAGACCGCCAGGGCGCACGCGGGCGGACGCAAGATCATCGTCGGGGTCGGGACCAATTCCGTTCCCGGCACGCTCGCCAACATCCGCCTCCTTCCCGAAGCGGACGCTTTTCTCGTCGTAGCTCCCTACTACAATAAACCGCCCCAGCGGGGCCTCTACGAATACTTCCGCACCGTGGCCGGGGAGACGGACAAGCCCGTCATCCTGTACAATGTCCCCGGCCGGACCGGTTGCAATATCGAAGCCGAGACCACGTTAAGGCTCGCCGCCGACGTGCCCAACATCGTCGGCGTCAAGGAGGCCTCCGGCAAGATCGACCAGATCCTCGCCATCCTGAAGGACCGGCCCGAAGACTTCACGGTCCTGAGCGGCAACGACGACGACACCCTGAAGATTATGAAGGCCGGCGCCGACGGCGTCATCAGCGTCGCCTCCAATGTCGCCCCTGCGGAAATGGTGCAGTTTGTCCACGCGGCCCTGAAAGGGCAGGCCGGAGCCACGGAGGCATGGCAGGAGGCCGAAGCCCTCGAAGCGCGCCTCGGCGAACTTTTCCGCAACCTCTTCATCGAACCGAACCCCATCCCCGGCAAAGCGGCGATGGCCCGGCTCGGCCTGATGGAAAACTCCCTCCGTCTCCCCCTGGTCCCCGCCACGGAAGCGACCGAGACCTTGATGCAACACACCCTGGACGCCCTCTTCAAGAAATAATCAACGATGGAAGAAATTACCCTGCAGCAGTTTAACGATGTGATGGACGCCCTGGAAAGGGGCGAGATCCGCGTCGCCGAGAAAGTGGACGGCCGGTGGGTCGTCAACGTCGATATCAAGCAAGTCATTCTGGCCGGCTTCCGGCTGGGCAACATCATCGAGATGTCGGACGGTCAGTTCTCCTTCTTCGACAAGGCCACCTTCCCGGTCCGGCAGTTCACGGCGGAAGACGGCGTCCGGATCGTCCCCGGCGGCACGAGCATCCGGCGCGGGGCGTATGTCGCCAAAGGGGCTATTGTGATGCCCCCCGCATATATCAATGCCGGCGCATATGTAGACGAGGGCACGATGGTCGATTCGCACGTCACCATCGGCTCCTGCGCCCAGGTCGGCAAGCACATCCACATCTCCGCATCCACCCAGATCGGCGGTGTCCTGGAGCCGGCCGGCGCCCTTCCGACCATCATCGAGGACGGGGCCTTCATCGGCGGCAACTGCGGCATCTACGAAGGCACCATCGTGCAGGAAGGGGCCGTGATCGCCTCCGGCGTCATCATCACCTCCTCCACCGCCATCTTCGACGCCACCACCGGCGAATTTATCCGCCGCAACGAGGACGGCCGCATCGTCGTCCCCCGGAACGCCGTGGTCGTGAGCGGCTCCAAACCCATCGTCCGGGACGGGCAGCCCCTCGCGAGCGGCGTGCATCTCTACTGCCCCGTCATTGTCAAATACCGCGATGACAAGACATCCGGTTCCGTTCAACTTGAAGACCTTCTAAGATGATTCCAGATATCTCCCGAAGGGCGCAGAACATGCCCTTCTCCCCCATCCGGAAACTCGCCAAATACGAAGAGGCGGCCCGGCGCAACGGCGTTCACATCTACCACCTCAACATCGGCCAGCCCGACATCAAGACCCCGCACTGCGGCCTGGACGCCATCAAGCACATCGACCGCGACATCCTCGAGTACAGCCCGTCCCAGGGCCACATCTCGCTCCGAACCAAGCTCGTCAGCTACTACGCCGAGTACGGCATCGACCTCTCCCCCGACGAGATCATCATCACCGCCGGCGGCTCCGAGGCCATCATGTTCGCCTACATGGCCTGCCTCGATCCGGGCGACGAAATCATCGTTACCGACCCTTCCTACGCCAACTACATGGCTTTCGCCATCAGCTGCGGCGCCGTGGTGAAGAGCGTCAAGACCAGCATCGAGAACGGATTCCGCCTCCCCTCCGTGGAGGAATTCGAGAAGCAGATCACCCCGCGCACCAAGGCCATCCTCATCTGCAATCCCAACAACCCGACCGGCTACCTCTACACCCGCAAGGAAATGCTGCAGATCCGCAACATCGTCCGCGACCACAACCTCTTCCTCTTCTCCGACGAAGTCTACCGCGAATTCATCTACACCAAGCAGCCGTACATCTCCGCCTTCCACCTCGAAGGCATCGAGGAGAATGTCGTGCT
Source organism: uncultured Bacteroidales bacterium (assembly GCA_900320545.1). Taxonomy (GTDB): domain Bacteria; phylum Bacteroidota; class Bacteroidia; order Bacteroidales; family UBA932; genus Cryptobacteroides. Next base: position 4,543 of record ONSU01000006.1, on the reverse strand, counting down.
GGTGGATTCGGTCTCCAAGCGCTACAGCGAATGCGGCATCCGGATCGGCGCGCTGATTACCAAGAACCGCAAGGTGAGAGAAGCCGTGATGAAATTCTGCCAGGCCCGCCTCAGCCCGCCGCTCGTGGGGCAGATCATCGCCGAGGCCTCGATCTCCACGCCCAAGGAATACCTCGCCGATGTCTACGAGGAATACCTGGACCGCCGCAATTTCCTCATCGACGGGCTCAACAAGATTGAGGGCGTCTACGCCCCGACGCCGATGGGCGCGTTCTATGTGATGGTCCGTCTCCCGGTGGACGATGCCGAGAAATTCTGCAAGTGGTGCCTTACCGATTTCCAGTGGGAGGGCTCAACGATCATGATGGCCCCGGGCGCCGGATTCTACACCGATCCCGGCGAAGGGCGCGATCAGGTCCGGATGGCGTACGTCCTCAACAAAGAGGATCTTGCCAAGGCGCTTGTCGTACTCCGCAAAGCCCTGGATGAATACAATCATTTGATGTAATTGCCGACGGGGATACCCCGGCGCACAAATGTCTCCGCCCTGCCGTCCGCATCCACCACGGAGCAGACGACGTCCGCCGTATATTCCGCCGGCTTGAAGGAGATCACGGAGCGCATCGCCTCCAGGAGGGAGACGCCTTCCGCGAGCGACACCTGGCCCGCTACCCGGACGCTTGAGGCCCCCTGCTTCAGGGCGATGTCCGAACACCGCCCGTGCGCCACCGTCCGGCCGCTCTTGTAGAGGACGGCGCTCACATTGCGGATCGTACGCTGCTCTCCGGTGTTGCTCACTCCCACGGTAACCGCGCCCGAGAGCCCCCGCAGCGACAGCGGGCGGACGGAATCGATGGAATACCCCGTCAGACTCAGGCCGGCGAGCGGCTGGCGCGGGGCGGCCGCCGTCGCTCCCAGAAGGAGCAAAAGGGCGATGACCGCTATGATTTTCTGCATTTTCATTCTGCAAATATAGATAAAATCCGTATCTTTGAGGAAAGTTCACGCACTATGAAAAGAATTCTTGCAATTATCGTGCTTGCCTTCCTTGCGCTGACCGCAGGCGCCCAGACCGGGATGTGGGTCGGCGTCCGGGGCATCCGGGTCGAAAAGACCGGCAAAAACTGCAAATACCTGATCCGCGCCCAGTATCCGATGTCCGGCGAGACCGTCACCGGCAACGCCATCCGCGAATGGATCAGCGAGAGTCTCGGCGGCAGCTGGACCGGTTCGCTCGACGATGTGGAGGCGATGTTCGACTACTACGCCGACAAAGAGATCAGGGAAGCGATCAAGGACAAATTCAGTTTCCAGTGCTCACGCTATTTCTCCCGTTTCCACGAGACCTCCCATATCATCACCTACGCCGAGACCGGCGAATACAGTTCCGGCGAAGACGCCCACGGCGACGCCATCGACACGAAAGTCACCTTCCGCAAGTCCGACGGCCGCCGGTTCTCCTGGGATATGTTCACCAAAGACGGAATGAAGCAGCTCAAGGCCATCCTCGCCAAGAAACTCCGCGTCGACTACGGCGACGACACCTTCTTCAAGGTCCCCGACGCCTCCGATCCGGAATTCAAACTCCCGGAAACGGACCCCTATTTCTCGGACGAAGGCCTCGTATTCGTCTATCCTCCCTACGTCATCGCCCCCCACGCGGCCGGTTTCATCACGGTTACCCTCCCCCTCTCGATGGTGAAGGGGATGCTGAACGCGACCGGGCAGACGTACCTTATTTCTGTCTCGTAAAGACCTGGATCGGGCAGCCCGTGAAGTCGAAGTGCTCGCGGAGCTTGTTCTCCAGGAACCGCTTGTAAGGATCCTTGACCCACTGCGGCAGGTTGCAGAAGAACGCGAAGGACGGCGTGCGGGTCGGGAGCTGGGTTACATACTTGATCCTGACGTATTTCCCCTTCCAGGCCGGAGGGGGATAATTTTCGATCTCCGGGAGCATCACGTCGTTGAGCTCGGAGGTGGAAATCTTCCGGGACATGTTCTCCCAGACCTGCGCCGCGGCGTTCAGCACATCGATGATGCGCTGCTTGTTCAGGACGGAGGTGAAGATGATCGGCACGTCGTCAAACGGTGCGATGCGCGCCTTGAGGCCCTTGATGTAGTCCCGCATCGTGTTGGAGTCCTTCTCGAAGAGGTCCCACTTGTTCACGACCAGGACGCAGCCCTTGCGGTTGCGCTGGATGAGGTTGAAGATGTTCATATCCTGGGCCTCCATGCCGGCGGTGGCGTCGATCATCAGGATGCAGACATCGCTGTGTTCGATGGCGCGGATGGAACGCATCACGCTGTAGAATTCGAGGTCCTCGTTGACCTTCGCCTTGCGGCGGATACCGGCCGTGTCGACGATCATGAATTCGTGGCCGAACTTGTTGTAATAGGTGGAGATGGAGTCTCTGGTGGTCCCGGCGACCGGCGTGACGATGTTGCGTTCCTCTCCCAGAAGGGCGTTGGTCAGAGAAGACTTGCCCACGTTCGGGCGGCCGACGATGGTGATGCGCGGAATGTCGGTCCTCTCCCCGGGAGCGGCGTCCTCTTCCGGAAGCACCTTGAGAATCTTGTCGAGAAGGTCGCCCGTTCCGGATCCGGTCGCGGCTGAAATGCTCTCGACCTCGCCGAGTCCGAGCGAATAGAACTGATACACGTCGAACATCTTCTCGCCGCTGTCGACCTTGTTGACGCACAGGACGACCGGCTTCTTGCTCCGGCGCAGGACATCGGCGATCTCGGCGTCGTAGTCCGTGACGCCCGTCCCGGCCTCGACAAGGAACAGCACCACATCCGCCTCCTCGATGGCGATGTGCACCTGGCTCCGGATCGCCTCCTCGAACACATCGTCCGAGTTGGAGGTATATCCGCCGGTATCCACGACCGAGAACTCCCGGCCGCACCATTCGCATTTGCCGTAGTGACGGTCCCGGGTCACGCCCGCCGTCTCATCCACAATCGCCTGCCGCATCCCGACCAGGCGGTTAAAAAGGGTGGACTTCCCCACATTGGGCCGTCCCACTATCGCTACAAGTGCCATCGTTGTAATCGTTTAAAAATCGCGTCGCAAAGATAGCAATTTTTCTGCAAACGGCCTCTCAGAAAAACTTCACGACATCGTCCAACGGCCGGCGGTCGGGACGGGTGGGCTCGGCGGCGCGATAGCCGAGGGCGATGACGGCCATGACCGTCTCACTTTCGGGAATCCCGAACGCGGAGCGGAGCGCGTCGCTGTCCCTCATGCCCATAATGAGGGTGTCGAATCCCATCGCACGGGCCTTCAGGATGAGATATGCATTGCTGAGGCCGTTGTCGTAGGCGCCCCAGCCGTCTCCGATCTCATTGGTCTGCGTCCCCTGGAAGAAGCCGGATTTCCCTTTCTCGAAGGTGGACACGATGAATACGGGGGCTTCGGCGACCCGTTCCTTGTTCCGACCGACCATCTCCAGGATGGCGGCACGTTTCTCCTCCGACATCACGACATAATACTTCGTGGGCTCCTGGTTTGCCCAGGAAGGAGCCTCCTGCGTAGCGATAAGCAGGTCGCGGACCTCCGTCTCGGAAATGGTCCTGGACGGATCATAACTGCGGACGCTCCTGCGGGAGGCGAGGACTTCGTCAAACGCCACCCCTGCCTGCTGCGGCGCCTGGGCGCAAGAGACGGCAACCGCCAGTCCCAGGAATAATTGTGCTATTTTTTTCATATTGAAATACCTTTTTTCACATCTATACAAAAATAATGATTTTTACGCGACGATTCAAAAAACACACAAAAAATGAAAGAAACACGCAAAGTATGAAAGATTCATAAATTTATTTTGCGTCGAGGCTGGCAGAGCCTGTTTTCATCCAAATATTCTCCCGAACTTTACTTCCGGCCGGGCTGTCATTTGACGGGCCGGAGGGATAATCCCGTGTGCCCGGCCGCCTTCCCGAAGGCCCGAAACAAATCACTACCATGGATCTGCCATTAAGCAAAAAGTACGGGGATCTGGTCAAGAACTGCCGCTTCCTCGACGCATTCTCCGACGAACAGAAGGAGAAGTATCTCTCCGTCCTCCGCAGCGCCGAATTTATGGACCTGACGGTCGATTTCGCCTTCAAGTATGTCTTCGGGAAAAATCCCGAACTCCTCAAGATGCTCCTGCAGGACTTCCTGCAGATCAAAATCAAGTCCATCTCCTACCAGGAAGAGGAACTGACCGGCTCCTATGTCCAGGACCGGCACATCATCATGGATGTCGCCTGCACGCTCACCGACGGGCGCAACATCGTCATAGAGATGCAGAACCGGACCTCGGACGACTTGAAGAACCGGCTGTTCTACTACGGATCGGCCCTCATTTACAACCAGTTGAAACGCGGAGACGACGCGTACGACTACAAGCCGGTCTACGTCCTTGTATTCCTGAACGAAGTCCTGAGGCACGAAGACCCAGCCGACCGGCGGCTCGTCTACCGCTACAGGATGCAGGAACGGGAAACCGGAGAGGTCTACGGGGACCAGCTGCAGATCGTCTGCTGCGAACTGCCCAACCTC
>ONSU01000021.1 GCA_900320545.1 uncultured Bacteroidales bacterium | reverse complement strand
AAAGGACCGCTGCGATGGCAATGGGAATATAAATTTTCATAATGCGGAAAGGTTATCTAAAAAAGTCCGAGGGCTTCACTTACAACAAACGTGCTACCGCCGACAAAAATGAGCGGCGGGACGGGTTTTGTCGCGGAAGCGCTGCGGTTGGTCTGTTCTCCGAGCGTCTGGGCCAGGGTGATGGCCATCTGCACGGCGGCGCGGACGGAGTCGGCGATGTAGGCGCGGTCGGCGCTCAGCCCCTCCGAGAGGCGGAATTCCGTCCACCGGGCAAGGATCTCCGCGGCGGGGAGGGCGCGGGGCGTGTCGGGGGCGGCGAAGATGAAGGTCGCATCCCGGGGCATCAGCGGCAGGATGGACGCGAGGTCCTTGTCCGCCATCACCCCGTAGACAAGGATGAGGGAAGAATACTTTCCGTCGGCGAGCAGGGACTCCAGAGCGGAGTAATTCTCCTTCAGCGCAGGCGGATTGTGGCCGATGTCGGCGATGACGGGCGGCATCTGGGAGAGCTGCTCCCAGCGCCCCCGGAAACCGGTGCGGGCGGCCGTATGGATGATACCGTCGACGACGGCTTCGGTATCCTGCAGACCTTCGTAAATGGGAATGTCCCGGAGAATGTCCAGCGCGGCGAGCACCGTGCGGAGATTCTTTTCCTGATAAGGGCCGCGGAGGTCCATCTTGCGGAGCATCTCGCCGTGACGGGGCCAGAGGGAAGGCCTCTCCGCCTCGGCGTAATGCAGGGGACAGAACATCAGGGCGGTATCGTCGAAGGCGGCGGCCGCTTCCGGCGTGCTCTCCCCCACCAGGGCGGGGGTATCCTGCTTGAAGATGCCGGCTTTCTCGTGGGCGATCTCCCCGATCGTATGGCCGAGGAGGTCGCAGTGGTCAAGGCCGACATTGGTGACGACGGCGAGGTCGGGCTCCAGGACATTGGTGCTGTCGAGCCGGCCGCCGAGCCCCGTCTCGATCACGGCGACGTCGACGTGGGAATCGGCGAACCACTTGAAACAGAGACCCGTGGTAATTTCGAAGAAAGACAGGCGCTGCTTGATGAAATAGGGTTTCCACTCCGTGAGGAAGGCGAATACATATTCCTTCGGGATCATCTCCCCGTCGATGCGGATGCGCTCCCGGAAATCACGGAGATGCGGCGAGGTGAAAAGGCCGGTGCGGAGCCCCGTCGCCCCGAGGGCGGAAGCGAGCATCGACGAGACCGAGCCCTTGCCGTTGGTCCCCGCCACATGGATGCTGCTGAAACGGCGTTCGGGATGGCCGAGCGCCTCGCAGAAGGCCTCCATCGCCTCCAGCCCGGGCTTGTACGCCCCCGTCTTGAACCCGTCCCGCTGCACGGACGGAAACAGCGTGAATATTTCCTCTACCAATGCGCCGTACGCGCTCTCCTTAAAATCCATATCAATTCCCGTTATATCTACAAAAATAATCATTTTTTTGGTTATATTTGCGAATAGATGAATTGTTACGGCATTAAGCACCAACTTTTATAAAATATGAGAGTAAAGAATCTTGTTTTCATATTCCCCTTTTTTTTCGCCGGCTCCTTAATCTGCTCCTGTTCTCACGCGGAAAACTATTCCACCGATTGTTCCGATGATGTTGAAGTAGCCACGACACATGTGGATATAATCCCTGTCGAAGACGCCATTGAGCGTTTGAACCAATTCCTGTCCGAAGTGGACCTAACGAAAACAAAAAGCGGAAATGAAAGGACAATTTCGTCTATTGAAACGCATTTCAGCGATTTTGTCTTGACTAAATCCGGAGAGCAGATGCCTGATGCTTATCTTATTAACTTCAATAATGACGATGGTTTCGCCATTCTCGGGGCCAACACTTCGATAACACCGATTATCGCTGCTGTTGAAACCGGAAATACAAGTTGGAACAAAGTCCTTATACCCGTAAATAAAATGCCTGTCGACGGCACTGATACAGATAATGACGAAGAGGAGGAAGAAGATCTCTCATATATGGAGGCATTGGGACCGGGATTGGAATCAGACCAGATTCTGTCCCTCTGTGTCAGCAGCGCATTATACACAAAATCTGGAGAGGAAAGAAGTGGAGCAAGCAGCGGCAGCGGAACAAGTGCTACACCCTCGAAGATAGAAGTTCTGCCCCTGCTTACAAAAGACTTATTTTTCAATCAAAATGTAACTTACTGTCACAAAAGTTATAATCGGATCGTTACCAACGGATGCGCGTCAACAGCTCTCTCAATGATTCTTGCCTACAAAAAATACCCTCAATTGACTGTTGATCATGAACTCCTTGATTATAGCCAATGCGGAAACCGCGATGGTTTGGGAATCCATTATGAATTTTATGATGATGAGTTTTATTTAAACCTTAATGACTACTTCAAAAATAGTGACTTCTTCCCTACAATGTTATCCACCGATGATATGCAGAAATTACTATTAGCGGTTGACAACAAAGTCATAAAAAAACATGGGATTCCTACAATACATGGTTTTTCGTTGTATTTCAGAACACGCTTTAAACTTACTTCTTCCGTTTTTTATTGTATTTACAACATAGTTAAGAGTTGGGACGGAACAGGAGCGACACCCGATGCCGTAAAAAACGGGATGAAAAAACTTGGCTTTATCAACATTTCTAAAGAATCACGGACCCATTTGACGGATAGCCACATAAAGACGATAACTGAGATGCTTAACAAAAAAAATCCTGTTCTTATATGTGGCTGGTCTCTTTTCGAATTAAGTAAAAGCCATTATTGGATTATTGACGGTATTCGAAGTGATCCAACTGAGACTCTGATACATTGCGTCTGGGGTCACGGCAATGCTAACATTGGATGGTACGCCTCTGATTGTATTAGCAGCGACATCACCCCTGTTACGACAAAATCATCGGGAAATAACAAGTGGCAAAACTTCGTTGTTTTTTCATACGATATTGATACAATAACCCCATCTCTTCACATTAACGACTTCTACGATAAACATCGTGTATATTACAACTAAAGAAAAGTCCAATATGATTAACAGGAAAACACGTATTGCTCTTTTTGCGTCAACACTTTTAATGGCCCTTATTTCTTGCCAAGAAGATAATAACTACTTCGAGACATCTTATCAGGCATTCTTTCAAGTCTCAAGTTTTAGTGTCTTTAATATGACTGTTTATCTTGATGATTGCATCACGAGTGAGGAATTCGATGCCGCAAGCAGAGTTTTCTACAATGAAGCGGACACTTCATTATCTTTCAAACTCAGGCGACCGACGAATGCTCATCCCGAGCGGGGAATAATTGCCGCAATTGACTGGCGTATTACCAGTATTAACGTGACCACGCTGGAAGATTTTGACAAAGACCATCCTGCCGGATCATCGATGAATGATATCGTGTCCTTTGAGTACGAATATAAGAATCAAAGATTTTCCATCCCGCTGTCTGAGATTAAATTTGGTTCTGTTATGCTCGTTGATTTCTATCCTGCTGCTACTGATTGGCGCTTGCCCATATTAAGACTCAATCACGAAGGTATGCAGATGCCCCGAATCGATGTGCGCATCGAGGATGCCTTCGGGAGAACCCTTACGGCACAAAGCAAACAATCAGACTAACAATGACATTGAGGTAAATGGAATTGCTCCGGCGGAAATTCATCATTGACGGGCAGCAGATGGCGGTGACCCCGTACAGGATGCTGCAGGACTGCACCCGGGAAGGATTTCCCGAGGGGGAAAGTGACGCGGAGGAAGGACAGGCGGTCGACGAGACGCTGGACCTGTTTCCCTCCAATTACAAATTTGACAGCGCGAAGATCGGAGACTATCTGGCCCTGACCGCCGCCCGCGCCGGTTTTCGCCGGAGCGTCCCGCCGGTTTTCGCCGCCTCGTTCACGGCTGGGAGGGTCGCCCGGGCACTGATCGACACCCTCTGGATGAGCGGCCGTTTCACCCTCGAGGATCTCTCGCTGAGGGCCGAGTGGAAGTGGGATTCCCGACCCGTCGGCCATCTTGCCGCCCTCTACCACAGCATCGAATCCGCCACCTCCTATATCGACGCGCTGGGCATTTTCCTGAAGGACTACGCCTTCTCCGACACGCCCGGCGAGCGCTGCACCGTCGCCTTCCGGGCCGTGGATGCGGAGGAGAGCAAGCCCCGGCTCGGCAAGAAACGCCTCTGCCCGGCCGCGCTGCAGGACTCCCCCGGCGACAAACTCGTTTACATTCCTTTCGACCCCTGCGACTTCCGTCTCGGCGGATCGGTCCTTTCCGAGGAGACGGACGCCCGTTCGTCCCTCGCCCCGGAGATCAATGACGCCGACTACTTCATAGACTGCTACGAGGTGGTCCGCGAACTGGTCGAAGACGGGATCGTGAAGGCGGGCGCCACCGTTTCGGACGGCGGTCTCCTCACCGCCCTCAAGGGGATGTGCCGCGACGGGCTCGGCGCCGCCGTCGACATTACGGCCATCCGCGACGCCTATGGCGAACTGCCCGTCCGGATCCTCTTCGCAGAGGTGCCCGGCGTCATCCTCCAGGTCGCCGACGCCGATTTCGACTATGTCGATGCTGAGCTGCTGCTTCAGGACATCGCCTATTTCCCCCTCGGCGGCCCCGTCCGGGACGCCGACGGACATATATCCGTCAATTATGATGCAAAAAGCGGAGTCGCCGGCATCCTGCAGTCGCTGCTGTCGGGCCAGGCCTCCGAAGGAGAAGACTGACATGAGCCCCAGACCCAAAAAGAAACTTCCCAAGATTTTCGTGCTGGACACCAACGTCATCCTGCACGACCACCGCGCTATCCAGCAGTTCAAGGACAACGACATCGTCATTCCGATCGCCGTCGTCGAAGAACTCGACCGCTTCAAGAAAGGCAACGACGCCCTGAGTTTCAATGCCCGCGGCTTTATGCGGGAGATCAATCTCCTTACCGAGGGACGCCCCTTCGGCGTGGACGGCGTCCCCCTCGGCAAAGGCCAGGGCAACATCAAGATCGAGCCGAGCCACCCCTTTCCCCCGGAACTGAAAGAACTCTTCATCGACGACATCCCCGACCACCGGATCCTCGCGACGGCCATCTGGGTGCGGGACAACCACCCTGGACGCTTCACCGCCCTCGTTACCAAGGACATCAACCTCCGGCTCAAGGCGAAGGCCGCCGGGATGGAGGCGCAGGATTATCTGACCGACCGCGTGGAGGACGAGAAACTGGATATCGTCTCGCAGGAAGTGGAGACCCTCGATTCCATTCCGGAAACGCTCCTGCAGAAACTGGAATTCGGCCAGGACAACAGTTTCGACCCCGTCAAGGCCGGCCTCGGCACCCCGAAACCCAACCAGCTCTATAAATTCAAGCGGAAAGGATACGACGCCACCATCACGGCCCGCTACGACGCCTATTCCAAGGTCATCCGCTTTGTGCGCAGCCACGAGGCATACGGAATCCGTCCGCGCAACGACGAGCAGAAATTCGCCCTCGACGCCTGCCTCAACCCCCGGATCCAGCTGGTCTCGCTGACCGGCGGCGCGGGAACGGGCAAGACCCTCATCGCCCTGGCCTCCGCCCTGGAGCAGGAGAAGGATTTCGACCAGATCATCCTCACCCGGCCGACCGTCACGCTCGGCAACCAGGACATCGGCTTCCTCCCCGGCGACCAGAAATCGAAAATGTCGCCCTTTGTGCAGCCGCTGATGGACAACCTCGAAGTCATCAAGCGGATGTTCAAGCCCGGCAGCAAGCAGGCCCTCAAGATCGAGGGTTTCCTCAAGGACGAGAAGCTCCTCATCTCCCCGCTCGCCTACATCCGCGGCCGGAGTCTCGGCAAAGTGTTCTTCATCATCGACGAGGCGCAGAACCTCACCCCGCACGAGATCAAGACCATCATCACCCGGGCCGGAGAGGGCACCAAACTGGTCTTTACGGGCGATATCTTCCAGATCGACCAGCCCTATCTCGACCAGTGGTCCAACGGCCTCGCGCACCTCTGCGAGAAGATGGACGGACAGCCGCTGTACCAGCATATCTTCCTCCGGAAAGGCGAGCGCAGCACACTTAGCGACCTCGCTGCGAAATTATTATGATATTTGTAAAAAAATTCGTAAATTCGCACCGCATTTCATTGAATAATTTATTTTTTTAACATTTTCAATAATTTATGAACGACATCAAGAAACGTGTCTATCGCTTCGGTGGCAAGACTGCCGAAGGCGATGGCAAAATGCGCGAACTCCTCGGCGGCAAGGGTGCCAACCTCGCTGAGATGAGTCTCCTCGGAATGCCGGTCCCCGCCGGATTCACCATCACCACCGAGTGCTGCACCGAGTATTACGCCCTCGGCGGCGGATACACCCAGCAGCTCAAGGATGACGTGGCCGAAGCCCTCAAGGCGACCGAGGCCATCATGGGCAAGAAATTCGGTGATGAGAAGGATCCCCTCCTCGTGAGCTGCCGCTCCGGCGCCCGGAGCTCGATGCCCGGTATGATGGATACCATCCTCAATATCGGCCTCTGCTCCAAGACCATCCCCGGCATGATCGAGAAGACCGGCAACCCCCGCTTCGTATATGACGCCTACCGCCGTCTCATCATGATGTATTCCGACGTCGTGATGGAGAAGGCCGAGGGCATCGAGCCCGCCGACGGAAAAGGCATCCGCCAGCAGCTCGACAAGATGATGGGCGACCTCAAGGACGCCAGGGGCTACACGAGCGACACCGACATCACCGCGGAAGAGCTCCGCGACCTTGCCGAGGCCTTCAAGGTCCGCATCAAGGAAGTGCTCGGCGTGGAATTCCCCGACGACGCCCAGGCCCAGCTCTGGGGCTCCATCGGCGGCGTTTTCAAGTCCTGGAACGGCAAACGCGCCATCCGCTACCGCCAGATCGAGCACATTCCCGATGACTGGGGCACGGCCGTGAACGTCCAGTCGATGGTGTTCGGCAACATGGGCGAGACCTCCGCCACCGGCGTGGCCTTCTCCCGCAACCCGGCCAACGGTGACAACAAATTCTACGGCGAGTGGCTCATCAACGCCCAGGGCGAGGATGTGGTCGCAGGTATCCGTACCCCCAACCCGCTGAACGAGGCCACCAAGAGCGAGAAGAACAAGAACCTCGCTTCCCTGGAGACCGCGATGCCCGAGGTCTACAAGGAGCTCGACGGCATCCGCCAGCGCCTGGAGGACCACTTCCACGATATGCAGGACATCGAATTCACCATTCAGGAAGGCAAGCTCTGGATGCTCCAGTGCCGTATCGGCAAGCGCACCGGTCTCGCCGCCCTCCAGATGGCCTGCGACATGCTCGACGAAGGGATGATCGATGAGAAGACCGCCATCAAGCGCGTCTCCCCCGCCCAGCTCGACGAGGTGCTCCACCCGATCCTCGACCCCGCTTCCGTGAAGAAAGCGACGGCCGTGGCGCAGGGTCTGCCCGCTTCCCCGGGCGGCGCCGTGGGCCGCATCGTCTTCACTCCCGAAGACGCCATCGCATTTGTCGAGGCCCAGAAAGCCAAGGAAAAGAAAAACCGCGAAGAGTGCATCCTCGTCCGTGAGGAGACCTCTCCGGAAGATATCGACGGTATGCACGCGTCGGTGGGTATCCTCACCGAGCGCGGCGGCATGACCTCCCACGCCGCCCTCGTGGCCCGTGGCTGGGGCAAGTGCTGCATTGTCGGTTGCGACGCCATCAAGATCAACTTCGCCGAGAAGACGCTCCGTTTCGCCGGCTGCGACAAGACCTTCAAGGAGGGCGACTGGATCAGCCTCAACGGCGCCAAGGGTCTCGTCTATGACGGTGCCATCGACACGATGGACGCCTCCGAGAATCCGCTCTTCACGAAGTTCATGTCGCTCTGCGACAAGTACCGCAAGCTCGGCGTCCGCACCAACGCGGATACGCCCGAGGACGCCGCCCGCGCCCTGAAATTCGGCGCCGAGGGCATCGGCCTCTTCCGTATCGAGCACATGTTCTACGGCCGCAACAGCGAGACTCCCCTCTCCAAGCTCCGCAAGATGATCCTCTGCGACACCAATGAGGAGCGCAAGGAAGCCCTCGCCGAACTCGAGCCGTACATGAAGGCCGCAGTCAAGGAGACCCTCCGCGTGATGGACGGCAAGCCCGTCGTCTTCCGCCTCCTGGATCCGCCGCTCCACGAGTTCGTCCCGAAGAGCGAGGACAAGAAGCAGGAGATCGCCAAGGATCTCGGCGTCAGCGTCAGCGAGATCGAGAAGAGGGGTGAAGCCCTCCACGAGGTCAACCCGATGATGGGTCACCGCGGCGTCCGTCTGCACGTGAGCTTCCCGCTCATCGCCGAGACGCAGTACCGCGCCATCTTCACGGCCACCGCCGAACTGATGAAGGAAGGCCTGCACCCGCATCCGGAAATTATGATCCCCGTTACGATCTCCGCCCGCGAACTCAGTTTCCAGAAGGCGATCTGCGAGAAGATCAAAGCCGAGGTGGAAGGCGCTACCCGCGAGTACATCCACTACCAGTTCGGTACGATGATCGAGATCCCGCGCGCGGCCCTTACCGCCGACCGGATGGCCCGTGCCGCCGAATTCTTCTCCTTCGGTACCAACGACCTCACCCAGATGACCTTCGGCTTCAGCCGCGACGACATCGGCACCTTCATGGGTGACTATCTGGGCAACAAGATCCTCGATTCGGATCCGTTCCAGACCATCGACACCAAGGCCGTCGGCCAGCTGGTGAAGATCGGCGTGGAGAGCGGACGGAGCACCCGCCCCAACCTCACCTGCGGCATCTGCGGTGAGCACGGCGGCGACCCCGCTTCGATCAAGTTCTTCAACGGTATCGGCATCAACTACGTGTCCTGCTCGCCGTTCCGCGTGCCCATCGCACGCCTCTCGGCCGCCCAGGCCGCGATCGACGCCGAGTAAAAGGCATCCGCAAAAGAAAGGGGCTAAGCGCGTGCTTAGCCCCTTTTTTTTATCCTACGATTCCCAGCCGTCAAAAACTTCGGGACCGTAGACATTGTCTTCGGAAGGATCGTGAAGCGGACCCCATAACTGGGCGAAGAACGGATTGCGCCGCGCCTCGGCATCCCAGTTCCAGGGACGGGCATCCTGCTCCCGGGCATACGGATACGGGAAGCATTCCGGGCACCAGTGGCCGCCGAGCAGCACCTGGCGAGGCGAGGCCTCGAAACGGTGCCCCTCCGCGCACTCCCACTGGAGCGGGCTGTCCCAGTCGCCCCGTTCCATCGAAGCGGACAGGCACTTCCCTCCCCGGAAAGCGGCGGCTTTCCGCATATCCTCCAGCGTAAAATCGGCCATCGGCCTGGACTCGTCGTAACCGTGATCCAGCAGGACCGCCTCTGCGGAAGGTGGAGTAAGGTCCATATCCTTCCAGTCCGGGATCGCATCGTAAGCCTCCCGGGAGCCATAATAGGCCGAGATCCGGAGACGTTCGTTCTTGCGGATCCAGGTCTGGGTGCCGTGTACGGGATAATTCGCCATAAACCACATCGCCAGCCGGACCAGATGCGGGAACGCCTTTGCCGCCTTTGTCGCGCGGGCGAGCTTGATGGCGAAGGGTACGTCCGCGCTGCGAGCCATCCGGTCGAAATATTCGCGGACGGGAAGATTCTCCCGGAAATGCAGAATCTCCTCCAGGCGGTCGCCGTCGATGTACCACATTCCGTGGAAATTACGGGTGGTGAACCACCGGGACCGGAAAATCTTCTCCGGACGCGGGCAGCCGATCGCCTCCAGCAGCAGGCATTCGAACTCGTAATTGCTGATCCTGTATTCGGGTCCGCTGCCGATGTTGTAGAAGCGGTTCCAGAACGAATCCGGCACCTCCGGACGGCAGACCCTTTCCAGCAGGCGGCCGCTGTCCTCCACCGTCGCCCACTCCAGCACGCCCCGGACGGGCACGTGGAACATGATCGGATCGAAATTCTTCAGGATCGCCGGGTACAGGATTCCGCTCTGGCGGAGACTGACCCAGCGGCGGATGCGGCTGTCGCTGAGGATCCGTTCGGCCATCACTTTGGTGATGCCGTAATGGTCATATGCCGATACGCAGATCGGATCGCCCGTGCGGCCCCAGTGCAGCGGCTCCCGGCGGTCGCCCATTTCGGCCACCGACCCGATATAGACCACCTTGGGCTGGCGGTCACCCTGGGCGATGACGGCGTCGCGGATGTTGCGGGCCGCCCCGATGTTGGTCTCCCGGGTCAGGCGCGGCTGATAATCCGCCTTGGGACTCACCATCCCGCCGACATGGAGGACGATATCGCTGCCCGTGACGCCCTTGAGGACGTCTTCATAGCGGCGAAGATCGCCCCAGATTACTTCGATCCTGTCCAGATAAGGTTTCAGTCGCCGGCGACTCACCTTGTCGGGCAGGGCAAGGACACGCACCCGGTATCCATATTCTTCACTATGGGAAAGCAATTCCCGAAGGCCGGCGGAGCCCATGGTCCCCGCACCGCCTGTCAGAAAAACCGTGATCATATACAGATTAATTATTGGGAGAGCCCTTTCCTGGTCCGCTGGAAGGAAATGACAAGGTAGGTATCCGAAGACCACACCTCCGGAGAGAATCTGCTCCTGAGGCCGAGTTCCGACGAATTGGCGGAAAGAACCTCGTAGTCAAATGCATCGATCCTCAACATACGTGTCTCCGAATTGTACGAGAAGGGCTTGGGGGCCGCACCGCCGCCAAGTTCCGGAATGGTCGTGTCGTGGATGAGGACCGTCCCGTTCTTCTTGAATTCCCAATACTGCTCGCCCGTTCCCACGGTGATCGTCTCCCCGGCACCGATCTCAGAAATAGTCTTGACGTACCAGATTCCCTTGAAAGGGTCTTTGGCCGTACCGGAATGTTTGGTGCAGGATGCGGTCACCAACAGGGTCAGGGCCGCAACCGCCAGGAAAGAAAGCAATCTTTTCATCGCTAGTACTCGATCTTGTCGGGATTCTCTTCCCAGGCGCGGAAGGCGGCGAGGGCTTCTTCCCGCAGAAACTGCATCATCGGAATACGGCGGGCGCCGTACGGCTTCGCAATCTCTTCGTAGATGAAATCGTCTCCGAAGTTGATGGCGTCGGCGTCCTTCTTCGTGTTGCCGTAGTAAATCTTGCTGATGCCGGCCCAGTAGATGGCGCTCAGGCACATCGGGCAGGGCTCGCAGGAGGTATAGACGACGCATCCGTCCAGCTGGAAGGTGCCCAGCCTGCTGCAGGCGGCGCGGATAGCGGTCACCTCGGCGTGGGCGGTGGGGTCATTGTTGGCCGTGACGCGGTTGACGCCTTCGGCGATGATTTCACCGTCCTTGACGATGACGGCGCCGAAAGGTCCGCCGCCGTTCTTTACATTCTCGATGGACAGTTCCACCGCACGGCGCATGAAGCGGATATCTTCGGAGGTAGGGTTGTATTTTTCCATAATTTATTCGTGTTTTGCGAAGCGCTCGGCGGCGAGGGCCTCGTATTTCGTGCCGGGACGGCCGTAATTGGCATAGGGCCAGATGGAAATGCCGCCGCGGGGGGTGAACAGCCCCGTCACTTCGATATACTTGGGATCCATCAGGGCGATGAGGTCCTTCATAATGGTGTTGACGCAGTCCTCGTGGAAGTCGCCGTGGCTGCGGAAGCTGAACAGATAGAGCTTGAGGCTCTTGGACTCCACCATCTTGACGTCGGGGATGTAGCTGATGCGGATCTCGGCGAAGTCCGGCTGTCCGGTGATGGGGCAGAGCGAGGTGAATTCCGGGCAGTTGAAACGCACCCAGTAGTCGTTCTCGGGATGCTTGTTTACAAATGTTTCCAGCACGCCCGGATCGTAATCCTGACTGTAGGCCGTCTTGCGGCCCAGGGCCTTCAGGCCTTCTTCGCCGCGGTTCATTCTCCGGCCTCCTTCAGGCGTTCGGCGTTCTCGGCGACCTGAAGCTGGTCGATGCACTCCTGGATGTCGCCGTCCATAAAGACGGGCAGGTTGTACATCGTCCAGTTGATGCGGTGGTCGGTCACGCGGGACTGGGGATAATTGTATGTGCGGATCTTGGCGCTGCGGTCGCCGGTCGAGACCATCGTCTTGCGCTTGGCGGCGATGCCGTCGAGGTACTTCTGATGCTCGCGGTTATACAGGCGGGTGCGGAGTTCTTCCATCGCCCGGTCGAGGTTCTTGAGCTGGGAGCGCTCTTCCTGGCACTGCACTACGATGCCCGAAGGGATGTGGGTCAGACGCACGGCGCTGTAGGTCGTGTTGACGCCCTGTCCGCCGGGACCCGACGCGCAGAAGAGGTCTTTGCGGATGTCGGCCGGATTGAGTTCGATATCGAATTCGCCCGCTTCGGGGAATACCGCCACGGAGGCCGCAGAAGTCTGGATACGACCCTGCGCCTCGGTCTGCGGCACGCGCTGGACGCGGTGCACGCCGGACTCGTACTTCATCACGCCGTACACCCCGTCGCTGTTGCTGGAGAGTTTGAAAACCACCTGCTTGAAGCCGCCGGAGGTACCGGGCGCCTGGTCGGTGACCTCGAGTTTCCAGCCGCGCCTTTCGGCGAATTTGGAATACATCCGGAACAGGTCGCCGGCGAAGATCGCCGCCTCGTCGCCGCCGGTGCCGCCGCGGATCTCGACCATCGCGTTCTTGCCGTCGTCGGGATCGGCCGGGATCAGCAGGAGCTTGATCTGCTGCTCCATTTCGGGAAGCCGGGGCTCGATGTCCTGGATTTCATCGCGGGCCATCTCGCGGAGGTCGTCATCCTTCTCGTTCATCAGGATGTCCTTGGCCTGTGCGAGCTCGTCGGTGAGCCGCTTGTATTCGAGGCCCGCCTTGATGATCGGCTCCAGTTCCTTGTAATCCTTGTTGAGCTGGACGAATTTCTTCATGTCCGCGATCACCTCGGGATCGGCGAGCTGGGCCTCCAGGGCCTTGTATTTGTCCTGCAGACTCAGGACTTTTTCCAAAAGTGTGTTATCTGCCATACATTAAATCTTTTTCAGGTAGCAGCGGCGGCGCATGTGGAGTTCGCTGGCGTAACGCGACCAGACATTGAGGGCGGCGCCGTTGGTCTCGATCTGGGGGTTGCTGAAGGCCCAGCGTGTGCCGTTGGCCACGTAGCGGTCGCCCAGGAGGGTGTGGAGGATGGCGGAAATGCCGGTATTCTGCCACCTGGGGACGGCGCCGTTGATCAGCATGTCCACTTTCTCGTAGTTTTTCATCGCACGCAGGAGGTGCCACCAGCCGAAGGGGAAGAGGTGCCCCTTCGCCTTCTTGAGCGCCTCGGAAATGTCGGGGACGGAGATGCCGAAAGCCGCCAGGTTGTTGTCGGAATCCAGGACGACGATGCAGGTCTCGTGCTTGAGGAAGGGCAGAAATGCCTCCTTCTCTTCTTCGATCTCTTCCTCCGTGAACGGCACGAAATTGTGGACCGCGCCGAGGAAACTCTCGTTGTAGGCCCGGAAGAATTCCTTCACCTTTTCGGGATCCTTCTTCAGGTCCTCGATGTTGCCCTCGTGAAGGCCGTATCGCTGGATCAGCGCGGCGCTCACGCGGCGGAGTTTGTCGGTCGCGCCCTCGTACGCGGGAACTTTCAGTTCGATCCAGTCGCACTCTTTCTCGTAGCCGAGCGCCTCCACCAGTTTCGGGTAATAAGGGAAATTATAGAGGACATTGAAGACCGGCGTATGCTCGAAACCTTCGACAAGCATACCCTGCTTGCCGAGCGTGTTGTAGTAGAGCGGGCCGTGGATCTCGTCCATCCCCTGCTCTTTGGCCCAGGCCTCCGCGGTGGAGAGCAGAAGGGCCGCCACATCAGGGTCGTCGATGGTGTCGAACCAGCCGAAACGGGCCCTGTGGCACTTGTAGAGCTCATTGTAACGGGGATTGATCATCCCGCTGACGCGGCCGACAATGTTTCCTTTCTCGTCATACGCCAGCCACAGTTTGTGGGAGCAATATTTGAGCGAAGCGCAGGAGGTGAGGGACTTGACCTGGTCTCCGCGCAGGGCCGGAACCCACTGGGGACAGTCCTTGTAAAGTTTATCGGGGAAAGCGATAAACTTCCGGAGATCCCTGCGGGTGGTTACTTCTTTTATCGTATATTTTGACATAGTCTGCAAAGATAATCATTTTTCCCGAGTTTTGCATTCCTCCCAGAGGGCGTCCATCTCGGCGAGGGTAAGGTCGGTGAGGTTGCGGCCCTCCCGGATGGTATGATCCTCCAGATAGGTGAAGCGGCGGCGGAACTTGGCGCAGGTGCGCGAAAGGGCCACCTCGGGATCGATATCGTAAAGCCGGGCCGCGTTGATGACGGCGAAAAGCAGGTCTCCGAGTTCGCCCTCGGCCTTGTCGCGGTCGCCCGCACGCATTTCCGTCTCCAACTCGCCCAGCTCCTCGCGGACCTTGTCCCAGACCTGCGCCTTGTCTTCCCAGTCGAAGCCGACGTCCCGGGCCTTGCGCTGCATCTGCATCGCCTTGAGCATGGAAGGGGCCGATTCCGGCACGCCGTCCAGGATATGGCGGCCGCCTCCCTCCTGCCGCTTGCGCAGCTCCCAACGCTCCGAGACTGTCTTCGCGTCGATCTTGCCGGCGCCCTCCCCGAAGACGTGAGGATGGCGGAAGATCATCTTCTCGCATTCCTTCCGGGCGATGTCGGCGATATCGTACTTGCCTTCCTCCTCTGCGATCTTCGCATAGAATACAATATGAAGGAGCATGTCGCCCAGCTCCTTGGAGAGGTCGGCGTCGTTTTTCTCCAGCACGGCGTCACTGAGTTCATACACCTCCTCCAGGGTCAGGGGGCGGAGGGTGTCGATGGTCTGGGCGCCGTTCCACGGGCATTCCGCCCGGAGGCGGTCCATAATGTCGAGCAGGCGCCCGAACTCTTTCAATTTCTCTTCTTTTGTATGTTCCATATCACAAAAATACAAAATAAATCCTATATTTGCGGTCAATATGAAAGAATTGCATTTTGTTTCCGCCGACGAGGCCGTGAAGGGCATAAAAAGCGGCGACCATATCCATCTGAGCAGTGTCGCCAGCGTGCCGCACATTCTCATCGAAGCCCTCTGCCGGAGGGCGGACGCGGGCGAAGTGGAGGACCTCCATTTCCATCATTTCCACACCGAAGGGCCCGCTCCTTACAGCGAGGAGCGCTACAAGGGCGTCTTCTTCGACCAGGGATTCTTCGTAGGCCCCAATGTACGCGCCAACGTCAACGCGGGCTATGCGGATTACCTCCCGGTCCACCTCGGAGAGTCGCAGAAACTCTACCGCAGCGGCGCCATCAGACTGGGCGCCGCGCTGGTGCAGGTCTCCCTTCCCGACGAGAACGGGATGGTGTCGCTCGGCACCTCGGTGGACTGCTCGCTGGCCGCCGTCGAGACCGCCCGCCTCAAAGTGGCCGTCGTCAACCGGAACGTCCCCTTCGCCTATGGCGACCTCGTATCCATCGACAGTTTCGATTACCTGGTGGAAGACAATACCCCTCTGGTTACCAAGGACTTTGCCGAACCCACGCCGACCGAAATGCTGATCGGACGCAACTGCGCGGAACTCGTCCCGGACGGGGCCTGCATCCAGATGGGCATCGGCGCCCTTCCGAACGCCCTCGCCGCCCAGCTCACCTCCCACAAAAACCTCGGCGTCCACACCGAGATGTTCGCCGACGGCATCCTCCGCCTCATCAAGAAGGGCGTGGTGAACGGCGCCGCTAAGGAAATCGACCGCGGCAAGGTCGTCGCCTCCTTCCTCCTCGGCTCCGACGACGTCTACAATTTCATCGACCACAATCCCGACGTCCTGATGAAGGACATCAAATACACCAACGACCCCTGGATCATCTCCCGCCTTTCGAACATGATGGCCATCAATTCGGCCACGGAAGTGGACCTGACCGGCCAGATCAGCGCCGACTCCATCGGCACGCGGATTTTCTCCGGCACCGGCGGGCAGCTCGATTTCGTCAAGGGCGCCACGATGGCTCAGGGCGGCAAATCCATTACCGCCTTCGCCTCCCGCACCAACAAGGGGCAGTCCAAGATTGTCCCGCTGCTGAATCCCGGCGCGGGCGTCGTCACCCCGCGGGCGGACGCCCACTGGGTCGTCACCGAATACGGGGCCGTAGACCTCTACGGCCGCTCCCTGCAGGAAAGGGCGAAACTCCTCACCTCCATCGCCCATCCGGACGACCGCGAAATGCTGGAGAAGGCCGCCTTCGATCGCTTCGGACCGCACATTCATTTTGTAAATCTCTGATTTTTTCGTTATCTTGCGGGATATTAACCACAAGCATCGCCTTATGCGCAAAAGAAAACTGACTATCGAATATACCGACTACTTCTCCGTCGAGGAGATGGAGCCGCAGGATCAGGAACTCGTCGCCGCCGCCATCGAGGCGCAGAAAGGATCCTATTCCCCCTATTCGCATTTCCGCGTGGGAGCGGCCCTCCGCCTGGAGGACGGCACCATCATCAAAGGCGCCAACCAGGAAAACAACGCCTACCCGGCGGGACTCTGCGCGGAACGCACCGCGATGTTCGCCGCGGGCGCCAACTATCCCGACAAGGCCTTCGACACCCTGGCCATCGTCGGCAGCGACGGCAACGGCATCTGCGACAATCCCGCCACCCCCTGCGGAGAATGCCGCCAGGTGATGGCCGAGTACCAGACCAAGGGGAAACGTCCCCTCAAAGTCATCCTTGTCGGAGCCAAGAAAATCCAGAAATTCGAGAAAGTCGACGACATTCTTCCCTTCATCTTCGACAGCCTCAAGAGCGGAGAAATTTTTTAATTCAAGGAATTATTACTATCTTTGCAATGGGTAAGTCTTACACGACCAGCTCCCTCTGAAGTCCCCCAGGGCCGGAAGGCAGCAAGGGTAGGAGGTCGTAGCGGTGCGATGTAAGGAGCTTACCCTTTTTTATTTGTATTATAACCACATCTATATGAAACGTTTAGCCCTTTTATTCCTTTCCCTGGCGGCAGCCGTCGGACTGCAGGCCAAATCCGCCCCCGTCAACCTCATTCCCCAGCCGAAGGAGGTCACCTACGGCACCGGCGTCTTCAAGGCGGCCGGCGCGCCCGTCAGTTTCGACTACACGCTCGACAAGGCCTCTTCAGACCTGGTACGCGCCTTCGCCGACCGGCTTTCGCTCCTTTCAGGGAAGCCGTCGAAAGTCACCGCCAAGGCCGGCAAGAAAGGTTTCGTCTTCACCAAGGACGGCACCCTTCCCGCCGAGGGATACAACCTCATGATCGACGGCAAGGCCGTCCAGGTCACCGCCGCCGACTACAAGGGACTCGTCAACGCGTTCGCGACCCTCGCCCAACTCCTTCCGGAGGATTTCTTCCGCGAGGCGCCCGCGCCGAAAACCGACTGGGTCCTGCCGCAGATCACCGTCAAAGACGCGCCGAGATTCGGCTACAGGGGCTTCCATATGGATGTCGCCCGGCACTTCTTCTCCGTCGAGGAAGTCAAGAAGATCCTGGACGTGATGACGCTCTACAAGATGAACCGCTTCCACTGGCACCTTACCGACGACCAGGGCTGGCGCATCGAGATCAAGCGCTATCCCAAACTCACCTCCGTGGGCTCGGTCCGCAAGCAGACCCTCGTCGGCCACCACAAGAGATCCTCCGAATATGACGGCATCCCGCACGGCGGATACTACACGCAGGAGCAGATCCGCGACATCGTCGCCTACGCGCAGCAGAGGGGCATCGTCATCATTCCCGAGATCGACCTTCCCGGCCACATGGTCGCCGCGCTGGCCGCCTATCCCGAACTGGGCTGCACCGGCGGCCCGTACGAGGTGCGGCAGAAGTGGGGCATCGCGACCGAAGTGCTCTGCGCCGGCCGCGAGATGTCGCTGCGTTTCCTGGAGGATGTCCTGACCGAAGTGATGGATCTGTTCCCGTCCGAGTACATCCACATCGGCGGCGACGAATGCCGCAAGCAGGAATGGGAGAAATGCCCGTTCTGCCAGCGCAAGATCGAGGAACTCGGCCTCCGGAGCGACGAACACTGGACCAAAGAGCAGTACCTCCAGGGCTATGTCACGGCCCGGATGCAGAACTTCCTCGCCGAGCACGGCCGCAAGATGATCGGCTGGGACGAAGTGCTGGAAGGCGAACTCAAGCCCGGCGCCACGGTGATGTCCTGGCGTGGCACCAAGGGCGGCATCAAGGCGGCGAAGATGAATTTCGACGTCATCATGTCTCCCAACACCTACCTGTATCTGGATTATTACCAGAGCCAGGATACCGATGCCGAGCCGCTCGCCATCGGCCATTACCTCCCGGTCGAGAAGACCTACGGCTACAAACCGCTGGATGAGATTCCCGCCGAATTCCAGAGCCACATCATCGGCGTGCAGGCTAACCTCTGGACCGAGTACATCGCCTCGCCCAAACATCTGGAGTACATGTACTTCCCGCGTGCGATGGCCGCGGCGGAGATCGGCTGGACCCCGGAGGAGAACAAAGACTTCGACCGGTTCAAGAACAACCTCAACCACCATTTCCGCATCCTCGACATCCTCGGCGTCACCTACTGCCGGGCCGTCTTCGGACAAAGCGGAATGCGCTAGCCCTTCCGCAGCAGCTTCGCGACGACATCACGCGGCAACCCGAATCCCCTGGACATCTGCGGGACAGATGTCTTTATCGTCCGAGCGACATACGGAATCATCCTGGCCTTTGTCGTATACGGCAACTCGGTCACATCGTGCTGATACCATTGACGGGCCAGCGCCTGTATCTCCTTGAAGAACTCCGCATCCGTGCTCTTCCTGCGCGGGGCTATGATCAGTTTTTGCGTCATTTCCGCGACGTTGACCGTTCCGATGCACTTGAAAAAGAATGACTGGTCGTTGTTGAACGCGTTTTCGAGGAACCGGGCGTCACAGGCCCCCGACGGCTCCAATTCTTCGTGTTCATTGATCATCCAGCGAACCTGCCTCAAATCGTCCCCGGTGTGCATGATCCGCTCCCGTTCCCGTTTGGACAAAGTTGAGACGGGACGCCAGGATTGCGGACGGGAGGTTTCCCGCGAAGAGCGGAACATGGCACGAAACCCCGTCCATTTATAGTCCCAAAGGTTATCCGCCCCATTGTCAAATGCATTCCTGGGTATATAGGCCAGAGCATTCCTCAAGTACCATTCCGTATCCAGCAACTGCACATCCACGTCCGTCCGGCACAAAACTTTCGTTTCTCCGTATTTCTTTCTGAAAAGCTGCGAATACGTCCTTTTGACCTCCCGGGCAAAAGAAACCGCCGAATCCCGCCCGGCGGCCAGCACCGCCACGTGAGAATGATTGGAGACCACGGCATAAATGATGATGATCACATTCTTCCTGTGCGCGCAGACAAAAATGCATTTCACCATCGCGTCACAGTCCTCGTCATCACGGCAGATGATGACTTGCTCAAGCCCCTCGAAACTGACATGATAGGGCATCACCTCAGCCTCGTTACCATCGGGCAGCATCCGGCGGACGGGTCTTACGAACGCCATTTGCCGTTCTTTTTTGCCCCGCGGTTCAATTGGAAAACGCTGGTGTCACCGACCGTAAACGGCCGCACGACATCCCCGGGTTTGAATCCGTATTTTTGCTTGAGGGACGATGAAAATTTCTCATAGTGCGGGATGAAACTGAACATCATCGTCGACCAGAACTCCTCGGCCTGGGAATAGGGCTGCGCGCAAGTGCACATTTCCGCCATGCTCAACAACCTGATGACACGGCTGATACCCGTTTTGCGGTCTTTCCATATCTTGTCGGTCATCTCGACAAGGAGAGAGCGGAACAGCTCCTCCTTTTTCTCCTTTGTCGCTTTGGACAATATCTTTTCCAGATAGTCCTCGTTCATCGATTCAATGCCGATTTGTCCGTTTTCGTTAACGGACACTTCCAGTAACTTCATGATTACAACGGTTTTAAAAGGCACGGCTGTGCCTGAAATTAATAAATAGGGAAATAATCATTTTTGCGCGAACCAGGAAGAGGGTGTCAGATACCCGACCAGAGTGGTCTGCAGAGCTTGCCAAATACATTGATCAAGGCTGCGCAAAATCGTATTGCAAATATATGCCGAATCGGAGGATTATTCAAACAAAACGGGGAAGATGTGATAAAAAGTATCACACCTTCCCCGCTATAAGTTGTATAAAGCCAGAATCCGGGGAAGATCCCACGCAGTTCATCACACCTTCCCCATTCCGGACTACAGACGGAAGGACATAATGGCCTCGACGGCGACGTCGGGGTCATCCGTCAGCGTAAGGAGGAGGTCCTTGTAGCGGCCGTTGGCCATCAGGGCCTCCAGCAGCGGATAGACCGGTACTTCCCGGGAGAAGAAATCTACGCCGAAAAACACCATCGGGCTCGAGGCGCCGACGGTCTTGTAGTGGTTCTGCGCCGCATCCTGGAAGATCTCCTGCAGGGTGCCGGCCGAGCCGGGCGTGTAGATGATGCCGCCCTTGGCGATGGTCAGAAGGATGTCCTCCCGGATGGAATTGTGGAAGAATTTGGCGATGTCGGTCGCGAAGGGCGTCGCGGGCTCATGTCCGTAGAACCAGGTCGGGATGCCGAGACTGCGGAAGCGGGTCTGGGGGTATTTCGCCTTCACCTCGAAGGCCGTGCGGAGCCATCCCTCGTCCCGGAACGTCGGGGCGCATTCCATCATCCGGAAGGCCTCTTCCAGATCCGCCTCGCTGCGGCCGGCCATCCAGGCGCCGAGATGCGTCGCCTCCATCGCGCCCGGTCCGCCGCCGGACGCCATCAGCTTCCCTTTTTCGGTGAGACGCTTCGACAGCCGGCTCACGGCACGGTACTCCGGATCGGTGCGACGGAGCGCATGTCCGCCCATAATGGCCACGACCTGACCCTCGCCGTAATGGCGCAGGAAATCGCCGATAGCGTCCTGGATCGCCCGGTCGTGCAGGTTGCGGCCGAGGGTTTCGCGGATGTCGTTGCATTCTTTCCCCTTCTCGATATAGTCATTGTACACGCGCGTGTCGAAGCAGGTCGCGAACGAATCTTCGTGCTCCGGATCGTATCCGGCATACAATTCCTCTCCTGTGTAGAGTTTGCCGCGGAAGGTGCTGTAGACGAGCCCGAGCCTGGGAAATACCAGGCAGGTGCAGCCGATCTGCCCCTCCATTTCCGAGGGAATTTCGCACCCGAAAAAGAAGCAGTCGCTGAAGCGATGCCCGGCCGCCACATATTGCGGAACCTCGTTGAAATCAATATATTGGAATACGTAATGGGAAATCATTCCGGTCTCGTCGGGCCAGGGAAGATGCGCGAGGTCCGCGACCTCCGCGTAGGAGTGAGAAGGCATACAAATTGGTTTTTAGTCCTCGCAAGTTACTAATTTTTCAGCAAAATTGCGTATATTGCGGACGATAAATGTAATTCCTGGATTATGAAAAAATTTGTCTACCTCTTGTTTGCCGGCCTTCTGGCATTCACATCCTGCTCGCTGTTCAACCAGACCTCGTCCGGAAGCTCGTCCGGCGGAAATGTCCGCACCTATACATTCCGCACGCTTCCGCAGAATGTCGAGCAGATGAAAGCCCTTCCCGAAGCGAGTCTGAAGGATCCCTACGCCGTCGCCGCCCTCAGCGTCGTCGCCCTGATGCAGTACGAGAACAACCAGGCGGCCTGCTACGAGATGCTCAATTTCCTCCGCGGCCCCGAACCGCTCAACAACTACACCAAGCAATTCATGCGCGACCGTCTCCAGGGCAAATTCTACAAGATTCCCTCCTACTTCAACGGCGCGACCCCGGCCAACAACTACACCCCGAGCAAGCCGTACACCATCCGCGTGAGTTCCAACCCCTATTCCTTCCAGACCGAAAACTGGGCGACGCTTTGGCTCACCTCCGGCGGCGCCGACAACCCGCGCAGCATCAAGCTCCGCCAGAAACCGAGCACCGGACAGTGGTTCGTCAACGACATCCAGTACCTTTCCGACATCCGCACCCCGGCCTCGGAAGATCCGTGGAGGTAATTTTTTCAAAAAAAAGAAAACAGCAATATCATTTTTTTCTATATTTGCGGCTGCATTCTGTTTTTGGCACGATTTTGCTATAACAGGTGCAGCCCTCTTCGTGAGGGTTATGTAGGACCAAAGAACTTTTTTATGCCTTACTGAGTTGAAGAATTATTCCCCGACGACCGGACGTCTGGTCGATATGATCAGGTCCGACAGTGTGCTCGAGCATCTGCTTGAGGAGTCGATTGCCAAGGCGGCCGCCGCCAATCCCGACAAGGATACCAATCCGGCTCAAAGTCTTCAGGAGTTTTACGATTTTGTGGAATGGTCTTCCACAACGCTTCCGAGGTTCATTCTCAAGTTGCCGACGGGGTCTTCACTCTACGACCACATCGATCAGGGGGTCGATTACCTTTATTTCCTGCTGGATCAGCCGCTGCCCGAACTCGAAGGCAAAGGCTACTACCATCCCTCCCTCCAGTACCACGAGCCCTTCCGTTCCTGGCTGACGGATTATGTCCGCACGTGGGGATCTTTCCTCTCCACGCCGGAGTCCTGGAAGCCGGAATACGCCGAGGATTTCTTCACGGATCCCGGATTCGGCGTCTGCCGCGAATGGTATGAGGATCCCGGGAACTGGAAGAGTTTCAACGATTTTTTCTGCCGGAAGCTGCGCAGCGCAGCGGTACGGCCCGTCGTTGCCCCGGAGGATCCGTCCGTCGTCGTCTCCCCCGTGGACGGCCATCCCCAGGGGGTCTGGCAGATCGATGAAGAGGGCTATATCGTACAGAAAGAGGGTGTCCGCCTCAAATCCCGCTATTTCAGCGCCATCTCCGCCCTTATCGGCGAAGGCAGCGCTTACCGGGATGCCTTCAAGGGCGGCACGCTGACGCATATCTTCCTCGACGTCAACGACTATCACCGCTATCACTTCCCCGTGGACGGCACCATCCTCGAGATGCGCCACATTCCGGGCCTCACGGCCGGCGGCGGCGTCTACCGTTTCGACGCGGCGGAGAAGAAGTACGTCCTCGACTGCACCGACCCGGACTGGGAGAGCGTCGAGACCCGCTCCTGCGTCATCCTCGACACCGAGGCCTGCGGCCTTGTGGCCCTGCTCCCGATCGGGATGTCACAGATCTGCTCGGTGAATTTCTCCGAAGGACTCGCTCCGGGGGTCCGCGTCCGGAAGGGCGACGAACTCGGCTGGTTCCTCTTCGGCGGCTCCGACTATGTCATCCTTTTCCAGAAAGGCGTCACCTTCAGCCCGGACAAAGGCAGAGGTTCCCACATTCTGATGGGCGAAAAATTAGGTAGTCTCGCGAAATAAGTCTATCTTTGCCCACTCATGCTGGGCAGGATCAAAGACAATCTCCTTGAAAAAGTGCGCTGCGGGGCGGATATGACGCTCCGCGAACGGATCACGCTCGCTTCGATCCTCAGTCTCCCGGCCATTCTGGCCCAGCTCAGCACCGTCCTGATGCAATATATCGACGCCTCGATGGTCGGGCATCTCGGCGCGGAGGCCGGGGCTTCGATCGGACTCGTATCCACCTGCACGTGGCTCCTGGGCGGTTTCTGTATGGCTTGTGTAAGCGGATTCTCCGTACAGGTAGCCCATTTCGTCGGAGCGAAACAATATGGAAAAGCCCGCAGCGTCGTGGGGCAAGGCCTTGTCGCCGCCTTCTTTTTCAGCCTGCTTCTCGGGCTCGTCGCCTTCGCCGTCTCGGGGCCGCTTCCCTTCTGGCTGGGCGGCAAGGCCGATATCGCCGAGGACGCCGGGGACTACTTCGCCGTCGTCTCCCTCTTCCAGCCGGCGATGATGCTCTCCTGGATGGCCGCGATGATGCTCCAGGCCAGCGGAAACATGAAGGTTCCCAGCATCCTCAACATCGTGATGTGCATCCTGGACGTCTGCTTCAACTACCTGTTTATCTATACGTTAGGGATGGGCGTCAAGGGCGCTGCGCTCGGCACCGGCCTCGCCGAGGGCGTGACGGCGCTCCTGATGCTGTTCTTCCTGCTGGTCCGCTCGCCGGAACTCAAAATCCACCGGGGAGAGCGCTTCCTGCAACTTCCCCGGGGGCATAGCCTGCAGACCGCCGTATCCATCAGCGCGCCGCTTTACCTGCAGAACATCATTATGCGCGGGGCCTACATCGCCAGCACCGTCATCGTCGCCCCGCTCGGAACCGTCGCCATCGCCGCCAACACCTTCGCCGTCACGGCGGAAGGGTTCTGCTATATGCCCGGATACGGTATCGGAGACGCGGCCGGCACCCTGGTCGGCCAGAGTCTCGGCGCCGGCCGCAAAGATCTGGCCCGGCGCTTCGCGTGGATCACCACCCTCGGGGGAATGCTCATCATGACCTGCCTGGCGGCCCTGATGTTCGCCTTCGCCCCGCAGATGATCCGGATGATGTCGCCCGACCCGGAGGTAGTCGACCTGGGGGCGAGGATGCTTCGCATCGTGGCCTTCGCCGAAACGCTTTACGGCGCCTCGATCGTGGCGGAAGGGGCCTGTATGGGCGCCGGCGACACGCTTGCGCCGAGTTTCATCTCGCTGGGCTGCATGTGGATCATCCGCATCGTTCCGGCCATCTTCCTTGTAAAGATCTGGGGACTGGCCGGCTTCTGGATCGCGATGACCGTCGAACTGTGCATCCGCGGCATCATCTTCCTCCTCCGCATCAGAGGCGACCGTTGGATGCGACGCAGGATCGTCAGGGAAGGCGCTAGTTGATGATGTCTTCCGGGCGGGTGGAGGTCACGGGACGGATGGACATCCCGTGGAAGCGGGGCTTGTTGCCCTGGGCCTTGGAATAGACAGTCCCCGTCGAGAATAGCGAATAATAGAAATGATACGCGAACTGGGCATCCCCCGCGACCCAGTCACCGGACCAATAATAGCCGTGGCAATTCTCCGGAGACATCGATTCGCGATAGACATTCTCGCCGTTACGTTCATCCGCCGCCGGAAGGAAAATGGAGTTGCCGTTGATCTTGGAGGTGAACTCCATCCCCCAGTTCCCGTCCATTTTCTTCTTCTTCCAGGTGCAGTTGGCAACAAGAGCCTCCCACTCGGCCTTGGAGGGTATCCTCCAGCGGAATCCCCACATGCAATAGGCAATGTCACAGCGGGTTCCGCTGATGCTGTTATTGTTCTTGCCGACGATATTCTCCGGGTGACGGGCGGGATAGAAGACCGGGTTCGTCGAGGTATGGTATCCACTGGCATCTCCCCAGCCATAAAGTCCGCCGAAATCACCGGGCGACTGCGCGCCCACGTTCCGGGTCGCCCAGAGAAGGGGCTCTCCGTTGACGGTAAATCCGAGGTCGACCGATTCCGGATAAGCGGCATAGTTAACATCGACACTCGTCGTCGGAGACTCCTGAGCGGCACCGCCCAGATTGCCCGAGGGTGCGTATTCACCTTCTTCCTTTTCCCAATATTCCGCGTCGGCGATATAAGTATTGCCCCGGTCGTCGCAGACAATGGTCTTGTCGTCGGTACAGGAGAGGCTGACCGCGTTGCACGCCTCCGCCGCATCGCGTCCTTCGACGGCAGGCATCTGGGGGTTGATGTTCCAGGCGGGCAGCCGCAGGGTCGAGCCGTCGTCAAGGGTGACCGTGTACGTACATTCCATCTCGTAGCGGACATCGTATTCACCGGTATCCGGCACATCATTGGGGCTGCAGATCACACTGATTCCAGCGGTGCTTCCCTCCACCGCCGTCGCTTTCGACGGGATCGGAACCTCGATGCCGGACCGTTCCCAGCTCGTACCGTTGATTTTCTCCGGCGCGGACGGCTTCCCGTCAGCCCCGACATAGACGACCTTTACGTCCGCCAGGGTTTTCAAGGCGGCGTTGCAGGTAAACTTGTAGGATTTGGTGATGGAGACGATGGAACTGAGCTTGACGCCCGTCCCGCCGGGGTCGTTCGAAGAACCGTTATTGCCGGGATTGTTTTTGTCGCACGCCGCCAGCAGCAGGGCGCAGATTCCAAAAAGGAAGATCGCTTTTTTCATACTATCAAAGATTTAGCAGCGGTGTCGCAATCCCCCGCGGAAGGACGCGCAGGTTGACCGCCCCCGGCGCTACGCCGATGGAGGCCAGGGCATTGCGGGCGGACGCCAGCGCAAGTTCCGGAGTATTGTTATTTCCGCTGAGATGACACAGAAACAGGTTGCGGAGCCCGGGATGCCAGCATTCCCGGATGGCCTCCGCGCAGGCCGCGTTGCTGAGGTGCGCGCCGCCGGCGATCCGGCGCTTGAGTTCGGGCGGATAATTGCCGCCGAGGAGCATCTCTTCGTCGTAATTCGACTCGATCACGAGGGTATCCGCCTCCCGGGCGAAGGCCATCGCCTCCCCCGTGACAAACCCCAGGTCGGTCATCAGCACGAACTTATGTCCGTCCGGGAGCACGATCCGGAAACCGACCGTCTCGGTCGCATCGTGCGGCACGACAAAGGCCCGGACGCGGAATCCCGGAGCCACTTCATTCTCGCCTGAAAGATTGAAATCCCGGCGGCAGGGTATCAGGTACTCCCGGGATGCGGGGTGCCGAAGCAGGGCGTCCTGCACCGCAGTCGTCGCCCAGACGGGAAGGGTCAGTTTCTTGCAGAGGGAGCCGATGCTGCGGATATGGTCGCCGTGGTCGTGGGTGATCAGGACCGCCTCCGGCCGGAAGTCCGGATAGCCCCTGAGGGTGCGCGGACTCACGGCCGCATCCAGGAGGATGCCGTGCTCGGTCTCGCCGTCGCCGTATCCCAGATAGGCGGCATTGCCGCAGCTGCCGGAAGTGAAACTGAGGAAACGGATCATCGCGGCTCCTCCTCGCAGTAACGGGCGATCACACCGTACGCATCCGCAATGCCGAGTTCGCCGGCGCGGGACAGGTCGATGCATCCTTTCTCCTTGTCCTTGACATAGATCAGGACCAACCCCCGGTTGAAATAGGCGTCCGCCATCTCGGGATAGAGCTTCAGGGCCCGGTCGTAGCTTTCGATGGCCTCGACCGGCTCGGAAGACAGGCAGCGGAGGTTGCCGAGGTTGTACCAGATATAGGGCAGGTCCAGCCGCCGGGCCGCCTCCTGCATGTCCGCGACGGCCTCGGAGTAGTCGTAGGTGCGGCTCACGTGGTCGCGGACGCGGGCGCGGGCGGCGCCTTTGTCCTCCATCCGGAGCGTCTGGACGTTCATATCCATCGAGGCGATGAATTCGATCATATCGGCGCGGAGCACCCCGCGGTTCATATAGTACAGCGCCTTATAATATTCGCCGAGCGGATCGCCGTCCTCCGCTTCCACCGCATCGGTATAATGGATCATCGCGACATTGAAATGTTTGGACTCCAGCTCGTTGAGCGCCTTCAGGAATTCCTTTCCGGCCCGGGAGACGGAGGAAGATGCAATACCCTCTTCCGTCTTGTCGTAATCCGGATGCGGCAGGTCGCCCGGAGCGTTGGTCATCACGACCTTCACCGGCGAAGAGGCGACGAAACGGTCGAGCACGCGGTTTTCGTAGCGGCGCTCCAGGGCGTAGCGCACGTCCTCTCCGCTGTCGGAGAGCGCCAGCCGGTACATCGGGCGCAGATTGACGTCCACGTCCCGGTGCTGGAGAAGTTCGTTGTCGAAGTCTTTCTTGGCGAAACTGGCGTCAAGCGTGAGCAGGGCGCTGTATTTCTGCGTGGTATCGGCGAAAGAGGCTCCTTCGCGGGACACCGCGTTCTGGTATTCCCGCACCTTCTGCCGGGCGGTCTGATAATCGGCGCGGGACTCCCCTCTCATCCCGAGCTGCAGTTTCACGTACGAGCGGTTCATATACGCCTTGGCGAAGTCGGGATAGAGTTCGATGGCCTTGTCGTAATCCTCCAGCGCGTCCCGCCAGCGGCCCATTCCGGAGAAGAAGGCCGCCCTGTTGTAGTAGGCCAGGACGTTCTGCGGGTTGATGTTGATGACGCGGTCGATGTCTTCGAGCGCCGCGGCGTAATTGCCCACGCGGGCATAGATGAGACTCCGGTTGTAGAGGGTGAGCGCATTGCCGGGCTCGAGTTCGAGCACCTTGTTCAGGTCGCGCATCGCCGCATTGAGGTCGTTGCGGTCGTTTTCGAGAATGGCCCGGTTGAAATAGGCGAAACTGCTGGTGGTGTCGAGCGAAACGGCCTTGTCCAGGTCGGCGAGGGCCTCGTCGGTGCGTCCCTGCTCGGCATAGAGCCGGGCCCGGCGGATGTAGCCCTCGGGCTCGAAACGGTCGAGCTTGATGGCCTTGTTGTAGTCGTTCACGGCCTTGAGCGTGTCGCCCAGGAAGAGGTAGCAGGCACCCCGGTTCAGATAGGCGGAGGCCTCCTTGGGCTCCTTCCGGATGAATTTGTCGAAGTCTTTTACCGCGTCCTCGAAACGCTGGGAGAAGAACCAGGTCACGCCCCGGCTGAAGTAGAGACCGATGTTGCCCGGGCGGAGGGAAATCGCCTTCTCGAGATCGCGGAGGGCGTCGTCATATCTGCCGATGCGGTTGCTGGCGATGGCCCGGTAGTGGTAGGCCGAGGTGAAGACGGGATTGAGCCGGATCGCGGTGTCGAAATCCCGGTGCGCGCCCCGGATGTCGCCGAGGTTGTATTTGGCGATTCCCCGGAAGAAGAAGGTCTGGTAGTCAGCCGTGTCCAGCGAGGCGAGAATGTTGAAATTGTGGATGGCTTCGGCGTTTTTCCCGTCGGCGAGCGCCCTTCTCCCGCGGAAGGAGAACACGTCCTTGTCGTACTGCGCCGCGGCGGAAAAAGCCGTCGCGACCCAGAGCAGGAGGGTGAAAATCCACTTTCGGGAGAAGAAAAATTTCATTGTACGCCCAAAAACACTAAATTTGCATCCTACAAAGATAATAAGAAAGTCTGAAACGCTTATTCAATATTCTTGCCGCACTGGCGATTTTCTGCACGAATATCTTCGCGCAGGACCCGCTCCGCATCTCGGACCAGATCCATTTCCTGACCGATTCCCTCTGTGAAGGGCGGTCGACGGGAAGCCGGGGCGGCGCCCTCGCCGCGATGTGGATCGCGCAGGAATTCTCCCGGATTGGACTCTCGCCTGCGGACAGCACCTGGTTCCGCGGCTTCACCGCCGCTTCCGGAGAGAAAGGCCGCAATGTCATCGGAATACTTGGCGGCACCGACGTCCCCCGCCGGCGATACATCGTGGTCTGCGCCCATTACGACCACATCGGCACGCTGGGCCGCACGCTCTATCCCGGTGCCGACAGCAACGCTTCCGGCGTCGTTTCGATGCTTTCCCTGGCCGAACTGCTCAGCAGGGACGGTAAGTCCTACGCCCACAGCGTACTCTTCGTCGCCCTTGACGCCAAGGAGCACGGGATGGGCGGCTCGAAAGAACTGGTCCGCCTGCTGCAGGCGGGGGCCGTCACCGACCCGGAGACCGGAACGCCCGTCACGCTCCGCAGCATCGACCTGATGGTCAACATCGACCAGGTCGGAGGCACCTCGGAGCCCCTCGCATCCGGCCGCAAGGACTATCTGATGATGCTCTCGGACGAGCGGACCGGCCGGAGGCAGAACCTCATCGCCGCCAACCGCGCCGGCCCGCAGATGGACATCTCCTTCTCCTACTACGGCAGCAAGGACTTCACGAACCTGTTCTACCGGAAAGCGGCCGACCAGAAGGCCTTCCTGGAAGCCGGAGTCCCCTCCGTGATGTTCACTTCCGGCATCACCCGGTACAACAACAAACCCCTGGACCGTCCGGACATCATCGACTTCGACATCCTCTCCAGGCGCATCCGCCTGATGTATCTTTACCTTGCAGGCATCCTGTAAGCCGCCGGCCGCAAAAATCTTTTTTGCAATCAAAGCAAAAATGGTTATTTTTGAGAGTTTTTATAAAATGGCTCTGTATGCGCGGTTTCCTGCGGCTGATGAAGCGCTACGCTTCGCGATATAAAAGATTCCTCGGCGGGTCGGTGATCCTCAACATCCTGTCGGCGGTCTTCAACGTATTCTCCTTCTCGTTCATCATTCCGGTGCTGAACATCCTCTTCCGGCTCGACGACAAGACCTACGAATTCATCGCGTGGGGCACGGAGGGGTACAAGTTCAAGGATCTCCTCATCAACAACGCCTATTGGTGGGTCTCCCGCTTTATCGGGATGCACGGCGCCGTCAACACCCTGCTGCTGCTCTGCGGACTGCTCGGCCTGATGACGCTTCTCAAAACCGCCTGCTATTTCGGGTCCAGCGCCGTGATGATCCCCATCCGCACCGGCATCGTCAAGGACATCCGCCTGGAAATCTACAACAAGATCCTCTCCCTCCCGATCGGCTTCTTCTCCGAGGAACGCAAGGGCGACATCATCGCCCGCATCACGGGAGACGTCGGCGAGGTCGAGAATTCCATCACCGCCTCCATCGAAATGCTGATCAAGGATCCGATCCTCATCATCATTTACTTCGGCGCCCTGATCTACCTGAGCCCGGAACTTACCATCTTCACCGTCATCTTCGTGCCCGGCTTCGTCTGGATCATGGGCGTTATCGGCAAGCAGCTCAAGCGCCGCTCCACCGAGGCGCAGGCGCTCTGGAGCGACACGATGTCGCAGGTGGAGGAAACGCTGGGCGGCCTCCGCATCATCAAGGCCTTCAACGCCGAGCGCCGGATGGAAGGACGGTTCGACAGCGTCACCGACGCGATGCGCCGCAAGAACAACCGCGTCGCCACCCGCCAGGCCCTGGCCCATCCCGTAAGCGAATTCCTGGGCACCGTGATGATCATGATCGTCCTTACCTTCGGCGGCGCGCTCATTATCCGCGGGACCGGCCTCTGGGGCGAAAAATTCATCGACGCCCCGACCTTCATCTTCTTCATGGTGATCCTCTACTCGGTCATCGCCCCCATCAAGGAACTCTCCAAGGCCGCCTACGGCATTCCCAAGGGACTCGCCTCGATGGAGCGCATCAACAAAATCCTCGAAGCGGAAAATCCCATTACCGAAAAGGCCGACCCCACCCCGCTTCCCGGATTCAACGACAGGATTTCCCTGCGCGGCGTCGGTTTCCGCTATCAGGAGAACGGCAAGCAGATCCTGAGCGACGTCACTCTCGACATCCCCAAGGGAAAAACCATCGCCATCGTGGGCGAATCGGGTGCGGGAAAATCCACGCTCGTCGACCTGATTCCCCGTTTCTACGACACCACCGAAGGCGACATCCTCATCGACGGGATTTCCGTCAGGGATGTGTCTCTCCGCTCCCTCAGGGCCCTGATGGGCAATGTCAACCAGGAATCGATCCTCTTCAACGACACCATCTTCAACAACATCGCCTTCGGCGTGGAAGGCGCGACGATGGAGGATGTCGTGGCCGCCGCCAAGATCGCCAACGCCCACGAATTCATTCTCGAGAAGGAAGAGGGATACGCCACCAACATCGGCGACCGGGGCATCAAGCTTTCGGGCGGACAGCGGCAGCGCATCAGCATCGCCCGCGCCATTCTCAAAAACCCGCCCATCCTCATCCTGGACGAAGCCACGGCCTCGCTCGATACCGAATCCGAACGCGCCGTACAGGAAGCGCTCGACCGCCTGATGTCGAGCCGCACGACCATCGCCATCGCCCACCGCCTGTCCACCATCCGCGGCGCCGACGAGATCATCGTGATGCACGAAGGACGGATCGTGGAGCGCGGCCGGCACGACGAGCTCATCGCCCTGGGCGGCTATTACAAGAAACTCAATGATATGCAGGCCCTATGACGGCGCGTCTGAGGACATACGCCCGGATCCTGCTGCTGCTGTACCTCGCTGCGGTGTGCGTCCTGTGCTTCGCGCAGTTCGACGACACGCCGTCGGTGCCCTTTTCGATCTTCGGGATTCCGAACGACAAGGTCGTCCATTTCCTGATGTTCGCACCCTTCCCCTTTCTGGCCTGGTTCTCCTTCGGGAAACGGCCCGCACGGCGGAAAAGGCTGCTGATCCTCGGCGCCATCCTGCTGGTGGGCTTCGTCCTGGCCGTATTCACCGAAGGCATCCAATGGTTCATACCCTACCGGAGCGGAGACTGGCGCGACCTCGCGGCAGATTCGCTCGGACTGCTGGCCTCCACCCTGATCCTCATTCCGCCCGTATGCTTAAAAGACTGACACTGATTCTGCTGCTGCTCGCCGCGACGCTCCCGGTCTTTGCCCAGAAGGACGTCACGGGCGATTTCCGCTCTTTCTCCGTCCGGCTCCGCGAGACGCTGAGAAAAGAGACGACCGTCAACACCCCGCTGCAGGTCAAGAAAGTGACCGCCACCGGGAACGAACTCCAGTTTGTCTTCAGCGACAACCTCTGGGACTATCCCTGGACGCCCGAGAAGGTCACCTGGCTGCGGGAGGAAATGAAGAAGGGACTGCCCGGAGCCTACTCCTCCTACACCGTCGGCAAGATCCTTTCCGACGAAATGGAGATCGAGGACCTGGCCTTCGCCCCCGCCGGCAACAACGGCGTCCCCGCCGAAAACAAATTCAGGGTCAAGGACCGCCGCGGAGAACGCAAGCCGCTGGTTTCGCAGGTCGGCGGCACCTGGTACAAACGGGGCCTGTCCGGGCGGCACATCGCTCTATGGCAGAGCCACGGCCGGTATTTCGAACCCGAAGAGAACCGGTGGGAATGGCAGCGCGCCCCGATGATGCAGACCGTCGAAGACCTCTATACGCAGAGTTATGTCCTTCCGTTCCTGATCCCGATGCTGGAAAATGCCGGCGCCTGTGTCCTGACCCCGCGGGAGCGGGATATTCAGCCACGGGAAGTCATATGCGACAACGACCCCGCCTATGAAGGGAAGCGGGAAGAGGGAGAGCGGACGGCCGGGAAATACCGCGAGAGCGGTGCCTGGGAAGATGCGGGGCCCGGATTCGCCGACGCGCAGCGAACTTACAGCGGCTATGACAACCCTTTCAAGATGGGTACCGTCCGGAAGACCCGGCAGGTCGCCGGGGATGACGCCGCCCGGGCCGTATGGACTCCTAAAATCCCCGTGAGGGGCTCCTACGCCGTCTACATATCCTACAAAACCCTCTCGGAGAGCACTAATGCCGCACACTATACGGTCCGCCATCTCGGCGGAGAGACGGAATTCTCCGTCAACCAGCAATACGGCGGCGGCACCTGGATCTATCTGGGCACCTTTGAATTCGGTGCCGGCACCGACGGGTGCGTCATCCTCACGGCCGATATTCCGGAAGGGGCCCGTCCCCGCGGAAGCGTCGTCACGGCGGACGCAGTCCGCTTCGGCGGCGGCATGGGCAAGGTCGCCCGCGGCGTCGAAGGAGGCGAACTGACCACTTCCGGCCTCCCCTGCTACACGGAAGGAGCCCTCTATTCGATGCAGTTCGCCGGCATCGACATGCATCTGATGGACGAGTGGGAGAAAGAATATACCAAGGAATACGCCGGGCGGGGCGCCTGGGTCAAGAAAGTGAAGGTTCCCTTCGACCTCGCCCTGGCCTTCCATTCCGACGCCGGCGTGACGAAGGACGACACGACCGTCGGCACGCTTGCCATCTATACCTATAAGGACAAAAAGACCAGCCGGGATCCCGGAAAGACGACCTACGACGGGGGCGAGGACCGGATGAACGGCCGCATCTTCGCGGGAATGGTTCAGGACCAGGTCGTCGAGGCGGTCCGGGCGGAATTCGACTCGGAGTGGACCCGACGGCAACTGTGGAACCGCAATTACAGCGAGAGCCGTTCGCCGAATGTTCCCTCGATGATCCTGGAGATCCTGTCGCATCAGAATCTGGCGGATATGCGCTACGGCCTCGATCCCTCTTTCCGGTTCACGGTGTCCCGCGGTGTCTACAAAGGCATCCTCAAATACCTCAGCAGCCGCTACGGCTGCCACTACGCCGTGCAGCCTCTGCCCGTGAAGACCTTCGCGGCCGATGTCGATTCGACCGGACAGGCCGTCCTTTCGTGGGAGGCCGCCACCGACAAACTGGAGCCCACCGCGAAGCCCAAGGGCTACCTGCTGCAGACCCGCGTGGACGGAGGGGCCTTCGACGAGGGGGTCGTGGTGGAGACCAGGGCGGAAGGCAAGCGTCTTTCCACGAGCGTGGATATCAAGAAAGGGCACATCTACAGTTTCCGCATCGTCGCCTTCAACGACGGAGGCAAGAGTTTCCCTTCCGAGATTCTCAGCGTCGGCATCTCGCGGGCGATGGGCGCCAAGAAGGTATTGGTAGTCAACAATTTCACCCGGGTGTCCGCACCGAGCTGGTTTGACGGAGAGACCTATGCCGGCTTCCGCAATGCGCTGGACAGCGGCGTCCCTTACATCCGGGAGATCAACTATATCGGCAGCCAGTACGAAATCCGCCGCGAACTCCCCTGGGTGGATGACGACAATCCCGGTTTCGGGGCCTCTTACATCGACCAGGGCGGCAAGACGGTCGCCGGCAATACGTTCGACTATCCTTATATCCACGGGCAGTCCATCCTCCGGGCGGGGCACTCGTTCGTGTCGGCCGGCGTCGCGGCTTTCGAGGCGGGCCGGACGCCCTCCGACTGCTTCGCCATAGACCTCATCTGCGGAAAGCAGGTCACCAGCAAGGTCGGGCGGGGCGAGAAGCCCGTCCGCTTCCGCGTATGGACCGAAGCGCTCCGCGCCCGGCTAAGGGAGGCGTCGCAGGCCGGATGCCACATCCTGGTATCCGGATCGAGGGTCGGAACGGACGCCTGGGATACGGTGTATGAACTGCCCGCCGATACACCCTACCGCACGGAGGCCCAGGCCTTCATCCGCGAGACGCTCGGCTGGAAGTGGATGACCGCATACGGCACCCATACCGGGACGGCCGTCCCCGTCGGCGAGAAACCGCTTTCCCTGAACATTTCTCCGACCTGGAAAACGATGCCCAATCCCGACTGTTATTCCGTGGAGAACGCCGACGGCATCGTTCCCGCCGGCACGTCCTCAGGCGCATTCCTCCGCTACGGAGACACCAACATTTCCGCCGGCGTCTGGCACGAAGGAGATTCCGGCAAGTCCGTCACCCTCGGCTTCCCCATCGAGGCCGTCGAGAGCCGTTCCCACCGGGACGCCCTCCTCCGCGTCATCCTGAAATGGTTTGATTCATCAAAGTAAATAAAACTATGAAACGTATCCTTCTTTCCCTTTCCACCCTCCTGCTCGTCCTCGCGGCCTGCGAGCGCGGCTCCGACCGTCCCGTCATCGAACAGGCGTTCCTGGCCCTCCCGGAAGACGCTT
The DNA here is from genome assembly GCA_900320545.1 of uncultured Bacteroidales bacterium. Classification (GTDB taxonomy): domain Bacteria; phylum Bacteroidota; class Bacteroidia; order Bacteroidales; family UBA932; genus Cryptobacteroides. The sequence goes on along the minus strand of ONSU01000021.1, from coordinate 4,913 downwards.
TCGCGTCCATTGCACAGGACCTCTCTTCGCCTTCCGCCCGGCAGGCCCTCGTCAAAGATCGCGAATACACCTCCGGAAGCAACGAAGACACCCGTAACTTCTCCCTCAATTACGATACGGAACTCCCGGACGAACTGACGATCCCCATCTTCCAGGACCCCGTCTTCTGCTATGTGCAGATGCACGCCTACAAGATGGAAGGCAAGGACGACTGGTTCATCCTCTGCGATACCGGCGAATCCGTCGCGGAGGGACCGATGAAATCCCTCAAGACCGTCGGCTACCGCTTCAATGCAAGGAAAGGCACGGCAGAGGAAATCGGCCTGCCGAGCGACCCCTACTACAACGTCGAATTCTATGACCCCGTCGCCTCCTGGCCCTGGATCAAAAACGGGGACGACGTCTTGTCCACCCACATCGTCGTGATGCCCTGGGGCTACTACATCCACCCGAACATCACGGACGAGCCCGGCGAGCAGGACGGAATGGACTCGACACCCTTCGCCCTCAAGTATGTCTGGGACGGGGAGAAATTCAATCACGAGGGCTCCGGCCCGGCCCTGAAGTTCGTCGACTGCCTGGGCGGGTTCAGCGTCACTGAACAGCAGCAGGTTCCGTTCGACTACGAATTCCCGGGATGCCTGATGGAAATGACTTCCGAAGAAGGGTACGGCGGCGTTCCGGTCCGGCACTTCGACCTGTACTGCGATGAGGAGCATCTCGTCCGTTTCGACCCGTTCCCGGGCCTCTCCGACGACGAGGGACGCTTCATCCTGATGCAGATCAGGGTCTTCAGCCCGCGCTACAAGACCTCGGAAGGATTCGGTGTCGACACCCCGCTCAAGGATATCCGCGATGCCGCCTCTATTTACGGGATGGCGCCCTCCGACCTGATCCTCACGAACACCGCGGCCGATGACGGCCGGGCCGCCCTCAGCGTCTCCTTCGAGGGCTACGACGCCGAAACGCTTTTCATCACCGACGCCCCGTCCGCCGACGATCCCGCAGCCAAGACCGTCGAGGTGCTGATCCGGCCGATTGCCAAAGGGTAGTGCCCCGTAAAATGTAATTCACTGTCCCGCAGCACTTTACCAAAAAGGCCTTACTCGGTTTTGAGTAAGGCCTTTTACGTAGATGATTGACTGTAAGCCCGTTACACTCAACGGAACTCCAGGATGTCTCCCGGCTGGCAGTCAAGGGCGCGGCAGAGGGCGTCCATCGTAGAGATGCGGATGGCCTTGGCCTTGCCCGTCTTGAGGATGGAAAGGTTGGACGGAGTAATGCCTATTTTCTCGGCCAGTTCCAGGGAAGACATCTTCCGCCTGGCCAGCATTACGTCGATATTGACTATGATCGCCATACCGTCCTCCTACTCCTGGACTTCCGCCGCCTGCTTGCCTTTAAGATACTCCGGAAGGTTGAGACCCGCCATCTTGAAAAGTTCGTCAAGCGGAGGTACGGACTGCATCATCCCCGAGATGAAATTCGCGGTGGACGTCTTGCCGTCCTTGCCGGCGCCGGCACCGTCCCAGACGGTGACCTTGTCGATCTTGATGCCCTTGACGGCCTCGACCTGGGTCTTGACGAGTTCGGGCAGCTTGTCGGCGATGAGCATCAGTACGGCCTTCTGCGGATCGCCTGCGGCGGCCGCGACCATCTGGTTGAAACCCTGCGCCTGCTTGGAGAGAATCTCGAAAGCACCGCGGGCCTGGGCGTCCATCTTGGCGAAGATGGCGTCGGCCTCACCCTTGGCCATCCGGCGGACCTTCTCGGCCTCCGCCTCGGCGTCGATGATGGCTTTCTCCTTGTCGATCTGGGCAGGGACCACGATATTGGCCTGACGGGTCGCTTTCTCCCTGTCGGCACGGGCAAGTTCGGCGTCGCGCTCGGACTTGTAGGCCTCCTCCAGGGCCTTTGCGGCCTGGACTTTCTCGGCAGCCACGGCGATGCGGGCGGCTTCGGCCTCTTTCTCGCGGCGGGTGGCGTCGGAATTCGCGATCGCGATCTTGGCGCTGTTCTCACCCTCGACGGCCTTGGCATTGGCGTCGGCGGTCTTGATACGGGTGTCGCGGGCGGTCTCGGCGATCCGGATGTCCTTGTCTCTGTCGGCCTCGGCCTTACCGATTTCACCATAACGGTTCTGCTCGGCGACGCTCTTCTTCGCATCGTTGATGGCCTTCGCGGCGGCCTCTTTACCGAGGGCCTCGATATAGCCGGACTCGTCGCGGATATCGGTAACGTTGACGTTGATCAGTTTCAGACCGATCTTGCGGAGTTCGGCCTCGACGTTGGCGGAGACGCTGGCGAGGAACTTGTCGCGGTCGGCGTTGATCTCCTCGATGTCCATCGTCGCGATGACGAGACGGAGCTGACCGAAGAGGATATCGGTGGCGACGTTCTGGATATTGTCGGGCGTGAGACCGAGAAGGCGCTCGGCCGCATTGGTCATCACCTCCGGCTCCGTCGAGATACCTACCGTGAAGCGGCAGGGGACGTCGACGCGGATATTCTGCTTGGAAAGAGCGTTGGTGAGGTTGCACTCGATCGAAATGGGTTTCAGGTCGAGGAAGGAATAGCTCTGGAACACAGGCCAGATGAAGGCGGCGCCGCCGTGCACGCATTTGGCCGAAGCATTCCGACCGGTTTTACCGTAGATGACAAGGATCTTGTCGGAAGGGCAGCGTTTGTAGCGCCTGAGGATAGCCGCCAGCGTGACAAAGAGCACGAAGACGACAATGAGGATTACATAGATTGGCATATGGCTATAAGATTAGATGATTAACGAATTCAGCGGTTCGACGAGCATCGTGCTCTCGTTGACGGCTTCCACGACCTTGACGTCCACACCGGTCGGGAGCGCATCTCCGTCGGTGACGGCGTCGTATTCGCGGATGGAATTGTTGATGGTGATCTGGACCTTGCCGGTTCCTTTCCTTTCGGCGGGAATGGCCAGATAGACCTTTCCCTGGCATCCGGCGGCCTGGGAGAACACGTCGATGGTACCGGTCTGCTGCATCGAGTTGAGCCATTTGAAGAGGAACATCACAAGCACGACCAGCGCGACGCCCACCAGCGCGGCCACGACAATCAGGAGGAAGGTGGAAGCGATCGCATCCTTGAGGAGGATGGCCGTCCAGCCGAAACCGAGGATGAAATTGACGAGGTTGCGGAAGGTGTAGAGATTCATGCCGGAATGACCGGCGTCCATCGCGGAAGGATCGTCGACGCCGGAAGCGTCCATATCCAGGGAGGAATCCACATCCGCTCCGATGAAGGTCATTACGGTTTGGATGATGAAGATGAGAGAAGCCGCCAGGGTGATGCCCCAGAGGATTTTCATCATCACACTAAGTGTTGCCCACCAAGTTATCATAGCGCATAAATTTTATTGTTCACTGCAAAGGTAAGTAATATTTATTGAAATACAATAATTTTTTTCTACTTTTTGCAAATTTTATGTTGTTTTATTTGCAGAAGGACTAAATCTTGGACTTGAGGGAGGCGATGCGGGCGGTGGCGGGAGTGTACCCCTGGGCTTCCGCCGCGCGGTAATACTCCATCGCCTTTTTGTAGATGGATTTCTGCATATCCGCCACTTTCTCTTTGTTCTTCTTCCACTTCACCTCGGGCGACTGGTCGGCCAGTTCCTCCAGGTCGACACCGGCCTGGAACAGCATCATCGCCTGCTGGGCGACCGTACGCTGCAGTTCTTCGTTCTGCTGCTCGATCACGGACTTCTGGCTTTCGATGGTCTTGTCGCGACGCTCGATGGTATCCTTCTGTGCGGAAATCGTCTTGTTCTTGTGGGAAATCTCGTCCTTGAGGCCGGCAAGTTCCTGCTCCTGCCGGTCGACCAGGTCCGTCATCTGCCGGATGGTCTCCTTGAGGGCCTTGTTGGATGCATTGTCCAGTTTGACTTCCTTCTCCAGCTGGCTGATCCGCTCCTTGAGGGTCGTGATCCGGGAACTGATCTGCTCGGCCTGCGTCATCCGGGCCCTTCCCTTCTCGACATCCGCCTTGAGCGAAGTGGTCTTGCTGGAAACCTCCGCGAGTTCTTCGAGGATAGCGCTTAATTCTTCGTTGCTCTTGACATAATCCGCCTGAACCTTCTGATGGTCGTCTTTCAGTTCCTTATAGGCGGCGTCCAGGGCGTCATATTTCTTCTTGGAAACCGTCTCCCCTTCCTCGAAGCAGGAAACGGCGACCGCGGCCGTCATCATCAGGGCCGCTGACAATCTGATCAGGGATTTCATCTTATTCATATTTTACAAGGGTGCATACGGAATTGTCCTGGCGGAATTCGAGGGTCAGTTTCCCGGTCAGTTCCTGATAATAGGCCTTACCGCGACCCAGCCGCTCGGAAACGAGCGCGTCGCCCTCCACCTTGAAGGGGTGGATCTCCGGATTGTATTCGCTCATTACGGTTATAATATAGGTATCGTCCAGGCCGCGCTTAACCGTCGCGGTGAAATCGCTGGAAAGGGTATCGGCCTCGATCTTGAAGTTGTACGTCCCCTCCAGATCCGTCAGCGCAAGCGCTTCCGGCGAGACGGAGACATTATTGACGAGAGAATCCAGCGCCGCCTGCTCCGCCTCGGCTTTCGCTTTCATCTTCCGGATGCCATAGATGGCTCCGATGGCGACAAGTGCCAGCGCCGCAAGGGCGATCAGCACGGTAGAAACCAAATTTTTTCTTTCCATATCCATAAATTTTTGTCGAAATATACTAATTCTTGCTTAATTTTCCGAAAAAACAATTATTTTTGTAAGGCCAGACTGAAACATTAAACCAAATTTCAATACATTATGGCTTATCAAACAGTAACTCACAACAGCTATGGCTCCCGCGTCAAAAAGTCTGCGGGTGGCGTAGGCACCGGATTCCTGATGCTCATTGCAGGTATCATCCTCGA
>ONSU01000047.1 GCA_900320545.1 uncultured Bacteroidales bacterium | reverse complement strand
CCAGTTGCCGCCGAAATTCGTCGTCGTGTACGGCTTCAGGAACACGTTGCCAAGACTCAGTCGGGAAGGATCACTGATATTCAGCACGGGCAGCATCCGGGATGAATTGGGACGCTGACCATATCCGGAGGCATAGAGCGAGAAGCGGTCGTTGCCCCTGCCGTATTGGAAACGCATGTTCGGTGTGACGAACCAATTCCATTCACCCTTACCGGTATAATCCTCTATGCCGAAACTCTTGGAGTACGTCTCGTTCATGATACCCGATACCCGGCCGCCGAACGTAAACCAACTGTCCTCCCCAAACTTATATTGGGCGGTAACGTCATATAGTTGATTCAGATAATGGTTGTTGCTCACGGAACTGTAGTAGTCGTTTCTGCCGTTCGCATCAAACGCATCGCGGTTGTTGTTATGCTTGGCCCAGCCCAGTCCGGCCTTGGCAGAAAGCGTCCAGTTTTCGCCGATGGGTTCGGTATATTGAGCAGATCCGCCAAAACCATAAGACTTGCTGCCCGACAGGTAACGCATGGCGTACGAGTTCAATCCTCCCGCTGTTTTCAGGACAGACGATTCATTGCTCTCTCCGTCAGCAGCACCAAAATTGCCATCGAAATCAAAGCGCAGGTTCCTGTTCTTCTTCCCGCCTAACTCCCGGAAAGTAACATCGGCTCCAAGCCCGGTATTATTGCTCGAGGACAATCTGTGGGAAGTATTATCCGAACTGTTCACGAATGATCCACTCCTATAGGTCTCCGAGGACCCGGTTCCCGTCTCATCAATCTTGTTAAAGCGGAATGACGGGGTGAGATGGAACCACACCTTTCCTTTCTCCTTCTTGAATTCCACGTTGGTATTGAGGGCGTTGGCAAACTGCTTGCCGCTGTTCTCGGTAGATGAGTTTAGATTGCCATCATCCTGAAAGGTTGTCCTTTCCGTCCGGGAACCGGAATCCGTGTCCGTGTATTTATAATTCGCACTGACCGTGGTCTCCACATCCTTTATCCGGGACGTGTTGTAATTCACACCCGCTTGCGCAGCCGTCGAGAGTCCCTGGTCCAAAGATGATCGTTCTCCCTCGTCGTCAACGATAATCATCACGACATTTGAATCATCGACATTCTGTCCATTTGCAATTACCGTCAACTGATCTTTCTCCGTATAAGCCGATACAAGGGCATTTCCGCCCCAGAGCAGTCCCCGGTTATCCTGGAGCGGATTGTCACCGTCCTGACCGCTGATTGTAGTCCCACCTTTAACTCCCACGTTGCCGAACCAGCCTTTCTCATACTCTTTCTTCAGTGCCACATCCAACACCTTCTCCCTGCTGCCGTCCTGGACGCCGGATGCCCGGGTGGCTTCCGACTCCCGGTCTATGACTCGGATCTTGTCCACCACTGCTGCAGGCAAGTTGTTCAAGGCCGTGCTATGGTCACCGAAGAAGAAGGTGCGTCCGCCCACGGTGAGTTTATCGATTTCCTCCCCGTTGAACTTCACCGTACCATCATCGGTGATTTCCATACCCGGCATCCGCTGGAGCAGATCCTTCAGCATCGCATTGGCTCCGACCCGGAATGAAGAAGCGTTGAACTCCACGGTGTCTTTTTTTACTACGATGGGATTGCCCACATCAGTGACCACCGCAGCCTGAAGGAACTGCTCGTCCACCTGCAGCCGGATGGTGCCCAGATCCACCTTTTCCTCACGGAAGAAGCGTTCCGTCACGAAAGGCTTATAGCCCATCATTTCCACGTGAAAGACATAGCTCCCAAACGGGACCTCATCCAGTTTTGCTTCACCCTTCGCGTCCGTCAGCGTGAAATTCGTGATCGTGGTATCTTTTGACGGAATGACATAGACCGAGGCGAATGAAATCGGTTCATTGGTCAGTGAATCCAGAACCGTGGTCTTGATTTCACTCATACGCTCTTTGAGCATGTTTTCGTTAAAAATGTACACCTGTGCATGTGCAGCAGATCCAACACACAAGGACATAATGAAGGCTGACAAGAATCTTCTCGTCATCATAACAGTCTTATTTTAAGGGAATTACTTTATTTTGCCCTCGCGGGTGCCGTACGTTTTTTTGTGGTGATTACGATTACGCCAATGTTCTCTCCATATTTTCTTTGCTCAGGCGAACCATCCTTGATTACGGTTATATTATCAATATCAAGAGGGGAAATGGAGTTGAAGGCCGAAGCCGTTTCATGCGGAACACCGTCGATAACATAGACTATTTGCCTTTTGGCAGGGTTGATGATCCTGACCGTGGAATCGATGGGAGCCAGGGGCTCCAGCGACTTGAATGACCCCGTGACAGAAAGCACCGATTGCCATGTGGTGATGGCATGGACAGTAATGGCATTTCGCCCGGAGCCCTTTGTGGTAATCTTGTAGTCCCGGATGGTCTTGTCCTTGAGTTGGGAGCCGTCGAAATTCTCCACGGTTTCATTGTCGATGATATAAATGGTCTGCTGGGCAGACAGCGTCCATACGCCGGCTAACAGGCAGATGGAAAGAAGCAGTATTTTTTTCATGACTGATCTTATTTCTGGTTCAATGATACTAGATTAAAGGACTCGCCTCCATCCAGAGGTGTGAGGATGTACGAGGCGGTGTGCCCATCGGGGAAATGGGCAGTCATCACAAACCCGTCCCCGACGGGCTTGAATTCCAGATTGTCGGCTTCCGCCGGATTGAAGTTGGAAACAAAGGCTATTTGCTTGATTAATTCGGTATAGTCATCCTGCGGCGCAGCCGGTAAAGCGGGACTCGCCGGCTTGCCCGTAAGCAAGACCACGGCGGCAACGGCAGCGGCCACACCGGCAAGTGAAAGACCCCAGGTAAAGAAAGGCCGCACCTGTGAAGGCCTGACTATCCGGTCATACTCATCTTCGGCTTCCGACAGATCAGGGAGTTCGATGGGCCTTACTGCCTGCATCATCTTATATACCGCCATCTCTTCCTCATCGGTAGGAGGCGTAGTGGCGAAGGAGGCGGCAAGCTCCTGCTCCTGTTCGCAGGTGGTTTCTGCGTCCAGATACAATCTGATCAAATCTTTCCGGTCCATTGTATTACTTCGTGTTAAAGGTTTTCATCAATTCTTGTCGTGCGGCCGATATGGAGGTTTTTACCCCGCCCTTTGTTCTTCCGGTGATGGCGGCAATCTCATCCAGGGAGAGTCCGGTGGCACGTAATTGCAGCAGCCGCTTTGTCCCGGCAGGAAGTCGTTCCAGCGCCTTGTTGGCTATCCTTTCGACCTCGGATTGCTCTATCAGCGAGGAAGCATCCCTGCCATCCGACAACCATTCCGGATACACCCCGCTTCTCATGGGGCCTTTCTTGCGCCAAAGCGAAATGCAACTGTTCTTGGCAGAAGATACAGCCCAGGCCTCGGCACTGCGGATCTGTACGCCGTCACGCCTTGCCATCCAAAGCCGCAGCAGCACATCCTGCACCACGTCCTCCGGATCTCCGTCCAACCTTGATGTGCGAAAAAATTTCTGCGCCGTCGCCAGGACTTTGGGTCTTATCTCTGTGAGTTCTATTTCAAGCGTTTTGTCCATACTTCACAGAAATAGACGCAAAAACCGTAGATGGTCAAGAGAAAAGAGCTACTTTTTCAGATACCCGTGCCTCACCAGATCCTCCCTGCTATGGACCGGATTGGTGTATCCGTCGGCAATCACGAAAAGATTGTCTGCCACGGATGAGATAGCGTCGTAGTTATGGTCCGTTACGATGATGCCGTGGTCCCTGCTGCGCTCCCGGATCAGCGCCTTGACCTCATCGATGCTCACGGGATCGACCTGCGTAAACGGCTCGTCCAGGATATAGAACTGTGCATCGCTCATCAGCACCAGATACAATTCCGCCAGTCGCGCTTCGCCTCCGGAGAGTTCGTAGATGGGAGAATTGTAATGCCGGGAATACTTTGGAACTCTGTTTACGAAAGCCCAGTAATCCACTCCGTAAAGCTCAAATGCCCGGTGGAGCTGCATCCCGTCCGGAATCAGGCGTCCCTGCGGCATGTACTTGATAAATCGGCCGATCTCTTGCCTGTCTATGGGCTTTTCATCTATGCTGACCATGACGTTCTCCACCCGGAGTCCCCCCATAAGTCCACGGAACATGCAGGACTTGCCGGCACCGTTCCGGCCCAGGAGACCAGTGACCGTTCCTGTTTCGGAGGTGATATACCCACCGCTCAGGACCGTCTTCTCGCCGAACCGGACAACGACACTGTCCACTATGAGTCTATGCCTGTCCATGGATCATATACATTATGGCCATAAGGGCTGCAAGTGCCAGAAAGTCAATCAGGACGGTGCTGATTACCAGTCTCCGGGGCGAAAGTCCAAGGTTGATGTAGAAAAAGACGGCATCCCGGTCCCGGAATAGCTTGACCAGGAACAGGATTATGGCCGTCAGCGCCGCTTTCAGGATGAAGGCATCCACCATGAACGCGTAGGAAAAACGGCCGGACTGGAATCCTGCGCACATCAGGTTGTACACGGCCCCTGTCAGGAAAAGGACTTTCCCATAGTTCCAAGTAACTGATATGCGGTCCCGGAGGGTCATTCTTTTGCATTGTGGATCAGCCGTTTTTTGCAAGAAATGAGCCAAAAAGCCCGGCAGAAACTCTCTGCCGGGCTTTTGCTTCAGTATGCCGTTCAGGCCTTACTTGATCATATAGCGGATACGGACCTTCACGCAGCGGTTAAGCTTGGCGTTGAGGCCGCGGGTGCTCGGGTCGTTCACGGTCCGGATGTCTCCCTTGTTGTTGTAGATGAACGACTGGGAGCGGGCATAGCGCATACGCGGGTCGGATGTCAGCCAGGTGATGACCGTACCGGCGCGGTTGTCTGCCAGGGCGGAGTTGCGCTCCAGACCCACGCGGTTGGCATCAGCCCCGGAGTAGTTGTCCTGGCTCGTCGCCAGACCGTCTGCCTGGATGAGCAGAATGGCGCCGCGGTCCAGGATGTCCCGGATTTTCTCCACGGTCTCCGCGTCGGTGAAGCGTGAGATATATCCCTCGTTGGAGTACAGGGCGGCGTATACGTCGGCAAAGCTTACCAGCTCGTCGGCTGCATCGACGTCCATATACTTCCTGACGGTTTCGAGGCCGGAATGGGCATTCAGTCCGAAAGACTGGCTTTCTGTGTAGTTGTCTCCGCTGAGGAGCTGCTGGCGCAGGGTGGCATCGTCGATGCGGTACTGCCAGAGATGGAGGCCGTCGTCGATCGGAGCATAGCAGAATCCTGCCTTGTCGGCGAAAGCCTTCATGTCCGCCTTGTCCAGGCTGAGCGAGAGCGGCAGGTCGTCCCGCATCTCATATCCGCGCGGCACGAAGTCGATGGCGAAATCGCGGTTGGCCCGTTCTGTAGGCAGGTCCACCGCTTTTGTCATCGACTCATCGGAATATTGCTTCTGCGTGAAGATACCGCCGGCGAGGTAGTCTATGGCGTTGACCTCCGCTCCGGGGACGAGCGGGGCGTCGTTGCGGCCAGAGTAATTGTTAGGATAGAATACGAAGAAGGTCAGCGTGCCGTTGCGGACCGGACGTTCCTTCTCTTCCTCCTTCACCTTGAGGATGGTTTTCGCGGTCTCCTTGTATTCCCGCTCGCGGATGGTGCTGGTTCCACGGCGCCAGCCGTTGTTTCCATTCTTGCCCAGATAGAACGTGAGACCGACGTTGAGGCCAAGATTCGCGTCTATGTGCTTGGCTGCGTGATCCGCCTGGCCGTATTCGAGGTCGAAGTTGGTCTGGTACAGCAGTGCCCGGGCCTTGATGTCCAAGGACATCCGCTTGGCCTGGGTGAAGAACTGGCTGTACTGGAGCTCGAAATGGGCGCTCAGTTCATTGTCGGAGCCGTAGCTGTGTTCATACCCCAGGTGATGGACAGCTCCGATGCCCGCGGCGGCCAGCAACTGCCCCATATGGTCCTTCACGCCATAGCCTTCATAGCCGTAGTAAAGCCGGGTCAGGTTTATGATGGCGGAGCCGCCGAGGTCCCACCATCCGGTCTTCATCTTGCGGTATCCGGGGTTCCCTTCGATCCAGTCACCGTAGCCGTAGTGGCCTGTCTTGTACTCCGTGTAGCCTCTCGAATCGGAGCAGATGAATTCGGCCTTCAGGGCCAGCCAGGGCATGAACCATTTTCCGAAGCCGATGCTGAAATCGGGCGAGATGGTTCCCGAGAAGGGGCCGTCATTGGAATAATCGCCCCTGAAGGTATGGGCGCCGGCCGTCCCGAATACGAACCAGTCCTGGCGGAAGGGGTTGGAAACCACCTCGAAGGGATTCTGGCCGTCATTGACCACGATCACTTCTTTCGTGTTGGCGACCACAACGGAATCCCGGTACACTTCCCGGTAGTCCTTGTACTTGTCGTCCACCTGGGCAGCAAGAGGGAGTGCGGCGAGCAGCCCGGCTGCAACCCAAAGTCTGTTCAGTATCCTTTTCATAACAGGAAAATATTTATTGTTGTCTTTGTTCATATCGTTTCGTTTCCAAAGGTAATCTTCCGGTTGAAGACGGTTGCCCATATGATCCGCAAGTCCGTCCACGGGGACCAGTGGCGCAGATAGTAGCGGTTGATCCGGACCTTGTCGGGAAAGATTACCTCGTCGTTGTAACGGATGGGGTCGTCCACCGACGCCAGCAGCTCTTCCTCGTTCCGGTATTTCAGCGTGGCCGGGCCGGTGATGCCGGGCCGCAGCCGCAGGATTTCGCGGTCGTCGCCCGTGAGCGCATCGGCATAACCGGGGACATCGGGGCGCGGGCCCACGAAACTCATCTCTCCCACCAGAACATTCCATAGTTCGGGCAGTTCGTCCAGCTTGTTCCGACGCAGCCACGCTCCCAGGGGCGTCACGCGCGGGTCTCCGGCGCAGGTGATGGTATCTCCGGCCTGATTGCCTGTCATCGTCCGGAATTTCACCATGCGGAACGGTTTCCCGTCCTTGCCGATACGTTCCTGATGGAACAGCACCGGGCCGTCCGGCATCCGGATGCGGATCAACAGGGCGACCACCAGGAAAACCGGCGAGAGTGCCACCAGCCCCACAAAGGCGAGGATACGGTCGGACAGAAACTTCAGCATAGGCCTATTCCTTCTGTTTGCATTCTACCGCGAGGTAGTGGTCTTCCAAAGTCTGCAGTTCCCTGAAATCCGTGCCTTTCCGGCAGGAGGCCATGGATGGCTTGTTGTCCGTGGAGATGGTCGCCTGCATCCGGAGTCCTGTGCGGGCGCATATTCCGGCGCAGGATGCCCAAATGGCCGTCCCGATGCCTTTGTCCTGCCACGCCTGGTCCACCAGCAGGCCGGCGAAGGCCCTGCCGATGAAAAAGCACCGGAGGAAGAAATAGCCGACCATCGTGCCGTCGGGAGCATTGACTTTCATCATCAGGAAGGCCGGATTCCGGTACAGCCGCTCCAGCGTTTTCCGGTCGAAGGCGTGGGGATGGAACCAGGTCAGGTTGCTTTCGGGCTGGGCGGCGAGCAGCGCTTCCAATGCCGGCAGGTCCTCTTTCTC
>ONSU01000048.1 GCA_900320545.1 uncultured Bacteroidales bacterium | reverse complement strand
ATTCGAGCACCTCTTCGCGGATCTCCACGCCCTCGCGGAAGCAGCGTGCCCTCAGCATCTCGAGACGCGTCTCATACTCGGGCTTGTGCAGCTCGACGGAGAGGCCCCATTTGAAGCGGGACAGGAGGCGCTCCTCGAAGTTCTGCAGCTCGACGGGAGCGCGGTCCGAGGTGAACACCAGCTGTTTGCCGCTGTGGTGCAGGTGGTTGAACACGTTGAAGAATGCATTCTGCGTCGCGCGTCCCTGCATATCCTGGATGTCATCCACCAACAGGACGTCGATGCGCATATAGTAGGCCATGAAATCGGTGAGCTTGTTGCCCATCACGGCGTCTACATACTGGGTCTGGAACTCGTTGCCCGTCACATACAGCACGACGAGATCCGGGAATTTCTCTTTGACTTCGATACCGATGGCCTGGAGGAGGTGCGTCTTGCCGAGGCCGGGACCCGCGAAGATGAACAGCGGGTTGAAGGGATTCTTGCCCGGGGCGCGGGAAATGTTGAATCCGGCGGATATGCCGAGCTTGTTGCACTCCCCTTCCACGAGGTTGGCGAAACAGTAGGCCGGGTTGAGCCGGGGGTTGATCTGCACTTTCTGGACGCCGGGGAACACCATCGCGCTCGGATTGGCGGCGGGATTGTAGGTGCTCACGGCGACGGTCCTGTTGACCGGGGTGCCGACGGTCGAAGCCGGGAATTTCATCGCAGGCTCCACGCTGACGGGACGGACCTGATAGACCAGGCGGGCGTCCGCGCCGATCACGCGCTTGAGCGTCTTCTTGATGATGTCGAGGAAGGCGTCCTCGAGGTACTCGCGGAAGAAGTCGGAGGGGACTTCCACACTGAGGGTGGAGTCGACCATCGAGACGGGCTTGATCGGACGGAACCACGTATTGAACTTCTGGGGATCGATGATCTGCTCGATGATCCTCAGACAGTTGTTCCATACGTCGATATGCCTATCGCGATTCTCCATTAAAAAAATTAGATGAAATTCAGGTTTTGTACGTGAAGGAATCGATGTTCACTTTCACAATGCAAAGGTGGAGGAAAAATTTTTAATAAAAAAATTCTTCAACTATTGCTTTTGTAGTTTTTTTTACTTGTCTCCTTTGCTTCCGCGAATCGGTAAAACCTTGTTTAATATATTAATATTCAATCACTTGTGTAAGTTTTTAAATGGCGTTTCCCCCGCTGCTCCAAGCCTCGTTTCCACCCCTCCGCCAAGGCCCTTTTTGCGTGTTTTGCGTGCCTTGAATCGGGATTTTTCATTGAATTCGACGGACGTTTTTCCCTTCGATTTTTACGAGAAAAGAATCCGGAAATTTTTGTGCGATTTTTTCATTTTTTTTCTTCGCTTCGGCTTTGTCGGCCGAGGTGCCGATGACATAGCGGATCAGTTTTTCTCCCTGGACCGCGACCGGCGCGTATCCCTGGAAGAACGGGTCGTCCTCCGCGAGTTTCCGGGAGGTCGCCAGGACCTGCGTACCGTAGAGTTCGGCGGGTGTCGCTTCGACGGGGTCGGCAACCGTCGTCGCCGTATCAGGCGTCGTTGTCTCGACGGGCTTGTCAGCCGCCTGTCCGGAACGCTTCGTCGTATCCGCGGGAACGGCCGCCTCTCCGGCCGCACTACCCGTCTCCAGCCGTTTCTTGTAGGTGGCGATGGCCCGGCAGAGCGCCTCGGCGATCTTGTCGAGGTCTTTCTCGCTGCGGAGCACGGCCAGGTCGTCCGGGTTGGAGATGAATCCGCATTCGATCAGCACAGCCGGCATCGTCGTCCGCCACAGCACCCAGAACGGATCCTGCGAGACTCCCCTGCTCCGGCGGAAAGGACCGCCTTTGAGCGCGTTGTTGACGTCGTCCGCGAAGGCGAGACTCAGCGACAGGTTGGCGTTCTGCATCAGACTGAAGAAGATGTAGGACATCGGGTCGGAGGGGTCGAAGCCCCCGCTGGCAGAGTTCGAGATTTTTCGAGTAGAGGTCGTTCCCCTGGCGGGCGGACTGACCGAGGCAGTGGATGGAGTAGCCGTTCGCCGCCGTTCCGGACGCCGCAGCATTGATATGGATGGAGATGAACAAGTCGGCGTCGGCCCCGTTGGCCGCGTCTGCCCTCCCGCTCAGGGTGACGTAGGTGTCGTCCCCGCGGGTGAGGATAACCTTCAGATCGGGCCAGGCAGCCTTGATTTTCTCCTCCAGCCGCGTGGAGATGTCGAGCGTGAGGGATTTCTCCATCGTATTCCCGTCTTTGCTGACGCAGCCCGGATCGTGGCCGCCGTGTCCGGGGTCGATGACGACCGTGCGGAGCCGGACCGGCCCCTCGGCTCCGGCCCTGAAGCAGAGGACCGCCAGGGCGAGGACCGGAAGAATATGTCGACAGAACGCTTTCATTGGGCCGATTTTTGCATTACAAGGGAATATTTCTTAATTTTGCAGGTTAAATTGCATATTGCAAATATAGAAAGAATTTGTCTAAGTACCTCAAATATCTCGTCGCTTTTGTTACGATTCTCCTGCTGGCCGCCTCGGTTGCGGACGCTCAGAACCGTGGCAACCGCGGCAGGCGGGGCAGACGCGGCGCGGCGGCGGATACGACGGTCGTGGTCCGCGATTCGGCCTGGCGGGCGGACTCGGTCTTCCGGGCGGCCCGGCGGGATTCCCTCGCGACGGTACGGGCGGATTCCCTGTCCCTGCTGAGCAAAAGTTCCCTCGAGCGCCCGGCCTTCTCGACGGCGCGGGACTCCATCGCGGAGGTGTTCAGCGACGGTCACCGCAAGATTTTCTACTATGGCGACGTCACGGTCACGTATCAGGATATGAAACTGACGGCGGACTATATGGAATACGATATGAATTCCGGCATCGTCTTCGCCCGGGGCACCCAGGATCCCGTCACGAAGGAATGGAAGGGGCAGCCGGTGATGGAGCAGGCGGGCAAATCCTACAAGATGGAGGAACTCACCTACAATTTCAACTCACGCAAGGCGCGCATCAAGAATATGGTCACCCAGGAGGACGACGGCCTCCTGCAGGGGCAGAACATCAAGATGATGGCCGACCAGTCGATCAACATCACCAAGGGAATGTACACCGTCTGTGACCTCGAGCATCCGCACTATTACCTCCGTCTTTCGGCGGCCAAGGTAGTGACCAAGCCGTCCCAGAAGACGGTTTTCGGTCCGGCCTGGCCGGTCTTCGAAGACGTTCCGATCCCGCTCGGACTCCCCTTCGGATTCATCCCGAAGAAGCCCCAGCGTGCCACCGGCTTCCTGATGCCGACCTTCGGCGAGGAAAAGGCCCGCGGATTCTATCTCCGCGATATGGGTATGTACTTCGTGATCGGCAACTACTTCGACATTTCCCTGACGGGAAGTATCTATACCCTCGGATCCTGGAACGTGGACGTCAATTCGCGGTACAAGGTCAATTATAAATTCAACGGCTCCTTCGGCTTTACCTTCTCCAACGACCAGACCGGCGAACGCGGCTCCACCGACTTCTTCCAGACCCGGAACTTCGGCCTCAAATGGTCGCACACGCAGGACAGCAAGGCGCATCCCGGCTCCTCCTTCAGCGCGTCCGTCAACTTCTCCTCCCCTTCCAACAGCAAATATAACTCGCGGTCGGTACAGGAGGCGCTGCAGAACCAGGTCTCCTCGTCCATCTCCTATTCCCATAACTGGAACGGCAAGGTCAGCCTCTCGGTGAACGCCCTACACAGCCAGAACTCCCGCGACTCGAGTTACTCGATCACCCTGCCGAACCTCACGCTCTCCGTCACGCGCTTCTATCCCTTCAAGAAAAAGAACCGCGTGGGCAAGGAAAAATTCTACGAGAAATTCTCCCTCGGCTATTCGACCTCCTTCCAGAACCGCGTCAACTTCAAGGTCACCGACCTGCAGGACATCAAACTGGACGCCGACGGCAACCCCATCCCGAAGATCAAGGACGACGGAACGGTCATCCGGGAGCGGGCCTTCGGCGATTCGCTCGGCGTAAAACTGCTGGACCACCTGGCGAGCGGCATGAGCCACAATTTCCAGATCGGCCTGCCGAATTTCACGCTCTTCAAATACATCAACATCACGCCGAGTCTGCAGTACGGCATGAACTGGATGTTCTCCAAGGGAAGCCAGCATCTGGAGGGCGTCGTCGACAAGGACGGCAATCCCGTGATGGTGAACGACAGCGAAGGGAATTCGGTCCAGGCGCAGCAGGTCGTGACGGATCCGGGAAGGGCCTACAACACCTTCGGGGCGACGCATACCTATTCCGGAAGCGTGTCCATTTCCACGCGGCTCTACGGTATGTACAATTTCGGCAAGCATCACAAGCTGCAGGCGATCCGGCACGTGATCACCCCTTCCATCTCGTTCAACTACAGCCCGGAGAAGGGCACGAAATTCAACGGATGGCGTACGCTGGACCCGTATTACGACAGCAACGGCCGGTATCACGACAAGACCTATTATAATATTTATAATATCGCAAGTTCGCACAACACCGTCTCGGCGCCCGGACGCGGGCAGTCGGGATCGCTGGGATTCACGATCGGCAACAACCTTGAGGCGAAAGTCCGCGACCTGCGCGACACGACCGGCACCGGAAGCAAGAAAATCAAGCTGCTGGACCAGCTCAACATCAACGGAAGCTACAACTTCCTCGCGGATTCGCTGCGGCTCTCCAACATCGGCATCTCGATGTCGACTTCGATTTTCGGCAAGGTCGGCATCAGCGCCAACCTCAATTTCGACCCCTACCAGGTGGACGATCACGGCCGCAAGATCAACAAACTGATGGTCGTCGGCCCCGGTCATCACCTCCTTCGCCTGACCAATGCCAGCGCGTCCGTCTCCTATTCCATTTCCGGCAAGGGCGCCATCAACGGCAACGACGGGCACAAGGGCGGGGATTCCGGAGCGGGAGCGCCGGCGGATGCCTATCAGCGGATCTATTATCATCCGATCACCGGCGAATACATTCCGGGCGGATACCTCTATTACCTGAATCCCAACGCGCCCTGGTCGCTGAACCTCAATTATTCGTTCAGTTATTCCCGGTCGTACCAATACACCAACAACCAGCTGGTGACCAACCATCGCTATACCCAGACCCTCGGCATCTCCGGCAACATCAAACTGACGCCGCGGATGTCGATCAGCGCGACGACGGGTTTCGACCTGATGGCCCTCAAACTGACCACTACCCAGATCAGCGCCACCTACGACCTGCACTGCTTCAGCATTTCCGTGTCGTGGGTACCGACCGGCACGTGGCAGTCCTACAGTTTCCTGATCCGGGCCAATGCCGCCGCACTCGCCGACCTTCTCCGGTACAAGAAGAGTTCGAGCTATTGGGATAATTAAAATTTTTTTCGTACCTTTGTGCTGCATTCCGGATCCGGGATGCGTTCTTACCCGCTTTTTTTATGGCACATTCATATTTTGAATTAAACGCAATGAGTGAAGAGCAACTCAGGTCACTGGCCGAATCGCTCCAGATCAAGGATTATAAAAAACTGGCCCTTCCCGACCTCGGTTTCGCCATCCTCGACCGCGAGGCGGAAATCGAATCGCAGAAGCCCGAGGCGTCGGAGCCCAAACCGCGCAAGCGCGGCCGTCCCCGCAAGGAGGAGGCCGCCAAGGCGGCTGACAAGCCCGTAGAGAAGCCTGCGACGAAGAAGGAGGCCAAGCCCGCCGCACCTGCGGAAAAACCCGCGGAAAAGCCTGCCAAACCGGCTGAGGAGCCCGCTCCGGCACCGAAGAAACGGACTCGCAAGACAAAAGAGGCGGTCGCCGAAGCCCCTGCGGCGCCCAAGGAGGAAAAACCTGCCGAGGCGCCTAAGGAAGAGGTCGCCGCGCCCAAGAAACGGACGCGCAAGGCCAAGGCCGCCGAGGTCGCCGTCCCGGAAAAGCCGGCTGAGAAGGCTCCGGAGACGGAGGCGAAAGCGGACGGGCAGCAGAAACCCCAGCAGCAGGCCAAGCATCAGCATCAGGCGCAGCAGAACGGCCTTCAGGGCGGTCAGCAAGGGCAGCAGCCTCAGGGCGGCCAACAGCCCCAGCGCAAGCCCCAGATCGAGTTCGAAGGCACGGTCGAGGCGACCGGCGTCCTGGAGATTATGCCCGACGGCTACGGCTTCCTCCGTTCCTCGGACTACAATTATCTGAATTCCCCCGATGACATCTACGTCTCCGTCCAGCAGATCAAGCAGAACGCCCTCAAGACGGGCGACACCGTCACCGGCGAGATCCGTCCTCCGCGCGAGGGCGACAAGTATTTCCCGCTTGTCAAGATCAAATACATCAACGGCCGTACGCCGGATTTCGTGCGCGACAGGATTCCGTTCGACTTCCTCACTCCCCTCTTCCCGACCGAGAAATTCAACCTCCTCGGCCACGGTCACGAGGCGGATATGAGCTGCCGCGTCGTGGATATGTTCACCCCGATCGGAAAGGGCCAGCGCGGCCTGATCGTCGCCCAGCCCAAGACCGGTAAGACGATGCTCCTCAAGGCCATCGCCAACGCCATCGCCGACAATCATCCCGAGGTGTACGAGATTGTCCTCCTGATCGACGAGCGTCCCGAGGAGGTGACCGACATGAGCCGCAGCGTCAAGGCGGAGGTCGTGGCTTCGACCTTCGACGAGCCCGCCGAAAGGCACGTGAAAGTGGCCAACATGGTGCTGGACAAAGCCCGTCGCCTGGTGGAATGCGGTCACGACGTCGTGATTCTGCTCGACTCCATCACCCGTCTCGCCCGTGCGTACAACACCGTTCAGCCGGCTTCCGGCAAGGTCCTGACCGGCGGTGTCGACGCCAACGCCCTCCAGAAGCCCAAGCGTTTCTTCGGCGCTGCCCGTAACATCGAGAACGGCGGATCCCTCACGATTCTCGCCACGGCCCTCACCGAGACCGGCTCCAAGATGGACGACGTGATCTTCGAGGAATTCAAGGGTACCGGCAATATGGAGCTCCAGCTCGACCGCAACCTCTCCAACAAGCGCATCTTCCCGGCCGTCAACCTGATTCTCTCCAGCACGCGCCGCGACGATCTGCTCTACGATACTTATACGCTCAACCGCACCTGGATTCTCCGCAAACTGCTGTCGGATATGAATCCCGTCGAGGCGATGACCTGGATGCAGCAGCATATGGACGAGTTCAAGACCAACAAGGATCTGCTCGACAATATGTCGAAATTCAGCCGCTTCGACTGATCCATTGAAAGTATATGATTAAGTTCGGAGATACGATTGCAGCGCCCGCCACCATTCCCGGTACGGGCGCTGTTACCATTATCAGGGTCAGCGGTCCGCAGGCGCTTCAGACAGCTGAACAAGTGGTTTCATTGAAGTCTGGAAAGATTTCTGCGGCAGATGGTTATACGCTTCATTTTGGAAATGTTTCCGGGCTGGATGACGTGCTTGT
This sequence comes from uncultured Bacteroidales bacterium, assembly GCA_900320545.1. GTDB lineage: Bacteria > Bacteroidota > Bacteroidia > Bacteroidales > UBA932 > Cryptobacteroides. The sequence goes on along the minus strand of ONSU01000048.1, from coordinate 1,360 downwards.
CTCCGTCTTTCGCGCCCCGCACTCCTACACGGGAGAGGATGCCGTAGAGATTTCGTGCCACGCCTCGGAGTATATCGCATCCGAGCTGCTATCCCGGCTCTTCGCGGCCGGTGCCCGGGCTGCTGAACCCGGGGAATTCACCCGTCGCGCTTTCCTGAATGGAAAGATGGATTTATCTCAGGCAGAAGCCGTTGCGGATGTTATTTCATCCACTACTGAAGCATCGCACCGCGTGGCTTTCGCACAGTTGAAAGGCGGTTTTTCCTCCGAACTGGCAGATCTTCGCGAGCAGCTTCTGGAAATGGCTTCCCTGCTGGAACTGGAACTGGATTTCAGCGAAGAAGACGTCGAATTCGCCCAGCGGGACCATCTCCGTATCCTTCTCGATGACGCCATTTCGCACATCGACCGGCTGACGGATTCTTTCCGGCAAGGCAACGCCATCAAGCGCGGCGTCCCCGTTGCGATTGTCGGAGCCGCCAACAGCGGGAAGAGCACGCTTCTCAACGCCCTGCTCGGTGAGGACCGCGCCATTGTCTCGGACATTGCCGGCACCACGCGCGACACGATCGAAGAAACGCTCAACATCGGCGGAATTCTTTTCCGTTTCGTCGATACCGCCGGCATCCGCGAAACTTCCGAGCAGGTCGAAAGGATGGGAATCGAACGGACGTTCGACGCGATCGCCAAGGCGCAGATTGTTCTCGGAGTTCTGGACGGGACGCTTCCCGCGGCGGAATTTTCGGCTCACCTCCGGATGATTACGGATGCTGCCTCGAAGGGCAAAAATGACTTGATTTTGTTGATAAATAAGGCGGATTTAGGGGTTAACAAAAATGTTAATACTACAAACAACTTTGTTTTATCTTCTGATAATAAAGTGATTGTTTTGTCAGTCTCCGCAAAAACCGGATTGGGCCTCTCCGAACTGAAAAATCGTCTCTTCGACCTCGAAAAAGACCTCATTTCTGGTAAAAACGAGACCTTCGTCACCAACCTCCGCCACTACGAAGCCCTCCGTGACGCGGCCGACTCCCTGCGGAATTCCCGCGCCGCCCTTGCCGCCTCCCTCCCCTCCGACCTCGTCGCCGAAGACCTCCGCCTCGCCCTCCACTCCCTCGGCTCCATCACCGGCGCCGTCACCGACTCCGAGATTCTGGGGAATATTTTTAGGAAGTTCTGCATCGGAAAATAAGTACACCGAACCACCCTCCACACACTCCGTACAAAAGGGCGTAACTCTCGCATAATCAACTGAAAAATGTTGAAAACTTTTCCCGGTTAGTTTGGTCTAATTCGGGATTTTTTTGCTATATTTGAACCACATTTGAACCACGTGTGGTTCAAGGTAGTGGAGGTG
>ONSU01000049.1 GCA_900320545.1 uncultured Bacteroidales bacterium | reverse complement strand
ATGCGGATGCCCACGCTTCCGTCAGCCGCGACGGCATTGGGAGCGATGTACTGCGCCTCCGGGTAGATAATGGTCATGGGGGCGTCGTTGACCTCCACCAGGTCCACCGCGATGGACGGGACGGCCTTGACATACCTGGCCACCATGTCGAGGTCGGAGGCAAGCAGCACGAGCGACTTGGCCTCGGGCCTCTTCTTTATCTCGAACACGCGCGCCACGGCCTTCTCATCGGTGGCGTCGCAGCCTATTCCCCACACCGTATCGGTCGGGTAGAGGATCACGCCGCCTTCGCGGAGGACCTTCACGGCATCGTTTATTACCTGCAATGCGTCCATTTCCTAGAAATTATCCCTGTCGAACAACTTCCCGCTCCGCTTCCAGAAAAGCATCAGGAGGAAGCCGAAGAGCATGCCTCCGAGATGCGCGAAATGCGCGATTCCCTCGATGGTACCGGTGACGCCGGTGACGGCCTCGATGACCGCGAACACTATCACCATCCACTTGGCACTCAGCGTAATGGGCGGGAAGAGGAGGGTGAGGTGCGAATCGGGGAAAAGCATCGCATACGCCAGCATCACGCCGTACACGGCGCCGGAAGCACCGAGCATAGGATTGGCGAATCCGCGCAGGAGGGTCATCATCACCATGTGTGTGGCCGCCGCGCCAATCGCGCAGATGACATAGAACACGGTGAATTTCTTGGAGCCTATCATCCTCTCCACCACGCTGCCGAAGATGTAGAGCGTGTACATATTGAAGAAGATGTGCCAGAAGCCGCCGTGCATGAATGCATAGGTGAGCGGCTGCCACCAGCGGAACATCACCGACGACGGGTCGTAGAGCACCAGCCAGCTCATGATGTCGGTCTTCAGCAGGCGCTCCCCTACCCAAGTGGCGAGGAAGACTATCAAGTTGATGATAATCAGGTTCTTGGTTACCGGAGGGACGTTGGCAAGGAACCTGCCGCCGCCCTGGCTGTTGTTGCTATAGTAGTAACTCATTTTCAGAATCTCTTTTCTATTTCATCGATGCCCACGATCACGACTATGCGGCGGCCGCCAGGGGTCACCTCGGCGTTCTCGCAGGCGAAGAGCAAGTCTATGAGCCGCCTTGCCTCAAGCGGGTCCGAGAGCTTCTCCGCTCCGGAAGCGCCGAGCACGGCGAATTTCTCGGCAAGGTTCTGCTGCACCATCTCCGGCAGGCCGCCGGTGCCTTCGGAAAGGACGGCGAGCACGTCGGCGACCGTCCGCTCCACCTCGCCCGGGCTGCAGCTGTAGCCTTCCGGCACACCCTCCACGGTCACGCTGCCGACGCCCGAAGGATGGATGTCGAAGCCTATGCGCGCCAGCATTTCGGCGTTCTCCTCGAACAGGGTGACGGCCTGCGCCCCCACCTGCACCTCCACCGGGAACAGCGCCGTCTGGGTGACGTGCGCCTGCTCCGAAAGGGCCTTCAGGAACTGCTCATAAAGGATGCGCTCGCGTGCCCTGCGGACGTTCACGACCATCACGCCGGACTGCACCGGAGTGAGGACGTAGCGGCCCTGGAGCACCATCGTGCGGGCGCCCTGCAGGGTCCTGTCGGCGAACAGCGCGCCGTAGTTCTCGTCCTTGGAGACGTATTTGGAAACGCCGTAGCCGCTCCCCTGCGGGAACGACGGCGCCCCGGTCCCGGCCATCGTGCCGAAATTGAACGGGTCGTAAGACGGGTCGAGCTCCGTAGCCGGCGCCGCCATCCCGCCCTTGTATTCCTCGAAGCCGCGGCCGATGTTGGGCAGCTCCACCGCGCCCTCGGTGTCGAAGTCGATGCTGGCGCCGAAGCTGTTGCGGCCCAGCGTCTCCTTCACGCTGGCGTAGAGTATCTGGAAAATGAGGCTGTCGTCCTCGAACTTGATCTCGTTCTTGGTGGGGTGGATGTTGACGTCCACCGCGTGCGGATCTATCTGCAGGAAAATGAAATAGGACGGGGTGACCCCCTCCGCGATCATCTCCTCGTAAGCCTTCATCACGGCCTTGTGCAGGTAGGCGCTGCGGAAATAGCGCCCGTCCATGAAGAAGTACTGGTTGCCCAGGGTCTTGCGGGCGGCGTCGGGCCTGCCCACGAAGCCGCTCACCTGCACCACGGAGGTCTCCGCACTGAGGTCCACGATGTCCCCCACCACGTTGGAACCGAGCAGGTCCAAAATACGGAATTTCAGCGACTTGGCCTTCTTCAGCACGAACACCTCGCGGCCGTTGTGGCGCAACTCGCGTGAACTCCTCTATTATGTGCCGGAACTCCACGCTGTCGCTCTTCAGGAATTTCCTTCGCGCGGGGGTGTTATAGAAAAGGTTGCGCACCGCGAAATTGGAGCCGGACGGGGCCGCCACGGAAGCGGTCTTCACGGCGCCGCCCGCACCGACGGTCACCTGGGTCGCGGTGTCGTCGTCCGCCCTGCGGGTCTTCAGCGTCACCTCGGCCACGGCGGCAATGCTGGCCAGCGCCTCCCCGCGGAAACCGTAGGTGAGGATGTTGCCCAGGTCCTCGGCGGTGGCTATCTTGGACGTCGCGTGGCGCTCGAAGCAGAGCACCGCGTCCGAAGGGCTCATTCCGCAGCCGTTGTCGATCACCTGGATGAGGGTCCTGCCGGCATCGGTGACCACGACCGAAATCTGGTCCGCACCGGCGTCCACGGCATTTTCCAACAGTTCCTTGACCACGGAAGCCGGTCTCTGTACGACCTCTCCCGCGGCTATCATGTTGGCGATCTGCGCCGGAAGAACTTTCAGCCTGCCCATTACAGCATCGCGTAGAACTTGGCAATGAAATACAGCACCGCCACTATGAGCAGCAGCGTCACTATCCCGATGATAGTCTGCACCTTGCTCATATGGCTGCGCGTGCTCTGGTAGTTGCCGTCGCGCATGGAACCCTTGATGTAGGAGCCGGGAACATAGGTCCCCTCCTTCTTCTCCTTGTCCACGGTTCCGTCCACGGCGCCGAACTTGCGCTTGCGCTCTTCCTCCGCGGGATCATAGTAGATCGGCTTGTAGTTGAACACCCTGTGTTCGCCTTCTCCGAAAAAATTGAATAAACCCATAGTTTACAAATTTAGTTAAATTTTCTTTACTTTTGTCCCGATGGAATACAGGATAGGACAAGGATACGACGTGCACGCGCTGGCAGAAGGGCTGCCGATGTGGCTCGGGGGCGTGCAGATCGAGAGCAGCACGGGATTCGTGGCGCACTCGGACGGCGACGTGGCGCTCCACGCGCTCTGCGACGCGATGCTCGGAGCCCTGGCGATGGGCGACATCGGGCATCATTTCCCGGACAATTCGGACGAATGGAAAGGCGTGGACAGCAAGCTTCTGCTCGCCAAGGTGCGGGACCGCATCGCCGCGGAAGGATGGACCGTCGGGAATGCCGACATCACCATCGCGCTGCAGGCTCCGAAGATCGCCCGCTACGTGCCCGAGATGCGACGCACAATAGCCGAAGTGCTTGGAATAAAGGCAGATAGGGTGAGCGTCAAAGCCACCACCACCGAGCGTCTGGGCTTCGTCGGAAGGGGCGAAGGCTGCGAGGTCTGGGCCGTTGTATTGCTCACTAAGACAAGTTCTTAAAAAATTTTTTGCATTTTAATAAAAGTGTAGTACTTTTGCAGTCCCGTTTTGCGGGATACCATTGAGATATGGTGTAATGGTAGCACTACAGATTCTGGCTCTGTCAGTGAGGGTTCGAGTCCTTCTATCTCAACAAGAAAGCCGCCATCAGGCGGCCGGCCGGGCCGGGACTTTCGCAAGAAAGTCGGAATGATGGCGGGGTAGCTCAGCTGGTTAGAGCGTCGGATTCATAATCCGGAGGTCGTGGGATCGTGACCCACTCCCGCTACAAGCAAACACAACATATGTCTTGATTGACTACGATCAATCTCACAGACAAAACTCTCTATATACCCGTCACAACCCCTTGTGATGGCTTTTTTATTTTATGGATAGGGGCTGCGTATTCCTTCCCGGAATCTGAAATGCAGGCTGGAGGGATGAAAACCGCACCAGCCTGCATTCTGTTTATGGTTCTATTCTTAAGTCTCTAGAAAACCAGGAACGGCCGGAATCTGCCAATCGCATTTTTGTCTTCAAGGACGCTCCCCGTGGCATCAAATCCGTTGGCATACCGTGAACTCGGCGAATTGATCGTCCAATACAAGTAGTCTGCGGACTGCCACAGGCGGGTACCCCCTGCTATCTCGATGTGGTTGTTGAACTCCTCGAGGAACGAAGAATGTGACGGTATGAAAGTATTTCCCAGTATGTCTGAGTACAAATCTATCGTCGGTAAGACCCAGGGCTTGATTGAGATGGTTTCGTTATTATTGCTCTTCAGCTTGGTCTTGATATACTTGTCCTCGGCAACCGAAGACCAATACACTGCAAGCGAGTTGATGAGTGCGATCTGGTGGGACGATCCCCGGAAAGAATTGTAACGCATGGCTGCAACCGTGAGGTCGAACGCGTTGTATCGTTGAGCGTTGCTGAATTCCAAAGAGATCGGATGGCCGTCAATCTCTTTTGTCCAATAACTTGTGTTATACACGTCGTCGTGATCTCCGCTCCATTTCAAGCCCGTCGCGCCGCTGCTGAAATCCGTCAGCCCGACGGCGAAACCGAAAACAAGCGTGTTATCGGTGTTTGAGGTACTGATGACCATCGGGAGCTTTTCATCGGAAGCGATCGTATATGCGTGAGGATAGTCTACCCTGTCGAAATAACTGCGCGTCACGACCGCTACGATCTTATAGCCGCTGGGCGGCGTCGGCGTAACAGGGACACACTCGAAATCCGTGTAGATGGAATTGCTGTTTTCAATCAGGTTCCGCAAGCCGCCGTCGATCACACGATAGCGGTCTCTCGTTGAATCGTAGGCGATATAGTCAAAGATCTTCACGCCTTGGACATTGATTGCCGTGGCGTGCGCGTCGATCTCTTCGTATATGCCCGCGTTGTGCCAGGCTGCCACACGGATAGTCGTCGCCAACGCACGATAGTCCGCAAGCGTCTCGTGAGCCGGTTTGGGAGCCGTGATATAGAGCTGGGTGTCCGTGGCGGTCACATCCCAGCCTTCTTTCTTTGTGACGACGAACTTCTGGCGGGCCTGCGGGGGGTCTATGGAGATATAGTGGAATTCCTGGTTGTTGGATTTATAGTAGTTGTCCTGTGGATGACTATGCGACAGATTCACTTTGGTCGGATCGGCCCAGGTCCTGACCTCGATGGTTTCCTTGATGCTGGGGTCCGATGCCGCCGCAACGGTGACTACTGCGGTCTTCCCGTACGTGGTGCACTTCACCTGCCGTCCGGAGAGCGTCACGCCGGAGCCACTGGTGACAGAGAGGGTGGCGCCTTCGTTCGTCCGCGTGGATCCGTCGCTGTAGGTGACGACATAATCCAGGTAATAGGATCCGTTCGGCGTGATGTGAAGGGAGCCTACGTCATAGTACTGATAAGAACTGGCCGAACTGCTGGTCTTGGTCGTGATCTCGATGCCGGTCGGGGTCTTTGCCGGAGTCACGGTCACCAAGCAGGCAGCAACGTGGTTGTTGTCTCCGCTTCCACCGTCGGTGGTGACGACCTCGATCCGGGCCGTTCCTGGAGAAACGGCAGTTACGACGCCGGTGCTGCTCACCGTGGCGATCGAGGGCTTCGTAGAGCTCCAGGCGAGGTCCTTGTGGGTGGTCGACGCGGGGGTTACCGTCGCCGTGAGCGTGGCGGTTTCGCCCACCTCCAGATTCAGAGTGGTATTATCCAGCGATACGCCGGTCGGGACGACGACCGTCGTCGCATTCTGCATATTGACGGTCAGGGTTGCGATCTTCCCGCGCTGGAACTTCTTCCCGCTGCCGAGCGTGACGGTCTTCTCAAGGATTTTGTCCGTCCCGGTCGCGCGGAAGGTCAGGCTGTGCCCGCCCATGTCGACCGGCGGCATCCCGACCCAGATCGAACTCGCCCTCGAGGTGTTGACGGTGACGACATTCCCGCCATTCCTTGAATAAGAACAGGTATCGGCCGCGAAATCATATCGGTAGGTACCGCAAATCGTCTGGTCGCTGATGAGTTGGACTTTCTGCAGCGTGCCGACGCTTTGCAAGTTCGCCAGGCCCAGCCTCAGATAGGCGGAGAGGTGCGACATCCCGAAGTTGACGGATGAGGGCACCTCCGTGGTCGTGCCGGATTTGCCTACCAGAACCTGGCTGCGTTCGTCTACCGACGTGGCCGTGGGGGTCTGTTCGGCGAAGAAGTCGACATTGCAGGTCGTGCCGTCCGAGGCGGAACGGAACGCTAACGCCGGGCTCATCAGGTAGAAGGTATAGTTGGAAGCCGAAGGGATACTGAGGCTGGAGGTCGGGACGAAGCGCGCCGTGCGGCCGTCGGAAGACGGCTCAACTTCCGCAGTTTTATTGTTGGCGGCGCTGTTCGCCATTATGACGACCCGGTTCAGCGACGCGACCTCGTTGTTCTTCCAGATGACCGGATAACTCCCGGAAGAGGGCGTCGTAAAGGCGCTCGCCCGGGTTTCCACCTCTCCGGCCGAGAATTCGATGTCATATTCACGCTCCGTTTCCCGGGAGAATGCTTCCGTGGATTCCGCCACCTCTTTCTGGCAGGCGGAAAAGGCCAGGCTGGCGCAAGTCAGGGCGGCCGTCAGTTTCAATAACGTTTTCATGGCCGGCATCAATTTATAATTCCCCATGATTCTGTTTCAGCGGGAGGAATCTCCCCGCTCACATAACTCGACTCGCACAGGGCGCCGCCCGAAACGAGGCCAAGTACGACGGCCACAGGAGCGACATAGCGTTCCCGGGTGGATTCTGGAATCATTTTCATATTCATAACGCGGTCTTTTATTTAAGATGGATCAATAGACTGTACACAAAAATACACATACCTGGACTGAGATCTTTTGACTTTTCGTGAAGTATTTTTTGCATTTTGTGAAAAGGCGGGGACAAGACAAGGGGCAACCAAAAATATATTCTTTACAATTACAAGAGGACTTCCGCAGAACGGACGTACAATTTCGTATATTTGTGACAATGCAGGCAAAGACTATCATATATCGATTCCTCGTCGTGGCCGCCGTTGTCTTCTTCCTTACGGGATGCGAGAGCCTGCCACGCAGGGATGGGAAGATGGAAGAGATTTCCGGAAAGTACACGCTATCCCGCGTTGTTCTGACGGGGAAAAACTATTCCACGGCATCGCTTGTCCCATCGACATTGGAAGCAGAGATTTATGAAGCGGACGGGCAGTGGTATTTTGATGCCACGTTTCCTATACTGAATTATCATGGTGTCATTGACTATCACAAGTTGATATTCCAAATGACCTGGGATCAAGTATTGTGCAAATACCTGTTCTACAGTTTTCCCGAAGAACAGGAAAGACTGAACATAAAGATGATTTCCTTTCGGGATGGCGTTGTCAGTCTTTCAGTCGCAGAACCCGCTTATCCGTATCATTATGCCAACTACGAGTGGAAGAAGTAATTGGAGATGAAGCGATTATTTGTCTGTTTATTCATCATGCTCCCTCTTCTGTCCTTCGGGCAGAAGAGGGGTGGCAGGGAAACGCTTACGGTCCGGGAATGGGAGAAGGGGCTTTTGCGCAAGGAAGAATTTACTGTATCACCCCAAGGAGACTCCGCCTACTTCTCGGTTATCTGGCTGGAAAAAACGGCTCGGGTAAAAGTCGGTTCGGCAATCTATCAATATATTGACGTTCAGAATGCGTTCCTCCCGGGGAATACCGTAAT
>ONSU01000050.1 GCA_900320545.1 uncultured Bacteroidales bacterium | reverse complement strand
TGTCCGCAAAGAGGATCATCAGGTCGTAGGTGTCGTCCGAGAACCCGTAGACATCCGGGCCGGCGAGGATCTCCTTGCCGAGATCCACGTCGAAAGAGGGCAGGAAACGGCCCAGCCGGTCGATCACATAGAGCCGGCTGCCCGCTGCGAAGAGATACTGGATCTTGCCGGTGCCATAATAGTCGATTTCACTGACCCGTCCGCAAATCGGGAGATTGAAGGGCGCCGTCCAGAGGGTTCTTCCGGAAGGGTCGCGGAGACCGATGCCGTTGTCGGGATTCTGGAAGAAGATGTCCGTCTTGCCGGTCTGGAAGTTGCGGACCGGATATTCCACGGCGGAGGGAGCCGACTCGACGGCGGGTGCGGGATCCGCCGCCCCGCCGGAAGCGGGCTTTGCGATACGCTGCGGCGCATTTTGCACGCCTTTATAGCGGATCGCATAGCGCACTCCCCCGTCCGAGGGAGTTGCCGATAAGGAGGAAGCCACCCGCGGGAAAGCGGAAAAACGCTTGCGTGCAAAAACGGAAAATGCGTCGGCAAGTACCTGTGCGGGCACATTGCCGGCGTTGTAGAGGACAAAGGCGCCGCTTGCGGGGATCAGATCGGTCGCGGCGGGCACCGTCTTGAGAGGCGTCCCTTCCGAAACGACGGTGAGGGCGGAGCGGGTTCCGATCAGCTTCCAGTCGCCGCGGACCGTACTCCAGAGGGTGTCGCCCTGCGGACGGAAAGATTCTCCGAAAAGCATTTCAAGGGCGTAGCCGGCCCCGTAGGCCTTCAGGTCGCGGCCGTCCGGCAGTTTCTTGTCGTAGCGAAGGGCGGCGACCCGTTCCCCGGACGGAAGCGTCGCCGACGCCGCTTCCCGCAGGGAAAATTCGTTGATATAGTCATCCGCCGGCTTCCCGAGGGTCTTCCTGGCACCGCTGCAGGACTCCTTGAAGGCGCCCAGGCGGCCGCAGGCATCCACCCATCTGCGGCGGAGGGCCAGATAATGGGAGGGCTTTTCGGTGGCGATCGCCATCACGGAGAGGGCCTCGGCGGGCAGGATTTCGCGGAAACGGAATTCACCCGGCGTCATCCCGGCGAAAATACTCTGATAGAAGGTATTGTCGTATGCGACGGAATAGCCCTCCGACTCGGTTTTCCCTTTTCCGGGCAGAGTGAGGCCCGTCCATACCGCCGCCTTGGAAAGGAAGGGGGCGTATGCGGCATATTCCCTGGAAAGGAGCGTGCGGATAATCCGCGGAGAGGCGGCGTGGGAAAGGAATACGGCATTGCCATAAGGAATGGCTGCGGTGGCGGCGAGGAGTTCCCGGTTGCTGAGAATGGAAATCTCCCCGGAGAGATGTCGCCCGGAAGTGCCGAGCAGCGTTTCGGAGGAAGATGCCAGCAGAATGCCCTCCTGCGGATAAAGCGCCGTCCGGATCCCGGCCGTATCGGCCTGGGCGGAGAGCCGGGCAAGCGAAGCGGAATCGGCTTCGGCGACATCTACGACATACAGAGGCACCAGCGACCCGGCGTCGTGCAGCGATACCGCCATCTTCCGGTCGGAGGCGGCGCGCAGGAAACGGAGCCGCGCCTTCGGGGCCTTTTCTCCCAGCAGGGTCGGGAAGACGGAGGCGGAATCGGTCAGATACCAGGCGGCATCCCGCCCGCCGTCGAAGGAGAGAATCACGGCGGCATCGGACGGAACGGCTTTCAGAAGCGGGAAATGACAGTCCTCGACGGCCCGTTCGGGCGTATTCACCTGGGGGGCTTCATCCTTCCGGCGAAGGCCGCGCACGGCGAAGACGATGCCGAGAATGACACCGACCAGTCCGATCAGAGAGAATATCAGCCCGCGATAATTCATATATTCCCACAAATATAGCCAAAAATGCTTTTTTCTACAATACGAACTTGCGTAAACGCCTCATTTTTTGGTAGTGAGGTAGGAAAAGAAGGCATCGATCTCGTGCTGCTCCTTCAGGCGGACGATGTAGACCTGGTCGCCGAGGTCGTCGGCAAGGGCGGGACTCATCCGGGTGCACATACACATCGCATCCCCGTAACGCGCCATCACCTCATCGTGCGAATGCTGATAGGAATGGCTGTCCCGGCGGCCGACATAGGCGCAGTAGAACTGCTCGCCGAAGGGTTTCCGACGTTCGCCGAAGGCCACCATATCGGCCCAGATCTGGAAGACGTCCGTGCTGTGGGCGAAATTCATCATATCCGGCGTAAACCCTCCCGGGGGCCGCATATTGACCTCCAGTCCCACATAGTCGCCCTTGCGGCCCAGCCCTTCGCGGTCGCGGTCGAGCTGGAAGAATTCCAGATGCACGAAGCGGCTCGTGATGCCGAAGGCCTTCACCGTACGGCGGCCGATCTCCGCAAGTTTTTCCGGGACGGTCTTGTTGGTCCAGTAGCAGGTGTCGAGATTGTTGTGGACAATCTCCATGATGGGCGTCGGGAAGACGGTATTGTTCTCGAAGACAGGCTCTCCCCTGTCGTTGAAAATGGCGTCGTAACTGACCAGGAGGCCGGTGATGAATTCCTCGATGACATAGCGGGCGCTGTCGCTCCCCCGCTCCGCGAACCACTGCTCCAGCTCCGCCTCATCGTGGATTTTGGCCGTGCCGCCGGCGCCGACGCCGTTGTCCGGCTTGGCGATGATGGGGAATCCGGTCTTCCGGGTGAAATCCCGGACCTTCTCCAGTCCCTCCGCCGCCTTGATCTGCCGCGCAGTCGGGATGCCGCCGAGGGCGTAGTATTTCTTCATCTCCGACTTGTTCTTGATGGCGGCGATCCGGTCGCTGCGGATGCCGGTATTGACGTTGAAGTCGGTGCGGAGACGGGCGTCCTGCTCCAGCCAGTATTCGTTGTTGGACTCGATCCAGTCGATCTTGCCGTATTTGAAGGAGAAGAACGCGACGGCGCGGAAGACCTCGCCGTAATCCTCGAGATTATTGACGCGGTAATATTCCGTCAAAGAGGCCTTCAGTTCCGGGGAAAGCTGGTCATAGGGGGCGTCGGCAATGCCGAGAACGTTGATTCCGTCGGCTTTGGCCCCCGCGCAGAAGTGCCAGTAGGTCTCCGGGAAATGAGGGGAAATAAATATTAAGTTCATAAAAGTGAATGTTTTGTTTTCTTGGCAAACCTGATGCATCCGGCCTTCCGAAATCTCCCAGGCGTCGCCGTACAGGATGCTCCGGCCGTCCTTGACCTTGACGTAGCCGCCGTCCGGGAAAGTGTAGAACTTGTGCTGCCAGCTGTCCTGGAAGACGATATCCTCGAAGAGGCGCTTCCCGTCCAGGACGACATCCCGGACCTGGTAATAATGCGGGACGAGGTTGATGTCCGTCAGGCCGAGGCCCGTAAGCCAGCGACGGTACTGCGGGTCCACGGCCTCTCCGGGCATTTCCGGATGGGAATAAACCCGGTCGGCGCAGTTCATGCTCCCCGCGCTGCATCCCATTATGACGCCGTCAAAGTCCCTCAGGAGGTCCCGGAGGCCGATCTCGTGGATAAACTTGTTCTGGGTAGGAACGTGACCGCCGCAGAGAACGATCCAGTGCGCCCTTTTCACGAGGGATGCGGCTTCGGCCGCATTGCGCCGGTCCAACATCACGATCTCCGCCGTCCGGATCCCCGATCGGTGGATACACAGGCTCATCCCCTTCAGGACCGACTCCGTGAAGGCCACGTCATCCGGCGCCGCGCTCACAAGCAGCACCCTGGGAAGAACCCCTTCCCCGGCCGCCTCCGCCAGCGCCGCCTTAACCTCGGACAGAAATCCGTTGTCGTCCGTAAAATGATCTTCCCCATACCGCGTAGGGCTTCCTGTCAGAAACAGTGTCATACCGGACACAAAGGTACAAAAAAGGGGGGAAAACCGCAAAAACACGGCATTCCCCCGCAGTCGTCGTCCCGATGTTACGCGGCAAGTGCAGCCGGAGGTTCCGGAGCAAGTGCGACCGGCGGTTCAGGGACAAGTGCGGCCGGCGGTTCCGGCGCCGCCGGGACGGGGACGGAGTCGGAACGAAGTCTGACCCCGTCGGCAAAAAGGACCTCCTCGAAGGCGCCATTCTGATCGGCCTTGAAAACGGAAGTGGCGGTCTGTTTCCAGGAATCCCGGGTTTTGGGATTCCGGACCCGGAAGGTCAGAAAGTGACCGTTCCGCTCGACGAGTTCGTAAAGTTTGACGGATTTGGGGGCGGTGTAAACCTGGGTGAGCTGGAATTTTTTGATTTTTTGCATATGTTTTTGAATGTTTGGCATATTCATATACCGGAGAATTCAAAAAAAGTTGCAAAAAATTTCACTTTTTTTCTAATGTCTGGCTTAGGAAACCTCCGCTGCAACACACGGCAAGACGAAAAGCAACAAAAAAAGCGGACCGAAATCCGCGTAGTACAAAGACCCCAGCCTCGAGCCTCACCGAAAGGGAAACATCCGCCACGTAGTCTTGGGGCAAAATTTACCCTTTTCAGACTATTAGAAACCAATTCTGCGGCGGACAGTGTTGTCCAGTTTTTCAGCATTGCAGTAAGAGTAGAGAACGGAAAGTCTGTCTTCCGGCTCACCATTCAGGATAGTGCCGATGGAGTATTTCCTGGAGATGTTTTCCATCTGGCCGCCACTGAATTCATAGGCGGCGGCCAGGAGGGAGTACTCCTGGTCGGAAAGTGACGGAATCATTGTTTCCCAGATCTTCTTCCGAACCTCAACGTCCGGCTTTTCAAAGCAAATCTTATACAGGAAACGGCGCTCGAAGGCAGGGTCCAGGTTCTGTGTGAGGTTGGTGGTGGCGATCATGATGCCGTCCAGATTTAACTGTCTTCAAATTCAAGGTCCCCATTCGCTTCTATACAGAAGACGGCATAAAGAGGAACCGCCTTGATTCCATTGGCAAACCCGAAATTCTTTCCGGAGATTCTATAGGCGAAAGGGCAATTGTAGGTCTTTTTGAAATTATTAAGGCTGATAGCATCCACCTTCCTCCCCTTCTTGACTTCCACTGGAATCACGTTCATCCCGTCTTGTAGGATGAATTCGACCTCCTGTGTGTTGTCATTCTTCCAATAACGGAGTGCTATGCCATTGGCTGCAAGTGCCTGTCCCACATAATTTTCAGCGACGGATCCGAGGAAGGTATTGTCGGTCTCTATGGCGTTCAGCAGCATCTGAACCGGCATCTGCGTCTTGGTATTCAGAAGTCCCACGTCGGACATGTAAATCTTA
>ONSU01000056.1 GCA_900320545.1 uncultured Bacteroidales bacterium | reverse complement strand
CGGGCCGCAATTCGAAGTACCGGTGCAAACCTTCCGACCCGTCATAGGCCAGCTCGACGGAGAAATCCATCGTTTCCAGGGCGTCTCTCACGATGCCTGAGAGCGTCCTTTCGTCCTCTACCAATAGTACCTTGCTGCTCATAGTTCGATGGTGAATGTGCTTCCCCTGCCGGGTTCGCTATCGACGGAGATTCTGCCGCCGTGCTTTTCTACAATGGTTTTGGCAAAGAATAGGCCGATACCGTAACCCTTGACATCGTGGACATCACCGGTGGGTACGCGGTAGAATTTCTCGAAGATATGGGCCTGCTTCTCAGGAGCGATGCCGATGCCTTTGTCACGGACCGATATCCGGACGTGGCCATCCTTCTCGTCGGCAGAGAGATGGATGTCTGCGCTGTCGCCGGAGTACTTGACGGCATTGTCCAGGAGTGTGGCGATGACGCTGGACATCAGGGAGGCGTCTATATCGGCAGTGAGGCCTTCCGGTGTGACGCTGACGGCTATTTCGCAGGGCTTTCCGGCACTGAGGTGGGCCTGTGCCGCGACGGAATCCAGCAACGGCTTCAGCTCTGTATTCTCGATGCGGAGCGATAGGCGGTCTCGGTTTTCCATCGACATGGAAAGGATCTGCTCCACCATTCCGTTCAGTTTCTCCAGGGACTCCCGCGTGACCTTCAGATATTCTTCCCGTTTTTCCGGATTCTTGTCAAGGCCGTAGACCAGCATGGCGTCATTGGCGGCATAGGCCACGGCGATGGGGGTCTTCAGCTCGTGGGTCATGTTGCTGGTGAAGTCGGACTTCATTTCGTCCAGCTCGCGCTGCTTGCGGAGGGCCCGCATCATTAGATAGAAGACCAGTCCCAGGATGAGGAGGATGCCGGCAGACATCAGGAGGACGCCAATCATTCCTCGGAGGACGGAGCCGGTCATGGGTTCGCAATACAGTTCATATCCGGCACCGCGGTTGGCGATGGAGGTCATGGATATGTGTTCATCCCGCGAGGAAGAAATGTACGCCGGTGTTTGGGCTTCGGCCAGGACTTCTTCCCCGTCCATCAGGAGAATCCGGTGCTCCAGCGGATAGCCCAGGGAATCCAGACGGTGTGCGAGGATACTGTCCATGACGGGAAGGTTCGTTTTGCCGGCCGTTTCTCCGAGAATATCCGCCTCAAAAGGCTTATCCACCTTAGCAACCGTAATGGCTTCAGGGATGCTGTCTCCGGGCGAAGCGAACTGGGTGGAGACAATTTTCGAAAGCCGGACATTGCTCCCACTGTAAACCTGCGCCGAGAAATGAACGCTGTCCGAAGATTGCTTCCGCCGGGCGGTGAGTTCCTCCATTTCCGCCCAGGTAATGGAAACCCGGATTTCGGAAACGGCTGCTTCCCGGCGGGTTTTGTAAAGGCCTTTGATCCAGTAGAGTTCATACGCAGCAATGGCCGCCAGGGAGATGATGGCCAGCAGGGGCAGAAGATATGATTTCCTGAATCTCACGGAGCAAAGGTAGCAAGAATCAAGGGATTTCGGGCGGCCGTTAACACTTGTTAACACTCTCTTAACGTTCCGTTAACCATGATTCCGGGCAGGAGGGGTTACTTTTGCAGCATGATGAAAAAAATTCTTGTTTTCGTGATGATGCTCTCGGCCCTGATGGCCGCTCAGAATGACAATAACACATATTACGATGAAAAAGATTCTTGTTTTCGTGATGATGCTCTCGGCCCTGATGGCCGGCGCACAGGAAAAGGCGCAGTACCGTGTGACGTATGATTGCGACGCCCAATATGGGCCCCAGCGCCAGGTTTATCGCTGGCATCTGGATATCGGCGAAACGAGCGCCGTATTCTACAGCCCCGACAACAGGGCCAAGGAATTCCCGAACCCCAACCCGCTTGAAGTGCTCGTGGAGCCTTCGGCAGAGGGAAGGTACACTTACCTCAATGATATCGTGAGTGATAAGATGTGGTATGAGGAGAAGCTTCCGCAGATGTCCTGGGAAACGACCGGCCGGGACACGACAGTGTGCGGGTATGCCTGTCTCCAGGCAAAGGCAATGGTGTATGGCCGTGACTGGACGGTTTGGTTTGCTCCGGAGATTCCGGTATCCTATGGCCCGTATGTCCTGGGCGGACTGCCGGGATTGATTCTGGATGCGGTGGATGCCGACGGGCTGTTCCACTTTACCGCCGTAGGTCTTGAGCAGAATCCTGCCGATGCGGTTGTGGAGCTTTCCCGCAAGGACAAAGCCGTCAAATGCACCAGGAAGAAATACATGGAGCTCCGGGATAAAGCCAACGGGCAATCGTACGCTGACAAACTCCGGGAAATGGGTGTCGATAGCAGAACGGTGGTGAAAGTCGTGTCGGAAGA
>ONSU01000051.1 GCA_900320545.1 uncultured Bacteroidales bacterium | reverse complement strand
CCGCCACCTTCACGGGCACGCTGACAACCATCTCCTCGCGGACGTAAGCATTCCGCATCCCCTTGTCATGGGCATACAGCGCCACATAGTAGGTAGACAACTTGTCGGAAGTATTGAACGTGAACGAGAGGTTGCCGTCGGCATCGGAAAGGAGGTGCGGCTGGAAGGTCAGGGCATTCTCGAACTTGAAGCGGATCGTCACATCCTCCCCTGCATCGAAACCGGGTTTCTCCTCCACCATCTGGAAGGCGATGGCATCCGTCGTCTCGACGGCGTCTTCCATGACGGCCATGTTGGTCATGGACCGGGTGGCGGCCATCTTCGGCGCGGCGCCATAGCCGGCGACCGGTACCTCCAGGGCCAGATCATCGTCGTACGGATCATCCCCGCTCACCCGGCCGCAGACGGAATTGACATCGACATACGGGACGCTGAACTCCCGCAGGGTGACTACCGGCCAGTAGTTAGGGGCGATGGCGTCGATGCTCTTGTCATACACGGCGGCGAGGGCTTCCACGCCCGGATCAGTCTTGAGGGTTAAGGTATATGCCGTTCCCGGGAAAGCCTTGTCCACAAAGCGGTCGAACTTGAGCGGCAGTGCCAGGCGGGTACGGGTACGGGAGTATTCCTTGTCGAAGGTAATGGCCTCGCCCCGCTTGAAGTAGAACACCTGTAAACGGACGGCATCGGGATACTCGGGCTTGTAGTCGAACTCCAGCGTCGTCAGGGAACCTTCCTTCGCGCGTTCGCCTCTTAGGACGATCTTCTTGGTTTCCAGCACCTTACGGCCCTTGCCGAAGAGCGTGACAATGGCATATTCGGCACCATCGGCCGTACCCATGGTCAGGCGGATCTTTTCACCCATCGGCACATCCTCCGGACCTGTCAGGAAGAGGCTGCGGAGGGGTGCGTCCAGGACCTTCCCGTCCCGGGAAACCTTGAGAATGTAGCACTTTTCCTCGTCCTCGGCATCCCGCTCGGAAGCCTTGCCGACGAGGGTATAAAGACCGTCCGGAAGCCCCTTCAGGTCGATGTCGACAGTCTCGCCGGATGCGGTCTTCCCGGAACGGACGACGGTGCTGTCCTCCGCAAAGAGCTGATACTGAACGGGGACATCGATCTTGTTTCCGTCGCTGTTGTCCACCTGCATCTTCACGCGGGCGACGTCGCCGTCGGCAATATACTTGGAAGGGAACGGACGCCAGCGGCGCGTGACCGGCCGGTAACGGAGCGGCCCGCCCTCATCCTTCTCCTCCATCACAGTGAACTCGCCTTCCGCGGCGTTCTCCATGGACAGGGAAACGGAGATGTTGTCGCTGATATAGACGCCTGCGCCAAACTCCTGCATCTCGCCGGTAGCGTCGGTGACGGTGACCTCGGCATTGTACCAGCCCGTTTTTTCGGCCTTGAAGCCGAAGGAGAAGGAGCCGTCGGCCTCGGGCCGGATGTCCCGCTCGAGCACCACCTTGCCCCAATGCTCCACCTTCACGGCCAGGTTGGAACCGGCCAGGCTATGGCCGGAATAGCTCTTGACCTTTCCGGAGATGACGACATCGTCACCCTTCAGGTACAATTTGTCGTTGGTGTCGAAGGAGAGCGTGAACGTGGGCAGGACGAACTCATCCACGCGGAAATCGTCCGTGGCCAGATGCTTCTTTCCGCTCGTAATCTGGATGTTGAAATAACCGTTCCGCTCGTCCTTGGGCAGGGTAAAGGAGCCGGAGACGGAACCAAACTCATTGGTTTTCAGCTTCAGACGCTCAAGCGCCTTCCCCTCGGTATTGAAGAGGGAAACCTGGAGTTCCTTGTCCGGAACCACAGACACGCGGTCCACGAGATTCCCCTGATACACGACGGCCTTGAACTGGAGGACGTCGCCGGGGTTGTAGGCGCCGCGGTCGCGGTAGATGTTGCAGTAAGCATCGTCCGGTCCGTCGTCGGAATCATTCTCCGCATAGTAACGGCCGATGCCCAGTCTTTCGCTTTTACGCAGATTCGTCCCGGATCCGGTTTCCGCCGTCAGGGAGTAGTAGGCGTTCCTGGTGTTGCCGGTGAGAATCTGCTCGAACTTCTTGGGAAGCACGGTGAAACCGTCCAGGCTGACCATCTCCGAAGCGACCTCCGTATCTCCCTTCCAGAGGGTCAGTTTCGCTTTATCCAGCGGCTTGCCGCTCACATAATCCGTAACATAGGCCGCGTAGCCATCGGCCTGGCGGCGGAGGGCCAGCGAAAGGGTGTGTTGGTTGTAGAAGGTACTGCCGTTGAGTTTCCCGTTCACGGCCTCCAGGGTATAGGAGCCGTCGGGCAATGTCGGAAGGTCAATCTTCACGGTATCCTGGACATAGAAACTGCCGGTGGGATTGGTGACGTTCCAGGTCTTCAGCGTCTTCTTGTCCTCCCGGAGCGTGAGGGTGGCCTTGTCCAGGTTTCGGAAGATTACGCATGCCTTCTTGTCCATGAGCCGGACCCGCACGTCCTTGGCTGTCAATGTATTTGTCAGATTCCTTACGGCCTCGCAGCCCTTGGCGATCTTCGCCTCATCCCCCTTCAGGGCGCCGCGTTCTTTTTCGTAGGTCAGGCACTTGTGATAAAGCGCCTGATAGGCGGCCTGCCCGGCCTTCGCTTCATTCAGGTCATTGAACTCTATCCGGAAGATTTCCTGGCGGGGCCAGAAAGCGACCGCCGTGCCGGCATACTTCTTCGCCACGGCCTCCAAAGCGGCCTTGCGGGCATTCTTCTCTACATCCGTTTCGAAGAAATCCTCCTCCGAGAAAACATCAACCTCTATCTCCTCTGTCCGGTTGGCCACATAATAAGCCAGATAGCCTTCGGCGGGGTACTTTCCGTCCACCTCCGCCTTCAAGGCCTTGTAGATTTCATCGTTATTGATATCAGAATAGGAGCGACTGCCCAGCAGATGCCACAGGACATACTCGTAGTCCGACGCCATGAAGTCTTTCATAGCACCGCCCATCAGCCCGTCGACGCCCCGGTACAGGGCCGTGTTGTGCCCTTCGCGGAAAGCCTTGGCGCGGTTCTTCACGAACGCCCAGCGCTCGTCGGAAGAAGCGTGGCCGTAGTCGCCCATCCATAGATAGGTAACCATCGGATCGTTGAACGCCTCCACTTCCTTCTTCAGGTTCTCACGCAGTTCGTCGCGCTTTTTCCAGTCGCGCCGCTGCACCGTCTCCACATACTGCGTCGCCGCGTCGTAGAAGTCGGCGGCGAGACGCTGTGTCTG
>ONSU01000055.1 GCA_900320545.1 uncultured Bacteroidales bacterium | reverse complement strand
TTCCGCGAGCGTTTCGGGGGAGATGCCGCGCTCCAGCATGTGAGGCTTGAACTCGTCGTAGCTCATGTGGCAGGCGCCGCAGGTGGAGTGATGGACCACCATCACCTCCTGCACCCCCAGCTCGTAGATGCCCACGAGCAGCGACCGGATGGCCGAATCTGTCTCCGACAGCACCAGCCCGCCGGCGTTCTTGATGATCTTCGCATCGCCGTTCCGGAGACCCAGGGCCTTCGGCAGCAGCTCCGTCAGCCGCGTGTCCATGCACGTGAGCACCGCCAGCTTCTTGGCGGGAAACTTGTCGGTCACATAAGGTTCGTACTCCTTATTGGCCACGAACCGGGCGTTGTAGGTGAGGATTTGGTCGATCATGGTTTCCGTGTTTTTACAAAGGTAACCAATTATTCGCCCCCATCATCCGGATTTCGCCACAAAAACCGGGGACTCGCCACTCTTTTATGGCGGAACGCGCGTGCGTGGGTACATTTGCGTGAACCTAAACCGAAAGCGGAAGACATGAAAGGAAAGGTACTCGCCATCAACACGGGGTCGACGACGACCAAGGTGGGGTATTATGTGGACGGGGACACCGTCCTGGTCCGGAATCTGGAACTCAGCGCCCAGGAGGTGCTGCGGTTCGACAGCGTGCTGGAGCAGGGCGACCTCCGCCGGGGCATCGTGATGGATTTCCTCCGGGATGCGGGCGTGGGCCTTGGCGACATCGACATCGTGATGGCGCGCGGCGGCCTTTTCGCCCCGGCCGTGACCGGCGTTTATAGTGTCAATGCCGATATGCGCGAGGTGCTCCTTTCCGGCCGCGACGGCGTCCACGCCTGCAACCTGTCGGCCGTGATCGCCGACGACATCGCCGCCGAGGTCACCGCCTTCCGCCGCGAGCGCGGCATCGGCGGCCCCGCCTGCCTGGCCTACGTCGCGGACCCGCCGATGGCCGACGAGATGCTCCCGGAGTGTCACGTGGGCGGTCTTCCCGATTTCCCGCGCCGCGCCTTCTTCCACGCCCTGAATTCCCGCGCCGTTGTCCGCCGCTACCTCCACGAGCATGGGCACACCACCAATGACGTGACGGCGATCGTGGCCCACATGGGCGGCGGCATCACCGTCACCCTGCACCGGAATGGAAAGGTCATCGACACGAACAACGGCCTGGGCGGCGACGGCCCCTTCACCCCGGAACGCGCCGGCTCCTGCCCGGCCTTTCCGCTGATCGAGATGTGCTTCCGCAGCGGCCTGTCCGAGCGGGAAGTGAAGCACCGCGTCCTCGGCCGGGGCGGCGCCGTCGCCTTCTTCGGCACCAACGACCTCCGTGAGCTGGAGCGCCGCGCCGCCGACGACCCGAAGGTGGACACCTGGCTCGACGCCTTCGGCCTGAACGTCGCCAAATACATCGCCTCCCTCGCCACCACCGTGGACGGAAAGGTCGACGTCATCCTCCTCACCGGCGGCATCGCCAAGGACAGCCGCATCGTCGCCGACATCCGCCGCCGCACCGCCTTCATCGCCCCCACCGAAGTCTATCCCGGCGAGAACGAGCTCGACTCCCTCGCCGAAAACGGCTACCTTATCCTCGCCGGCGAAACGAAGATCCACCGCTACGACAAGGACCGCCTGCTGGACGGAGACCACTGAAAAAGACTTTGCTTATGTAACCCTCTGAGAATCGCATATTTAAAAGCCCCCTCGAGATTTCGATTCCTTGTCCGGTTTTTCGATTCTCGAGGGGTTGTTTTATTTTGAATAGAGGTTCTCCCTGCTATTTACCGATCTTTTCGCTCAATAATCGCACGATTCGCTTCAGATTTGACGCGTATATCGCCACCGCCCCCTGCAGGGCCATGCATCCGATGCCGTAGGATTCCGCCCTGTCATATCCGAGATTGTTCTTCAAGTCCGAGTTCTTCGCCTCTATCTTGTATCGTTCCCGGTATTTCTCCTTGAACTCGTCTGTCTCCTGGAACTCCTTCTGCCTCTCCTGGGCCTCGCTATAGATAGATACCGAGTAAGACTTTGTCCTCTGATTAAAAGCAAAGCAGCCCTCTCGCCTTTTGCATAAGACGCATTTGCGTGTGTCGAAGTAATGGACCTCCCTGGCCGCCACGTTGTCCCGCGCCTTGGCGACAGCCTTGCGGATGGCCATGTGGCCGGCCGGGCAGACATACATCCCCGCATCCTTGTTGAACGAGAAGCCGACGTCATCCTTGCGGCATCCCTGAACGACATTCGCATTCAACTTCGCGATGACCTTCACGCCCTTCCTTTCGCATTCCTCCAGATTCTCGTTGCTCGAATACGCCCCGTCACCGATAGCTTCCTCCACCACCTGCCCATTCGCGCGGCTCTTGTCGATCAGTTCCTGCATATGGTCCCCGTCCGCGGCTTCTCCGGAGGTGACCACGGCCGCGGTCACCAGCCGCTCCTGGTTGATGGCCATGTGCGTCTTGTAGCCGAAGAACTCGTCGTCCTCGCTCTTGTGGCCCGTGCGCGCATCGGAATCGGCCGAGCACTCGAAGTGATCCTTGATGTCGTCAATCGCCTCCTTTAACAGGTTCAAGTGCTTGGAAACGCCAGGCAACTGGGACAGCGGCATCTCCGAGACGGCCTGCACGAGCGACTCGGCATAGGACATCACCTTCTCAATATCCTCCCCCTCATACTTTTCCGGCAAGTCCTTCTTCACGCTCTCGTCGAAGCGGTACAGACTCTTGCGAAGGTCCTTGCCCAGCTTCTGAAGATACTCGCTGGGATAACGGCGGTTCGCACGGGAGCGCGTATGGGTCGAGTCCATGATGATGGACTTCGACTTGATCAGGCCATGCTCCGCGGCCACCTTCAGGCTCTGGGAGATCAGCTTGTCCATCAGCTCCGGATCCTGGAGCCGCTGTCGGCGGAAACGGGTCAGGCTGCTCGGGTCGATCATCTCCGTCTGCTCCGGAGGCAGACCCAGGAAGCACTTGTACGCCATGTTGTAACGGGACTGCTCCACCACATCGACATCGGACCAGTTATCAATCACCTTGATCAACAGGTACTTGAACATCACCCGCGGATCGATGGCCGTGCGACCGTTGTCTTGACAATACTTGTCCTTCAACTCATCAAAGATGAATTCAAAGTCATTGCATAGTTCCTTGAACTGACGGAATTGATTGTCCTTCGGAACAATCAAATCGTATAGATCCGAGTATGGGCCTAAGTTCAGATTACCTTGTTTGTTGAGCATAACCGCTTGTCATTCAGTAGGTTAAAGTTACAAAAAAGATAGCAGACTACCAAATATAACTTGGTCTTCTGCTATCTTTTTCAATAGGCCCGAGAGCCTATTCAGAGGGGTTTTTCAGTGGCCTCC
>ONSU01000057.1 GCA_900320545.1 uncultured Bacteroidales bacterium | reverse complement strand
GTCCGTCAAACACTCTTCGAGTTCTCCAAGTCAATAAAGGCTTGGAGATACTTGTGTCTATGGGAAATGTACTGACGTTCAACATTCGTTGTGAAAGCGTCGATGATTTCTCCGAGGTGTTCGGGAGGTTCACTGAAGCGGCCCTGGTGGCCGAGAATCCCTTTTCTTTTGACCCGGTCCGGGCATGATGCTCTTTTAAGATCCAGACGGTGGATACCAGGCAGGCGGCCGTACCGTCGGGCTTGGCGATACGGATGGTTATCCGGCCGTCCTTGCCGGCGGCGCAGACGCAGTCCAGCGTCTCTCCCGCAAGGCATTCCTGATGGAACCTGACGTGTATCTCCCGGATGGTCCGTCCCTCGATGGCGGCGGGGTCGATGGTGGAGAGGGCGAGGCGGACAAAGTCCCGGTTGCTCATGTGACCGTTGAAATCGGTCTCCAACCGGGTCACCCGATGGCCCATCGACACGGCACCCGCCGATTGCCCGTCGTCGGGGAAGTGGTAGCGGAGGTGGGGGACGTGGTTCCGCGGATCATACTGCTGCGTGAAGCGCTGGACCTCGCCGCAGGGGACCGGCCTTCGTGTCTTGAGATTTATCATCACCCAAACGCTGGTCCCGCGGGTGACGATGTTACCCCGTACGTCCCGGAAGATATAGTCCACGTATGCCTTCAAGGACGTGATCTCAGACAAGAAGACCTCCACCTGCACGATGCCCGGCCACGCGGGCATCTCTCCGGAAAGGGAACCGTGGAACTCGAGGATCATCCAGGTGCGGCCCTCCTCCAGGAGGTCGAAGGCGGAAACGTTCGCCTCCGACAGGAAACGACCGATCGTGTCCTGGAAATAGCATAACACGGCGCCAGCCGTCATCCTGCGGGACGCGTCGATGTCCGCGACTGTAAGCGAGTAGATATGCAGATATCGTTTCACGGAGCAAAGGTACGGTCTTGACTGGACACCCGCAATTTAATCATTATACATTTTGGCCAAAAGTTTTGAAATGATTATATTTGTAGAACATATTATTATACCTTTTCACTGATTTTATGGACAATCTGACGCTCCCGAAGATGCGGGACATCCTTGATGTCCGCCCCATGTTGTCGCACGGGGATGATTTCTTCATCATGAACCTGCCGTTCCGTGCCGGGATAGAACGCCGCCTGACGTTCCCGTACCGTTTCGCAGGCGTAATCTGCCTCTACTGCATCGAGGGAGAGTTCGACCTGCGGATCGGAATGGACGGGTACCGCGTGACCAGGGACTGTTTCGCGATAAGCCTGCCGGAGGATATCCTCTCCTTCTCCTGGAAGGAGGGGGGCGGCCCGGGAAGGATCACCATCATGGCCATCTCAGAGCAGATGCTCCAGGAGATGGAGTTCGACAGGCTGGGGGCCCTCTATGCCTTCCGCTGCCGGATGGTCAGAACATCTTCCGATCCGTCACGGGCGACCGTCACGCAGACGTGACCCGCAGCCTGTGCTACCTGCTTAGGTCGATGAGCATCGAGCTGATGCGGATATGGGACAGGATGGCAGGAGAGGAATCCGTCGCCAGGGAGGGGACGCTCCCGGTCTCGAGGCAATTCATAGCCTTGATCGCCCGCTACCACACGGAGCACCGCGACACGGCCTTCTATGCCGCCAGGCTCGGCCTGACTCCGAAATACCTGTCAGCCATCATCCGGGAGGACACGGGACGCACGGCGCCCGAATGGATCGCGGAATACGTGCTGATGGAAGCCCGCTATTATCTGCGGTACACCTCCCAACCGGTCAAGGAGATCGCCTGGCTGCTGCATTTCAACAACCAGATGGACTTCTACCGTTACTTCCAGCGCCATGCCGGACTCACGCCGACCGCATACCGGGAACAGAATCGTTGACCCGGAAAAGGGCAGCGTTTAGGCTTTCATTAATGATAATTAAAAAAGTGCCGATACCGAAGCAAGGTTTTGACAAATTCGGCGTTTAATATATGGCCTATCGGAAGGCTCATTGCAGTAAATGATATTTCGTATGAAGAGATCCCTATTCCTTATGGCGGCCGTGCTGGTCAGCATCGCCGCTTCAGCGCAGCAGAATGCAGCTTGGAAGCGGCTGGAGAGCAACTTCCAGCTGGGCGGCGGATTGTTCCTGGAAAGCGGTTATCTGGCGCGTGAGGAGAACCCCGGAGCCGTGCTCCGTCTATCCTATGGCCTCGATATCCGATTCAACGACCAGTGGTCGGTGATGCCTGGAGTCGGCCTTCGCGCACAGCTCAGCCAGATCGACCACTTCATGGCGGTAGGCAATGACCCCGACGGGATGAGCCTCGCCGACGTATTCGTGACGGCCCGGTATCATTTCGAATCCGAAGGAACCAGGATGGTCGTCGGCCTCGGCCCCGCGCTCTCGATCATGACCTCTGCCGACACATACTATGTCGATGCGGACCCGAGCGATCCGCTCGACGGCAAGGAGAAGTTCAAGCGTTACGACCTCGGCCTTCAGCCGAGCATCACCTTCCTACGCGGA
>ONSU01000058.1 GCA_900320545.1 uncultured Bacteroidales bacterium | reverse complement strand
GGGCTACACCCTTCAGCAGCAGGTGGAGGACGCCGGTGTCTATGACGTCTATGTGCTGTGGGCATCGACCAACGACTACACCAACAGCCGCGAATGCGGCACCTGGAAGGACTACACCGCCCTCGACGGCTACGACAAGAGCAAGCTCACCACCCAGTGCGGCGGCATCAATTACTGCATCAAGACACTGCTGGAAAAGAACCCGAACGCGGAGATCTATTTCTTCACCTCCCTCCGTTTCTTCGGTGTCGATGCCGGGCACAACCCCTTCTCCACTGAACCCAATAAGACCGGCAAGACCTTTGCCGATTACATCGAAGGCCAGAAAGCCTGCTGCGCTTACTACGGCATCCCGGTTCTGGACCAGTTCAACTTGCAAGGTATCAACGAGTTCAATGTGGATAAGTTCTATATGGAGGACAAGCTCCACATGAACGAGGAAGGCTACAGGCGCATCGCCCCGGCCCAGGCTGCATTTTTAGCGGACGGCCGATAGCTGTACGCTAGTTTGGCACGGAAACCAAAACACCGAATGCAATGATAGGGAATCTTATTACTATGGCCCTCGCGGCCCTCGCCATCTGGCTGCTCGTGGACAGCGCCGTGGAATTCATTGACGGACAGGACGACTCCCTTGCTACGGAGCCGTGACTGTCAGCCCGTCGTAAGCGGGCTGCACATCGGAGCGGATCCCGCGCTCGGCGCAGCGGCGGCGAAGGTCGTCGCAGAAAGCTCCATGCGAAGGGAATGCGTGACTCAAATGGGTGAGCCAGGTATGCTTCGCGCCGATCCGGTCGGCAAGCGTAAGCGCCTGGTCCAGCGAGAAATGCGAATGATGGGGGAAATATCCCACCGTATTCAGCGAGACATGCTCCAATCCTTGCAGCTTGCTCAGTTCGCTCTCCGGAAGGGAACTCATGTCCGTGATATAGGCGATGTTTCCGAACAGTATTTGACACCGTCGATGGTGCCGCAATCCGCCCCCGGAAGGGCCGGTAAGGCCGGCACGATGGCATTGTCTGTAGGGACGAGCGTCCCGTCCGCCTTCCGATAGAAATACCCGGTATCATGGACCCATTCCAGGTCGCCGGTATTCTCCAGGGAAGTAATCCGGAAAGGCCTTTCGTCGATGGTGTGCACATGCCACTCCGGAGCCCCGGGATACTTGTGCTCTGCAAAGGCATACGCATAGTCGTTCCGCAGCGCTTTCAGCACCTCCTCCTCGCAGTAGATCTCCACCACCTTTCGGTCGATGTAGTTGAACGACCGCACGTCGTCCAGTCCTCCCGTATGGTCCTTATGCTTGTGCGTCAGCAGAATGGCATCCAGGTGCCGAATGCCCTTCGCCAGCATCTGCGTGCGGAAATCCGGGCCGGCGTCGATGAGGATCTTGAATCCTTCGTACTCGACGAACGCCGCCGCCCTCAGCCGCTTGTCGCGCTGATCCGTCGACTGGCACACCGCGCACTGGCACCCGATAATCGGCACCCCCTGCGAAGTCCCCGTCCCCAAGAATGTGAGTTTTACTTCACTCATAGGACGATATCCTCCAGCCGATTGACCCAAGCAGGGTCATAAGCTTTCTCCACGCGAATGTAATTGCCAGTGTAGCCGGACATGAGGCCGTCTTTGACGGTGGATTCCCAGAGGACACGCTCGGGGAGGCCTTTGTTGGCGGCGACGAAGGCGGCGTGAAGGTCCTCGCAGAGGGCTTCCAGGCGCGCCACGCGCTCGGTTTTCAGACTGTCCTGCACCTGGTCGGGCATCGCGGCGGCGCGGGTGCCGGGGCGGCGGGAGTAGGGGAACACATGGAGGTAGGCCGGTTTGATGCGGTCTTTCAGGAAGTTGTAAGTCTCCATGAAGAGTTCCTCCGTCTCACCCGGAAGGCCCACGATGACATCGATGCCGAAGAAAACCTTCGGCTCGCCCGGGCGTTCCATCGCCTGCCGGATATAGTCGATGCGGGAAGCGAAAAGGGCCGTGTCGTACCGGCGGCCCACCTTCTTCAGGAGGACGTCGCTGCCCACCTGGAGCGGAATGTGGAAATGCCGCTGGAACTTGGTGCCGGAGGCGATCCAGTCCACGATTTCCT